>JAISPG010000005.1 GCA_031275085.1 Bacteroidales bacterium | reverse complement strand
TGGCAATGGTTGTTATTCACTATCCCGGTAATGTATTTTTCTATTCGTTGGCGGTGTTGTTCAGCGATAACCGGCAACCGATGCAAGGTCGTAAAAACGAAATGTGTATAAAGATTATTGTATTCAACTTTCATAAGGTAATAATGTTTTATTTTCATACAAATTTAATGAATATTACAAATAAAATGCATGGTCGTCCTCAAATCACCAAAAATAAGGTAATAAGGTTATTTTTTCGCTCATCTTGTTTTTCTACTGAGGTGCTTTTTATGAAAATAAGGTTTTTGTTTTAACCTCCGTAACCGAGGTTTTAACCTCCGTAGCGTGTAAACCAATATGTCAAAGAGCTATGTTGAGGCGGGTCACAGACCCGCCTTGACGTACTTACCCGATAACTTCCGTGATGTCGTCGCTCCAGGGGCCGGTTTCGGAAAATCCTTGTTTCATTTCTTCCATATCGGATAAAGCGTCTGCGTACATATCATTGCCGGCTGCCATTTACTTTTTTAGCAAAATATTCATCTTGCGACTTCTTGAAAGCAGCCATAACAGAATCTGCGACAAAAATGGCAGATGTTGTTGTATCAAGATAATGATTTATATCCTCAATATCCTTTTTCAGTATATCGTAATATATTTCCGGCACCCCCATCGCTTTAAATTCTTTTTTACTGACAGTTACCTCCAGGCGCTTGTTTTTTACCGCACAATGCTCGTAAGTTATAATCTCCAACTTTCTCATCACCTCTTTTTGTTCCAGCGACAAACTGTCTGGAGTCATACCATACGTAAAAAGTGTTTGCCGCGCTTCTTTTTCCGTTAGCCATACCATGGTATCCACGGTATGGCTCGTATTCTCCTTACAAGCGTGAAAAACGCCGAACAGCAGGAAAGAGATTAATATTGCTATTTTTTTCATGTCTGTTTTTTATTATTCAACTATAAGTTAATCCCAATATGCAATAATAAGCATCGTCAATGGAACCCCTGAATTTTAGTTTCCATTCCGGACTGATAATTAAAACCGTCGGGAGCGTGTTTATTTTCAACTGTTCCTGTAAAAAACCAAAATTGTTCGCTTGTAAGTATTCTATTCCTGTAGCAGGACAGGATTCATTTCCGGAATGACAATGGATAGCATACATCTTTACGCGACTGTCATTTTTCAACTTACTATCATACATGTTCTGATATTTCTCAAGGCCTTTCAAACAATCTTTGTCGGCGCCCCAAAAATAAAGAACGATATACGACCCTTTAAATTGCATAAGGTCAACATCAGTGGTATCACTTCGGAATATGAGCGGCACATTTATAGTTTCGTTTATAAGGTTGTGTGCTAAAGAATATTTAAAATAATACTGTATTGCAAAAACAGAAGCAACAAGACCTAACACACAAACTGAAGAAATAATTATAATCTTTTTCATGATTTAATAATTTAACGACTTTTACAAATTTTATTACATCTCAATCCACCGGAAATAACACTCCATGCCGGCAAACCCGCCATATAGAAGAAACATCATATACCCCGCAAGTAACACCCAATTTACAGGTTTTGCCAACAAGCGTATGAGGCAATACATCCCTGCACTCACAATAGGGATAAAGGCATTGGGGTAACATTGTATTGACGCGTCTTCAAACAAGATAGCGAAAGCGTACAGTAACACAAAAGGGAGTATGATGATCCATGCTACATATTTTTTTTGCGTAATATAATAATATGCAAAATATGGTGCGGCAAGGTATATGAACCCCACTGCAAAAAACTGGAACGTTAAACCAATCTTAATTGACAGCACTGCTAATGCAAAGGAAACAATCATCAATATGGTCAATAGGTAATTTCTTTGTATCGTTTTCCATTTCACGGCAAAAAATCCAATAAAAAACCCAAGTAACAGCAGGCCTGTAATGACTAACAGCGACATCCAGAATCTCCACGCATGAAGGTATGTCCAGTCAAGGTTGTTTTCAAATCCACGAATAACAAGAAAGATTAATACCGGCAATACAGGCCAAGTGTTTTTCAGAAGCTGTGCCTTCCTATTCACAATCAGTGAATATAAAGTAAACATAAGAGGTATCATAAGGACAAGGCCATCTTTGTTTTTCATTTCATAGAGAAGGCAAGACAAGACAATAATACCCAACGCAAATAGCAGATTTACATATTTTTTCATCTGATTTAAACTATTTAATTTGTAACTCGTAATTCAAGAACTTCAATATTCTGCACATAAAAAAAGCGTGCAGACCTTTTTGTGATTGGTTTACACGCTTATTCAATAATTCGGAATGCCGCTTAAGTCGGTCGCAATTCAATTGAAAGTCCAAGCGCGTTGGATATAGTCAAAAAAGTAGATAACTGCATATCTGTTTTTCCTTGCTCAATGTATGCCACATAACTGCGATTTTTACCTATTCTGTCAGCAAGTTGCTGTTGAGTAATCTTCAACTCGCTCCTCCTGCTCTTCAGTATCTCGCCATAATAATAGGCTAATGCTCTCTCATGGAACGCCGCACGGGAAGAGGTTCCTGTTTTTCCATATTCTTTATCAAGCAAATCATCAAAACTGTGAAGTTTTGCAACTTTTTCAGGATTTAATTGTATCATGACTCCAAATTATTTAATATGTTAATAGCTCGCTTTATATATTTATTATAATCTTTTGAAGATTTTTTCAAGAAGCCGTTCAGCAAAATAATTTTAGTTGCCTGTATCACGTTTTCGTGGTCTGTACAAAAAAGAACAGTGCGATATTCATTGTATCCAACCGAAATACGCATTTCGTACAAATTGGTATTGACTATTCTTTTTACGAATTTCGTACTTAATACATACACTGTTTTAAGAATGTCAATGCCTTGTTTGTATTTTACTTTTGTCCTTTCATCTAATTCCGAATAGAACAAATTAAATTCGTCCGAATACAATACACTTCGTATCTCTTTTGTTTCTTTCACACCGCAAATGTACGAAATTTATTACAACAATACGAAATAATTATGAGTTATACATTAGGCCTGCGTTAGCCAACTCTTAAC
>JAISPG010000039.1 GCA_031275085.1 Bacteroidales bacterium | reverse complement strand
TGTAAATATTATTAAAATATTTCTACACATGATTTTAATTTTTAATTATTAATGACAGTACCACAGTTATTAAATTGAATATAACCGGCAAACTGCTTTTTCGCATGCTGTCGAAATGTTACAGTCCTGTTTATCGGGTTTCAATCCGTTGTCACTGTATTTGATAGACTGCAGGTTTTCTATTTTGTTCTTACATAGAAAACTTGTTTGCCATTTTGGAGGAACTTTCCGGCCGAGAAATACTGCTGCGCCGAAAACAGGACAATTCCAGTGTAAAGATGCGCCGCCAAACCCATACCTGATAAAAAAGACAAATCCTGCGCCTTCCCCTTTTTTATTAAAGAAATGTACCGGGTTAAGAATGGCGTCTACTCCGGGATTTGCTATCCTGCGTTTTCTGATGCCAAAAACATCGTAACATACAGCTAAATAAAACCGTTTTCCTTTACACTCAAAGAATCGTTCTTTACCGTCAAAAGATTTTGCTGTTACCGTCCTGTCTTTTTCCGCTTTTGCAGGATAAAATTTTTGTCCTTTGGCTACAATGCCAGATTTGTTTATTGCTATAGCAAACTGAACGTTCTTTTTGTACTTTTCACATATATCAATTCCAAGACATACAACAGTCTCCGATCCTGTTTTCGCCAATAATTTACTGACATTGTCGACTACTTTGGTTTCTTCTGCCGGAGATGAATAAAATCCTGCCGGAAAAAGGATAATATCTTTCGTTCCGTATGTCTGTAATACTTTTTCAAGAATTTCATCACGGCAACTTTCCGGCGCATTGTTCTCATTTTCTATAGTAACTGTGACTATAGACACTTTGTTGTTACTTAAATTATTCATTTACTTTTAATATTTAATCAATTACTGTTTATTTCTTTTTTCTTGCATTTTCTTTACTTCTTGGAGAATCTTTCAATTGATTCGCTAATTCCATTTCCTCATTATACCAATTACAGAACGCAAGTTTATCAATAATCGGTATTCCGTTTTTTTCAATAATTTCTATTACTTTTTTACAATTGTTTGTTTTGACCGCATCAATAACTTGTGATAAGGCAAGCAATGATATGCTTGTTACTCCAAGTCGAGCGAGAGATCTTCCTCCTATCCATCCTATACGCTCTTCGTAAGTTGCTCCTTTAGGCGGAATAGGATTAAATTCCTGTATGTCCTTAAAAAGTTCATTGTGAAACTTACTGCGCATTACCTCTTTATCATCTTCGGGCAGTTCGTTCCAAGCGTGCTGTATATCTTTACATTTTCCTACAAATATGTAAATCAGTACAACTACAATTAATATTGATATAATACGTCCTGGTTTCATTTTTGTATCTTATTATCATTAAAGCTAATCAAGGCTTTCTGTAATAGCGCCACTTTCGTCAAAATCTTGTCGTCCTTACATTCCAAAATTAACTATAGCCCAGATTTAAGAGAAAAAGAAACAATCTTAAGAAAGAAAGAACCATATCATATATTATCGCAACACCATACATACCGATTATAATTGTACACATAATAAAGGCAACACGCAATAGCTTGCCTTCCTTATACATTTTCCATTTTACAACAGCCATCGTGGTTATAGCCAGTGTGGTTATAATTCCAGTTACCACAAACCCAATAATTATAGTAAAAAACATAACTCGTAAGTATCAATTATAAGGTAAATCTTTGTTCCGCCCTGCAGGACGTCGCCTGCTTTGAGTTCTTTAAAATCCGTATTATTCATGTCTTTAATATTAAAAATTATATATTTATTTCATCATACATATTTATTGTCTAATCAGGGCTTTTTGTAATAGCATCGAAGACTTCCATCATCCAATACATAATAGCTTAAATTAAAGTTGCTTCTATAACTTTCAGCAAGTGGCGAGGCCGGTTCGGTTAATGTGAAACAGTAAGCCTTATCGCCATCGGGAGTGGTTGTCAGTTGAGGCGCAGTATAGCCTTTCGGGGAACTGCCCCATAAACCGGCGAATAATTTTAATGTTATAGAAGACTGTGCTTTGGAATCTTTAGTATCTTTATAAACATAACTCATATACTGATCAAAAACTCTACTAATAGCGCTATGTCTTGTTACGATACTGTCTGCAACTTCTTTAGCCTGTAATTGACTGTTAACAAATTCAAAGAACCGTTTTGCATCTTTAAATACGGTTTGATAGCTAAAATCTTCTTTTGACGTGTAAGTGTATGACGGCATTATAAATTCCAACATGTACCGTATATCTTGCTTGCCCATATTGGATATCGAATATGCTACCGCATGAATCTGAGCTTCCAACAATGTCTTCTCTACTGCTTTATCAGGCGACAATTTGCCGAAAAACGGAGAAAGATATATACGTCCCGACCACATTTGCAGATAAACATCACATCCCTGTACATCATTTTTAACCTTTACGATAAAATAAGGATCGGGAATGGGTGCGTTCTTACCAGCGACTATTCCGTCGGCTATTCTGAAACTCCAGATTGTTGTATCCGCTTTTTCAGACACTAATTGGGGTTTAGTATATCTTGTTACAGAAGGAACTTCATTCCATAATATACTTAACAGTACGCAGGCAACAGCATCGGGGTCAGCCCAGTCTTCATTCATCATATTGGGTACGCCTTCATCAAGATTATCGCTTGCCAACTGGTCGAGCCTGTCTTCTATAAACCATGGCATCATTACAATTTCATTGTTATCCATATCCTCAATATCACTCAGCACTACTTTGAGTCTGCGGTCAGAATCTTTAAGGATATGCGATACCTCGGGATAAGCCCATTGTTTTGGTAAATATCCTCCCGATACTTTCGACAGGAAATGAGCCGTTTGAGCTTTGGGCAAAGTGAAAGCAAGTCGTTCTGCCATTTCAATCCTGATTATTGCCAAAGCAGTCTCCATCTCCTGTTCCGTAGGGGAAGTGTCCTTGATATTCACATTGGAACAGTTTAGAAACAATGCACTAATTAATACAATTACAATTTTTTTCATTTTATTTAATGTTACTTTTATTAATATTTTTAATTTTTAATCATTCTTTCGGGTTAACTTTTATAAACTGTGACGAATCGCCGATATAATGTTCTCCACTGAGCCACGAAGCGCCTTTGGTTTTTGAAACCTTCGACAGGAGTTGACAGGCCTCTTTCATGTTCATCTTTTCCGCCATATCCAATACTGCTGCAATTTTTGCTTTCACCTGAAGAGTATTAAGTTCCGCCGGCGGAATCTTAACTTCGGAAGTGTTTCTTTCAGGCCGGTCCGATATGACATATTTTGCTATCGCAAAAATAGCTATTACAACAAGAATAAATAAATAAAATCCTTGATGTCCGTCGCTTCTTTTTTCCATATTTTTCATCTTTTAATTTCTTTAAATAAATCCGGAAATAAATCTTTAAGAGTAAATATCCTGAACGATCCGTCCTGCGCTACGGTTATGATTTCCTCACCCTCTATCGAA
>JAISPG010000001.1 GCA_031275085.1 Bacteroidales bacterium | reverse complement strand
ATGGAACCGGAGGCGCAATGAGCAGGCCTGCAAAATCAACCGGCGGTTTACCACTGCTGATGCCCGGATTAAACTGAAACGGCTATACCCACGGTTTGAATAGTGTCTGGATACTAGTTTACGAATTGTCAAAAAAAATTTTAAAAAAATTTAATTTTTTTAAAATTTTCACTTGACAACTCCCAACTAGAGAATATATTATTATATAAGTTTGTATGAAATATTTTGATGTCTTCGGTAAAAAAAAGATAATATTCGCCATGTTACACCTCAAAGGTGAAAATTCGACAATAATAATGGAGCGCACAAAACGGGAAATAGATATATATCTTTCTAATAATATAGATGCCTTAATAGTAGAAAATTATTTTGGTAGCGAGGATGACGTAGAACAAGTCTTAAAATATCTAAATAGTGAATTCCCTGATATAATGTACGGCGTAAATATGCTGGATAATGATGCACGAGGATTTGAAGCCGCAGCTCAATTTAATGCCAAATTTATTCAATTGGATTCGGTTGCTGGACATTTAACACCGGACGACGACATAGCATTTGCTGAAAAGATGAACCAATGGCGTAAATTAACCCCCGCGGTTGTCCTTGGTGGTGTCCGTTTTAAATATCAACCCTACAAATCAGGACGTACCTTGGAAGAAGATCTAAAAATTGGGATAAACCGTTGTGATGCCATTGTAGTAACGGGATCCGGAACCGGCGTTGAAACTGAAATATCAAAGATAAAAGAGTTCCGTTCAGTAATTGGTGATTTTCCCTTAATTGTGGGCGCAGGAGTAACGCCAGATAACTGTAAAGAACGCTTGGCCCTTGCAAATGGTGCAATAATCGGTAGTTATTTCAAAGATAATTATAAAGATGACGGAGAAGTTGATTGTTCTCATGTTAAAAAAATGATAGATACCATTATCAATATTGCAAAGGAGGAAATTTAAAATGGCATTAACACAGATTGATTATGTTGATGTTTTTTATGGCAGCGCGATGCGCCGTGTATCACTGAACACTGGTGATCTTTCAGATTTAGAAGTTTCTGATGGCGTTAATTATTTAGCTGTATCCGCTCTGCCAAATACATACACCGGAGATGGATGGTTACTTGATGATTTAGCTGCTAATGGTATTTCAGTACAGTCATTAGCAGCAAATAAACTAGCAGACTATCGGCCTGCGATACCCTGCTGGGTATCGCAGGTTGTACCGAATGCCAATTTTCAAAACATAGTGGTTTTTGAACCCACTGTATCATCGGTTACCTCCTATGATTTTACAAAATATATTTTTTCTGCCATACGCACGGTAAAGGGAAGTCCCTTTACACCGACAGTTGTCGCACTACCTCTTGTTTCTACTATAGTTGGAGGAGCCGACGAATCACGAATGCTACAATATCTTTTTTATTCTGCGGCTAATTCATGCGGTCGTGTGGAGGAATTCTCTGAGATTAAAATTGTTCTTTATAAAACTCAAACAAGTGTTAATACACTTGCACAAGTTTTTGCATCTTTAAAGAATGCGTATGACGACATTCTTGTAAATAACTATTTTTCAGATTATAATACCTATTCTAAACAAGTACAACAACAGCTTAGTACGGTAACGTTGCCACCTTATTTAACGTACAGACAAGCATTTGGAATTTGTATGTACACATCTAATTTTTATACAACTATTAATGCTGTTCTTCGTGCAGATAACGAGACAACGCAAGATTTTGTAAATTTGCAGGCATTATTAGAAGCAATTGATACCGGTTTACAAAATATACCCCAAACAGAAAAAGTTGGGTATCGCGGTGAATCATATGTATCAGAAAGTAGATTAATGGCAAATGAACCAACAGGAGAACCGGTGAACATAGCTTATACCAGCAGTGCATACACGCCAGGAACATGGTACACCACCTCACCGTTTCAATTTCAAATTACTTCATTGAAAGGTGTGGTTGTAGAACAATATTCAATGTATCCTTCTGAACAGGAGCTATTGTTTATTCGTTTGATGAAGTATTTAGTTAATTCTATAGCTGTCGCTAATACATACTTTTTTGATTGCAGTGAAATGCCGCAACCATATCGCTAAAATAGCGATAATTTAACAGGAGGGATTAAATGGCAGATCAGCCTGACGTTAATAAGATTATTTCGGATTTATCGATATTTCTTTCGACTAAGTCGGTCGGTTCAAGTGACTTTTTACCTCGAGACCGGGATGTTATAAAAGTTATATCAACTTTTGATACCGCAGGTTTTACTTTGACAGGATTTGACTATAATAAATGGATATCTGAATCAAAAATTGATATTCAGAATATAGACAATCTTGATCAACATGATTTGGAAACTATGCGAAAAATTATCACGGCACATATAAGGATTAATCGGTTTGTGGACGGACATTTAAATAAACTTATTGACAATGGGTTTATTCAATCGTTTGTCCAAAGCCTTAATAGATTCTTATAAAATTATATACGGCACAGCAGTATTCATTTTTTGAGGAGGTATATCATGTCAGCCACACTAGAAAAAAAGCTTGGTCTTGGTACAGCGATTGCCCTTTCTGTTGGAACAACAGTAGGAGCCGGAATATTTACATCGATAAGTGAGGTAGCAGGAGCTTCAGGATCTGCTATAATAACAATCTTAGCCTTTTTAATTGGCGGCATCATAATGATACCACAGAATATTGTTATGGCTGAATTGGCTACTGCTTATAGCAATGAATCCGGCGGTCACTACGTATATATAAAAAATGCTGGCTGGAGGAAGTTAGCCTTTTTGTGCGGCTGGGCTACTTTTTGGGGAAATGACACCTCGGCCATAGCAATCGTAGCTCTATCGGCTGTACAATATTTTGGCTGGCTGGTACCTCTTTCACCTTTAGCAATAAGAATTATTGCAATCGTTGTTATTCTTGCTTTTATGTATCTCCATGTTACATCAGTTGAAGGTGCGGGTAAATTCCAAACGATAGCAACCATAATAAAAATGGTTCCCTTTTTACTGATCATCGGTATTGGTATTTTTTATATCAGGGGAGACTATATTTCAGCGCCGGTAATAGCAGGTGCCCCGGTCGGGATACTGGCACTCCTCGCAGGTATATCCGCAACAAGCTGGTCATACGATGGAATGGGCGCATGTTGTTATATGACTGCTGAAATTAAAGACCCTAAGAAAACAATGCCAAGAGCATTGATATTTTCGGTAATCGTGATAATTTGTCTTTATACTATATTATCTACAGTTATTACTGGAATTTTACCGCTGGGAGATTTGAGCGCTTCCACGGCGCCTTTAGCCGATGCCGCATCTAGACTTCCTCTCTTGGGCAATATTTCTGGTATCTTTGTAGCTATCTCTGCAATTATTGTTATTACCGCCGCATGTTCAGGTACCATAATGTTTCAACCCCGTCTTGAATATCAGATGGCAAAAGATGGTGTTTTCTTCAATTTTTTTGGGAAAGTGCATGAAAAATACAAAACACCATACATTTCAATTGTACTCCAATGCGTGATAGCCAGTGTTTTTGTGTTTCTATCAAACATACGTGAATTACTTGGTTATTTTACACTTGTTTTACTCTTAAAAAACACACTAACATTTGTAACGATTTTTGCACACCATCGTAAACCTGATTACAACCCTCTTTGGCGTGCCCCGTGGTGGGTATTTATGGCTGTAGTTTCTATTTTATCCAGTTTGATTTTGGTTGTCTCAACATTCCTCTGGGCACCAATTGCTGGTTTAATTTGTGGCTTACTTGTTGTTGCAACAGGAATGCCGGCTTATTATGTATGGACAAAAAAACAAAAAAAAGCTACAGATGTATGATAAGTCCACAATAGAGGTTGATCATCTTTAATATATAACAATAGGAGAATCGGCCAAATTTGTCGGTTCTCCTAAACTTTAAAATCATAAATAATGATAAACTACAATATCATTATTTAGAACAGAGGAGTAAAAATATGAAACAATACATTACATATAAAGAACATATTTTCGAAAATATCCCGGTGGATATAAAAACCTTTTGTATTAATAATGGACTTGAAGGAACCGAAGTATTTTTTGATGATATTGTCCCCAGGACAAATAAACTATTTTCTGATAATAATGAAAAAACAGACATAATAAATAAATTGACTGAATTACAAGTTAAAAGATTGCATTGTTCTTACTGGGCCTATCCTACAAGTTTTTTAACAAAGAGCCATTTTAATGAACTTATAGAACGATTCGGTAGTATTGATAAAGTTAAAGAGTATTATTGTGATTTAACAGGGAAACATATATGGGATCGATGGCAACAGGAATATGAGATTGCAACAGCAATGAATGTACAGGCATATACATTCCATTTAATCGACTATGCCCCTATAGACGGCGAGTGGGAATTTACTATTCCAATATCAGAAATTAAACAAGCGATGATTTATATGATACAACAATTCATTTTAAACCTCATTGAAGATGATTTGTTAACTGAAAAATCACCAATCATTGAAATTGAAAACGCCGGTTGGGGCTTGGAATATGGGACACAAACGAATTGTGATTTTATTGATATATATCGACAATTATATGACCCATTAAATAAAGTTAAAATTGGCTGGGACATAAACCACATTCTACATGCTACAGGTAAAAGAACTGACAATGGCATTGCTTATTTTATGTTGCCAGATGAAGAAAAAACAAATGAAATGGTAGATTTAGAAAAAGAATATGTACAAAAACATCATAAATTCGCTTATGAATGGATAACATTAAACATTCTTGATCCTCAAATAATAGATAAAATTAGTGCAATACATTTATCTGATTGTAAATTGAAGGACATCGAATATTTTATAAAAGGCAAATTGCAACCGCCATATTCGGATGAAATTGATAAATTACCAACATGGGAAGAAAAAGAAGAATATGGTGTTAACATAGTATTAACACATTATGATTCTCATGTTCCTTTACAGAAGGGTATATTATTAGGGACTGATATTAAATTCTTACTTAATGAAATTCTAAAAGCAAACCAGGATTACGTTATATTACACGAATTAAAAAACAGCAATGAAATACAAATAGATTTAACATGGCAAAAGAGCCTGATTGATTAATCGGAGAATATTATCATGAAATACATTGTTGTTGGGCCATCTATTATAAATGATGTTGAACTTACAGATGGTACTATTAAAAAAAGTATTATAGGAGGTTCAATTTATTGTGTTGCTGGAATAAAATTATGGTGTGATGATTGCTTATACATATCTAATGTTGGATATGATTTTTCAAAATATTATGGCGAATGGATGGAAAATAACAAATGCTCTTATTCGGGACTAAAAGAGATATTGCCTCATACTCAATATACATTACTAAAATACGGTAAAGATGGTATACATACAGAAAAATCAATCTACGGAAGTAAAGAAGAAGAATTAATTAATATATTGGATAAACACGACATAAATAACATTTACAATTTTTGTAATAAAGATACCAAAGGCATTTATATCGAAGCAAATGAAATGGATGACATTTGGGATAATTTAGATAAAATAAAGACAGCGGGTAACATAACTGTTATGTGGGAATTGCCTACAAGCGTTGCAACACAACCAGAAAGAAAAAAGAAGACTATCGAAGTAATAAAAAAGGTTAGTATTTATTCTATTAATTTTCCAGAAGCAAAAGTCTTATTTAACGCTAATAATATTAATGATATAATAGATTTAATAATAAAACTGGATATACCTTGTTATCTTCGTTATGGTAAAAATGGTTCTTATATGATTTGTAATAATAACGCTTACTTTTCTGAAAGTATAAATCTTGGTGAAGTAGTTGATACAACTGGCTGTGGAAACTGTTCAACTGCCGCCGCACTATATGGTTATTGTGAAGGATATAACCCTGAAAGAATAGCACTAATTGGGAATATATCTGCTGGTTATAATTTATTACAATACGGCCCATTTCCGAACGTTGTTTCAAAAAGAAATGAGGCGTATAAATTTTTAGAAACTTAAAATGAAGGAGATTTACAAATGAAACCTGTAGAAATTTCTAGTATTGATTTTTCCGATTACGGCATATTTTATGATATGCTTAATCCCAGCGCAAATAATCCTAATATTAATTTTAGTGCTGGTGAAGGTTGGGAAGATTCAAATACCATTTTTCCAGTTGTTGATACTCTTACAAATATCGGTTTTACAACAGGAACCGGTTGTCCTTTTACTACTACAATGATGGAAAGGCATGCTCATACACAAGAAGCACTATTTTGTGCAGAATCGCCTATAGTTTTTTTAGTTGCAAAGGCAAATGATTTACCGGAACCGGATGCAAATGATGTTTTAGCAGTGCTTCTAAAACCAGGACAATTAGCCGTATTACATAGAAACACATGGCATTCTTCTGCGCACGGACTGGAAAAAAAATGTCTATATTATTGGCTTGCGCTTTGCTATAAAAATGAACCGACAGAATGGAAAGATATAAAAAACGGGCCTGTATATGTAGAATAAATTTAATGAAGAATCCCGATGTATCAAAAATTTCTCCTTGAAATCTTGTGTATGCGGGAAAATACATCCCCCGTTCAGCACCCAAAAGGGCGGGGGATTAAACCAAAAAAGGATTTATGCCATGGAAAATAATGACGTTTTTTTTATCGGTGATGTCGCGCTTGATGAGTATTATAAGGCTCCTTATTTTCCAAAGCTTAAAGATAAAATAATAGTACACACATTAGCCTCTGAAATGGGCGGAATGATTGCAAATGCGGCATGTGTATTCTCCGGATATGGCGGAAAAGCAAGTTTTATTGCCGCATTAAATGAAAGTTTTATATCAAAAAAACTATGTGAAGAACTTAATAGACGTGGTATAGATACACAATACATAGCATGGGATAACTCATTACCAGATTCAAAAACAATTATAATCTTAGCAGAAAACGAACATACAGTGTTTATACCCACAATGAATCTACAAAAATTAGAACTATCTGACAAATCTTACCACGCTTTATTAAATTCTAAATATATATATTCTAATGTATGTGAATTAAAACCTTTAAAATACAAAAATAATAGTATTGAAGTAATATTAAATGAATTAAAAGAAAATAAAGTAAATATTTGGTGTGACATAGACGTTGGTGATATAAGTCCTGAAGATTATTATTTTTTTAAATATATAGATACTATTTTTATGAATGAGACAGGAAGAACAAGACTTGAAAAGAATATAACTACTAATATCTGTGAATGTTTATTTGGCTACGGCGTAAACAACATTATTATTACCGAGGCTGAAAATGGCTGTTCTGTATTCTCAAAAAACGGTGAATTTCTTAAAATAGAAGGCGTTAATGTAAATGTTGTTGATGTAACCGGAGCAGGTGATACTTTTTGTAGTTCTTTCTTATACTCATTTTTAAAAACAAAAGATCTATTATTATCAGCTGAATTTGCTAATTTTGCTGCCGCAAGATCAGTTACAGGAAAAGGAGCAAGATACGGTTCTACTAGAATAGAAACAATAATAAATTTTATTAAAGCAATAAATAACGATTATAAAAAATTTGAAGTTTTAATATAACACCTATAGTATAGGTTTTTTACCATATTATAATTATAGCTTACCATATAACCCTACACCTTACTCTCAAATTCTAATTTCTCCTGTTTAAACAATTCCTGGTTCATCCGGGACAGATCCCACAATTCCCGAACACCCCTGGCATAAGCAGCCAATTCCCCATAAAGACGCAACGCAAAGTCTTCATCCGCGCCGGTAGTTACCCGGACTAATACCTCCTTCAACTGGTCAAGGGTCAATACCGGCCTTTGGGCGGCACCCCGCTCCCGGGCTTTCCCGGGGAAACCCTCTGCATCTACCCATACTTGCATAAGCCGGTAAGTAAGTGTCAATAAATAAACTAGTCAAATTAATTGAGGGGAAATAGTATAATTCCATTCACCGTGAAATTTGTGTTTTTTTATATTAATCGAATTATACTCGCCATCGGACACTTTGC
>JAISPG010000050.1 GCA_031275085.1 Bacteroidales bacterium | reverse complement strand
TAGTAAAACCTATGGAATTACAAACTCCCACTACAACAGGATACCATGATCTTGAAATAACAGTGACCGATGCATACGGAGAATCAAAAACTATCACAAAAACTGCATTTATACACGGCGACTGTAATTCATATGTAGAAAACAATCAATCGTATAAAAATCTTAAAATATTTCCTAATCCTGCTACAGATAAAGTGTATATTGAGTTTTATGACCATTCAAAATTCTCATGCGGTAGTGCTTTAATAAACCTTTACACCCCGGACGGTAAACAAATTCAAAGCAGGACACTAACTAATATGCAAAATATTGAAACCCTTGATATAAGCAATTTAACTGATGGAATATATATTATTGAAATTACAGACTGCTATGGAAATAAGACTTCGGAAAAAGTAACGAAACAATAGTACTAAGTACTAAGTACTAAGTACTAAAAATTAATATAAAACCTTAATTTCTTCTTTAAGATAATTTATGGCAATCTGTAACGGGGATTTATCTGATTCAATAAGTTTTTCAAATATAGCCTGACTTAATTTAATTGCATTATCATTAACATCCAAACCTTCCATTGCAGTATTTATCAATTGTATTGTTTTTTCTTTAGCATTGCGGACCTGCTCCCAGGCATCTATGGAAATATATAATTGTTGTGAAAGGTTATGTTCAAATTCACTTCTTATCAAAACAAGCATTTCTTTATGTAATTGTCCTACAGTCATATTGGGAGTTTGAAGACGCATAATTACACTATTCGGAGAAATTCTTTCAAGAAAAAGTATTATTCTTTCATATGCCTGAAGCCTTATAGGAGTGATCATCTTTTGGTTCTGTAAAATTATCTGGAGCCGTCTGTTCTCATTTTCTTTTTTCAATATTATTTTTAAGACATAAACAGTTGTAATTAAAACAATTACCGCCGGAATAGTAATTTTTAATATTTCCCAAAAAGTATCCATTTTTTTATAATTTTATGTTTTATAATTTTATGTTTTACAATATTATGTAAATAAATTTTAAGATATTATCTTAGCAAATATTATTTATAAACATTTTATTATGGAAAAAGTATCGGACAGGCTAAGAAGAATGGCAGTTTCTGCAACTCTGGCAATGACTCAGAAAAGCAGGGATTTGCAGGCACAGGGTATAGATGTGATTAATTTAAGCATAGGAGAACCGGATTTTGATACTCCGGATTATATAAAAGATGCTGCAAAAAAAGCTATAGATGAAAATTATACTCATTATCCGCCGGTACCAGGATATGAGTCGCTTAGAAAAGCTGTAAGCCAGAAATTCAAAAGAGAAAACAATCTGGAATTCAGCCCCGAACAAATAGTTGTTTCAAATGGAGCAAAACATTCAATTGCAAATGTTATTTTATCTATAATAGGTCCGGGAGACGAAATGATAGTTCCGGCTCCATATTGGGTAAGTTATACTGATCTGATAATTCTGGCAGAAGGTACACCTGTAGTTGTCAAATGTGGAATAGAACAAGATTTTAAAATGACAGCCGGACAACTCGAAAATGCTATAACAGCAAAAACAAAAGCTATTATTTTCAGCTCTCCCTCCAACCCTACCGGAAACCTTTATTCAAAACAAGAGTTAAAAGAACTGGCAGATGTACTTTCCCGTTATCCTGATATCATAATTATTTCAGACGAAATTTATGAACATATAAATTTTATGGGAAAACATGAAAGTATTGCTCAATTCGAAAATATAAAAGACAGAGTTGTTGTTGTTAACGGAGTTTCAAAAGGTTATGCAATGACCGGATGGCGTATCGGGTATATTGGTGCTCCTTTATGGATAGCAAAAGCCGTTACCAAGCTACAGGGACAATTTACCTCAGGTGCATGTACTATTGCCCAGAAAGCATCTGAAGCAGCTCTTAACGGAGGAATAGAAACAATAAAAGAAATGACGGCAGTATTTAAAAAACGCCGTGATCTGGTTTATGAACTACTTAAGGAAATTCCGGGATTAAAAATAAATCTGCCGGAAGGAGCATTTTATTTCTTCCCTGATGTATCTTCTTTCTTCGGAAAGTCTTATGAAAACAATACTGTAAATAATTCAGATGATCTTGCTTTATTCTTGCTTGATAAAGCTCATGTTGCAACTGTAGGCGGTGATGCTTTCGGTTCGCCGGAATGTCTGCGCCTTTCCTATGCAACAAGTGAGGACCTCCTGATAGATGCTATGAACAGAATAAAAAAAGCTTTGAGTTTATTAAAATAAAAGAAAAGGGGTCTTTACCCCTTTTTTTATGTCATATTTATGTTACAAAATAAATTATTTCGCATACTCAAATGTTCAATCTGTCCTGTCGGATTAAAATACAACAGGACAATCTACAAAAGTAATTATAAACAGAATTGTATTTCACTTTGGTTTTACATATTCTGATAATTATATTTTGATTACAGAAAAATATAATGAGGTATAAAATTGAATTATCATATAACGGCAGAGATTTTCACGGATGGCAGAAACAGCCCAACGCTGCCAGTGTTCAACAGACTATTGAAGAAGCTATATCGCTTATATTTAAAGATAAAATAGATCTTACAGGATGCGGAAGGACTGATACGGGTGTCCATGCAAAACAGTATATTGCTCATTTCGATTCAGAATTTGAATATAACTCCAAGCATACAGAAAAATTAAACCGTTATCTGCCGGACTCTATATCAATATTTTCAATAAAAGAAACATATCCGGATTTCCATGCAAGATTTGATGCAAAAAGCCGGACATACGAATATGTTATTGCAACTGAAAAAAATCCGTTCACTATTGGGTTTTCGTGGTATATCCCATGGGAGTTGGATATTAACTTAATGAAAGAGGCTGCTGATAAACTTTATAATTATAATGATTTTACAAGTTTCAGTAAATTGCACACTGATGTAAAGACCAATAATTGCAGAATTATAGATGTAAAATTTATTGAGGAAAAAGGTAGAATATTATTTATGATAACTGCCGACAGATTTTTGAGAAATATGGTAAGAGCCATTGTCGGAACTCTTACCGACGTCGGCAAAAAAAAGATCAATGTTAATGATTTCTGCAAAATAATAGAAAATAAAGATCGTGGTTTTGCAGGGAAATCTGCTCCTGCCGAAGGACTTTTTCTTTTAAATATTGAATATTAAACAGTTTTTCATGACCAATATTCCTTGTTAAACAAAGTTATATCACCACTAATAACAAAAGAGGTAATTTTAAATTAAAATTACCTCTTTTGTTATTAATTAAGTATTTAATAATTATTATTTTACAATTTTAAAAGTACTACTAATATTATTTTTCTGCAATAAGATAACATAAGCACCATTTTTTAAATTACTTATATCAACAGTTTCATTATCACTCATTATTTCTTTAGCAAATAATTTACGACCGGTAATATCATATATATTCATATTAAACTCTGATGCATTTTCAACATGCAACATTTCAGACAGTAAATAACACGAAATATTATCTGCAGAAGTGCTTAAGAATCCAACACTTGAAGGATCTTTAAAAGTAACATGAAGAATGTGGTTTCCTGAAATATTTTCCAGGTTAAATACAGTATAACTTCCTTTATCTACACCGTCAACAGTAATTTTGTCAACGATCCAGCCATCATTCGGAGTAATAAAATAAAGCAGTGATGAACCTGCTACAGATCCTGTTTCGCCGGCTGCTGATATGGTACCATTTTCTCCTGCTGATGCAGTTACAACGAAATTATCATTTTCTATTGGGGATAAAGTTGCTACGACACCTGATAAAACCGGATATCCGTCATTAATATTTTGAATATCGTCAACCCATTCTGTTCCTAAAATAGTATAAAAATTATTTCTTAATTGCGCGCTTGTCCTGCCATAGTACAAGAAATTTCCGGTAGCGCCTTCGTCAGGGTTTACTCTACCGCCAACACCTGCTCCTGAATATATATCTGTATTCCAGTAAGTATTTTGAATTTTATTGCTGTTTGTTAATCCTCCTGAATTTAAATAACCTACAACTCCACCAACATATTGATTAGTCGTTTCTATTGTAACGCTCCCTGAATTATAGCTATTTAATATTTTGTTATCTGTAACACCTGTAACTTCTCCGACAATTCCGCCTACATTTTCATTTCCGGTTACACTTCCTACATTATAACAATTATTAACATCACTTAAATTTCCAACAATTCCACCTACAGCTTTATTTCCCGAAACGGAGGCTTTATTGTAAGAATTATTTACAATTCCTGCCCCGGCAATTCCACCTACAAAATCACCAACAGCTTCAACTATTCCTATATTGCAGGAATTAGTAGTAGTAGCCGTTTGTCCGACAACTCCACCTACATACTTTATTCCAGTAACTTTACCTGTATTATAGCAAACATACATTATCCCATTTGTTAAAAGTCCTGAACGCACCCATCCGGCAACTCCGCCTATATGTTCATTAAGTCCGTTCACAATTCCTTTATTATAGGAATAGTTTATGGCATCTTCATTCCCTACTGATCCGCAAACCCCTCCAACATAGTTTGCTCCGGTAACCAAACCCAAATTATAACAACTCGAGATACGTCCGCCACCTGAAAGATTCCCAACAACACCGCCAATATATGACGTATTTTCCCCTAATGCAGAAATACAGCCTGTATTATAACAATTTGTTATCTGGGAACCAACAGCATCACCAACAATCCCTCCTGCATACTCACCATATTCTCCGTTAGCTATTACAGAAGCTGAACTACTACAATTATCTACGGTTCCTTCATTAATATATGCAACAAACGAAGCAATGTATTTATTCCCCTGCATATAACTATTTCCTGTTATATGTATATTTTCTATAGTTCCGCTTTCTACTTTTCCGAATAAGGCTATATATTCATTTGAATAACCTCCAATCGTAACAACTAAATTTTTTATTTTAAAATCCTGTCCGTTAAAGTTTCCCTTAAACACACTTCCTGTAGTACCTATTGCTCTGAAATCGGTAATTCCTGCCATATCAATATCAGAAGTCATCTTAAAGAATTCACCTTCATGAGAGTCCGAAGATTGTGATAATTCTATCAAATCTGCAGGCGTAGAAATCAAATACGGATCATTTTCAGCTCCTGTTCCGTTATTCCATGCAAATGCGTTTAAATTTAACAATAATAAGATCAAAAGTAAAATGGAAATGTTTTTCATATTTATAAAGTTTTAAAAATTATTTTACAAAAATACTAAATTATTAAAACCAAAGAACATAAGATATGAGAAATTTACAGTCCTGCTAAGTTTATTTTTTGCCCACCTTATATCCTGAAAATGCAAAAAATAATATATAGATATAACAAAGGAACAATATAGCGTAAGCACTCTGAGGGTTATAAATATCCGACAATTTTCCGTAAACAAGCGGCATTATTGCACCACCGGCTATTGCCATAACAAGCAATGCGGATCCCAGTTTTGTATATTTTCCCAAATTATGAATTGACAAGGGCCATATTGCAGGCCACATTATCGCATGAGCAAAACTAAGCAATATAACAGAAACTGCAGAAACCCAGCCTGTAGTAAACAGGATAACAAAAACCAGTATTATTGCTAAAAATAGTTGCATGATTAAAGCTTTCCTCTGCGAAATAAACCTGGGAACAATAACAATTCCCAATAAATATCCTGCCACTAATGCAATAAGTGCATATATAGAAAGGTTGTTCGCAACATCAGTACTAAATCCTAAATAAGTACCATATCGCGACAAATAATCCACAGAAATTACTTCTGCTCCAACATAAAAGAAAATCGCAAATACTCCAAGCCAAAGATACGGATAAGCAAATATAGACTTCCTTGTTTTTTCATTATCATTCAGATCTGCTTCTTCATTAATTTCGGGTAATCGGGCTGCTTTTATAAAAATTACCAGTGCAATAAGTACTACTGCCATGATAATGTAAGGTGTTATCACCCTGTTTGATAAAGATTGTAATATTTGTTCTCTCGCCACAGGATCACTTATATTAGCCAGACTGGACATCAGTTCTTCACTTCCGGAAAACAGTACTCTTGATAAAAGAAAAATACCAATCATACCTGCTACTTTATTACAGATACCCATAATACTGATTCTGCGGGCAGCAGATTCTATCGGACCAATAATGGTAGCATAAGGATTTACTGCTGTTTGTAACAAAGAAAGTCCTATTCCCTGAATAAATAATCCGGTCAAAAACAACAAATAGCTGCGCGTTATTGCCGCAGGCACAAATACCAAAGCTCCCATTGCCATAATAATCAGTGCCAGGGACATACCGTTACTGAAACCTGTCTTTCTTAAAACCATTGAAGAAGGAATTGCCGTAACAAAATAAGAAATATAAAATGCGAACGGTACAAATGATGACTGAAAAGTTGTCAATTCGCAAGCTTCCTGCAAAAAGGGCATTAATATAGCATTAAGCCAGGTAACGAACCCCAGCACAAAGAACATACTGCCAATAACAAAAATGCTAAAAGCATAACTCTTTTGTTTTTCCATAAAAAAATTTTAGATGGTAAACTTACATAATTTTCCTTTGAAAAAAAATAATGAAGACCGAAATTAGATATTAACTTTATTGAAAACTTCGCCGTTCGACTCTAAAAATTCAATAATAAGAACTATATCTGAAATATTAAATTGTTTGTTATCCAAGAAAGGGATCAGTCAAATTTTAACTGATCCCTTTCTTTATTCATATGTCAACAGTTTTGTATTTTAAAACTTAAAAACAATTCCCCCCATATAATTTATTCCGGCCTGAGGAAAATAAAATGACTCCGTAACTTCTGTACTTCCTACATAATAGTACCATCCATAGGCATTATTAGAATATTTTACATTAAACAAATTATTTATTTGAAATTTCAATTGTATCTCCTTAATAATCTTTGTACTAAAACTATAATCCAACTGTAAATTATTTACCCAGTATGCATCCAGTTTTCTGTTTTCATTGGATGTATTATCAAAATACTGTGCTCCTACGTATTTTGAAATTAAACTGATATTAAATCCATTAAATATTTCGTATGAAATTATTCCTGATGATATTATATTTGGAGAATAGGCAAGATCTGTTTCACCTAACTCATTAGGAGTGTATTCAACAAAGTTCCAGTTATCATCATAAAAAGTTTCCCACGATGTAAAGTTTTTTATTTTATTACGGCTTAATGTTAAATTTGCATCTATGCTTAATCTCTTAAAAGGTTTAACACCGGCCATGATTTCAACTCCTGCGCGGTAACTATGCGGGACATTGGTCATTATATCATATCCTACACTTGATTTTTCGCCTGTAGGCACAAGCTGGTCAATATAATCCATGTAATAAAAGTTCACACTTGCGGAAAATCTAGGCGATTGATAAATATATCCTAATTCATAATCGAATAATGTTTCTGCTAATGGTGTTTTATCAGGGTCTCCCTTAGCATCTTTAAAATTCGTTCTTGTAGGTTCTCGATGTGCCGTAGCAAAAGAAACATAAGTTTTCATTTTATTGTTTATACTATAAAAGATCCCGGCTTTAGGATTAAAAAAATCAAATTTGTGTTGCTGGTCCAATATGATCAGGTCGGAATCATCTCCTTTCATTTTATATTCAATATGACGATATTGTAAATCTCCATAAAGATGAAAGTTTTTAAATACTTCATAATTTATTTTTGCAAAAATATTCATATCTGTTTTCAAACCGTTATTTCTGTACCATTCCAGATTTTTGAAATTTTCACCGGCATATTGCATCCATATTATTTCTCCGAAATGGTCTCCGTCGTATTGGCTTATTGCCCCTCCACCACTTAAATTAATCTTACTTGTATTATAATTTAATGAAAATGTTCCTCCATAATAGTCATTATCCATCAATTTTTGTTGAATAAGATTCATCACAGAAATCGTATCGCTTCCGTTCGGACTTATCACTGCCGGCAAACCATAATTTACAAGTTTTCTATTGGATTTGAATTCTTCATAATAACCATTTCCGCGGGTGTAATAAAGACTTACATTCAGATCCAGTTTATGATTTATTATTCTGGAATAAAACAATTGATAATGAGTTTGTGTGTAATTATCCGACTGGTCTCTGTAAATTCTTCTCACTCCATTTTCGTCATAATATTCACCTGCAGGATTGTAAACAGGATTTGTATCAACAGAATCTTTCGGACATCCTTCCCATGTTATTCCTGTTTTTTGTTTGCCATATATAATATTTGTCCTTACAATATTTTTATTATTACGCCATGCTCCGCTAATCATCAGTGATTTATGGTCAGAATAACCATTTTCAACATATCCGTCACTTTTTAAATTTGAAAATCTTAAATCAAAAGAAAAGCCATTTTTCAAAATTCCCGTACCTACGTTTATATCTTCTTTATGGGTTCCGAAACTTCCTCCCATCAATGAGACTTCTGCATAGGGATTATTACTTAATGATGTTGTAAACATATTAAGACTTGCACCAAAAGCAGCAGACCCATTTGTTGAAGTTCCGACTCCGCGGGTTATCTGCATACTACTTACCGAACATGCAAAACCAGGCATATTATTCCAGAAAACGACCTGGGATTCTGCATCATTTAATGGAATACCATTTACAGTTATATTTATACGTGAAGGGTCTGTTCCCCTGATCCTGAAACTTGTTGCTCCTATACCAGTTCCTGCTTCCGATGTAGCAACAAGCGACGGGGTAAGTTCCAGTAAATATGGAATATCCTGAGTAACATTCCTTTTTTGAAGCTCCCCGGAAGTAATAGTAGAGTGAGCCACCGGAGAAAAATCATCCGCACGTGTAGCTTTAACTATTATTTCTTCACTAATATATGCTCGTGGTTTTAATGCAATACTCCCCAGATTGTTAACACCTTCTGTTATATTTAACTCTTTTTCCCAACTTTCGTGACCAATAAAAGAAATAATTACTGTAGATTTTCCAAGTCTGGTATTTATGGAAAATTCTCCTGATATTCCGGTAGTTGCTCCTGTTAAATATTCCTTTAAGACAACACTTGCCCCAGTTAACGGCTCTCCTTTTTCATCGACTACTTTTCCGGTAATTACCTGCGAAAAGACATTCCCAATAAATAAAATTAATAAACAAAAAATAAAAGTTCGTTTCATAACATTAAAAATTTAAAAATTAAACATTTAATCGGGATGAAACTAAAACGGTATGACTCATGCTCCTCCCTACGTCGGCATTATCCGCATCAGGTTATAAGGGTATGATCTCAGCCGGTTTGGCACCCCTGTCATTTTGACGATGCAAAAGTAATATATTTAATTAAATATATTTATGATTTTAAACATAAAATCACAACCTGTAGTATTAATATTATATCAATTACAATGTGAATATTGGGAATAGACTCCTTTATTGAGATTACGAAAAGAAAAGTTTTTATTATTGTTCCGACCTGTTCATAAAACCACCGATCATTTTACCAAGCCGTTCCGGATGTGACAATTTATATATTTTAGAGTTATGAGCTACCGAAATATCACCTGTTTGTTCCGATACAACAATAACGATAGTATCTGTTACTTCTGCCATGCCTAATGCGGAACGGTGCCTTAATCCATATTCAACAGGAAGGTCGGAATTTGAAGAAACAGGTAATACGCATTTTGCAGCATAAATCCGGTCATTTTCAATCAAAACTGCTCCGTCATGTAGAGGAGTATCCTTAAAAAATATTGTTTTTAATAGTTGAACATTAATATCGGCATTAATTATTTCTCCGTATTCAGTATACGATTTCAGCGGCTCACCCATTGATATGACGATTAATGCTCCTGTTTTGGTACCGGCCATTTCCAGTGCGGCAGTAGAGATCTTTTCTATAGATGCTGCACTGTAACCACCCTGCATTTTAGTATTTTTCAGAAATTTAAGTTTTCCTCCTTTTAAATATCGATTACCAAGCAACAAAAGGAATTTACGGATCTCCTGCTGAAATACTACAATTAAGGCTATAACCCCTACCCCCATTACCTGTCCCATTATTGAACCCAGTAGCTCCATCTTCATTGCTTTAACCAGCAGCCAAAGCAGATAAATAAACATTATACCTATAAAGATCCGTATTGCAGTCGTACCTTTTATTAATGCATAAAGTTCATATAATAAAAATGCAACCAGAAATACATCAAGTATATCAAGAAACCGTATTTGAATGAATGTCGTAAGCAATATATCCTTATTTACAACTACAAAACTAAGTTTTTTTTTGTAAATTTTCTTTTTTATAGTGAAATTTTATTCTTATGAATACTATAAAAAATATGTATTTATTGTATTATTAAGCTTTGTGCATCATATTCAGTACCGTCACATACCAGAATTACCGTATATAATCCGGCTGAATATCCTTTAAGGTTTATAGTTGTACTATTTTTCGATACATTTATTGTATATGTACTGGAATTTGTTCCTAACTGGTTGATAACCTTTATAAAAGCTGAATTCACATTACCCAATTCATAGTTTATTGTTACTTCCGAATCGGCAGGATTAGGAGAAAGGCTTTCTATATAATTAGGATTTATAGTTACTGAAACATTATCACGGTCAAACGCACATGAAGAATTATCTTCAACTTCTAATAAATATATTCCGGAAACACCCGGAGTAATTTCGTATAAATTGCCTGTATATAGTAAATCATATCCGCTATCAAACCATTTATATACAAAATCGCCCTGTTGCAATGTAGCCTCAAGCTTTATACTTTCCCCTTTTTTAATAACACGGTCTTTACCGGCATCTGCAACAAATAAAATACTATCAGGTTTTTTTATAATAAAATGTACTCCTCCTAACAGGTGTTCGCCTATACTATCGATCAGGTATTCACGCATATGATATTTAAATTCTTCTTGTTTTGTGATCTTTGAGGCGATATATTTAAATTCAATAAATACAGGATATCTGGTATTTGCAGGAAATTGAATATCTTCAAACATGATATTGCCGGAAAGTAAGCGGATTATTCCAACTTTTACTACTTCCACATCTTTATTTTTTATGATATAACCTTCTAAATTATTCCAGCCGATTGAATCAAAATGCAACCTGATTTCAGTTTCATCCGTTAATCCCGACAAATCAGGATCATCTGTTTCAGAAAATCTTATGCTCATTGATGCAGGTGAACTTGTTGAATTTCCAACATAAAAATATCGTCCACAATCATTTAGTCTGCTCCAATCACGTGTCATATTCATTATAATCAAATTCTTCCATGCGATATTATTGTTAAAATACACATCATCATCCAGCCTGCCCGGATATATCGTTATTGGGTCTGCTACAGAGTTTTCAATCCTTGCCAACAGACATTGCCCCCATCCGTCTTCAATTGCAACACTTCCAGCCAGATCAATATTCCATTCGAACTGATAAATATTATCTCTTCCCGGTTCTATAGTTCCTATATCAATACTTCCGATAATATTTCCAATATCAGATTGGGTTCCGTCCCAGTTTTGCGGCCACGAAGACCAGCCAGAAGCTTTACTCCAGTATAAATTTATTTTTTCGGTCCCGGTAGACGCAACACAGCTTTTATTTCTTACTCTTACATAAACATAAACAGGATTATTTGGGTCGTATTCCGGATTTTCATGTTCAATATTGGTAAAACCATCCGGCTGGTTCCTTACCCATATATCAGGGCTATCGTCCCTCTCAGCTTGCCAGTGATAACCTCCGGAGATCCCAAGATCTTCGTGACGGTCTTTTATATACAGGTCTAATGTTGATGAGTATAATTGCTGAGCTTTTAACACGGCAGCATAAGCATCTACCAAACCATAGCCCATTTCATTATTCCATGTTCCGTTATATCTGCCACTTTCATTGCCATATGTATAAATATTATCAGGATTTATTTTACGTGTTGTTTGTTCTATTATATCGCTAACATCTTTAGATGTTAAATAAGGATTAGCAGACAGCATTAAGGCAGCTACACCGGAAACATGAGGACAAGCTGCAGAAGAACCTCCAAACCAAACAGTATAATCCTGATCTGTAAAATCACTGGTTATTTTATTTCCTCCATTAGCCGTATGTATAGCCTTATTAGTGTTATATCCGCTTGTCCCCTGTATATCAGTTGTAGGAATAAGAACACCCGGCGCTACAACATCCAAATGAGTCCCGTAATCACTTCCCCATTCATATTCTCCATCGCAAGAAACAGGGCTCTTTCTTTCTCCGCAAGGGCTCATTGCCCCGACTGTAATAATATCAGGAGTTGAATACACCGGTTCCCAGATGTATGGGCTGTCGCCATTACCTGAGCAAAATACAAACACACATCCCAATCCGTTCCTTCCCTGTGTTAATGCTGTCCGTACTTCATTATTAAATACAACAGATGTGTATGCACCCATGCCCCATGAATTACTAAGTACATCAGCGCCTTCCTCAACCCATGCTTTATGAACAGCATCGATAAACCATACCTCATTCATAATCCAACGGTCAATACTGTTACGATATGCAACCCGAACAGGAATAATCTTTGAATTATAAGCTACTCCAACAACCCCAATATTATTATTAGCTGCCGCAATAATACCGGCACAGGCTGTTCCATGCGCATCATTCCCCTTATGGCTGCCGTTAGCCCCTCCCAATGCTCCGTCGGTTGCATCATATCCGGGTAATAAATTAGCTGCCAGATCAGGATGTGTAAGATCAACCCCTTCGTCCAGAACGGCAACCTTTATATTTACTCCTGTTGATAAATTCCATGCGTTGGCCACATTCATATCAACCCCCGGAATTCCGTCATACTGGCCCGTATTTGTAAAACCCCACTGATTTGAACTATATGCATTTGAAGGTTTCAGCAACCTCCAAAAAGATGGCTGGGCATATACAACTTTACCACTTTCAAATAATGTATTAGCGCAATTGATAGCTCCAGGTTCCGGATAAGATAAAGTAATAACATAAGTATCCGGATCAGATCCCAAATTCCGGATATGGCTATATGAAATATTATACTCTGCTAATAATGTATCAATATTTGATTCCGGAAAGATCCGGAATACTACCTGATCAGATTCCCATAAAATATTTGAATCTTCCGCCTGCAACATATCGCTTATATATATCCCGGTTTCTTTAAGCTGGGAATATATTGTTTCCTTACTTTGACCGGATATTAACTTATATATAACAGGAGTTATTTCTTCAAATTCGATATTTAAATCTTGAAGTTTTTTTATTAAAATCTCAATTTTTGTTGAGTTATCAGAATGGATAAATTTTATTGTATCTGTTTTTTGAAAATAAATACTGTTTCCAATATTATCATATATATGTACAGTTTGAGATTGAGTTAACAATACATATGCAAAAAAGCAGTGTAATAAAATAATAGTTTTTTTCATATTCAATTTATTGTGTTACTATTTATATTAATTTTTACGATTAAACAAATAATTCCTTTTTACAGGAACACCAGGTAATGCGCCAATATACTCCATTTCCATAATGGTTTCCGAATGCATGGTTATAAAAAATTTGCAACAGTGCCAGTCGTAACGAAAACTGCCATCATCAAATCTTAAATACATTGTATCATTCCTTAAGTCATAATATTCCCATATTTCATTTCCAAATAAAATATAATCGTCTGGTCTGTATGGAGATTGAATTTCATAAAATTTGCTTTCTAATGGGTATAATTCCAGTGTTAGAATTACTGTAGTATCACCTCTGGGAATTACACATTCCCATTCTTCATAAAAAACATCGGGGACTATTGTTTCATCTTCTGTAGTATCTGCTATTTCTACTTCCTCGTCTTCCGTAATAATTTCCGGTTCTCCAACCTCTATTGTACCTATGTCTTCTACGTTTGAAGCTTTTTCTTT
>JAISPG010000063.1 GCA_031275085.1 Bacteroidales bacterium | reverse complement strand
TTTATGGAGTCATTAAGGGACAGAAAGATAGCTTTCTGGAAAATGTTTTCTCATTTTCAGAAACCAAACAAGGAACTAATAAGAGTTTGTGTAATTAATTATTGAAGTTAATATAATATAAATTCGGATAAATTAACGATTTGACGAACACACCTTACAGGAGAAAAACTTCTGGAATTGCATATTAATGTTGTTGATATTTTTTAATGAAAATAGTTGATGGTTGTTATAGAATACTGTTTGTTAGGTGTTCGCGTTCTTCTATATTTTTTCTAAAGCATGTTTTGTCAATTCATTATCTGTATTTCCTGTATTCAACGTTGTTAGTGGTTCGAAAAGCATAACGGCAACTTCTTTGTCTGCAATAGGTTTGTGCTCTATCCCTTTGGGAACAATTAGGAATTCATTATTATTAAGTTCTATCGTCTTATCCCGAAATTCTATTTTTAACACTCCTTCAATCACTAAAAACATTTCGTCTTCATTGTCATGTTTGTGCCATACAAACTCACCGTGAAATTTTGCAAGCTTGATATGTTGTCCATTCAATTCTCCTACAATTCTTGGATTCCAATATTCAGAAAACAGTTTTAATTTTTCTACAATAACTACTTTCTCCATTTTAGATTACTTGTTTGTTATTTTAGTTTCATACCGCCACACAAATTTTAATTATCTGACATACACACTTCTCTCTCAAATTTGTATCTATTCAAAATGGCGGTCAACAATTTCGGGTCATTTTGTTTTGCTGTTAAAACCATTGACTAACGCTTTTTTCTCTGAGCTTGTCAAAGTTCTGTCATTTATTTCTTCCCATAGTTTAACTGCTTTCTTAGAAGAACTAATTCCAAGTATCTTAACTTTTTTACCCCACAAGTAAATCGCAAAATCCTTCTTATTGTATGCAATTCCGTCATACAGAAAGAATGATTGATTTTCAGCTTCAAGAACTTTATTAAAATCCAGTTTGCCTCCAATAGTCTCTTTTTTAATGTATTCAACAGGGTCTTTGATTTCTTCTTCTGGTACTAAAAGCTGTTTTGTAATCTCAATAACTTCTGCTTTTAGTTTGTCGTAAGGTTGTATTCTATAAACTATATCGTTAAATAAAAGCCCTTTTTCATTATTGGGCAAATCAATGATTTTAGCTGTAGTGTCAACTTTTAGTTTCAGAAGTTCATCCGCTCTTTTTTCGCTTATCTCCCCGAAGACATTGCAAGGCGTCTGCATACTTTTTCCATTGTTTGGATTTAGAATGTTGTAGAAAAGAGTAGTATTAGAGTCATCAATCTCTGACATTAACATAATCATCAACATCACATTTTGTCCCTGATGAACTATAAAAAAGTTTGAAGGAAGTTCCCTGGCAAATTTTAAATAGTCAGTCACTGTTGGCTTATCGCTAACATAAACAGATGAGCCTTTATTTGAAATATTATTATCAATAGTATAATAACTTGATGTTAACTCAAAGTCATCAAATTTTTCCTCACTAATTAGTTCGTTGTTAAATACAGGATTTCCGTGTTTGTCGGTCTGTCCAAAAGTGTTTGTCAGTATAATAACTGCCAACAGGATTAATGTTATTCTTTTCATAGTCTGTCGTGTCATATCATTTCTTAATATTGCTGTCAACTATTTTCTTAAAGTAACAAAAAATCTCAGATTACTCCCGGTTTTAAGCTTCCTGTTGAGTATTTTACCGGATAAAGTGCTAACATCAGGATCTTTACGGCTGTATGTATAATATTCAAGAATATCAAATCCGTTTTCATTCAAAAATTTAATTGTACTTTTTATAGTTGGTTCAAATAAATGATCAGGTGTCCGCCAGTTTTCTTTCCATTTTCCTTTTACCAGCCCGAGCCTTTTTAATGATAATTTAAAACGTCTTGACATTGAGAGCATATTTGGTACACTTATAACAAGTATTCCGTTTTCATCAAGGATTTCCTTTGATTTTGAAAGCCAATCTTTAGGATTAGGAATATGTTCAATTACATGGCTCATATGTATACAAGAGAATTTTTCAGAAGGATTAAAGTCTGTATAATCTCCGGAAAAAATCCTGGTATTCAGTTTCTTTTCTGTAAATTTCGCCATGTTCTCACTAACTTCAATGCCATAACATATCGGATAATATTTTTGTGCAGCTTTCAGAAAGTCTCCCATGCATGAACCTATATCCAGAATTGCCGTCCTTTTTTTATCAAATCTTAGTATTTCTTTAAGCTCCTTATCCCACTGTAAAAGATTTGCTTCTGAGTATTCATACCCCTCATCGTAAGTAAAATATTCACCATAAGCAGCTTTCAAAAATACCTCATCATATTTTGGCCTCGGAGATTGATAAATCAATCCGCATTTTTCACATTTCACATAAGTAAATTGTAAATCGCAGCCAAATCTTTCATGTAATTTATTTTTATAAGAATCACAAAAAGGACAACTCACTGTTTCCCATTCATGTGGTATATACTTTTTCCTTTCCATAGATAAATTTTATACAAAACTGAATTCTTATTATATTTTTTACAATTCAAGAAACAGTTTAATCAATAAAAACATCAATTTAGTTAAAATTTTAATCAATGATAATATAACAAAAAAATCAAAGATTTATTTTAACTCTGACATAGATTATTTTAAACAATAAAACTACCGCTTATAGACTGGAAATTATAAACTTTCTTAATTACATCACTTAAGAGAGTACCTACAGATAATACTTTTATCTTATTACTACGTGTAGTATCAACTGGTATGGAATTTGTTGTTATAACTTCCAGGATTGAAGAATTATTAATTCTATCATATGCAGGACCTGAAAGTAAAGAATGAGTTGCAACTACCCTGACACTTTTTGCGCCTTTTTCCATCATAATATCAGATGCTTTGGCAATTGTACCAGCTGTATCTATAATATCATCAACAATGATCACATTTTTTCCTTCAACATCTCCAATGATCATCATTTCGCCAACAACATTTGCTTTTTCACGTGACTTATGTGCAATAGCCATCTCTGCATTTAAAAAACTGGAATATGCCTTGGCTCTTTTTGATCCTCCCATATCCGGAGACGCAATAACCAGATCTTCCAGTTCCATATTTTTTATATAAGGGACAAACAAAGTAGAAGCAAAAATATGATCTACCGGGACATTAAAAAAACCCTGTATCTGATCGGCATGCAGATCCATTGTCATTACCCTGTCAACACCCGAAGCAGTTAACAAATCTGCTACAAGTTTTGCACCTATCGAAACCCTTGGCTGATCTTTTCTGTCCTGCCTTGCAAATCCGAAATAAGGGATCACTGCAACAACTTTATATGCTGAAGCACGCTTGGCTGCATCAACCATAAGCATTAATTCAAACAGATTATCTACCGGCGGAAATGTGCTTTGAATTAAAAAAACCGTACATCCACGCACAGTTTCATCAAGACTTGTCATAAATTCTCCATCGCTGAATTTTGTAAAAGTGCTTTTACCCAATCCTACGCCATTTCCATAACTATTTGCTATTTCTTCCGCCAGATATCTGCTGGCAGAGCCCGAGAAAAATTTTATTGGTGAATGCATCAATTTATATTTTTGCACACAAAAGTACAATTCTAATTCTCATTTTCATTGCCCGGGATGAAGAAATATAAAGGTATTTTTCAACAAAGTGTTGATAAATTAATTTTATATTAAATAGCTAATAATGAATATCTTATGTAACTTATAAAAACAAGTACTCTAAATTAAATATTTTAAATCTTAAATTAAATGTTTTTTATGTGTATCTTTGTAAATAAAGAGTATCTACTTATAAGTGAATTAGTTATTATATTTTAAAATTATATTTAATATGAAAAAGATTATTATACTAAAAACAATAGCAATTATTGTTTTTATGAATTTATTATTTTCTTTTAGTGCAAAAAGTGCGGAAGGAGACATATTATATTCAGCAACATTTACCAGTGTTTCTGCATATTCTTATGCCTTAAATAAAAACATCACTATTGATCAAAAAAATTGGACTATTAGCAGTAGCCAACAAAATGGTGGAGTTTTTTACTTAGGATGTAATTCTGGAAATTCCGCTAAAGGAATTTTAGGAGGAACAGCAACTGTTAACCCTAATAGCAATGGTTTTTGGGATGACGTAATTGATGCATGGATACTCGAAGATGACATGGCATCAAATTCAGTTCAAGCTTATGCATTGATGTTTGATAACGCATATGATAATGTCGGAGAAGTAACATTATCCTGGAGTGGAGGAAATAATGTTTTTCAGGTCTATTTATTTGGAGATAAGGGAGATAATAATGGTTTAGTTTTACTAAATCATACCAATTATGCAATATCAGGAACAGATGAACATGGAGAAGTAAAATATACTACAAGTATTGCAGAAAACTTTACCCGATTCGCCATAGTTGCAAGGCCAGGAACATCAACGACAACAACAACAAATAAAACAATAAGAATATCTAATTTTCTTATAAAAGAAGGGAGCAGTATATTAACCTGTGATTCTTCTCCAACAATGGGATTATTAAATACTGAAGCTATAAATTCTTCTAGTATATATTCATTATCTACTATTTCTAATATAGGAGATTGTCCTATTACAGAATACGGATTTGTATACAGTCCGACAAACACAACTCCCGAAATCGGAGGTGCAGGAGTTACAATACATGTTGTTGGAACAAGCTATACACAAAGTGACGATATAGAAGCTACTATATCTGATCTATCTCCAAATACCATGTATTACATACGTTCTTATGCTATTAACGGGGCAGGAATTTCATACAGCTCAGTAGAGACCGAAACAACTCTTTCTCCTGCAATATACACAATAACATTTAACGATGCTGTTGCTGAAACGACAACTTATGTTCAAAACTGTACTGAAGGACAAAGTATAAATCTTCCTGCAGGAAGCACTTGTACAAACCCTGAATGGGTATTTGCAGGATGGTCTGAAATTTTTGTATATGAAACTACAGTTGAGCCAACAACTTATTTATCAGGTGAAACTTATTACCCAACAGCAAACTGTGCTTTATATGCCGTATATAATAAATCAGAAAATATTGAAAATATCATAGAAGATAATTTAACAATCAATACTTCTGATTTTAATGGGACATCGTATGATGCAAATAATGGCCCACATACTAAAAGTTCTTCAATAGGAAATAATATAAGTTATTACACAAATCAAATCATGTTACAATCCAGTAACATTCAATGGCAAAAGGATAATTCTTACTTTTATAATATAACTGACCTAAATAATATTACTACAGTAGAGATATCATCAGCATCTAATAACCTTACTATATACGAAGGAAATACAGAAAGGCCAAGTTCAGGAACAATAATAACCCCTACTGTAAACGGAAATATATATACTTATACTCTATCTGAAAATAATGGCTTTATTTATATAAAAAATGGAGCTTTAAGTACAACTACAACTTTGTATATAAAAATTTCATTTACGAATAATATTATTTTGGAAACAATTACATACAACTCCAATCCCACCTGTGCTCCATGTATAGTTACCCCTACAATGGATATTGTTATCACAGATAACCCGACAAGTTCTTCAATAGATTTATTCTCTTCTATTTCAGATATAGGCGGCTGTGATATTACAGAATATGGATTTGTATATAGTTCTGTAGATCCGGATCCTGTGATCGGAGAAGAAAATGTTGAAAAAGTTATTGTAGGAACAACCTATAATACAACAGAAGATGATATAGAAGCTACAATTACAGATCTGCTGCCTAATACAACATACCATATACGCTCATATGCAATCAATGAAGCCGGTACAGCATACAGTTCCGTAGAAACCGGGGAAACACTTGAACTTGCAACATATACAATAACATTTTATGATGAGGCTGCAGCTATAGCAACATTTACTCAAAACTGTACCGAAGGGCAAACTATAAATCTTCCTGCAGGAAGTACCTGTACAAATCCCGACTGGATATTTGCAGGATGGGCTGAAACTTTAGTAACAGAAACATCTAACCCTCTGACATTATATACAGCCAATTATGCATATTATCCTGAAACAAATATAACATTATATGCAGTATATAGTAAGAAATCTAATTCTAATAAATATGGATTAACTACATCTATTATTCCTAGAGAATATGTCATAGGTGCTATTATCGGAACCGCTGGTTTAAATAATAATATCGCTGCCATAAATAATACTATTTCTGAAAATTGGTTAAAATATACCATTGTTACTCCAGTTAGCGATACCATTGTAATGAACGATACAAGTCATGTTTGGGTACTGGAAACAAACGGAACAGGTTTTTCATTAAAAAATAAAAAATCTGAAGAATACCTTATTTTAAATTCTAGAACTGGCAGCGGGTCAATATCTTTTTCTTCAACTGCCGGTGCTATTTATGCCTCAATTGTAAACGAAACACAAAGTACATTTGAAGTTCACCAATCATCAACGGCAACGGCAATATCAGGAAATCAATTGGCTTGTAATTTAGGCAGCACTTATGGATATCGAATGTATAACCAACGCAATCACGAAACAGGAACAACGGGAATCACAACACAGGTCCGTTTTTTCAAAAAAAATGCATATATTTACAGCTCCACCCCGAACTGCCCTGCTCCCGAAATGCAATATGGTGATCTGGCAATTGTTGCAGTAAATACAAATACAAGCGAAAATTACAGCGAAATAAGCGTTGTAACATTTAGCGATATTATCCCCAGAACAAACATTGACTTTACCGATAACGGATATGAAAAAGAATATGCAGGTAAATGGGGCAACACTGAAGGAGTAATAAGACTTACGCGTATAGGAGAAAGCATTCCTGCCGGAAGTATAATTACATTTTCAGGTAATAACAACAATATTACACCTATTTTAGATATCAATTTTGATGTATATGTAAATGGAATTAATGATAACGACAACTGGAATATAGTTTCCTTAAATACAAACAAAACATTTAAGCTGGATTCAGGTGATCAGGTATGGATAATGAACGGCGGCGAATGGGAAAATGACAGTGAGGTTGATAACGCCGGATATGACGGGACTGTTCTTTACGGTTGGACTGCAACAGGCTGGGAAAACGCTGTAGGTTATGGCAGTGAAACCGGTTCTGCAATTCATCCGGATGCCAGATGTGCAACAACAAATGTTGAAGAATTGGCAAACAATAATAAAGTAAAATATACGGGAAATTTAACATCTGCAACACGTACCGAATGGATAGGACGCATTAATGATCCGGATAATTGGACAGGTTTTGCCGATGATGGTGATTTTTATGATGCAGACCCAAAATATAAAAATGAAAATGTCCAGTTTTCTGTTATTGAAGGAGGTCTCGTTGCCGGAAAATGGGCAGGATTTAAAAGTTCAGGCTGGTGTGACTGTTCTAACTGGTGGAATCTTGAAGTTCCCGATGAAAACACTGATGTTGAAATACCGGCAGATACATATGAAAATAGAAATATGTTAGTACTAAGCTCTCATCAGGATTCTGTTGCATATTGCGCAAACCTTAAGATATCAGGCAGTATTGGAAATCAGGAAAATGCAAAGATCTATATCTCACAGGATCTGGAAATCACAGATGAAGCCACAATCAATTTCGGAACAAATAATATTGAAGCATATATCGGCGGAGATATAACGATTTCCGAAAACTGTAATTTCAATTCCTCAAAACTCAATTTGATACTTAACGGTAGTGATATCCAAAACATTACAACCGAAGGCAATAGTCTTTCTGATATCACATTCGACAATCAAAACGGATTTATAATCCACGACAATATGACCATAACTAAAAACGCTGTTTTCACTAATGGTATATTGAATTATAACAGTTCCGATATTTTTGTAACATTTGAAGATCAGGCAACATCAGGCGGATGCTCCGAAAACAGCTTTATAAACGGTAAAGTTGCCAAAAAAGGTTACAGCAATTTTATTTTTCCAATAGGAGACGTACAATACAGAACACTTTGTACTACTTTAGGACCACAGACATATAAAGTTTTCGGAGGATTGGAAATTACTCCGCTAAGTGATGACGAAGAATTAACGATATTTGCCGATTATAATTTTTCAAATGATGGTATGCCTCAATATTGGAGTTCAAGTCCGAATCTGGAAGAATCCATTCACCATGTAAGCGACAGGGAACACTGGCTTTTATCATCAAATTCAAATGTAGATATGTTTATAGGTTTTCATTGGACAAATAATGACCAATGTCTTACATATGGCGCAACTGCTTGTGTTCATGGATTTTGCGAACTCGAAAACCCATCGGCAGTAGGAACTGATGATATTTTAAGTAATTTGACTGTAGTTGTTCATCAAAATAATAAATGGGTAAATATTGGATATGATGCTTCCGGCAGTAGCTTACATCATGATGAAGGATATATTATATCATACGATCCCATAAGCCTGCAGGGAGCAGCCAAATCTTCGGAAACTATAGTTTCTGTCGGATCAACTGACGCTATACTTCCGCTTCCGGTCGAATTAATATCATTCAAGGCTGTTTGTGAAAATAATAATGCTTCAATTACATGGCAAACAGCATCAGAAATCAATAACAACTATTTTATACTGGAAAGGTCGGATGATATGGTTGATTTTAAAGAAATCGGTAAAATATATGGCAACGGCAACTCAAACTCATTAAACGAATATAATTTTACAGATATAACTCCTCTGAAAGGAACGACTTATTACAGATTAAAACAAGTTGATTATGATGGAGCCATTGTAATATACAATGCTGTAAACATTGATTGTAGTACAAATGAAGAAACTTCCATATCAATATTTCCTAATCCATTCGCAAATGAAATAAATATTAATCTCAATAATATAAATGACGAACATTTTATAATTGAATTATATGATGAATTAGGAAAACAGGTATATATAAATAAATTCACAAACGAAAGCAGTAATAGCACATTAAAGTTAAACTTAAATGATCTTAAGCCTGGAATTTACAATCTGAAAATAACCTTGAGTAATGATATATTAAACAAAAGGATTATTAAATATTAAAAAATTACATTAAAATTATAAAATAGATCCGGGGATTTTTGCAAAGCAAAAATCCCCGGATCTATTTTATAAAACAATTTAAACTATTAAAACTTCCGGTTCCAGCAATACCCCAAATTCGTCAAAAACAATTTTACTCAGAATCCCAGACAACTCCATTACAGATTTTCCGGTAGCTCCGTTCTTATTTATCAATACAAGAGCCTGCTTCTCATCTACGGCAGCTCCATTATATTCAAAACCTTTTAAATTACACCTGTCTATCATCCAACCGGCAGCTATTTTGAATTTATTTTCGGAATGAGGAAAATATTTTATATCCGGAAATTTATTTTTCAATTCTTCAAACTTTTGTTCATCGATAACAGGATTCTTAAAAAAACTACCGGCATTACCAAATACCTTATAATCGGGAAGTTTCCTGTTCCTTATTTCAATAACTGCTTTTCTGACAGAAAACGCAGTAACATTATCATCAATATGATCAGAAAAATAATTTTTAACATCTATATACGACAAATTGGGAATAAAACCCTTATTCAATCTGTATGTTACTGATAATACAATAGTTTTACCTTTAAGCTCATTTTTAAAAATACTGTTACGATATCCGAATTTACATTCCTCATTATTCAGGATCCCTATCTCAAAATTTTCAAGATTTAAAAATTTAACTTCAGAAATATGATCGCCAGCTTCAGCACCGTAAGCCCCCACATTTTGAACAGCACTCGCTCCTACTGTTCCGGGAATTCCCGATAAATTTTCCAATCCGAAAATACTATTATTTATTGCCCAGACTATAAAATCATCCATAATCACTCCGGCAGAAACCTCAACCAGGCAATGCTCAGAATCTTCCGAAACAACTGAAATTCCCTTAGTTGCCGGATGTATTATGCACCCGTTGTAATCGCCAGTAAATAAAATATTACTGCCCTCTCCTATTACAAGAAACTCTGATTTAAATATTTCAGGATTAGACTTTGTAAAATCAATAATATCCTTATCTTCATAATATTCAATAAATCTTAATGCTCTAACATCAATCTTAAAAGTATTATTATCAATAAGGGAATAATTATCCAGAATTTTCATATATCACTTGTATTTATCACAAAAATAATTAAAATTTTGTTACTCCTCATAAATTCAATATTTTTGCGATTAATTTAAAACCTTAATGCTTAGAAAAAAAATCATAGTATCTGTTTCCAATGACCTGACAAACGATCAAAGAGTGCATCGTATCTGTAGCAGTTTACAGAACAACGGATATGACGTTCTGCTTATCGGGCGCAAATTGATGTCAAGTAAAAATATTGAGAACCGTAACTATAAAATTAAAAGATTCAGGCTATTATTCAATAGCGGATTTTTATTCTATGCATGTCTGAATATCAGATTATTTTTTTATTTATTATTTCATAAAGCCGATATCCTGTTATCAAACGATCTGGACACATTACTGGGGAACACACTTGTTGCAAAATTTAAAAAAATAAAACTGGTTTACGACAGCCACGAACTATTTACAGAAGTTCCCGAATTAGAGAATTTCAAATTCAAAAAGAAATTATGGCTGAAAATAGAAAAATATTGTATTGTAAAAACCAATGCCGCATACACTGTCTGTTCACCCATAGCAAAGTTCTACAGCGATAAATACGGTATTGATATGAAAGTAATACGCAACCTTCCTTTCAGAAAAGAAATAATTATACCATATGAAGACCGTAAAAATGTTTTAATATACCAGGGGGCCCTTAATAAAGAACGGGGAATCGAACTTCTTATCCAATCATTACAATATTTGCCCGGCTATGAACTAATAATTGCAGGTAAAGGCTATATGGAAAATGAACTTAAAACACTTGCCGGAAAACTCGAACTTAATGAACGGATATTATTCACCGGTAACCTTGACTTCTCCGTTCTGCATTCTATAACAAGCAAAGCAAAACTTGGCTTTTCAATAGAACAAGGAACTTGTCTCAATTACTATTACGCATTACCAAACAAATTATTCGATTACATACAGGCAGGAGTACCGGTCATATGCTCCGATTTTCCCGAAATGAAAAAAATAGTGGAAACATACAAAACAGGCGAAGTATTTGAAGGATTTACTCCGGAAGATCTCAGCTCTCAAATACTAAAGATACTGAATAATCCTCAAAAAACAAAAGAATATTACGATAACTGTTTAATTGCAAAAGAAATACTTAATTGGGAAAATGAAGAAAAAATATTATTAAATATATATAATAATTTACAATAATTCCTGTTTGAAAAAAATCTAATTGTTATCAGCCCTTAATAAATTATATGCTTTTATAAATCCATATTTCTAAAAAAAATCCCTGTTAAAATATTCACCATTATAATTTAGAATATTAATTTTTCATAATAATAGTCAAATTTTTTACATAAAATTTTCATTTTTTCGAAAAAAAAATGTATATTGTAAGTAATTAGCAATCTAATTACTATTTGCATTTAAAACCTTATTACAATGGCAAAATCTTATTCACAGGAAATCATTGATATTCAGGTTATAATATTTAGTTTCAGAGCCAATCAAAATAAATTTGCAAAACCAAACATATCACAAGACTAATGGAAATAATTTACATACTTTATAAGATCACCTATGTCAAGTTAGTATTTTTATAAAGTTGAAACGTAAAAAATATTATTTTGATTGATATGTATAACTATAAATATTCTTGTTCACAATTTAATTTATATTATGTTAAACTAAAAAAGAAAAATTATGAAATTAAAAACAAGTATTTTATTACTGTTTGGTATAATGACGACAGTAATATCTGTAGGGCAAAATAAACTTTATGTTTATGAAACCGACAATTCGATGCAATCGTATTTATTAACTGAAATCCGGAAAATTACATTTACAGATGAAAGTATGTTTATAAATCAATTAACAGAAGAAACAGCCTCTTATCCTGTTGGTGATATTGCATATTTGAGTTTTACAGAATCAACAGTTTCTATTCCTGTGTTTAGTACAGAAAATGTTTCTGTATATCCTAATCCTGCGGGAAATGAATTTACGATTAGTCATTCCGGCATAGTATCAGAATTAAAAGTTTTTGATTCACAAGGCAGGACTATTCTGCATGAATTTCCCGAAACAGAAAAAATAAAAATCAAATCGGAAACATTTCCGACAGGGATATATTTATTGCAAATAACCAGTGGTAATGAAAAAATTGTTAAAAAACTAATTAAAAACTAAAATCATGAAAACAAAAACTAAGATTATCATATTGACATTATTAATACAATTGTCAGGGGTTGTGATATTTGCACAACAAGATACAACTTATATTTACAGTTCCGGATCTCTTATTTATAAAAAATCGGTAGCAGAAATAGACAGCATGAAGTTTTCGGGAGATACCCAGAAAACAATAAACTTTTTCAGTTCCGGAAATATAGTTTTTGAAAGATTGGTAACAGATATTGATAGCATTATTTTTTATGATGCAAGCATTACCGTTACCGATATCGACAATAACACATATACTACAATACAAATCGGAGATCAAATATGGATGGCAGAAAACCTTAGAACTACACGGTATAACGATGGTACAACAATACCAAATGTAACCGACAATAGCAGTTGGGAAGGTTTAAGTACCGGAGCATATAGTTGGTATAATAATAATTCAACAAATACTCGTCCTTACGGAGGTATATATAACGGATATGCTGTAGAGACCGGCAAACTTTGCCCTAGCGGCTGGCATGTTCCCAGCGATAGCGAATGGACAGAACTGGAGATTTATTTGCAAAATAATGATTATAATTATGACGGCACTATAGACGATGACCAGGACAGAAACACTAACAATAAAATTTCCAAATCCTTAGCCCTTGAAACTCTTTGGAACTCATCAACAACTGAAGGTGCAGCTGGTAATACTGATTATCCAGAATATCGTAATAAATCAGCCTTCAATGCCGTTCCGGGCGGTTGCCGTAACTATGATGGCAGTTATTCAAGCATGGGAAATATTGGTTTTTGGTGGTCAGATACAGAATCCTCCGAAACAAATTTATATGGCAGAAACATTCGTTATAATGCCATAGATACATACAGAGGTGGTTATCATAAGATCAATGGTTTTAGCGTTCGTTGTGTTATGGATTAATATTTACATATCATAAATAGTATAATAAATAATAACCGAAGAATTCGTATTACAAATTCTTCGGTTATATTTTAATAAATATCTGTATTTATTTTTAAATACTACAAATAAAGCACTTTAATTTTTCTGAATAATCAATTTCAATATTAATCATTATTTCCATGGTTTGCACCACCGCAGCAACCTCCATTCAAACCGCAAGCCTTATATTCATCATGTTTTGCACATGTAATATTTCTTTTTTTCATTTCAGGGTTTTTACTTATAGATGTTTCAGGAAATGATTTCTTTTTACTGAAAAATATTCCTATCCCCAAACCTAATACTACAAGTGATATTATTACAATTGATATTATTAATACTTTAAAAATCATTTTATTAAATATCAGTAGTTAACCCATTCTGCTACTTGCTCCTGAGTAGGATTTTTCAACCCTAGTTTATGTTTCTTATTAAATCCGCACAAGATCTGATGAAGTTTATTGGAATTAGACTCTCTCAATTGTTCTACACTTGTTATTCCGGCTTTTATAAGCACTTTAGCCCAATCTTCGTCTATTCCTAAATCAACAAAAATAGATTCGTTAACAACTTCAGATCTCTTTTCCTGTCGCATTTGCGGGAAGAAAAGAACATCCTGGATCGATACCGAATTTGTCATTATCATGGCTAATCTGTCGATACCCATTCCAAGACCTGCAGTAGGTGGCATTCCGATTTCAATAGCTTTCAGGAAATCTTCATCAAGCATCATCGCTTCTTCATCACCTCTTTTTGCCAGTAATAACTGTTGTTCAAATCTTTCGCGCTGATCTATCGGGTCATTAAGTTCAGAATATGCATTACAGATTTCTTTTCCGTTACATACAGCTTCAAAACGTTCTACAAGACCTTCCACACTACGGTGTTTTTTTGCAAGAGGCGACATTTCGATCGGATAATCAGTTATAAATGTAGGTTGGATCAATTTATGTTCACAACATTCACCGAAGATTTCATCTATCAGTTTACCTTTTCCCATACTGTCATCAACTTCTACATTCAGGCTTTTGGCAGTTTTAAATAATTCAGCCTCATTCATTTTAGATATATCTATTCCGGTAAAATGTTCAATAGCTTCAAACATTGTATATCGTTTCCACGGACGTTTAAAATCAATATCATTATCTCCTACCCTTACTACCGTTGATCCGTTTACATCTACTGCAATTTTTTCGACCATTTCTTCAACCAGATCCATCATCCAGTTATAGTCTTTATATGCAACATATAACTCCATCTGGGTGAATTCAGGATTATGGAACCTGTCCATTCCTTCATTACGGAAATCTTTTGAAAATTCGTACACACCGTCAAAACCGCCAACTATAAGCCTTTTCAAATACAACTCATTAGCAATTCTTAAATATAACTCCTGACTATGTGTATTATGGAAAGTTTTGAACGGACGTGCAGCTGCTCCGCCATATAAAGGTTGTAAAATTGGAGTTTCTACTTCCAGATAACCTTTATTATTCAGAAATGAACGCATAGAGTTAGTTAATTGTGTACGTTTTACAAACGCTTCTTTAACATGAGGATTTACGATCAAATCCATGGAACGGTTCCTGTAACGTTGTTCAGGATCACTGAAAGCATCATAAATTTTCCCGTCTTTTTCTTTTACAACAGGAAGCGGATGAAGCGATTTACTCAAAATTGTAAATTCCTTAACATGTACCGATATCTCTCCCATCTGAGTTCTGAATGCATATCCTTTAACTCCTATAATATCTCCTATATCCAATAATTTCTTAAAAACAACATTATACATTGTTTTATCATCGCCGGGACATATATCATCACGTTTAAAATATAACTGAATTCGTCCGCTGTCATCCTGAAGTTCTGCAAATGAAGCATTACCCATAATACGGCGACTCATAATACGTCCTGCAATACAAACATTTTCCAGATCTTTCGACATATCAGCATCACTGAATTTCTCAAGAACATCAATAGTATGCATATTGACTGGGTATTCTGCTGCGGGATAAGGATTTATTCCTAAATTCCTCAACTCTTTAAGGGCTTCTCTTCTTATTATTTCTTGCTCATTTAATCCTATGTAATCCATTTTTGAATATTTTTCACAAAAATACATTTTATTTTAAATTAGGCTTATAAGAAAGTTATTCTTTTTTACTTCAAAACTTTTAATGTCAAAAATATATTGAAAATAATATTCATTTACTGGGAGGTATAGGTTTTAGTTCAACAGAAGTTCTTTTCCTGATATTTGATTCTTTTATACCATCTAGCTATATAGGCCTGGAATACAAATTTTAATATTATAATAAATTATATTTATTTATCCTCATCTATCTCTTTAAGTAGATTTTTTTTAATTACACCTAACATGTTTTTTTCTTCCTTACTGATCTCGGGGTATGATAAACTCAAAGAAGAAAGCGTATTTAAAATTATTTGCCCGGTTACATATTGCATAAACCGCTTATTATCAGCAGGAATAACATACCATGGAGCCCATTCCTTAGAAGTTTTTGTTAAAACAGCAGAATAAGCTGACATATATTTATCCCAAAATTCACGTTCGGTAATGTCAAAAGATGAAAATTTCCAGTTTTTTGATTTATCCTTAATTCTGGAAAGAAACCTTTTAGCCTGTTCCTCTTTAGATATATTTAAAAAAAATTTTATTATAACAGTTCCATTCTCTGTAAGATATTTTTCAAAATCATTAATTTGCCTGTAACGCCTGTTCCAGAATTCTTCATCAATATCTTTTAGTTCTTTTATTCCGGGGATCTTATTTTTCAACAAAATTTCGGGATGTACTTTTGAAATAAGCACATCTTCATAATGAGATCTGTTAAAAATACCAATACGCCCTTTTTCCGGCAATGCCTTATTGATACGCCACAGATAATCATGATCCAGTTCTTCAGACGATGGTTGTTTAAATGAAAATACCTGGCATCCCTGCGGATTAATTCCGGACATGACACTTTTTATTGTACTGTCCTTACCTGCCGCATCCATTGCCTGAAAAATTATCAAAACAGAATACCTGTCATTAGCATATAATATATTCTGTAATTTTGATATTTTTTTCTTGTTTTCCGACATCAATTCGCTTATATAAGCTTTTTTAAAAGTTCCGGTATGATCAGTATCAAAATCCGAAACCTTATGCTCATGCCCCGGTTTAGCAATCAGATAATTTAAAACATTTTCATCCATTCCGTCTTTTTTGGCTGAATTTATAATAATTATACTAAAAACAAAGTAATCAATCAAAAGTTTTTTATTTCCAAGATCATAAAAATTATTTATAACAAGAAAAGCTTGTTACTTTAACTTTACAGCCGGACATAGATTTGTGTTGAGAGACAACCGAAACAGAGTTCATTAAATGTAATGAAATAAACTTTATAAACTTTTAACTTCATACTTTCAACTTTTTTATAACTTTGTGTCCTAAAAAGAAAAACTTTGAAGAAGCTGCATAAATATATCATCAAATCTTTTATAGGCCCATGGTTCATTACATTCTTCGTATGCATATTCCTCTTATTGATGCAATTCCTGTGGAAATATATTGATGAACTTGTAGGTAAAGGTTTGGATTGGACAGTAATTACAGAACTTTTACTTTATGCCTCTTTAGGGCTCGTTCCAATGGCAATGCCTTTATCTGTATTATTAGCTTCATTAATGACATTCGGGAACCTTGGAGAAAAAAATGAGCTTTTTGCTATGAAAGCAGGAGGAATATCACTATACAGGATCATGTTTCCACTACTTATATTTACTATATTGATCAGTATAGCAACATTTTATTTCTCTAATGATATTTTACCTTATACAAATTTAAAAATGCGTTCGTTATTATATAGTATAAATGAAAAAAATCCTGAGGTAAATATTCAAAGTGGAATTTTTAATGAACCTGTTGAGAATTTCAGTATAAAAGCAGATAAAAAAACACGTAATAGTAATGTTCTTGAAAACATATTGATATATGACAATCGCAATTCATCAGGTAATTCAAGTGTTGTTACGGCAAAACACGGAACTATAAAAATCACGGAAGACAAAGCTTTTATTATATTAGACCTATACGACGGATATAGCTATGAGGAAATAAAAAGTCAAAATACGCCGGACACAAAACCTCATCAAAAATTAAAGTTTGAACATCAAACTGTATACGTAGAACTTGATGGATTAGAGTTAGAAAGAGGTAATGAAGATTTTTTCAGGAATAACTACAACATGATAAACAATTCGCAAATTCTTTATGCTGTGGATTCATTAAAAAAGCGTTTAAATGATCGTGAATACGAAAATTGGAAAAATCTCGTAACATATTCCATATTTAAAGGAATTCCAAGAAATCCTGAACTGACAAAAAAAACACAAAAGATACAAAAGGATTTTTCCTATGACCTGGATAGTATTTACAATAATCTGGACAGAAGTCAGAAAAATAAAGTATTGGAATCAGCACTTAATTATGGACGTTCAGCTCAAAGAAATATAGAAATAACAATGGATGAGCTTACCAGCAGTAAAAGATGGATCGCCCGCCATGAAATTGAATGGCACAGAAAATATACATTGTCTCTGGCATGTTTGTTATTTTATCTGATCGGAGCACCTTTAGGAGCTATTATCAGAAAAGGAGGTTTTGGACTTCCTGTTATTGTTTCAGTAGTTATCTTTCTTTTTTATTATATAATTTCAATGACTTTCGAGAATACAATACGCGAACTAGTTATAAGTGCAGATTTAGGTATGTGGATGAGTACATACATTTTAATACCGCTGGCTATATTTCTAACCTTCAAAGCTACAAACGATTCAATGAGAATCAGCTCACATTTTTATCAGTCAATCGCAAAATTCTTCAAAAGAAAAACAAAAACAACCTGAAAACTATATAAAATTATTAAATTTGCACTTTATTTTTTATTTAATATTCACAATTAATAAACATGAATATATTAATGCTGACTAATAAAATGCCGTACCCGCCAAAAGATGGTGGTTCGATTGCTACTTTATCGTTAGCATTGGCACTCCAAAAAGGAGGAAATACCGTAAGTATTTTATCTATGAATACATCAAAGCATTTTATAGATTTAAATACAATACCCAAAGAAATAACAAACAAAATAAAATTCTATCCCGTCAATGTTAATATTGATATAAAAAAATATGATGCGTTAAAAAACTTTTTTTTCTCAAAAGCTCCCTACAATGCAGAAAGGTTTATTTCAAAAAAATATAAAGAAGAATTAATTAGGCTTTTAAAAGAAAATACTTACGATATAATACAATTAGAAGGATTATATTTAGCTCCATATATCAATATTATAAAAAAATATTCAACTGCAAAAATAGCTTTACGTTCTCATAATATAGAACATGAAATATGGGAAAGAATAGCTTCAAACGAAGTTAATTCATTAAAAAAATTCTATAAGAAAAATCTTGCAAATAGAATTAAAGAATTCAAGCTTAAATATATTAACAAATATGATTTTTTAATTCCTATTACTTATAGGGATGGGGAAAAATATAATTCACTTGGCAATGTACAACCTATACACGTAGTTCAAACCGGAGTCGAAAGTGAAAGATACCATCTTAATGGGCTAATTCCGGAATTTCCCGGTTTTTTTCATATAGGAGCATTGGATTGGATGCCCAATCAGGAAGGATTAAAATGGTTTATTGATAATGTATGGCACAAATTCAGGGAAAGGCATCCCGAAATTAAATTTTATCTGGCCGGTCGTAATGCACCCGAACAATTTGAAAAATACCTTGAAGAAAACAACATTACTTATCTTGGAGAAATTGAAAATGCAAATGACTTTATTAATTCCAAATCTGTAATGGTCGTTCCTCTCCTGTCGGGAAGCGGAATGAGAATAAAAATCATAGAAGGAATGGCGCTTGGCAAAACTGTGATAACAACAAGTATAGGTACAGAAGGGATCAATACTGTAAATAATGAGAATATACTCATTGCAGATACACCGAATGATTTTCTTGAATGCATGGAAAGAATATATAACGACAAAAGTTTGCATGATAAGATTTCACATAATGCAATAGAATTTGTAAATAAATATTTTAATAACGATACTATTGCATCCGGATTAATTGATTTTTATAAAAAATATTTGTAAATGATTATCATATTACAAATAATATTCTGGACTATTGTATTCCTGGTTTTTCATACATATCTGGGTTTCCCGCTTATTTTGCAAATACTTTCCAGAAATAAAAAATTCAATTTTAAACAAACATACCCACAACCTAAAATATCTGTAATAATGTCGCTTTTTAATGAAGAAAGCGTTATTGAACAAAAATTAAATTCAATTTTAAATACAAATTATCCTTTAGAAAAAATACAGATAATCATAGGATCCGATAATAGTACCGATAACACAAATACTATAGTCAGAAATTATGCGGAAAAATACCCTTTGATTAAATTCTTCGAATATAATCAAAGGCAGGGAAAATCTAATGTTATAAATTCAATGATAAACAAATCGGATGGAGAAATTATAATTCTGACTGATGCAAATGTATTTTTCGATCCGCAAACTATTAATGAACTGATAAAACCATTTTCTGATCCTGAAATCGGCCTGGTTGATGCTAAAATGGTCAATACAGGATTAAAAAAAGAAGGAATTTCAATACAGGAAAAAACATATATTTCCAGGGAAGTAAAAATAAAAAACAGAGAAGGATTACTATGGGGAACCATGATGGGACCATTTGGTGGCTGTTTCGCAATAAGAAGAAACTTATACTCTCCCGTTCCTTATAATTTTCTGGTAGACGATTTTTATATCTGCATGAAAGTAATACAAAACAAATATAAAACCATTAACAACTTAGATGCAATAGTTTTTGAAGACGTATCAAATAACTTATCTGACGAATTCCGCAGAAAAGTAAGAATTGCAACAGGAAATTTTCAAAACCTGTGGGAATTTAAAAGAATGTTGTGGCCACCATGGAAAGCTGTAGGTTTTTGCTTTTTGTCCCATAAAACATTAAGATGGTTAACTCCTGTTTTAATTATTATTTCGTATATCATTTGTCTTATTTTATTATTTTATAATAAATTCTATTTATGTTTATCCATTATATATTCATCTATATTTTTATTACCCTTATTTGACTTTATATTAAAAAAATTAAATATTCATAATACATTTTTGCGCTTTATAACACATTTCTTTTCAATGAATTTAGCATTATTGACAGGAATGTTCAAAGCAATGAAAGGAGTTAAATCAAATGTCTGGAAACCAACAAAAAGAAATCAGTAGACCGCTTAATACAATAGAAGAAGCAATAGAAGATATCAAAAACGGCAAAGTAATAATTGTTGTTGACGATTACGACCGCGAAAACGAAGGAGATTTTGTTGTATCAGCCGAAAAAATTACACCTGAAATAGTGAATTTTATGGCAAAATACGGACGGGGGTTGATCTGTGCACCATTAACAGAAAGCCGGTGCAAAGAATTAAATCTGGAGCTAATGGTAGGTAAAAACACGTCATTACATGAAACTCCGTTCACGGTATCTGTTGACCTGATAGGTAACGGCTGTACCACAGGTATATCTGTAAGCGACAGGGCCAAAACGATAAATGCTTTGGTTGATGAAAATACAAAACCAGAAGAGCTGGGACGTCCGGGACACATATTTCCTTTAATGGCTAAGGATAATGGTGTTTTACGCCGGGCAGGGCATACAGAGGCTGTTGTTGATATAAACCGCATGGCTGGTTTAAAACCCGGAGGAGCATTAGTTGAAATAATGAATGAAGACGGGACAATGGCCAGGTTGCCGCAATTAATAGAAATAGCAGAAAAATTTGACCTCAAAATAATAAGTATTGAAGATCTTATAAAATACAGACTGAAAACAGAAAGTCTTATTGAAAGAGGAGAAAAGGCTAAATTACCTACAGAATATGGAGATTTTCAAATAATTCCGTTCAGACAAAAAAGTAATGGTGCCGAACATGCTGCTCTGATAAAAGGGACCTGGGCTCCGGATGAACCTATAATTGTAAGAGTACATTCAAGCTGTGCAACAGGTGATGTATTCGGATCAAAAAGATGCGACTGCGGGGCACAATTACATGAATCAATGAAAATGATTGAAGAAGCAGGAAAAGGAGTTCTGGTATATCTCAATCAGGAAGGCAGAGGTATAGGGCTTATGAATAAAATCGCCGCATACAAATTACAGGATGAAGGATATGACACCGTTGAAGCAAATCTGCATCTTGGTTTTAAAGATGATGAAAGAGACTACGGCGTTGGTGCACAAATATTAAGAAGTATCGGAGTAAAAAAAATGATACTGATATCAAATAATCCACGCAAACTTGCCGGACTAAAAGGATATGGACTTGAAATTGTTGAAACACGCCATATAGAAATAAAACCAAACAAATACAACAGATTCTATCTGGAAACCAAAAAAAATAAAATGGGTCATGAGCTTAACTTAGATTAACTTATTTCATATGACAAGTAAGCCAAGTATCATTTTTATGGGAACTCCTGAATTTGCTGTTCCTTCATTAAAAATACTATTAGACAATGATTACGAAATAAAAGCAGTAGTGACTGCTGTTGATAAACCTGCAGGACGAGGACGCAACATTATTTCCTCCGATATTAAAAAATTTGCACTTGAAAACAATCTTTTAATTCTTCAACCTGAAAAATTAAAAGACATTAATTTTATAAATACTCTTAAAGAATTAAATGCCGATTTATTCATTGTTGTTGCATTCCGTATGCTTCCAAAAGAAGTCTGGCAATTACCAAGACTGGGAACATTTAACTTGCATAGCTCCTTATTACCGGATTATCGTGGTGCAGCTCCCATAAATCATGCAATAATAAACGGAGAAAAAGTTACAGGTGTCACAACTTTTTTTATCAACGAAAATATTGATACAGGAAATATAATTTTACAACAAAAATGTGAAATTTCACATGATGACAATGCCGGAACTTTACACGACAAATTAAAAAATCTGGGAGCAGAACTATTACTTAGAACCGTAAAAAATATTGAAAAAGGCAATATCAAAACCTTAGAACAAAATAATCTTAATAATCCTGACTTAAAATACGCATCTAAAATAGACAAAGAATTCTGTCGTATAAACTGGACAGATAAACCCAAAAAAATACATAATTTAATAAGAGGACTCTCCCCTTATCCTTCAGCCTTCACGGTATTAAAAGATGATGAAAATAACATAATAAAAATTTATCAGGCTTATTTTACAGAAGGTTCACATGAATACGAAACCGGAAAAGTAATATCCGATAATAAAACATTTATAAAAGTAGCTATTCCTGAAGGATATATTTACATAGACGAACTTCAGATGTCAGGAAAAAAAAGATTAACAACCAAAGACTTCTTAAACGGTTATAATTTTAAAGAGAATACATACTTCATATAAAATTATAAATATTTTTTTATCTTTGTAACAAACAAAACAATTATACATTATGGAAAATCTCAGAACTAACTATTTAGGATTAAACCTCAAGAGTCCGGTAATATTAGGGAGCTCGGGTTTATCAAAAAAAATAGATAATTTAAAAATTGCTGAAAAAAACGGAGTTGGTGCAATTGTACTAAAATCTTTGTTTGAAGAGCAAATAAATTATGAAAGCGATAAAACTATTTCGCAAAACCTTATAGATTTTCATAGTGCTAATGATTACATTTTAAATTATTCAAAACTCAATTCTTTAAACGAATATGCCGATTTTATAAAAAGGGCAAAAGATGCTGTAAGTATTCCTATTATTGCAAGTATAAACTGTTCTCACAATATAGAATGGGGCGATTTTGCAGAAAGAATTGAAAATGCCGGTGCCGATGCTCTTGAGTTAAATATGAATGTTTTGGCATTTGATGCTGATAAATCAGCTTCCGATATTGAAGAAGAATATTATCAAATTGCGGAACATGTAAAAAACAGTACAAAACTTAATATAGCCTGCAAATTAGGTAATAATTTTACAAATCTTCCTTATTTTATTAAACAGTTAAGTTTTCGTGGAATAAACTCTTTTGTTTTATTTAACAAATTCTTTGAACCGGTAATCGACATTAAAAAAGAAGCAATAAAATCTTCTGCATTATTCTCTACCGATACCGATATAAAACAATCCATACGTAAAATCGCAGTAACAAAAGGCTTGTTACCGGATATTGAAATTTCAGGTTCTACAGGTGTTCATTCTGCCGACGGATTGATACAACAAATACTTGCCGGAGCTACAACCGTACAGTTATGCTCCGTGCTCTACAAAAAAGGTGTGCAGGAAATAGGAAAAATAATCGAAGGTCTTGAAAAATGGATGGAAGAAAAATCATATTCATCAATTGAAGATTTCAGAGGTAAGCTCTCCTATTGTAATATTGATAATCCTCAATTATATGAAAGGTACCAATTTATAAAATACTTTACAAGTGTAGAATAAAAATTATATTTTCTATAAATCTACTTTAATAAGTATTTTTACAAAACTAAAAACAATCACACCGTCAACATAAAATATAATATAAAAAAACAAAGGGACTGTTCCAAAAGTCGGACAAGTCCCTTCATTAATATTTTTCCGTAAAATTTAGAATTTATATGTCAGCCCGATTCCTAAAATCTCTCTTAACTGTAATTTTGGGACACTTTTTGTTGAACCATCATCAAGTACTTCCGCAAATTTAATATCATCATCATATAATAGTGTAACAGCCAAATTGATACTGAATAAATTTGTTATTTTATAATTCAACAGGTTTTCCCAGTTAACATCAACATTCTGTGGTTTCTCCAGATAATTGGAAAATAATTCAAGTTTTGTAGCATAAGTAAAATTTTTCAAAAAATCTACCCTGTATTGAACACGGGCATATCCACCAAACTCAAATCTCATTTTTTTGCCCGGGTCCACACCAAAAGCTCCCTGATTACTAAGATCATCATCCGCTACAAATGTCAATCTTGCAGAAGCAGGTGATATAAACAACGAAAAATTATCAACAGGCTTATAATCAAACCCTACAGATAATGTTAAGTATCCCGGCGCCATAAAGTTTGATATTTTTGTAGTATCATCCATCGACTCTTTTCCTTCATAAAACTGTGTTTTAAATCCCAATAAAGCAGAATAATACCATTTTCCGGCTAAATGACGACCATACTTTGATGAAAGATCTATTTTATCATCACTTTTGAACCAGTCTCTTTTTCCTTGTTTCATAATACCAAAACCAAGATCAAGAGTATTGTCCCAGGTATATTTTTCTGCTTTATAATTTGCGAATAAGTTCACAAATGCATTACCTCCGATTGAATTTTCACCACCGGCATTCCAGTTGCTAAATTGAGCTTGCGAAAAATTCAATGAGGCAATTCCTCCCGTACGCCATGTGTTAGCTTCTTGTTCTTCCTGGGCAAGTGTTACATTTACTATAAAAAATAATAATAAAACAGGTAGTAATAACTTTTTCATAATGTAAAATATTTAAATTTTTAGTATTAACCAGAAATAAATATGATTGTTTATCATAACAATAAATAATCAATATATAAATTAGATAGAATATTAAATATTAGAAAATAAATAACAACCAGTAAGTAAGTTATAAAAGTAAAATCTGAAATCCGAATTTGATATTTGATGCTTTTCATTTATTTTTATATCGAACCAAAATAAATTACTTCCATTATTATGAACCACTAAAAAAACGAGCGACTTAAAAAATTTGCCGCTCGTCGGGTACCCGAGGCCGGGGTCGAACCGGCACGATCGTAATGATCACTGGATTTTAAGTCCAGCGCGTCTACCTATTCCGCCACCCGGGCACTAAAAAAAGAACCTTATGAGAAAAAAGAGCGAGAAACGAGACTCGAACTCGCGACCCCGACCTTGGCAAGGTCGTGCTCTACCAACTGAGCTATTCTCGCAAAAGCGATGCAAATGTACATCATTTTATTTTAATAATCAAAATATTTTACGACTTTTTTACAAGTTATATAAGAAAAAACTAATTATCAGCATATTATAAAACAATATATATTTTAATATCAGTTAAAAATAACTTTTATAACCTATATGTATTTTTGAATTATTGAACTGAAAAGGATTATCATTTTGTTTTCCAATAGCAAAAACCAGGGAAAATATACCTGCCGGAGTTTTTAAATCCAGTCCTATTCCGGTACCTAATCCATAATTAAAATTATCGTCCGGAGTAAATCGTTTTTCAAAATATGCCGCATCAAAAAACAAGAACAAACCTGAAGATTCTTCAAACAAATAACGATACTCAATACTCGCAACACTATAAGAAGAAACCGGAATTGATAATTCATCAAATCCTCTTATAGTATTAAGTCCGCCGATAAGGTCAAGTTCATTGTTAAAAATTATTTTACTATATATCATTGATGTCAGACTTCTTAATTTTATTGCCATAAACCTGCCTACGGGAATAAAACCGGATATATCTATTTTACTCCTGTTCTGGAATATTGGTTTTTGCTTAACCTTTTCTCCGTCAATATCAAGTTCATAATTCTTAGATCCAAAGGCCGAAGTAGAATAGATAATTATTCCGGAACGCGGATTAAATATATCATTAAGGTTTGAAAATCTGTAACTAAAACCTACCATATTCACACTGTTATTGGAAAAATTTACAGTAATACTTTCAGAGGCTTTACTTAAAAGAGATGAACTGGTATTTCTGTAATAAATATCAAATCCATTTCCCAGATTACTACCTACAAGTATTTTTCCGGTGAAATCAATATTAACATAACTGGAATCTTTTTTTTCTATATCAAATAAAATACCCGCACCAAATTCAGTTTTGAACAAATAAGGAAAAGATATTTCAACATTAAGATTCTGGCTATGAGATTCAAATTTTTGCCAGTTAAATGAAAACAATTCACCAAATCCAAGGCTGTTTAACAAATATAAATTAACATCTCCTGTAATAAGGACTTTTCCTGTAGTCTGATTATTAGGTAAAATCCCCAATAATCCCGAAAACTGGCTGGACTTACGATTTTTGAGATATAACAGTACATCAGCAGTGCTATCGGCAAAAGCCAATTCGAACGGTCTTGATTCATCCAGGAATGCAAGGTTTTTTATCCGTCTGCTTATATCATTTGCACGGGATAATGAAAAAATATCTCCCTTCTTTATCCCCAGATATTTTTGTATGTAATATGGTTTTATTTTTGCTTCTCCTTTCAGGATAATGCTGTCAAAACGGTATAGTCTCCCCTGCTCTACCACCAAGCTACCATCTATTTTTCCATTATCAGATATAGTTACAGAGTCCAGTTTTACCGATGCAAACGGATATCCATTATTTGCACGGTTTTTCAATATTTTTTCGAATGTTATCTGAAGATTCCCGGTATTGGCATTTTTTTCCCCGGAGAATTCTTTGATCTTCATTTTACGATCCTGTTCTATTCCATATATGGAGATATTATTCCAGCGATATTTAATCCCTATGGTATAATATGCATTTACAACAGCAGAAAGCGTATCATTGGCTATACTGTCAAACCCTGAAGTTATATATCCTCTGGAATAATCTCTTAATGAGTAATTTTCCAGAAAATTACTAAGTGTTTTATTATTATCATATTTTCTGGAAAACTCAAGCCTATAGTCATCAAGTACACTTTCCCTTGTGTATAAATATAAATGCTGTGAATATGCAGCAGTGATATTAAAAAGTAGAATTATAAAAACTAAAAAATATTTGCAGTATTTTATCATTCATTACTGATTGTCTTTAGAGAACCGTATTTTTCGTCAAATATTATTTTCAGATTTTTATTTTGAAACATTTTTGCCGGCAGATAATTTATATATCCATATTGTGGAATAATAACATGCTTAGTGGCATAAGTCATATTTTCATATTCAACAGATGCATCTGCATGACCAGGAATACGATAGCATAATCCTTTTTCCTTATCATTAATGCTTTTTTGTCGCCTGTAAAAATTTTCTATTTCATTTGTTGTTCCGGAATTTTCAATAATTAATTTTACCGGCTCGGAATCTGGACTGGGGTTATCCAATATACCTAATTCATTAGACAAATGGAACATTACAATTGTTTCGTTCTTATCTTTTTTCTGTGGCGTATAATTGAATGAGAATGTATTTTTTACTTTAATCCTTTTTCCTATAAATAGTTCAAGATATTGTTTTTCAAGTTCGTCAAGTTCTTTTATCAGTTTATCTACATCTGAAGGCGGGTATTCTGTCTCAAATTGTGCAGATTGTAATTTGAATCGTCTTTTTCTTATTTTTATAATAAAGTTTGCTGCTTCTTCTGCTTTTTGTTCAAAATCTTTACTGGTAATTACTTCGTTATAGACAGGTATCTTATGGAATACAGAATCAACTTCGATAACTTTATATGTGGTGTCGGTACGACCGGTAAAATTTCTTTTTACAGAATAATCTGTAAATAAAATATCATTTTTTATATATTGAAAGTTGTTTTTCTGTACATAATCATATTTAACATCAGTTGTAGGTGAAAAGTCGCGATATCCTGATATTACACCAAGATTATTTAAAGAGATATTATATGCATTTTTCTTGTCGTTGACAATGAAACATGCATCAGGGTCGGGTTCTGTTAATTCTGTAATTTTAATATTACTGATTTCAGAAGTGACAACTCTTTCTCCCGGTGCCTGTTTTATTGTAAGATATGTTTCTGCAAACTTGTTATAAGGTCCCGGGATAACATATTCTGTTTCAACATCTACTTCTACATTAAGTACTACTCTCGGCAGATAATACATTACAGAATTTTCTTTTACCTGTAAATTCGGATCCGATATTATATTGGTATTTATCTGAGCATAGCCCAAAGCTGTAATACCTGTCAGGAATAAGATTGTAATTATGATATTTTTTTTCATATTTTTAAAGTTTTATAAGTATTTCTTGTATTCAAAGTCATTCAAATATTTCCACAATTATAAAATATTTTTTTTAATATTCAATTTATTCAATGTTAACAAAAACTTTATGAAGTTTGTTTATGATATCAGAAGCAGTCATGGCATTTAACCCGTATTTATCTTTAGCCAGATCACCGGCAAAAGAATGTATAAAAACTCCCATTACTGCCGAATCTTCAGGTTTATATCCCTGGGCTAGAAAAGATGTTATGATACCTGTAAGAACGTCTCCACTTCCGGCAGTTGCCATACCCGGATTTCCTCCTGTGTTGAAAAATACTCTGCCATCAGGTAAAGAAATTAAAGTTATTCCTCCTTTAAGAATTATTATTACTCCTGTTCTTTGTGAAAGATCCCGCATAAACTCAAGTTTGTTCCATGTATTTTCAAATTTTCCGAAAAGGCGTTCAAATTCTTTAGGATGCGGAGTTAGTATTGTTCCATACTTTAAAAATTCTTTGAAATCACTTGCAGCAGCTAATATATTAATGGCATCAGCATCAACCACAACAGGAAGATCATTATTTTTAAGAAATTCCAACACGGCATTTTTAGTTATATCATTTTGTCCTAATCCGGGACCAATTCCGACAGAGGTGTAATTGTTATTAACTGTTGTAATATTATTAATAGATGTAAACATTTTTTCATCTTTGTCAATTTCCAGCATAACTTCAGGAACAGATACTTGTAATATATCCGTCAATTTTGCAGGTACATGTGTAGTAACCAATCCTGCACCGGATTTTATACAGGCTTTTGAACACAATACGGCAGCTCCGCCTTTTCCATAACTTCCGGAAATAATAAAAGCATGACCGTATGTTCCTTTATGATCAAATCTTTTTCGTTTTTTTATTTTCGATTTTACATAATTTATATCCGTTACATAATAATTAGTTTCTGTCTGCTCAATAGCTTCTTCACTCAATCCTATAGGTACTACAACAAGTTCGCCGTAATATTTATAGTTTTCAGGAAACATTGATGATACCGGCGGAAACTGAATGGTTAATGTTGTGTCTGCATTAACAATTTTGCCGTTATTACCCGAATTATCCTCACCAAAAAGACCGGAAGGCATATCTATTGATATTACATAATTACCGGATATATTGATTTTGTCTATTATTTTTCCGAATTCGCCGGATACCGGCCTGCCAAGACCACTACCAAACAAACAGTCGATAATAATATAATCTTTATCAATATGGATATTTTCAGAGTCTGAATAAATGTCCAGAATATCCGGAGCTAAACTGCTTAAACGTTCAAGGTTTGTTTTACAATCTTTACTAATGTTATCAGAAAACCGGCAGAAAATCACCTTTACTTTTACATTAAGTTCTAAAAGCATTCTTGCAATTGCCAGACCGTCTCCGCCATTATTCCCGGTACCCGACACAATAATAAAAGATGATGAATATATATTTGTTCTTTTTTCAATATATCTCAACAGGTTTCTTGCAGCTCTTTCCATTAAATCAATAGAATTTATAGATTCTGCTTCTATTGTAAAATTATCTATGTATCTAACCTGCTCTGACTGAAAAAGTTTATTCCTCTGCATAATCTTTTTTCCAAAAATATCATATTTTTCATTAATTAGTTGAAAAATGTTCCTATATTTGGTCAGAAAAATTATTATTAACGAAAAACAAAAAAAGTATGATGTCTGAATTTATTCAAAATCATCGCACACTTGCGATTTTGCTGGCAATATTAATAATTGTCACTCCATTTGTCATCTATTATGTTCGTAAAGCCAATAGAGAACATCCTAAGGGTTTAATTGCAGCAGCCCTTAGTAATATGGGGGAACGTTTTGGTTATTACATTATGAATGCCGTATTGTTGCTTTTCATTTGTTCAAAATTTGGGATAAGTGATGAAGCCGCAGGTTGGATTTATGCTGTATTTTATTTCTTGATTTATATTCTTAGTTTGCCCGGTGGTATAATTGCCGACCGCTTGCGAAACTATAAAGGAACTATTATGTCAGGATTAATTGTAATGGCACTAGGATACGGATTATTATCTATTCCATTGTTTGGAAGTGATGCTTCCGGATATTCAGCTACAACCGGTATTTTAGTGTTTACTTGTTCTGCATTACTTCTTATCGCATTTGGAAATGGTTTGTTCAAAGGAAATTTACAGGCTATTGTTGGTCAAATGTATGATAATTTTGAGGCAGAAGCAGCTAAAAAAGGGGAAGAAGAATTAAAAAAAGTAAAAGGAAGACGTGATAGTGGATTTCAGATTTTTTACGTGTTTATCAACGTGGGTGGTGTAATAGCACCATTTATTGCGCCTTTGCTTCGTAGCTGGTGGCTTAACACAAAAAATCTGGTCTATAATGCTGACCTTCCAAGACTATGCCATCAATATATAAATGATTCTTCTGCAATGACAGCTACCGATATGAACAATCTTGAGACTTTATCACAAAGTGTTCAAATGAGCGGTTTCCAATTTACCGATATGGCAGCTTTTTGCAGCTCTTATCTTGAAACATTCAATACCGGTGTTCATTATTCTTTTCTTGCATCTGTAGCAGCAATGCTTATTTCGTTTACTATTTTCCTTTTAGTGAAGAAAAGATTCCCAAATCCTGTTAAAAAAGAAAAAGCTGCAGTTGTTGAATATACACCTGAAGAAAAAATAGCAAATGCAAAAGAAATTAAACAAAGAATGTATGCTCTTTTTGCTGTATTGGGAATTGCTATATTCTTCTGGTTCTCATTCCATCAAAATGGTCAATCACTTTCTGTATTTGCAAGAGATTTCGTTCAGACATCGTCAATTGCACCTGAAATCTGGCAGTGCATAAATCCATTCTTTGTAATTATTCTTACTCCTATTATCATCATGCTATTTGCTGCACTTACCAAACGAGGTAAAGAAGTTTCTACACCAAGAAAAATTGCAATAGGTATGTTTATTGCCGCATGTGCATATATTTTCTTAATGATAGTTGCAATAGTAAATAATTATCCTTCAGGAGATGAATTTAAAGGTTTGGCTGATGCAGCAAAAGAGGCAATGAAGACAAGTCCATACGTTCTTATAGTAACCTATTTCTTCTTGACTGTTGCCGAACTGTTTATTTCTCCACTTGGACTTTCATTTGTATCAAAAGTAGCACCTAAACATTTACAGGGTATTTGTCAGGGATTGTGGCTAAGTGCAACAGCTATCGGTAACTTATTTATCGCATTGGGTGTTACAATGCTTAACAAATTCCCACACCAATGGCAATGTTGGGCAGTATTTGCCGCATTCTGCTTAATGTCTAGGGCAGTTATGCTTGGTATGGTAAAATGGCTTGAAAGAGTTACTAAATAAATTTATAAAAACGATTATATAAAAAGAGAAAGGTGCTTTGTAAGCACCTTTCTCTTTTTATATATTAACATTGTTTTTCTAATTCAACATTTTTTGCAATATCTAATATATTTATATTTCACACATATTTTAGATTCATCTTTAAAAATAATAGTTTTCCTTTTTCGGCGACAAAGTCGCCGAAAAAGGAAAACCAATTTATATTTGACAATAATTACCCAACACTTGTCATTTAGAGGGAATAAAAAAATAAAGACTATCGTTTTGATAGTCTTTATTTTAATTCGCTTTTATACTACAAATCAAGCATATAATTCAGTAAATATTTTTCTTAATTCTTCGCTTTCTTCCAGAATTGCCAGTGTTATTTCAGCATGTCCTTTTGTATATCCGTTCCCTACTATCATAGTAACATCACTTCCAACACCTTCGGCTCCCAAAGCTGCTTTTGTAAATGAAGTTGCCATTGAGAAGAAATACACAAGTCCGGTATCTTTTGTACAAAGAATACTTGTCATTTCGGTATCAGGAATATTTACATTATTTATTGTAACATCTGCCATTTTACCATTTGTCAATTCTTCCATTTTTTCAAGTATTGCTACCGGTTGTGTTGCATCGGCAGAAAATACATGGTCGCAAAAGCCTAATTTAAGCATGCGGTCTGTACTTTTTTGACTATGACATAATCCTATAACTTTTCCTGTAACACCTGCGCGTTTTTTAGCTTCATAACAACACAACATTCCTGATTTTCCACCGGCACCAATAATAAATACTGTATCACCTGGTTTTACAAGTTTAGCTGTCTGAGCAGGAGCTCCGGCAACGTCCAAAGCTGAAAGCACCAAACCTTCTGCCATATCTTTCGGAACTTTTGCATAAATTCCGCTTTCAAACAAAATAGCTTTTCCGTCAATATCAACCTGGTCAATGTCAGGACGAATATCTTTAATTTTATCAATCCTTAAAGGAGTAAGTGATAATGAAACTAATGTTGCTATTTTATCTCCTTCTTTTAAATCTATTTTACCTTTAAGAGCATCTCCTATTTTTTCTACAGTACCAAGTAACATTCCTCCTGATCCTGTAACAGGATTACGATGTTTTCCTTGTTTTTCAACAATACCCATCATAATTTCGGCAATTTTAGCTTTATCGCCACCAGCTTGTTCTTCTATTTGAGTAAAACTTGCTGAATCAACATTTAATGTCTGAACGTCAATCAATATTTCATTATCATAGATTTCGTCCATATTATTATCAATCTTATTTGCCGGTTGTGGCAATACTCCTTTAGGTTCGATCACTCTGTGTAATCCGTATTTATTTCCTTTTTTTTGCATTTTTTTATTTATTTGTTGAGTCATTTACTTATTTAATAGGCTTTAACCCCAAAATTTGTCTGGCTTCGTGCGGATTAGCTATTTCCCTACCCAATTCTTTTGCCAGTCTCACAACTTTTTCTACTAATTCTCCATTTGATTTTGCTAAAACACCCTTTGAAAGATATACATTATCCTCAAAACCTACACGAACGTGTCCTCCATCAATAATTGCCGCTGCTGCCAAAGGAAATTCATAACGTCCTATTCCGGCTACAGTATAAGTTGCGTCAGAAGGTATACTTCCGCGTAAAAATACAAAATCACGTAGTTCACCGGAAATTCCACCATTTACACCCATTACAAAATCGAAATGCATAGGAGCTTTAATATATCCTTTTTTATGAAGTCTTAATGCCATATCTATCATCGATTTATCAAAACACTCCAATTCCGGCTTAATACCACGTTCTATCATTCTTTCCCCAAAATACTTGATAGTATTTTCAGTATTTTCAAAAATCTCATCACCGCCAAAGTTCAAAGTTCCACAATCCAGAGTTGCCATTTCAGGGTTTAACTCAGTAGGCTGCAACCTTTCATCGTTTGTCATACCCACAGCTCCTCCTGTTGATGGTTGAATTATTACATCCGGAATTTCAGCTCTTATTGCATCAATAATTTCTTTAAACCTTACTTTGTCCTGAGTTGGAGTACCATCGTCATAACGAACATGCAAATGTATGATACTTGCACCTGCATTATATGCAGATTTGGCTTCCCGTACCATCTCGGCAACTGTATATGGAACTGCCGGATTATGTTCTTTAAGGACTTCTGCTCCGCATATTGCTGCTGTAATTATTAATTTTTCCATATTATATATATTTTAAGATATTAAAAAATTGGAATATTAAGATTTTCGCTGACATTTTTTAGGAACAACACAAGTTCCGCTAGCTCTGCATACAACTATTGGTTCATCTAAAAAGTCAGCTGCTGATTCGGAAATATCAGTTCTTGGTATAATTACTTTTTTGGCTTCGAATACCATTTTCCTGGAAGAATTTCCTGTATGAACTATTTCGCCTGTTGCTTCGATATAATCACCTGCATATACCGGAGCTAAAAATTCTATATTATCGTATGCAGCGAATAAACCTTCGTCTCCATCGTGCCTTATTAATAATTCGGTTGCAACATCTCCGAATAATTGAAGCATTCTTGCTCCGTCAACCAGATTTCCTCCATAATGAGCATCATGAGCACTCATTCTTAATCTTATAATCGATTTTTCCATAAAATATTTTTATTTTATTAGTTTAACTTTTTACAATAAAATCTACAAAAATACTTGGTGTGTGTACATTTTCAGGAGCGATCTCCCCTGTTTCAATTATTTCTTTAGCTTCAACAATCACCAAATCAGCCGCAGTTGCCATTAAAGGATTAAAATTTTGTGTAGTTCCTTTATATAAAAGATTGCCTTCTTTATCAGTAATGCTTGCTCCTAACAATGCCAGATCTGCATGCAAAGCTGTTTCCAGAAGATAATCTTTTCCGTTTAAATTAATTATTTGTTTCCCTTCCTGAACAACAGTTCCCAGACCTGTAGGTGTTAAAATCCCTCCCAGTCCGGCACCTCCTGCCCTCACCCTCTCTGCAAGAGTCCCCTGCGGAACAAACTCTATTTCAATTTCTTTATTATTAAATTGTTCTATTGTTGACGGATTAGTTCCGATATGTGATGTTATTACTTTTTTTACCTGACGGTTAACAACCAGTTGTCCCAAACCTTTATCAGGAAATGCCGTATCATTACATATTATAGTAAGATCCTTAACATTTGCTTTAACCAATGCTTTAATGATGTTTTCAGGAGATCCGTTACCCAAAAAACCTCCTATCATTACCGTCATCCCGTCCTTTACTTTTGAAATCGCTTCTTCAACTGAAATAAACTTGCTCATATATTGATTTTTATTATTTAAAATTAAAACCCCAAATTTATACATAATAATAGGAAAAGCAAATTATTAAATTCAAATTTTAATCCATAGGATTTAGGTTTTTAAAATATTATTACATTATTTTGATGGATTAAAATATTAGCTAAAAATGTACTATCAATTGAATTTTCACATACATATCTAGCAAAACGACTACTATTAGACATTGCAATCTTATTGAGAATTTTAAACACATTTTAATAAATTTTATCGAAGATTTAAATTATAAAATTTCGATCCTATTCTTTAATTCAAAATATTATTTATACTTTTACAGCCTGAAACTTATTTCATAAGTTATTGCTATTTATTAAAAATAGACTTTAATGTTTTTATTATTTATATTTAATTACATGAAATATCTATTTATAGAAAATTATTCATAATATATGTAAAAATTATTTATTTATATAATTAAAATAAACAAAAAGGCAAAATATTAAAACATGAATTTTTCATTAACCAGAGAACAGGAATTATTTCTGCAAATGATAAAAGAATTTGCAGAAAAAGAAGTAAAACCATTAGCTGCAGAGATAGATGAAGACGAACGTTTTCCTGAAGAAACTGTAAGAAAAATGGCTAAGCTTGGTATTATGGGAATTCCATTCCCTACTGAATACGGAGGCGCAGGAGGAGACAATATTTTATATTCTATGGCAATAGAAGAAATATCGCGTTTTTGTGCAACTACCGGCGTTATTGTATCAGCCCATACTTCGCTTTGTATCGCTCCTATATATGAGCAAGGAACCGAAGAGCAAAAACGTAAATATATGCCTAAACTCTGTTCGGGAGAATGGCTAGGTGCTTTTGGACTTACAGAACCTAACGCTGGTACAGATGCTTCCGCACAACAAACTACAGCAATTCCGGATGGCGACGAATACGTTTTAAACGGTTCTAAAATATTTATTACCAACGCTGCATATGCCCAGGTATATATCGTTATGGCAATGACTGATAAATCTTTAGGTACTAAAGGAATATCCGCATTTATTGTAGAAAGAGATACTCCCGGATTCACTATTGGTAAAAAAGAAAAAAAATTAGGAATTCGCGGTTCTGCTACTTGTGAATTAATATTTGAAAATTGCAGGATTCCTAAAGAAAATTTATTAGGAAAACTGGGAGGAGGCTTCGGAGTTGCAATGAAAACCCTGGATGGCGGTCGTATAGGCATAGCTTCACAAGCATTAGGAATTGCACAAGGTGCTATGGATGAAACCGTTAAATATGTAAAAGAACGTAAACAATTTGGAAAAGCTATAGCTCAATTCCAAAATACCCAATTTCAGCTTGCAGATTTAGAGACAAAAATAGAAGCATCCAGGTTATTAGTCAGAGTAGCAGCATATAAAAAAGATGAAAAAATTCCTTATACCGTAGATGCCGCCAGAGCAAAATTATTTGCAGCCGAAACAGCTATGGAAGTAACCAATAAGGCTATTCAATTCCATGGCGGATATGGTTATACCCGTGAATATCCTGTAGAGCGGATGTTGCGGGATGCAAAAATCACTGAAATATATGAAGGTACATCTGAAGTTCAACGTATGGTAATTTCTGCTAATCTTTTAAAATAAAAATGTAAATTTAAAAATAAAACTATAATAATATGAATGTAATTGTTTGTATAAAACAGGTTCCTGATACAACTGAAATTAAGTTAAATCCCGAAACAGGAACAATGATACGTGATGGTGTTCCTAGCATTATGAACCCTGATGATAAAGCCGGATTAGAAATAGCATTAGAGTTAAAAGATAAATATGGCGCTAATGTAACAGTCATAACAATGGGACCTGCTCAGGCAGATAAAATTTTGAGAGAAGCGCTTGCAATGGGTGCCGATAGAGCTATACTCCTAACCGATCGTAAATTTGCAGGTGCGGATACTTTAGCAACATCAAATGCTTTGGCAGGAACATTGCGTACGCTGGATTTTGATTTAATAATTGCAGGACGTCAGGCTATTGACGGTGATACGGCTCAGGTTGGCCCACAAATAGCAGAACACCTTGGTCTTCCTCAGGTTACATATGTTGAAGATTTAGAATACATAGAATCAAAAACATTTAGAATAAAAAAATCGACTGAGGACGGATATCAAATTATTGAAGTAGATACACCTTGTCTTATAACCGTATTATCATCAGCTAATACTCCTCGATATATGAGTGTGGGCGGAATTGTAAATGCGTTCAGAAAAGAAATAGAAATTTGGGGAGCAGATAAAATTGATGTTGACGAACTAAAATTAGGATTAAAAGGTTCGCCTACACGTGTATTCAAATCATTTACAAAAGGAGCAAAAGCTGCAGGACAGATATATGATGTAGATGCTTCTAAAGCTGTAGATATCATTATTGAAAAATTAAAAGAAAAATTTATTATTTAATTATATAAAAAGAAATAGAAATGGATAAATCTCAATATAAAGATGTATATGTTTTTATAGAACAAAGAGAAGGTGTTATACAGAAAGTTGCATTTGAACTTTTAAGTAAAGCAAGAGAACTTGCCGATCTTTTAGATGAAAAAGTTCATGCATTGTTATTAGGTCATAAAATTACAGATAAAGCTTCTGAATTGATAGCATACGGTGCTGATAATGTTTTGGTTGTTGATACCAAGGAATTGGAACAATACACTACAGAGCCATATACCCAGGCAATAGTTCAGATATTAAATAACAAAAAACCTTCTATTGTATTAATCGGAGCAACAACAATAGGACGAGACCTTGGTCCTCGTATATCTGCACGTATAGGAACAGGATTAACAGCAGACTGTACAGGTCTTGATATTTCAGAAGAACGTAATTTATTGATGACACGCCCGGCTTTCGGAGGAAACCTTATGGCAACAATCGTTTGTAAAGAACATCGTCCGCAAATGTCAACAGTACGTCCCGGAGTAATGCTGAAAGGAGAAAAAAATACTTCACGTAAAGGAAGTATAGAAGAAATAAAAATTAATTTTGATTCTTCTAAATTTAAAATTAAAATACTTGAAACAGTAAAAGAAGAAAAAAACCTGACTGATATTACAGAAGCAAAAATATTAGTTTCCGGCGGACGTGGTGTTGGTAATACTGAAGGATTTAAAAAACTTCAGGAATTAGCGAATACTATTAATGCAGAAGTTTCCTCCTCCCGTGCTATGGTTGATGTAGGAATAATTCCTCACGACCGTCAGGTAGGACAAACAGGGAAAACCGTACGTCCGGATGTTTATTTTGCATTTGGTATTTCAGGAGCTATACAGCATTTGGCAGGAATGGAGGAATCCGATTATATCATTGCTGTAAATAAAGATAAAGATGCTCCGATATTTCAATGTGCTGACCTGGGAATCGTAGGTAATGTAAACCAAATAGTGCCATTATTGACAGAAAGGTTAAAAAAAGAAAAAGAAATTTAATAATCTTTTTTCGTATTTTATATATTAAAAATAAATTATTCATAAATCTATAGTCAATATGAATAAGCTTAAAATTGGAGATAGTTATAGCGAAAAGGTAAGATTTTCACAGGAAAATGTAAATAAATTTGCTGAGATATCCGGTGATAATAATCCGATACATATCAACGAAGAATATGCTGCCAAAACACAATTCGGAAAACCTATTGTGCATGGTTTTTTCGCCGGTGCTGTTTTTTCAAAAATATTTGGCACAAAATGGCCAGGTGAAGGCACTATATACATATATCAGGATATGACTTTCAGAGCCCCTGTTTTTGTTGAACAGGATTATTTTGCAAAGTTAGAAATCCTGGAAGTAGACGAAGAAAAACATAGAGGAACAATTAAGTGCACTTTGGAAGACAGTAAAGGAAATGCAGTTATTACCGGTGAAGCAAAATTAATGCATCTGGAAAAATTTTAAATTAAAAAAAACGAAGATGAAAAGATTAGAAAATAAAGTAGCTATAATTACAGGCGGAGCGGCAGGAATAGGCGCTGCTACAGCCATTAAGTTCGCAGAAGAAGGTGCCAGAGTTGTCATATGGGACATTGACGAATCAAAAGGAAATGAATTGGCAAAAAAGATCAATTCAGTATTTATGAAAGTTAATACGGCTGATTATAACGAAATCGAATCTTCTGCAAAAAAAGTTAATGAAATGTTCGGGCGTATTGATATTCTGATTAACAATGCCGGGATCACACGCGACAGTACTTTAAAAAAGATGACTATAGAACAATGGCAGCAGGTAATAGATATTAATCTTACAGGAGTTTTCTATTGCACTAAAATTATTAGTGAATATATGCTTGCAAACAATTGGGGGAGAATAGTAAATGCTTCTTCTGTTGTAGGTATATATGGAAACTTCGGACAAACTAATTATGTAGCTACCAAATCTGCATTAATAGGAATGACTAAAACCTGGGCCAGAGAATTAGGAAAAAAAGGAATAACAGTAAACGCCGTAGCTCCCGGATTTATTGCTACGGAAATGGTTGCTGCAATGCCTGAAAATGTAATTGAAAATATGAAATCCAAAGTTCCTCTTGGTCGTTTGGGCAAGCCGGAAGAAATTGCTAATGTTTACGCATTTCTATCTTCCGAAGAAGCATCTTACATCAACGGACATACATTAAGTGTAGATGGCGGGATGACTGTATAAATATTACAATAACTTTCATTTAATAAGCTATGCAGCAGTTTTTTAATAATATATGCATAGCTTATTTTATTTAAATTTCTAATATATTTTTACATTAAAAAATCTGTCCTATCTATTTTTATTGATGTATAAAAAATCATTTTATCTTTGTAAATTACATTTTACAAAAAATGAATAAAATATCCGTAATAATAATAGCCTATAACGAAGAAAAAAATATTGCCCGTTGTATAAATTCTGTTGCCGGGATAGCAGATGAAATTATTGTTGTAGATTCGGGCTCCATAGATCAAACAAAAGAAATAGTAAAAAATTCAGGTGCTAAACTCATTATACAGGATTTTTTAGGATATGCCGGCCAGAAAAATTTCGGAGTTAACCATTCTTCATATGATTACATATTGTCATTGGATGCCGATGAAGCTTTATCCCCCAAATTAAAATCGGAATTATTAAAAATTAAAAATTCCCTTTCTCCGGACAATGTTTATGAAATGAACCGGAAAACAAATTACTGCGGCAAATGGATCAGCCATGGCGGCTGGTATCCCGATTGGAAAATAAGACTGTACAATAAAAACACGGCACATTGGGGAGGTGGGTCTCTACATGAAAAAATAATTATTAATAAAGATATTTCTATAAAAAAAATAAATGCCGATATTGAACACTATTCATATTACACCATTCAGGATCATATAAATCAAATACAAAAATTTACCGACATTTCTTCAAAAGAATTATATGAAAAAGAAAAAAAAGCACCATTAACAAAGCTACTTTTTTCGGGACATGTAAAGTTTTTAAGAGATTATATCTTCAGATTTGGCTTTCTTGACGGATATGCAGGTTTCAGGATTGCAAAAATATCTGCATTTGCTACTTTTTTAAAATATGCCAAGCTAAAAGAACTAAATGATTTAAAAAATCATCACCAATGATAATTCCCAAAAGAATAATAATAAGCCGCACTGACGGTATCGGTGATGTAATGCTAACATTACCTTTGGCGGGTATTTTAAAAGACAAATTCCCCGGTTGCAAAATTATTTTCTTAGGAAATGATTACACAAAAGATGTTATTAGTTGTTCGGAACATATTGATGATTTTGTCAGTTACTCTGAAATTGAAAAAATTGAAAATAATTCAAAAATTGAATATTTCAAATCTTTAAATGCTGATACTATTCTTCATGTTTATCCTAAAAAAGAGATTGCAAAACTAGCAAAAAAATCCGGTATAAAAAACAGAATAGGTACCAGTCACCGCTATTACCACTTGACAACATGCAACCATCTGGTATCTTTCAGCAGAAAACATTCAGACCTGCACGAAGCGCAGCTAAATACCAAGTTATTAAAACCATTAATAGATATTCCCGTTTATAGTTTAAATGACCTTAATGATTTTTCAGGATTTACTAAAATCAAAAGCCTTAATAATTCTCTAAAATCATTGTTAAGCACAGAAAAAAAGAATATAATACTTCACCCCAAATCCAAAGGTAGCGCAAGGGAATGGGGAGCTGATAATTTTACAGAACTAATAAACCTCCTGCCTGAAGAAAAATACAATATTTTTATTACAGGAAGCCAAAAAGAAAGCGAAGAAATAAAACAACAACTACAAAATTCAATAAACAGACATGTTCATTATTTATTCGGCACTTTAACATTATCAGAACTGATTTCTTTTATAAAAAATTCCGATATTCTGGTGGCCTGTAGCACAGGCCCATTACATATAGCATCAATGGCAGGAATAAATACAATAGGTATATATCCTCCTATAAAACCTATGCACCCTGGAAGGTGGAAACCTATTGGGAAAAAATCGAAAGTTTTCGTTGAAAATAAAGAATGTAATGAGTGTCGAAAACTTAATATTTGCGAATGTATAAAAAACATAAGTCCTTTTGAAATAAAAAATTATTGTGATAAATTATAATTCATATTTAAAATTCATCAAAATCGCCATAAATACAACAAATAAATACATTAAAACGTAAATAAATCTTATATTTATTAAAAATGTAATTTAAATCATAAATAATTTTTTTTGAAAAGAAAAAAATTTTATCTTTGTAAGTAACGTAGATAAAAAATTATTTGAATACTAATTTAAATTTTTGATATTATGAAAAAGATTTTTATTTTATTTCTATTATTAGCATGCTCTGTTTTTGTTTTTTCACAGGCATTTGTAAAAAATTCAGACCAAAAAAGGTCAATGAAAGCTGATAAAAATTATGTTAAATCTGAAAAAGCTATTTCCGAAAGAAATAACACATCTAAAGATGAAAATGTTATCTGGAGCCAGGATTTTGAAGGTGAAATTGCCGACTGGAATTTTGGACATTTAGACGCTGCAAATAGCATTAACTGGACGGTAGGAGATGCCGCACAGGCAATACAAAGCTCTGGTTTCTATTGGATATCCGATCTTCCTGACAGAGGTCCTACATGGCTTGAAGAAACTTTATTCCCATGGCAAAAATCTGCATATATTGATGTTATAGGGTCAAGTTCTGAATCTGATTTTGGAGGTCCCGGCCAGGATCTGGCAAAGGCCTATATCCAAATTGATGATATTCCTTTATCAAATGCATCAAATCCTAAATTAATATTCAGTCAAAGATTCCGTAAGTTAAATGGAGTAGCTGCATATGTAGAATGGAAAAGTAGCGACGCTACTAACTGGACACGCGTACAAATAAATGCGGATGCAGCCAACAATGCCTGGATTTCAGATGATGTTGAAATATTACTAACCGGAGCAGCAGGTGTAGATAATTTATCTGTTCGTTGGTTATGGGATAATGTAACAATGCCTAATGCAGGATATAACCTGGGGTACTGGTGGATTATCGATAATGTTGAAATTGTAGAGGCTGATGAATATGACTTATCATTAAATGATTTCAGGGTTAGTTCTTTTTATGTCACAGATTATCATGGTAGTGATGCTATAGGTGTTACTGATGACGGTACTCAATATAACAAATTTTTCCACTATTCATCATATTATGGAACTTATGCTAAAGATGTTGACCAGGGAGCTAATAACATATTAATGTTCCACGGCATTGTAAAAAATATGGGATCAGAAAATGTAACACCGGGCATAAAAATTGACGTATATGCAGAAGGTGATGAAGAGAACATTATATGGACAGAAACAAAATACAATACCAATACCCTAGCTCCCGGAGCAATGGATACTGTAGATATCTGGTATCTTGATGAAGATGGTGAAAATTATTTTGACCTGAACCTTTGTGAAATCGGATCTTATGTAGTAAAATTCGAAGCTGTTATTGAAGAATCGGAGGATGAAAATCCGAATAACGGAATAAATTATTCATATTTTAAAGTAACCCAGGATATTTATTCAAGAAATTATAATGATGAACCAAGATCCTATATGGGACCTTCAGGCTGGGAAAGTGGTGGAAGCGACGGAGACAAAATGGGAGCCTATTTTATGTTTTATAACGCAACAGATATATATGGAATTGATTATTATTTAAGTAGTAATACTGAAATTGGCACAGCTATTGAATTTTCTGTATTGCAACAGGATCCTAATTCCGGAGAATGGGTATCAAAAACTTCTCAACGTGTAGATATCGAATCTGCAGAAATGGCAGGAAAATGGCATAGTTTTGATTTTGATATTCCTGTTCAGATAACAAAAATAGAAAACTCGATTTCAGCAGTTATGCTTGCTGCTACATTCTATTATGGAGGTGGTAAAACTTTATTTATAGGAAACGATAATGCCCATAATGCTAGTTATCATTCCACTTTATGGTATTTTTTAAATGGCACCTCTGATGGTTGGATAGGTTTGATAAATGCAACCAACATGACCCCTTCATTAAGTTTTAGAACTACTCCACTTCCTGAACCTACTGTTGTATGTCCAGACAATATTACTATTGCTATGGATACAATTGATGCAAATAATTCAACTATATGTTTCTCTGGCGCAACCCCTACAGGAGGAATTTATTCGGGAGATAATGTAGCTGATAATTGCATGAACGTCTTCGGTCTTCCTAATGGCGAATATACAATTACTTATACTTATGAGGAAGAAGCATGTACTTTTAAAGTAAAACTTAACCCAACTTATGTTCCAAGTTTAGAAGATTTAGGTATTAATATCTATCCTAATCCAACTAACGGTGATTTAAGAATAGATAACATCAAAGGTGCTACAGTAGAAATACTAAACACAATGGGACAGGTTATTAACAGAATTGAAAATGCTAATGAATTCAATACTGTTGATATATCTGAATTTGCTAATGGTACTTATTTTGTAAAAATTATACTTGACGGTAAAGTTGGAGTAGAAAGAATAAATTTAACTAAATAATTATTATAAAAAATCTATAAAAAAATAAGATGATCAATTGATCATCTTATTTTTTTATTATATACACAATCTAAAATTAACAATTATAAAAAATCTATATTTTGACATGTAATATGAAATAGCTGTTAAAAAGCAAAATAATTTTTTTTTAAATAAAAAAAAATTATTTTTGTAAACAATATGAATAAAAAAAATATCTGAATATTAATTTAATTTTAAGTATTATGAAAAAAGTTTCTATTTTATTATTATTGTTAGCTTGTTCTGTCTTGGCTTTTTCACAGGCATTTGTGAAAAGCGAAGAAAAACAGATATTAAAAAAAGCTGACAAAGGTTTCGTTAAACACGAAAAAACTATTTCTTCTGAAAGAAATAACTCTAAAGCGACTATCTTATATGAGGAAGATTTTGATGGAAGTATTGCTGACTGGGATTTTGGACATTTAGATAACGCAAGAAACATAGGTTGGACAGTAGGAGATGCTACACAAGCATATCAAAGTGGAGGTTTTAACTATTATTATTCTAGTGCAAATTCTCTTGGCCAAAATGTTTTCAAATCAGAAAAAGCTGCATACATTGATGCTGTTAGCGCTGATCCTTTCTTTGGTGGTACAGGGGCTGACTTATCAAAAGCATACATTGTTATTGATAACATTCCTTTATCAAGTGCAATAGGGCCAAAATTAGTTTTTGATCAAACATTCAGAAAATTGAATGATGTTGCTTCTTATGTTGAATGGAAAAGTGATATTGCAACAGAATGGACAAGATTGCAAATAAACACAAGTTCTGTTAATGACAATGTTTATCAAAATACAGTTGAAGTATTACTAACCGGAGCAGCAGGTGTAGATAATTTATCTATACGTTGGTTATGGGATAATGAAGAACTTACCCCAATACCTGGAACTACAGGAGAGTTTTATCCTTTAGGTTATTATTGGGTAATTGATAATATTCAAATAGTAGAATCAGAGCAATATGATTTAAGCTTAGAAGATTTCAGGGTTGGTTCTTTCTTTGCCAGAGATTATCATGATCCTGAGGCTATAGGCATACTAGAGGGCGGCTTTACATATAACAAATATTTCCATTATTCATCTTTTTATGGAACTTATGCTAAAGATGTTGATCAGGGAGAATACAACATGTTAATATTCCACGGAATTGTTAATAATATGGGAGCAGCAACTGTAACACCTGGTATAAAAGTTGATATATACCCAGAAGGCGAAGAAGATAATATTATCTGGACAAAAACAAAATATAAAACTACCACATTAGCACCCGGAGCAACAGATACTATAGATATCTGGTATCTTGATGAAGATGGTGAAAATTATTTTGACCTTAACCTTTGTGAAATCGGATCTTATGTAGTAAAATTTGAAGCTGTTATGCAAGAAGGAGATGACGAAGTTCCATCTAATAGTATAAAATATTCTAACTTCCGTATGACACAAAATATTTTTTCAAGAGATTATGCTGAAATACCTGACGGATATATTGATATGAGTAGCTCTTCAGCTGGAGGAAGCGATGGAGATAAATTCGGGGTTAATTTTATGTTCTTTACTCCTACCGATATTGCCGGAATAGACTATTTTTTAGGTAGAACTACAGAAGTTGGTTCTGCAGTTGAATTCTCCGTAATGAGATGGAGCTATGACGCCGATAATTGGGTAACCGAAACTTCTCAACGTGTTAATATTGAATCTGCAGAAATGGCAGATAAATGGCATAGTCTTGATTTTGATATTCCTATTCAGCTTCCGATAGTAGATAATTATATTACAGAGGTTATGCTTGTTGCAACATTTTATTATGGAGACAACAAAAAAATATCAATAGGTAATGATGTTGCCAATAATGCCAGTTACCACTCTGTAAGTTGGAATTATGTAAGTGGTAATGGATGGACTAATTACGTAGGAGAAAGAGATAACTCACCTTCATTGCGTTTTAGAACTACTTCAGGTCCTGAATCTGTTGTATGTCCAAACGATATTACTATTGCTATGGATACAATTGCTCAATCTAATTCAAATATATGTTTCTCAGGTGCAACTCCTGAAGGAGGAATTTACGAAGGAGAACATGTTTCCAATAACTGTATGAATGTCTTCAACCTTCCTAAGGGCGAATATCCTATTACTTATAGACACGATAATGGATCATGTACATTTAAAGTAAAACTTAACCCAACTTATGTTCCAAGTTTAGAAGATTTAGGTGTTAATATCTATCCTAATCCAACTAATGGTGATTTAAGAATAGATAACATCAAAGGAGCTACAGTTGAAATACTTAACACAATGGGACAGGTTATTAACAAAATTGAAAATGCTAATGAATTCAATACTGTTGATATATCTGAGTTTGCTAATGGTACTTATTTTGTAAAAATCATACTTGACGGTAAAGTTGGAGTAGAAAGAATAAATTTAATGAAATAATTATTATTATAAAAAATCTATAAAAATAAGGTGATCAATCGGTCACCTTATTTTTTTATATGCAAAAAGGCACTAAATAGAAACTATACAAATTATAGAATTATAATTTATATAGATAAAAATATTAAAAAAAAAGCTATTTTTGTAATAATATGAATTTAATTTTAAGTATTATGAAAAAGATTTTTATTTTATTTATATTATTAGCTTGTTCTGCTTTTGTTTTTTCACAGGCATTTGTGAAAAATTCAGACCAAAAAAGGTCAATGAAAGCTGATAAAGATTATGTTTCTTACGGAAAAGCTATATCTGAAAGAAATAACGATTCTAAAAATGTCATCTGGAGTGAAAACTTTGAGGGAGCGATTGCCGACTGGGATTTCGGACATTTAGACGCTGCAAATAGCATTAACTGGACGGTAGGAGATGCCGCACAGGCAGTACAAAGCAATGGTTTTACTTGGGTAATCGATCAGCCGGACAGAGATCTAGCATGGCTTCAACAGGTATTATTCCCATGGCAAAAATCTGCGTATATTGATGTTATAGGAACTAGTAGCGATCCTACTTTTGGCGGCTCGGGGCAGGATTTAGCAAAGGCATACATCCAAATTGATAATATTCCTCTATCCGATGTTTCAATTCTAAAATTAATATTCAGTCAAAGATTCCGTAAGCTAAATAACGTAGCTGCCTATGTAGAATGGAAAAGTAGCGATGCTACCAACTGGACAAGCGTACAAGTAAATGCAGATGCAGCCGATAATGATTGGATTTCAGATGATGTTGAAATATTGTTAACAGGTACCGCCGGAGTAGATAATTTATCTATCCGTTGGATATGGAATAATGTAACGATGCCTAACCAAGGATTTAGCTTAGGGTATTGGTGGATCATTGATAATATTCAAATAGTAGAAGCTGATGAATATGACATAACATTAGAAGATTTTAGAGTTAGTTCTTTCTATGTCAGAGATTATCATGGCAGTGACGCTATAGTTACTACAACTGGCGGCGTTTCATATAACAAATATTTCCACTATTCATCATATTATGGAACTTATGCTAAAGATGTTGATCAGGGAGTGAATAATATATTAATGTTCCACGGAGTTGTTAAAAATATGGGATCGAGCAATGTAACACCAGGTATAAAAATTGACATTTATGCTGAAGATGACGAAGATAATATTATTTGGACTAAAACAAAATATAAAACTACTACATTAGCTCCCGGAGCAATAGATACTGTAGATATTTGGTATATTGATGAAAATGGTGAAAATTATTTTGACCTTAACCTTTGTGAAATCGGATCTTATATAGTAAAATTTGAAGCAGTTATTGAAGAAGGTGAAGATATAACTCCTGATAACGGAATAAATTATTCCTATTTTAAAGTAACCCAGGATATTTTTTCTAGAGATTATAATGATGCACCAAGCTCTAGAATAGGACCTTCAAACTGGTCAGGCGGAGGAGTTGACGGAGATAAAATGGGAGTTAATTTCATGTTCTTCAATACGACAGATTTATATGGAATTGATTATTATTTAAGCGATAATACTGAAGCTGGAACAGCTATTGTGTTTTCTGTATTGCAATGGAATTATAATACCGGTCAATGGGTATCACTTACTTCGCAACGTGTAGATATCGAATCTGCAGAAATGGCAGGAAAATGGCATAGTCTTGATTTTGATATTCCTATTCAGATTACTAAAGAAGATGTCTATATTTCAGACGTTATTCTTTCTGCGACATTCTATTATGGAGGTGGTAAAACTTTATTTGTAGGAAACGATAATACCCATAATGCAAATTATCACTCTACATTATGGTTTTTCTCAAATAGTGTAAATTGGGGAGGATTAACAAATTCAACCAACACATCTCCATCATTACGTTTCAGAACTTCTTCACTTTCTGAACCTACTGTTGTATGTCCAGACAATATTAATATTGCTATGGATACAATTACTACACATAATTCAACTATATGCTTCTCCGGAGCAACTCCTGTAGGTGGAACTTATTCAGGAACTAGTGTTTATAATAACTGTATGAATCTATCTGAACTTTTTAATTTTGAATATACTATTACATATACTTATGAAAGTGAATCATGTACATTCAAAGTAAGACTTAATGAAACTTATGTTCCAAGTTTAGAAGATTTAGGAATCAATATCTATCCTAATCCAACTAACGGTGATTTAAGAATAGATAATATCAAAGGAGCTACAGTTGAAATACTTAACACAATGGGACAGGTTATAAACAAAATTGAAAATGCTAATGAATTCAATACTGTTGATATATCTGAATTTGCTAATGGTACTTATTTTGTAAAAATCATACTTGACGGTAAAGTTGGAGTAGAAAGAATAAATTTAATGAAATAATTATTATTATAAAAAATCTATAAAAAATAAGGTGATCAATCGGTCACCTTATTTTTTTATATGTAAAAGACGGAAATTTAAAAATTTATATAATATTCCCTTGTAAGATTCTTATATTGTTCTGTAAAATCGTGACGGGTATCATTTTCTAATATAATAGTATCTTCTTTGATAACCGGATTTTTTAATTTTGAATATCCAGAAATAACCCTAACAACAGGCAAATTGTGTCGCGGATAAATATTTATCTTTAAATCAACGAACATATTGTATTCTTTTGCTATTATCTCAAACTGTTTACTTTGTGCCGCAGGATATATGACATAAAATTTTCCATTATTATCAAGCAAACGAGCTACATTATCTGCAAGATGAAAATATGATAACTCTACAGTATGCCTTGCTAATGCCCGGTTCTTATCAGCTGCAATTATGCCGTTGGTAAAATATGGAGGGTTAGAAATAATAAGATCATATTTTACAGAAGGATTAAAATCCTGCAAAGATGAAAAATATATATTTATACGATCATTCCACTGGGATTTAAGAATATTTCTTTCGGCCAGTTCAACCGCATGTTTATTAATATCAATACAATCAATCATTGCTTCTGATGACTGAGCCATCATTAAAGCAATCAATCCTGTACCTGTTCCTATATCCAGAATTCTTTTCGCGTCTTTACAATCAGCAACTGCGCCAAGCAAAACTCCATCTGTTCCTACTTTCATAACAGAAGAATTTTGAAGTATTTCAAACTTCTTAAATTTAAAAATACTTTCATCCATTTTAAAAGTCTTCGTTAACTCCTACTCCAAATAAAGCAAAATCATACTTCACAGGATCCTGATCATCAAATTCCTTTAGTTTGTTGGTGAGTTCAACCACAGCTTTCCAGTCATCCTGCTTACGGGTAAGAAGACCAAGTAGCCTTGCAATTCTTCCGCTGTGAACATCCAAAGGAATATATAAATCAGATGGAGAAATATTTTTCCACAATCCGAAATCCACACCTCTCCTATCGTCCCTTACCATCCATCTTAAAAACATATTCATCCTTTTTCCGGCAGAACCCGATGCAACATTAGCGATATGTCTACGTGTATTAGGATTGCATGGAAGAGAAAAAAAAGTTTCATAAAAAGAAACAAGGTTATCATAAACATTATCACTGAGGCATAATATACCTTCTAGTCCTCCATGATTCTGATAAATATTTTTCAATGATTTTATGAAAAATGACATATCTCTTTCGCCGCTAAATGTTCTGTGCACAACAGAATTAAATTTTTTCAGATCAGAATCTTTATGGTTTATAACAAAATCATAAGGAGAATTATCCATGAGATCCATAAATCTTTTTCCATTATTTATAATCATCTTCCTTTTTCCCCAGGCAATAGTTGCTGCAATGAATCCGCTTATTTCAATATCTTCTTTCCTTAAAAATGTATGCGGAATACTTATAGGATCGTTCTCTATAAATAATAAATTAGCAAATTTATCGTATTTATTCTCAAGATATTCTTTTAATTCAATATCATTTAACTTTACTGTCATTATAAAAACAAAAAACTAAAATAAAACTTTTTATTTAAACTTTAAAAACTATTTATTTTATTTGTAAAATGTTTATTGACTATTTATGGAAAGGGATAATAATAGGTTTATCTGCTTCAATACCATTGGGGCCGATAGGCGTATTATGTATTCAGAGAACTCTGAATAAAGGGCGGCTTTCAGGATTTATCAGTGGACTGGGAGCTGCATGTGCCGACGGATTTTATGCTGTTATTGCAGGATTCGGCGTTACTGCAATTATTAATTATCTCACTGAGTATCAATTTGCATTAAGGATTGGAGGAGCTGCTGTTCTTATATTTATGGGAATAAAACTAATGCAGACTAATCCTGCTTTACAGTTAAGAAGGCAATTAAGGAAAAAACGAAAAGGATTATTCGGTGATTTTATGTCTATCTTTGCCCTTACTCTTTCTAATCCGATAACTTTATTTGTATTTATTACAGTTTTTGCAAGTTTGAGTATTTTCAATACTGAATCAAATGCTTTATCTGTATTTTTTATGTTGTTCGGAACTTTACTTGGCGCATCGGCATGGTGGTTTACTTTAACAACTATTGTAAGTATTTTCAGAAGCAAGTTCAAACTACGCAGAATGCTTTACATTAACAGAATAGCTGGCGTTCTTATTATATTTTTCGGGATTTTTGTTTTTATATCAGTTTTTTTCCTTGATAAAAATTAAATATTTTAAATTAATTATATCTGTTTTTAGTTTTAGTTAAAGACCTCACAATTAAAAATATCCCTGTTAATACCAAAGGAATACTTAAAATTTGTCCCATATTCAGTCTCATTGACTCTTCGAATGAAACCTGATTTTCTTTTAAAAATTCTATAAAAAACCTTGCTGTAAAAATCATTATAAAAAAAACTCCTAATAAAAAACCCCTGGCATTTCTGAATCTTTCATTTTTATATAATAACATAAGCACTATAGATGTTAATATATAGCATATTGCTTCATATATCTGAGTGGGATGGCTTGCCCATGTATCTCCGTTTTCAGCAAAAACAAATCCCCATGGTAAATCAGTAGGATGACCATAAATTTCCGAATTCATAAGATTTCCTAATCTTATAAAAGCTCCCGCAAATCCTGTTGGTATTGCAATTCTGTCGATAAGCCAGAAAAAGCTTTTTTTGACAGACTTACGTTTAAATATAAGTACTGCAACTATTACTCCTATCGCTCCTCCATGACTTGCAAGTCCCTGATAACCCACAAAATGGAACGACGGATCAAAACTTACAGGAAGAAATATCTCAAGAATATGATTAGAAAAATAACTCCAGTCATAAAAAATACAATGTCCCACCCTGGCTCCTATCAGACCACCTAAGGCAACATATACCGAAAGGGAATCCAATTCGCTTACAGGAATATTTTCTTTTATATATATTCTTTTCAGGATAAAATAAGATACGATAAATCCAAGTACAAATAAAATCCCGTAATATCTTAGCTGAAAATCACCAAATTCAAATATTATCGGACTGATATCCCAAATAATTTCGCAGATCATCTTAAAAATTTTAGCTGTAAAGGTAAATAAAAAATAAGTAATAATAATTATGTATATTTATAAGAAATCAATAAAAAATGTACATAGCAAAATTTTTACGAATTAAACATTTAATCAAAGTACACTATATCTAAGTTCAAAAATATTGTATTTTTCGTTTATTATAGCTATATTTGTAGAAACTTAAAATTTTTAGGAAAATGAGAAAGATATCAGCATTTATTTTATTTATGGGGTTGTTTATAATTTCAACTGCCGGTTTTGCATGTACTAATTTTATAGTAACAAAAGGAGCTTCTGCTGATGGTTCTGTTATGGTAAGTTACGCTGCCGACAGTCACCAGCTTTATGGAGACCTTTATCATTATCCTGCTGCAAAATATGCAAAAGGAAGTATGTTGAAAATTTATGAATGGGATACAGGAAAATATTTAGGCGAGATCCCACAGGTTGAACGTACCTATAATGTTGTAGGAAATGTTAATGAATATCAATTAGCAATTGCAGAAACAACATACGGAGGAAGGGAAGAACTTGTTGATCCGGATGGAATAATGGATTATGGAAGTTTAATATATGTAACTCTACAAAGAACAAAAACTGCAAGAGAAGCAATAAAACTCATGACCGAATTAATGGACCAATACGGATATTGCAGTAGCGGCGAATCTTTTTCGGTTATTGATAAAAACGAAGCATGGATATTTGAAATAATTGGTAAAGGAAAAGGAAATAAAGGCGCAGTATGGGTTGCCATGTTAATTCCTGACGGTTACGTGTGTGCACATGCAAACCAGGCCAGAATAACAACTTTTCCATATCAGAAAAAAAATAACTGGACCGATGCCAAACAGTCTGTATACAACTCTAAAGATGTTATAAGTTTTGCAAAAGAAAAAGGCTATTTTAACGGCAAAGACGAAGAATTCAGTTTTTCAGATACATATGCTCCCGTAGATTTTAGTGCAGCACGTTTCTGTGAATTAAGAGTATGGGCGTTTTACAATCATATATCTTCAGGAATGGAAAAGTATTGGGATTATGCTACTGGTAATGATATTCAATATAATGAACATGGGTATGCAACCAACAGAATGCCTTTATGGATAAAAGCCGATCGTAAATTATCACAACGTGATTTATTCAAATATATGGGCGATCATTTAGAAGGAACAGAACTTGATATGAGTAAAGATATAGGAGCCGGACCTTATGGCGTTCCATATAGATGGCGTCCAATGACATGGGATCTGGACGGAGTTTCTTATATCCATGAAAGAACTACAGCTACACAACAAACCGGTTTTTCTTTTATCGCCCAGTTAAGAAGCTGGTTACCTGACAAAATCGGAGCTATAAATTGGTTTGGTGCCGATGACGCCGCGACAACTGTATACGTTCCTATGTATGCTTCAATAACAGAAATCCCCTACCCTTTCAGAACAGGTAACGGAGATTTGATGAACTTTACCATGGAATCCGCTTTCTGGATATTCAACATGGTTTCTAATTTCGCATATACACGCTATAATGCAATGTATCCTGAAATAGAAAAAGTACAAAATGAATTATATTCAAAATTTTTTAACGATATAAATGGATTTGACAAAAAAATGGAAGAATTGTTAAAAACAAATCCTGATGATGCTATTGAACAAATAACTCAATTTTCAGCAGAAGAAGCTAAATACACTCAACAGAAATGGACTGAACTTTTTGCCTATTTATTTACTAAATATATGGATGGAAATGTAAAAACTCCAAGAGAAGTTCCGGAAGGATATAAATATTATGCTCCCAAAGTAGAGCAACCAAGATATCCGGATTTTTGGTACAATGCAATTGTAAAAGACCATGGAGATAAAATTATTGATAAATCAAAAAAATAAAAACGCCGGCTTCACGGCAAGAGTGGTCGGAAGATTTTTCTTCCGACTATTTTTTTGTTTAATTATTTGATTTTTAACTAATTATACTTGTTTTGTATACTTTTTTACTTATCTTTAAGCATTGACAATCAAATAATTATGGCAATATTTAAGGATCACAAAATAGGAATAAATGAACTGTTGGGAGTAATTCCCGAAGCTTTGTTAAGCCATTTGTCAGAGAATACAAAAGTAGATTACTACTCCAAAGTTCTTCATGGTAGAAAGCTATTTTATTTGCTGATGTATGGTATTCAGAAAATGACAGGTTAAGTCAACGGACATTGGAAAACACCTTTAATGATCCGGTTTTTAAGCTACTCTTTAATCTTGATCAATCAGAAAGTATTTGTCGAAGTTCCATATCGGAAAGACTATCTAAAATAGATTCAGACTTCTTTAAACAAATTTATGAATGTATCTATGAACAATTCAGTGAACTCTACTCAGAAACAGACAAATTAAAATACAATCTGATTCGTGTTGACAGTTATCAAGTTATGTTTTCTATATTAAGTTATCCTGATATATATTTACCATATGGAAGTTTGTTTATGAACCAAACAATAATAGTTGAAATTGCAAAACATAACAAACTTGTTATTGGGATATTAATTATAGGATGATTATTTATGAATAAATGAGAAAATCCCATCTCAAGATATGACAAAATTAAAACATGAACCAAATAGACTCCATAACTAAACTTACTAAAAAACTGAATAACAGAAGAGAATATTTTATTAACATTGAAATCTGAATATCGAAAAAATAAAAAAACACCAACAGCAGTAAGTGTTACATTTGGGGATAAATAATCGTAAAAAGAATGTACAAAATATCCTTTCTGTTTAGTAAGAATAAAAGTTCCAAAAATTGTTATAAAGGTTCCAACTAAAATAAGTAAAATAGAAATTAATCTCATTTTTTTTCTATCTTTACAAGAAATAACCATAAATAAATAACCCAATATAGGGAAACCAATATATCCTGAAAAATATTGTAGTTCAATATTTGGCAAAAAGACTCTTACAATTGGGAAATGTGCTAATATTGTTATCCCCCATATTATGATGAAGTATTTAATTTCGTTAAAATTACTATTTTTCAACCATTTACTAATTAAAGGAAAAACAAGATACAATCCGATTATCAGATAAACATACCATAAATGATGTGATGCTCCATCTCTAATTTGTGTAAGGAAATATTTTACGCATTCTTCAAAAGATAATATTTCATTATTACGAAACATTTTAAATAAAGATTCTGATATGTAGATTATACTCCAAAATAAAAAAGGTAACACAATGCGTAATACTCGCTTATTTAAATACTCTTTTAAATTGCTATACGTTTTTGGGAGTATTAAAGCTCCTGAAATCAATAAAAAAACCGGAACACAAAAACGTACAATACCATCATATATATTCCCAACCCACCAATTAAAGTTAGAAATATTTCCATATTGATATAAGATACTTGCTGCTGTGTGTAACAAAATAACACAAAAAGTTGCTAAAACTCTCAAACAATCAATCCAAAATAAATTTTCTTTTTCCATATTTCTATTATACTTTTCACTTTATTTGCATTTAGCTATTTACAGCTTGCTGTAATGTAAGCATGAACCATTGAAAGTTCTGTCGGACTTTCAATATTCCCTACCTGACATCAACTAGAGCGAAGTGTAACTCAACGAAGTTAAACTGCTTATGCTTGTTGCTCAACTACAAAAATATCTATATTCTATTAAATATCCATTTTTTTGTATTGATATTTTTTATATCTTTAACTCAATTAGCATACAATATGCGGAAAATTTTATCTCTTTATTTCCGACCTTATAGTATTTTTTTCTCTGATTTAATCCCCAGTATTCCTGAAGAAAATAATCCGGCTACAAAATCAAGTCCGCATAAAACGCCCTATTTAAAGCTGAAACCTTATGTTTTTGAAGAATTATTGACAAATTTTGAGGATTGATGTAATAGTTATGCTTGTTTTCGGTAATTTATTCTTGTTTTCGTTCTTCAAAAATATCTTCCAATGTATCTTTATATTTGGTGTATTTATATAAATTTCTTTCCTTTAAAATCGAGCCAAGTAACAAACTATTTTTTTCTTCTTCTGTTCCATTTTCTTTATTGAGACAAAGTAAATGATATAAAAGCGTTTCAAAATACTTGTCAAGATAATACCTCTTGTAACTCTGTATTCCATTGTCTTTCACAATGATCATTTCAAAGTATGGAAAATAAAAATCATTGTATTGATAGTAGGGTTGTCCATTAAATTTTGGATATTTCTTAATAAATTCTAATGCTTTCTGTGTGTTTATTGGTTTTGCGACATTCATGTATCCCCAAATTTGTGTGCCACAAAAGCTCATACAACGCAAAAAGAAAATTCCTTTTTCTGTTTCATCTTTAAAGTTATAGTCTTTAAGTTTAAAATCAACTTTTGAAAAATCAAATGGTTTATTTTTATTTCCAATCGCTGTAAACAATATTCCATAATAACAATCAACTAATTCATAATCAGAAATATCTTTCGTCTTCAAACTATCAATCAAATAATTATTATCAATTTGATTTTCGTCCCTCAAATTATAATTTATCGCTCGAATGATATAAATTTGTTTCAAAATTTGGTCATTAGGTCGAGACAAAAATTGCTGTGTTAGTAATTTGTTCTTTGTTGTTATTGTTTGAACGATAAAATCTGTTGCTATTTTTAAGTTTTCTGGAACATTTGCTTTGATTTCTCTGAAAACTTCTTTTGTTGGTTCATTACTAAACATAAAATCCTTGTACATTTTTCCAAGTTCAATGAGTTTTTCATTGTTGTTTGCCTGTCCAAAAGCTAGGACTGTTAAACAAAGTCCTAAAAATGTTAATGTTATTTTTCTCATCTTCATTATTATTATTTTTTAAATTGTATTACAATTTTTTCTTTAACCTGTTTTCAATTTATCATGTCGCCTGAAATTGCCGATAATGGGGCACAAAAGCATAGCGAATTTCGGCCAACTGTTTTCACCCGCATTACGCCAAGCTACTTGCTAGTGACTAGCAGAGTGTTATTTTAAGTTCTAATTTTTCATCCGTTTTATCATTCTAAAATTAATCAATTCCCTCTCTTTGGACTTTTTCAACTGTTGTCGCTCTATTTCATACCCTTGAGATAAGAAAAAATCTTTCGCTGTAATACTCACATCTGAATAAATATAATCATTATTTTGCATTAAAGCTTTTCTCTCCAATTCCATCAACATGCTTTTAGCAATTCCTTGTCTTTGAAAATCTTTGTGTGTAAACATAAAATCTAAATATCCGTCTTTTGCAATCGAAGAAAAGCCAACAACATTACCCTGTTTTACTGCCACAATAAAATATTGTTCAGAGATTCCTTTTTTCCATTTTTCAAAATCGCTTCTCCAAGAAGACCAATCATCAATTTCTTCTTGTAAATAGTCTTTCGAGTTTATATTCTGAATAGTTTCATAAAATAAATCTGTGATATTTTCAACGTCTGATTCAGTAGCTTGTCTTATTTCAAACATATTTTTCCCTTCCAAATTTTGTTTCTATTTTCACACTTCAGCGAGCTTGCGGCCAACGGGCAACTGCTTGTTAGGCACAGCTAAGTTCTAATTAGATATCAATCTATATTCTGTTATCACTTGATTTCCCGCTTCAAAAAGTTCAAGAAATTCAGATTTTTCATTTTCAATAAGAGTAAAGTCTTCTTCTATATAAAATTTTCCTGCTTTCGTGAGAAAATAAAAGTTGACACCTGTCTTACTCATTGGTTCTGTTTTTTCTGTTTTCTTAGCTTTTGATAAATACCTTTTCCCGATTACAATAAAGTTTTTAGCCGAATTTACTACTGTTTCGTGAGCATATCCACCAATAAATCCTTGTCCTGTGCTCAAATATACACTTGCATCGCCTGTTTTAAATGAAACAACAGTTGCAATAGCATCGCCCATATTCCAATCCATTACAATTCCGTACAGTTCTTCTTCGTTTTCAAGTTGCAACTGCAATTGTTCTGGAGTTGCAGATATTGCTTGTTCTCTTAATCCTTGATATGGATTTTCATCTAATTTTGTCTTTTTTACTTCTGTTTCATTTTTAGATTTTCCTTTGCAAGCAACTCCAATTATAGTCACTAATGCTAATAATCCAACTATTAATATTCCTGTTGTCATTTTCATTTCTTTATTCTATTACAGTTTTACAATTTCGCTCGTTAATTATGCTAATGTGGCACACGCTACGCGTACTGTCGGTCGTTGTCGCCACGCTCTTGCAGCCAACGTCCGACGGCTTGGCGCTGAGCAGGGGAACACAAAAATTCGCGCTGGTACGAAACTTTCTAATTCCGACTTTAATACAAAAAAAGTAAAAATTAACATTGCTTTTATTTCAATTTACAAACTAAGATCCTGTTAGCAGTTCGGCGTTTTGTCATTTTATTTTGTTTTACCGTCCAATCGTTTTGTGTCGCCAAACTGCAATTACATTTGTATCTGCGTGATATTCATCTGGATTATTTTCTAATAATCGTCTTTTAATATCATACGCTTTTTCAAAATCATCTATAAGTCCTTTTTCATTTAAGTCTTTCGGCAAAAATGTATTTTCAAATCCGCCACAATTCGTTAAAGCACTTATGTCATAAGATTGGTCTAATAAATCATAACCTATAAATTCATAATCCTCAAGATTTATTTTCTTACAATCTCTATCTGGTTCTATGACAATTGTTAGAAGATTAAATTTCTCTTTAGTTTTCAATCTTTTAAATACAAAATCAAGTGTTGTGAAAAATCCCGTTTGATACAATTCAACAATGTGAATAAAATCCCAATCTTCGGCATTGTCATAATCAGGTTCAACTAAAACTTCATTTAACATTCCATCAAGCGAAATAAGTTCCGTCAAATGTGTCAATTTAGACCATTCAATATATTTTTTCCAAGACATTCCGCCTTCACCATAATTCTTATCGTATATTCCTCTTGCTGTATATAAAAATGTCATGTGCTATTTAAATTTCCTTACTTTACTTGCAATTCTCGCCAGCTGACCGCTAACTTGATTATTACTACACCTACATTACCCCATCCTTCCAAAATTGGATATATTGTGTACTTTCCATTACATAAAAGAAAAATCAATATAATACAAATTTTCCATCGTTTAGTTGAAAATTTACTTATAAAAATAATTAATATTTTTTTGTAAAAGAAATGTTATATAAAAAATTTCACAGAAAATAAAAAAAGAGAATAAATTAAATAATTTATTCTCTTCCAAAAAGTAAAGTCGTTATTATCATTCTGTTTCAATCAATGCTATCATATCTCCCTGGCTTACCATATCGCCGTTTTCTACTAAAATATCCTTAATTTTACCATTAAAATCCGAAACAATAGCTTCGTATGTATGGTAAGATTCCAGATAGAATAATCTCTGTCCGACTACAACATTATCTTCTCTTTCAATTATCTGAGGATCCATATCCAACGAAAGATCAAAATATATCCTGCCGGCGTTTTTTGCTCTTATTTCCTTAACTTTAGGATCATTTATAACAGGTACCGATTTCGTAACTTTTTCAGATTTTTTATTCGCTAATGTTGCAAATTCTTCATCAAAACGTGTTTTGGCAATTCCTGATTTATAATCCCTATATTGACGATCATGCATTGCAAACTCAAATAATTCTTCATCATTTTCACCAAATTCCCAACCGTTTTCAATCATTTCAGCACGATATTTATCCAATTCATCCGGATAAGCATCCTGTGGGATTCCGTTATAAAATTCTTTATTTTGAGCTTTTGCCAGTTCTAAAATCTCAGGTGCTAAAGGTCCGGGCAATTTTCCTGCTTTTCCAAGTATCATATCCCAGGTATTTTTATCTATCATTTCCCAACGCTGCTTACCTTGGCTAAGCGACATAATATTCATTAATGCAACATTTTTAACATATTGGCTAAATGGAGTTACCAGCGGTGGATACCCTAATTTAGGCCATACATATTGAACCTCATCAAACAGCATTACCAACAATTCATCTAAAGTTAACGGAGACTTTTCTGAAGCGATTAATGTTTGATTTATTCCGGCATGAATACCTTCCAGGTCAGCCATCATCGACCCCATCATTCCACCCGGCAAACCACAGCCAACCAACAATGACGACATTTCCCTGTTTTTAGGATTGATCCAATATCCCAAAAATTCATCAATAAACTTTTGAGTTAAAGATCTGGCTTGCATATATGCTTTCATATTTATTTCCTTAACCTTGAAGCCTGCATCCTTAAGCATTGCTTGTATAGTAATTATATCCGGATGCACCATACCCCAGGAAAGAGGTTCCATTGCCGCATCAATATAATCAACCCCTGCTTTTGCAACTTCAAGCATAGAAGCAACCGAAAAACCCGGACCAGAATGTCCGTGATATTGTACGGTTACATTAGGATAAGCAGCTTTAATCTCATGAACAAGTTTTCCCAAAGTTACCGGACGGCCAACTCCTGCCATATCTTTAAGACATATTTCGTCGGCTCCGTATTCCATGGCTTTGGAAACAACTCCCATATAATATTCTACCGTATGTATTTCGGAATGAGTAATACTTAATGCTGCCTGAGAAATCATTCCTGCCTCTTTAGCATATTTTATAGATAATTCAAGATTTCGATGATCATTAAGTCCGCAAAAAGAACGGGAAATATCCACTCCCTGTGCCTTTTTAACCTTAAACATCAATCTCCTTACATCAGCAGGGACCGGATACATTCTGATACCATTCAAAGCTCTTTCAAGCATATGTGTCTGGATACCAGCCTCGTTAAATGGTTTTACCCATTCTTTAACAACTGTATTCGGATTTTCTCCATACAATAAATTTACTTGTTCAAATGCTCCGCCATTAGTCTCTATCCTATCAAAACATCCCATATCTATAATAACCGGGGCTATTTGTCGCAATTGATCCAATCTTGGTACATACTTACCGCTGGATTGCCACATATCTCTGTAAAGAAGACTAAATTTAATTTCTCTTGACATAAATTTATTTTTTAATAATATGGTAAATATACAATGTTTTTTTATTTTTTTTCCATGAAAAAAATCATATCGAAATTTTAATTAAATGACATGTTAAATTTTGTAATCAGGTGGTATTAAATAGAATGTAAATTCTGCCTTTGCCACTTCATTTCCATTAATATCTGTAACAAGAACAGGTAATAAAAAGTTTCCACGTCCTCTTTCTTCTATAGGCCTTATCGATTTTTCAGCATCTTCTTCCGTCATTTTTAACTCACAAACAAGAGTATCTGATGTCGGTTTTATATATTGAATATCTATTCTCTTTATAATAGGAATATATTCTGATGTTCCATATGTAGCCCTTATCAAAGAAGCTCCTGCTACTTCCATAAGCATAACAATAGATATTGCATAAGCCGTTCCGATATGGTTTATATTAACATCACCCAACGGCATTTCAAGTTTTATATAACGTTCTTTTAGTTCTGAAATTTTTATTCCGGAAAGTTTTACCAGTTTATTATCAGTATTTATTATAGAATCTTTTATTTCTGACAATACTTTTTCATTTATAAGATATTTGCCTTCCATTTTTTTAAGTTTATTTTACAAATATGCATATAAATTATTTAACAGGAAAAAAGAAAAGATTTACCAATCGAGGTCAGGCATATAATCATTTGAAATAACTTTCATTTCGATACGCCTGTTTTGCTGATTGGCAACAACTTGCTGCTCCGGAGACAAACTCATGATAAAATCTTCTTCGAGTACTGTTCCTACCGGTAAAAACGGATAACGATTATCTGTTTGAATTATCTTTTTGGGATGTCTTTTTCCATATCCTACAGCAATAAGCCGCCCCTGTGGAATTCCTTTTTGCTTAAAATATTCCACAACCGAATTTGCGCGCCGCTGGCTTAGCTGCATATTTGATTCGTCCGTACCTACCATATCGGTATGAGCCGATAGTTCAATTACAATATAAGGATTGTCATTCATTATCCTTATCAAACTGTCAAGAGTAACCTTTGATGATTCTGACAAATCCCAGCGACCAAACTCAAATTCTATATTAGGAATTTCAAATGTTTTATTAAATGACTCCAATAATATTTCATATTGAAATGTTTTACTAAAATCCAGTGAATCTGTTGATAATCTTGATTTACCATTGAAATAACTATCTTTTGTTACTACAAATACATAGTCGGTATTAGATTTAAGCTTAAAATTAAATAATCCTTTGGTTTCTTTAACATATACTGTATCTATGAACATCGAACCATCACTTCCGTATAAAGTAATTACCGCACTGTCAATAATATACATATTATCTTTATCTTTAACAATTCCGGTAAGTACAAATTCCAGAGGAGGTTTTTCAAAATAATAAATATCTTCACTTTTAGAGCCTTTACGGTCAGAAGTAAAATAACCCCTATCTTCATTTGCATAATAATAAATACCAAAATCGTTACCATTACTATTAAACGGAGGTTTCATATTATCAGATATCCATTTTCCGTTCTCATCCTGCACAGCATAGAAGATATCAAGTCCTCCCATAGTTGGAGGTTTTGAACTGGAATAATAAAATGTTCCGTCAGAACGTACAAAAGGAAACATTTCGTCACCGGGCGAATTAATATCAGGTCCCATATTTTTAGGTTTTGACCATCCTCCTGAAGATTTTTCCGAATACCATATATCAGTTCCGCCGTGTCCTCCTTCCAAATTTCCGGAAAAGTATAAAATATCTCCATCCGGCGATACTGCAGGATGTCCAATAGAAACGGAATCACCAACTATTTCGAGCCTGACCGGCTTCATCCATATACCGTCTATTTTTTGAGCTTCATAAATCTGGCATCCTATATTTTTTCCTTTTTCCGACTGGCATGATGTATAATAAAATTTTCGACCTTTATCAAAAATACAAGGCGCTCCTTCGTCATAAATAGTATTTATCGAATCTAAAGGTTCCGGTTTAGACCACACTCCTTTCCTGTCATATTTTGTGACAAAAATGTCTGCAAGCTTTCCTCCCGTAATTTTACTTTTTTTCTTTCCCTTGGCTTCTGCCCGTGTAGAAGAAAAATATATATGATCATAACCATCTTTTTCGTCAACAGTAGGAGTAAAATCGTTTTCCTTTGAGTTTAAATGTTTTGCTAATTCTACTTTAAACCTTGTTGGTTCCTTTTCCCACTGGATTGCCATATTTACAGACTCCAAACCTTTTTTTCCTATAGAATCTTCGGGATATTGCCTCAAAATATCCTGATAGTATGATACAGCTTCTTCATAATTCCCTTCCTGAATTTCTATTTCAGCTAATCTTACTTTAGCAAAATATTCAAACTCTTTATCTTTAATAGTACGTTTATAATCAGACCTTGCTTTCTTATATTCAAAAAGCATGTAATAAGCTTCACCACGTTTATAATAAATCTCGTTTTTCTGTTTCTTATTCCGTGTTTTCTTTAAAATTTCTGAATATTCTTTAATTGCCTGGTAATATTCTCCCTTTTCAAACGTTTCATCAGCTCTCCGCGTTTTTTTATCCTGCGAAAAAACATTAAATCCTGTTAAAATAAAGAATATAGTTAATAATAGAAAATACTTTAACTTCATAAAAAGTCTACAAAATTAAATTATAACGGAATTTATCCATTATTTATTATTGGCTCACAAAAATAATGTTTTTATGGTAACATCTAAATTTATTTTTGTCATTGTTAAAGGCATTTAGTGTGGTTTTTATTTCACTGAATAACACAGGACTTTTTTATTTGATCTGATGATAATAAAGTCTTTACTATCCTGAAAAAGTTAAGGTAATCTCTGTGTAATTCAGATATTTCATTATGATTTACTATAAGTAAAAAGGTTTTAAAAGATTTCTTTCCAGGAAAGATTTCTTTTAAAACCTAAAAAACCAAAAACCACAAAAACAAACTATTTTATTATATTAAATATTTCTGATATTGCCTGCCTGAAATTTTCTTTAGGCATTGCTCCTGTTGCCATTTTAGGTTGTTCATCCATAGGTATGAATAATATTGAGGGAATACTTTTAATACCGAACATAGCTGCCAGTTCTTTCTGATCTTCAGTATCAACCTTATAGATATCAATTTCATCTTTATATTCCTCACTTAACTCATCTATTACAGGGGCAACCATCCTACAAGGCCCGCACCAATCTGCATAAAAATCAATTATTACAGGTCGTTCACCTTTAAATAACCATTCTTTCTCATTTTCAAAGTCAAAAATCTTTTCTTTGAATGTATCTTTTGTAAGAAGTTCTGCCATTTCAAATTTCTTTTATATTTTTGCACTCTTGTTAATATAAAAACAAAAAAGTTTAAAATTTGTTTTCAATTGGTAAATATAAATAAAAATAAATCATTTTTTTTAAATCATAAGATTTTTAAAAAAATATCTGAACTTGCCGAAAAAGAAAAGATCGAAGCATATGTTATCGGAGGCTTTGTTAGAGATATGCTATTGGGAAATTCTTATAAAAAAGATATTGATATTGTTGTTCACGGAGACGGAATTGAATTTGCCCGTAAGCTGGCTTCTGATCTGGACATAAAAAAAGTTAATATATATAAAACATATGGAACAGCAATGTTTAAATATGATAATACTGAACTGGAATTTGTCGGAGCCAGAAAAGAATCATATAATTATAATTCCAGAAATCCTGTTGTAGAAAAAGGAAGTATTGAAGACGACCAGAAAAGAAGAGATTTTACTATTAATGCTCTGGCTATAAGTCTGAATAAAAATAAATACGGAGATCTTATTGATCCTTTCAACGGATTGTTTGACCTCGAAAATAAAATTATCAGGACACCACTCGACCCTGATATTACTTTTTCAGATGATCCGTTAAGAATGTTAAGAGCAATAAGGTTCGCATCACAATTAAATTTTGTGATCGAAGAAAAATGCTTCGAGGCTATAAAAAACAACAAAAAAAGAATAAAAATAATAAGTGCCGAAAGAATACATATTGAATTAAATAAAATCCTGTTAACACAAAAACCGTCAATAGGATTACGGCTTTTGTTTGATTCGGGACTTCTTGAAATAATATTTCCGGAATTATACAGGTTAGCCGGAGTTACAACTCATAATAATATAAGCCATAAAGATAATTTCTTACACACTATACAAGTGGTTGACAATGTCGCTGCTTTAAGTGATGACTTATGGCTACGGTGGGCTGCATTGCTGCATGATATTGCAAAACCAAAAACAAAAAAATTTGTAGAGGGTATCGGATGGACTTTCCATTCTCATAATTTTTTAGGAGCAAAAATGGTTCCGGAAATCTTTGCAAGGTTAAAACTTCCGTTAAATGATAAAATGAGATATGTTCAGAAACTGGTAGATCTTCATATGAGGCCGATTGCTTTAGTGGAAGAAGAAGTTACTGATTCTGCAATCCGAAGGCTTGTTGTAGATGCCGGAGAAGACATTGACGATCTGCTTACTTTATGCGAAGCTGATATTACATCAAAAAATGAAAAAAAAGTTGCTCAATATCTTGAAAATTTTGCCAATGTAAGAAAAAAGATAGTTGAAGTTGAGGAACGGGATTCTCTGCGTAATTTCCAGCCTCCTGTTAGCGGGGAAGAAATAATGGAATATTTTAATATTCCTGCATCAAGAACTGTCGGTATCATAAAAAATGCAATAAAAGATGCAATCCTCGACGGCATCATCCCAAACAACTATGAAAATGCCAGGGAATTTATGATTGAAAAAGGTAAAGAATTAGGTTTGTAACAATTTTATATTCATAAAACTACTGATTTAAAAACAACATTATCGTACTGAACATCATTAAATGCCGACATAAACTTTCCAGTTTTAACGTTTCAACTGTATAAACTTTGCATTTTAAACTTATTTTTGCATTTTTGTGAGTTATATATTAAAATATGGTAAAAAAATTTCCGACATTACAAATGCTGATTATAATGCTGCTTCTTTTTCTGGCATTATCATGCGCAAAGCAAGTAACCCCAAGTGGTGGTCCAAAGGACGTGACTCCGCCAAAAATGGTAGAATCGACTCCTGCACCAGGGTCAACAAACTTTAATCAAAAGACAATCCAGATCAAATTTGATGAATTTATCAAATTAAATAACATAAACCAAAAACTGATAGTATCTCCACCTATAGAAGAAACTCCTGTCGTACTACTTACGGGAAAAGGATTAAAAATTAATTTAAAACCCGAATTACTCGAACCAAATACGACATATATTCTTAATTTTAATGATGCAATAGCAGATAATAATGAAAATAATGCTTTAAATTCATTTATATATGCCTTTTCTACAGGAGACTTTATTGACTCTTTAAGTTTTTCAGGATATGTACTTGATGCATATACAAAAAAACCTGCCGAAGACACCTGGGTAATACTGCACAGTGATCTTTCCGATTCCGCAATTTCGGTATTACCGCCTTCTTATATAACAAAGACCGACAACAGAGGTAGATTTCTGATTCCTTATGTAAAGGATAATAATTATAAAATTTATGCCCTTAAAGACGGGAATTATAATCACAAATTCGACCTCCCTACAGAAAGTATTGCATTTATAGATTCAATATTCAGACCGTCCGTAGAAATGATACCCGACTACGAAATCATAAAACCAGATTCTATATTAATAGATAGTTCTCAAATAAAAAACCTTGAAACCGATTCGCTGGAAAATGAAAAACCTGCTTATAAAAATATACCCGAAAATCTTGAATTACTCTTATTCACTGAAAATAAACAATCCCAGTTTATTAAATCACATAAAAGATTGACGGATAACAAGCTCGAAATCGTATTTAACTCAACCCAATATGAAGAATTCTCAGTAAAAGTTCAGGATGATGAGAATATTGTGATGTATGCTAAAAACAATCCTGATACTGTAAACATATGGCTACAAAATAAAGAATTATTTCCTGCCGATTCTTTAAAAGTCTTCCTTGATTACCGTGATCCTGTTTATACCGATTCAATAAGACATGATACTTTACGATTCAGGAAACCTGAAAAAACAGATTCCGATACGGTTCCAAAAATAAAAATAAGTACAGGTACTTTACCATACAAAAATTTTGAAATAAATATGAATTCTCCTATAGATGGTTATGATATTTCAAAATTAAAAGTTGAACTTTTAAAAGACACGGTTTTCGCCGAAATTGACTTTAATTTGTATAAAGACAGTTTGAACCCGCTGAAGCTTATAATTGAAGCAACAATACTTGAGAGCTCTGATTATAGAATAATTGCAGATTCCGGTTTTATAGAAAATATAAAAGGAAAAGTAAACCTCATAGATACTATAAAAATCAAAACATCTTCAGAGGAAGAGTTCGGAGGTTTAAAAATCAATTTCGGCGATCATTCAAAAAGTTATCTTGTACAATTGTTACAAAATAATAATACGATTAAAGAACAAATATCCGGAAACGGAGTGGTAAAATTTTCATATCTGGTCCCGGGAAAATATAAAATAAGAGTAATTGAAGATCTCAACAATAACAAAAGATGGGATACCGGAGATTTTTTAATAAAAAAACAACCGGAGCCTGTTTATTATTATCCGTCCGAATATGAGATTATGAGTAAGTGGGAACACGAAATAGACTGGACTCCTGCTGTTGATGTTTCAACAGGAACAGAAATATATCCAGAAGAACAACAAGAAGAGCAACATTAATGAAAAAAGTTTTAGTTATTTCTTATTATTGGCCTCCGTCAGGTGGTATAGGTGTACACAGATGTTTAAAATTCGTAAAATATCTGCAGGATTTTGGCTGGGAGCCTGTTGTTTATGCTCCATTAAATGCTCAATATGAATATTGTGACGACACAAATTTTAAAGATATTCCTGAAAATATTACCATAATTCGCCGTAAAATACTGGAACCTTTCGGATTATTTAAAAAAATATCGGGAAGAAAAAAAACAGACTCAGCTAACCCCATTTATCTCCGCGACAGAAAACCAAAGCCTATAGATAAAATGGCAATATGGATAAGAGGTAACTTATTTATACCTGATGCCAGAAAATTTTGGATACGTCCTTCTGTAAAATTCCTGAAAAAATATTTAAAAGAAAATCCTGTTGATGTTATTTTTTCAGACGGACCTCCTCATACAAACACAATGATCGCCTGCAAACTTTCGAAAAAAACAGGAATCCCATGGCTTATGGATTTTCAGGATCCATGGACGCAGGTTGATTACTACAGCATGCTGAAAATAGGTAAAAGAGCCGATAGAATCCATCATAAACTTGAACGGGAAGCATTTAATACTGCAAAAAAAACTACAATTGTAAGTCCTACATGGAAAAAGGATCTTGAAAGTATAGGAGCTACAAATGTAGATGTTATTGTTTGGGGATACGACGAAGATGACTTCGGTAAAGAAGATATGATACTTGATGAAGATTTTTCCATCATACACGCAGGTCAATTAGGTTTTGACCGTAAACCGGACACATTTATCAAAGTTCTTGGAGATATAAAAAAAGAAAATCCTGAATTTGCAAAAAATTTAAAAATAAAATTTGCAGGAAAAGTCGATTATTCAATCATCGAATTAATTAATGATAACGGTCTGGCTGATAATTATACAGGTTTTGGAAATATTCCCCGTCCACAAGCACTGGAAATAACATTAAAAGCACATATTTTATTTTTACCTTTAAACAAAGCCGATAACGCAAAAGGAAGAATTCCCGGTAAATTATTTGAAAATATACGGGCAAAACGCCCCATACTTTGCCTTGGCCCCACAGATAGTGATGTTTCCAATATATTAAAGGAAACAAATACCGGTAAAACTTTTGAATATGATGATTATGAAAATATCAAGAAATACATATTAGATATTTATAGCAAATATCTTAGTAAAAATAATATTATCGATGCCAGAAACCTTGAAAAATATACGGTAAAAAACCAGACAAAACTACTTGCCGGATATCTTGATAAAATTACATGAAATTTTAAGTAAAAATTCCGAAGCCTTCAATAGCTTAAATACCAGCTATAAATCAGGTTTCGGAATTTTTACCTCATTTTATGAGGTTGTTGCCCAATTATTTATGTTATCTTAATTCGGACTAACCCAGGTCAATCCATATTTTATCTGATCAGGCTCTTGAAATATAGCTATTAACCTTTCCTGTCCAGTTTTCTATTAATTTTATTTCATTACTTGGGTCCAAAGCAAACGTTGAATCATAAAACTCCAATGCTATTTTCGATTTCTTGGCATCTTTAGTCAACAATTCCAGATATAAGTTATTATTTAAATTCTTTTTGAGCTCTTTAGGAATATTATTACTACATACTGATAAATTTTTAAGATCTACAATTTCCGGTTCATTTTCCCCGTTCTTATAGACCAAAATACCGGCATTACCATCTACACCAATAATATATTGTCCTAACTGTTCATAATCATTTACATATATTGCTTGTTCCTTCAATGTGTCAATAAACCTCGTAAGATTCTTTTTCATTTTTCTTCTTCCTGCCGTTGCAAGGTAAAATGTAGGCACTAAAATTATTACTGTTATTACTATTCCTAAAACTATACTTGAATTTTCCATTTTACATTTCTTTTTAATTAATATTTAATATTATAATTATAAAACTTTAAAAATATAAAGCCTGTGTGAATACTATTTTAAAATATTCATCAAGAGCATATATGCTCATATTTTTGAATTATGTAAAATGATTTAATAAAAAAAATGGAAAGGAAAGCAGATCCTGAAATCCTTAAAAACATAACTTTTTCCTGAATCTGCAAGGAAATTAAATATCTTTGCTTCCAGTATATTTGATAAATTATTTCTTAATGCGATCGCTCCGTCAAAAATCACATTCAGTATTTTATCAATGATCTTTATCGAAGTAATATTATTCAGCTTCAGCTTATAATTGAATATAGGAGCATTTGTCGTATTCTGTAATTCTACAAAATATTTTTTCCCATTATGCTGTTCCTTTCCGGAAAAGGTTTCATCAAAGGAAACATTATATTGCAGTGTCCAGCAATAAAACAGAACAAATAAAAAGGATATAATATTTGATGTCCTAAATCTTTTCACTTTACAAAGGTAGAACGTTTTTTTCAATATATTTGTTTTATTTCCTTACTTTTCTTAATTTTTACTTAATTTTGTGTTATCTGTGATTAAATTATATGGTAATAAACGATTATGAATAAAACATTTTATAAATTATCTCAAAAAATCAAACTATTACCTTATAATTCATTACTGAAAATCTCAGGACAAAAAATAATATTACCCTTTTATCATTGTGTTTCAAATGACAACCCGGTACACATTCGTAATTTATATAACATAAGAACTACTGAAGATTTTGAGAAAGATCTTGATTTTTTCCTTAAATATTATGAAGCAATTGATTTCACCCAACTCAAAAGTTTGATAAACAAAGATAAAATAAAAAAAAAATGCTTTCTTCTTTCTTTTGACGACGGATTAAGAGAGTTTCACGATATCATTGCCCCTATTTTAATGCGAAAAGGGATTCCTGCTGTCTGCTTTTTAAATACAGATTTTATTGACAATAAAAAAATGTTTTACCGCTTCAAAGCCGGCATTTTAATTGAAACCTTAAAAAGCAACTCGTCTTCTCCTGCTGAAAAAACAAAAATAGACCAATGGTTTGAGGATAATTTTCCCGAAAATGGAGATATTTATTCTTCTCTTTTATCTATAAACTACAACAATAGTCATTTACTTGATGAACTTGCCTCAATAACAGGAACTGACTTCAACGATTATTTAAAAGCTGAAAAACCATACTTAACCACTGAACAAATAAATGACCTGATAAAAAAAGGCTTTCATTTTGGTGCTCATAGTCTGGACCATCCGCAATATTCAGAAATAAGCGAATCCGAAAAAATAGTACAGACAAAAAATAGTATAGAAAATGTAATAAAATCATTTGACCTGAATTATAGGTTATTCTCCTTCCCTTTTAGTGATATAAATGTTCCAAAGGATTTTTTCGAGATAATTTTCAACCCTGAAAATCCAATAGCTGATCTTACTTTTGGTACCGCAGGTTTAAAAAAAGATGAAGTAAAGAACAACCTGCAACGAATACCCATGGAGGTTGATAATTTTGCTGCAGAGGATATTTTATATGGTGAATATATGTATTATATTTTAAAATCTTTTTTTAATAAAAATGTGATAAGAAGAGAAATGAGAAATGAAGAATGAGAAATGAAGAATTAGGTGAGTTGCTGTTACTGAGCGGTGGGTTGGTGAGTGGCGGCTGGTGAGCGAAGTCGAACCAAGCCGAACCAAGTCGAACCAAGCCAAAGCAAATAGAAGCTAAAAATAAAAGAAACTAAGTACTGGGTACTAGGTACTTTTATTTTACAAACTTTGCACTTTCAACTTCAACATATTTAAATTATCTTTGCACCCAATTTTGAAATAAAATCTTTAATGAAGAATATACGGAATTTTTGTATAATAGCACATATCGATCACGGAAAAAGCACTTTAGCCGACCGTTTATTACAACTCACCAACTCTGTATCGGAAAGAGAGTTCCAGAATCAGGTTTTAGACAATATGGACCTTGAGCGGGAAAAAGGTATTACAATAAAAAGTCATGCAATCCAAATGGAATATGACTATAAAGGAGAAAAATACATACTAAATCTTATTGATACTCCCGGTCACGTTGATTTTTCTTACGAAGTCAGCAGATCAATTGCAGCATGCGAAGGAGCACTTTTAATTGTTGATTCTACACAGGGCGTTCAGGCTCAGACCATTTCGGTTTTATATCAGGCAATAGAACATGACCTTGAAATAATCCCGGTTTTGAATAAAATGGATCTACCGGCTGCCATGCCTGAAGAAGTAGAAGATCAGATAATAGAGCTTATCGGATGCAAAAGAGAAGATATTCTTCGTGCAAGCGGTAAAACAGGAGAAGGAGTTGAAGAAATTTTAGAATCTATAGTAACAAAGATACCTTCACCTGAAGGCGATCCTAAAGAACCTTTGCAAGCCTTAATATTCGATTCTGTATTCAATTCTTTCCGTGGTATCATTGCTTATTTCAGGATTTTTAACGGAACTATACATAAAAAAGATTTTGTAAAATTTGTAAATACCAACAGAGAATATTACGCTGAAGAAATAGGTGTTTTAAAACTTGGGTATTCACAACGTGATGTTTTATATGCCGGCGATGTAGGATATATTATCTCCGGAATAAAAACCGCAAGTGAAGTAAAGGTCGGCGATACAATAACACATGTCGAAAGACCATGTTCAAAGGCAATTGAAGGTTTTTCGGAAGTAAAACCAATGTTGTTTGCAGGTATATATCCGGTAGACGCTGATGACTACGAAGAATTACGTGCTTCACTTGAAAAATTACAATTAAATGACGCATCTCTGACATTTACACTAGAATCGTCTGCAGCTTTGGGATTCGGTTTTCGTTGCGGCTTTCTCGGACTTCTTCATATGGAAATAATACAGGAAAGGCTCGACCGTGAATTCGACATGGATGTGATAACAACAGTTCCAAACGTTCAATATCTTGCATATACTACTAAAGGCGAAGTTATTGAAGTACATAATCCTTCGGGAATGCCGGAACCTAATTATCTTGACTATGTGGAAGAACCATTTATAAAAGGTACTGTAATAACAAAAGCTGATTATGTAGGATCTATCATAAAGCTTTGTATCGACAAAAGAGGGACATTCCTGGATCAGATATATTTAAGCAGCGACCGTGTAGAATTAAGATTCGACCTGCCTTTAGGTGAAATAGTCTTTGATTTTTACGATAAATTAAAAAGTATCTCAAAAGGATATGCTTCATTTGACTATCATCAATCAGGTTATATTGTATCCAAACTTGTAAGATTAGATATACTACTTAACGGTGAAATGGTTGATGCTTTGTCAACTTTAACTCATGTTGATAATGCACAGGGACTTGGCCGCAGAATGTGTGAAAAATTAAAGGAATTAATACCACGTCAACAGTTTGATGTTGCAATACAGGCAGCAGTCGGCAGCAAAATAATAGCCCGTGAAACAGTAAAAGCACTAAGAAAAGACGTTACAGCAAAATGTTACGGTGGGGATATTACCCGTAAACGTAAACTTCTTGAAAAACAAAAGAAAGGTAAAAAACGTATGCGTCAGGTAGGAAATGTTGAAGTACCTCAATCAGCATTTTTAGCTGTACTCAAACTCGATTAATTGTATTTTTAAATATATTTTTTATACAAAAAGGCATTTTATAAAAAAAAATACTTGTTTAACATTATTTTAAAATATTCATATATTATCGTAATGTTTATCCACTATAAGTATATTTAAATTATACAAAATATTTTATTTTTATCCTCCGGATCAGAGAACATTTCTATATAAGTTATCAATAATTTCTTATTAATCATCAAAAATATTAACCATTGATTAACAATAAGTTATGACTGAAATTATTTTGCCGGTAGAAAAATTTTAAAAAAATTAAAAAAACAATTTGTAAATTAAAAAAACAGTATTACATTTGCAGTGTATTAAATCACTAGAACAGTAAAATAAATAATATGCAAAATCTTATAAAAATTAATAACCTTAGCTTTAGATACGGGAAAAAAAATCATGTATTTGATTCCCTGAACATAGAATTTAAGGCTGGTAATATTTATGGATTACTTGGAGAAAACGGAGTAGGAAAAACTACTCTGTTACGATTAATCTCCGGACTTTTGTTTCCGGTAAACGGAAATATAGAAGTAATGGGAAATACTCCCGGAAAACGCGAACCCGGCTTTTTGGAGGAAATTTATTATCTTCCGGAAGTTTTTAATTCTCCTCCCATTACTTTGGAAGAGTATGCAAAAATCAACAAATTATTTTATCCTAAATTCAATGATGAACAATTCAGGTATTATGTGAACGAACTTGGAGTTGATCAGTCAAAAAAGTTATCTAAAATGTCGTATGGGCAACAGAAAAAAGCTATTATAGCTTTTGCCCTGTCCTGTAATACTTCATTATTGTTACTCGACGAACCTACAAACGGATTGGATATTCCGTCAAAAACAGTATTCAGGCGACTTATTGCCGGTAATATTGACCTGAATAAATGTTTTATAATTTCTACCCACCAGGTCCGCGATCTGGAAAATATGATAGATCCGATCGTAATATTGGAGCAAAACCAGATACTATTGAATAATAGTATTGAAGATATTACAAAACATTTATGGTTTGGCATCAGGCAGCATAAAAGCGAACATACTTTTTATGCGGAAGATGCGCTTGGCGGTTATAATCTTGTAGAAAGGAATACTACCGGTGAAGACAGCAAAGTAAATATTGAAATGCTTTTCAATTCTGCAATATGTAACAAAAAACTATATAAGGAAATATTTATTAACCCCAAAAGTTCGACAGACAATGAATAATACATTCAGCATATCACGTTTTGCTAAAGTAGTCAAAAGTGAAATATTAACAAATAAAAAAAATATACTTTCTTCTCTTGTTGTACCTGTATTTCTGGTTACTCTTGAATTTCTGGCAGGTTTTATTAGTCAAAGCTCATATACTCCTGATGTTTTTTCTTCAAATTTATTTTTTATAGGACTTTCTGTCCTTATCCTTACATTTGTAATTTATAAAAACTTATTCCATAAAGTTAATGGCGTATATTATTCGATGTTACCTGCAAAAAATATTGAAAAATTCCTTTCAATGCTTTTTATTACACTGATATTACTTCCATTATTATTATCACTTATTCTATTTATTTTATCTTCATTTTCAAATCTGATATTCGGTTTTGGAGTTGAAAATGCCTTTAAATGCATCTTTACTTCATCACAAAACACCTCTTCCGGAAATATTATTTCAGGATTCGTTGAGTCTCCTTTCTGGTCATTTATTTCAATTCAGGCAATTGCTATATGGGGAGTTTGTTTCTTCAGGAACAATAAAACACGTAACACATTCTTATCTCTCATATTAGTAGCTTTTATAATTACTATATCCATATTTTTTTACTTCGGTATCAATAGGTTTAATTTGGATTTTATTTTAAGCCAGGAACAAACTCAATTTTGGAAAACAGTTCTATTTTATTTTGAAATTATTTTTCCGGTAGGAATGCTCAGCTGGGCATATTACAAATTCACACGTCAACAAGTTTAACTTCTAATTATGGAATTTCAATCAGATAAACCGATATATTTACAGATAGTAGATTATGTTTGTGAAAAGATCATTCATGAAGAATGGACTGTAGACCAACGTATTTCTTCAGTAAGGGAATTAAGCGCAACTATAGCAGTAAATCCGAATACAGTTATGAGATCATATGAAATATTAGAACGAAACGGAATCATATATAACCGCAGGGGCATAGGTTTTTCTGTTGCAACCGGAGCAAAAGAAAAAATCCGTGAATTAATTAAAGATGAATTTATCGAAAATGAATTACCAAGAGTATTTAAAAAAATGCAAATGTTAGAAATTTCTATACAGGAAATCGAGGTGGAATTCAAAAAATATCTAAAAAATGATAAAAAATAATTATTTATAAAAATATAAATTTAAACTTTTATTATTCGTTTATCGAATTTTAAATCCTTCATGACTAACTCAAATTAAAAAGCGACATTTTAAATTCTTTAATAAATGTCGCTCTTTTTAATTTATATCAAAATAATGTGAATTATGTATTACTTAAATTATTAAATTACTGATAATGTTATATGCAACAAGGTATGAATGAAATAGTAAATAGTAAATATTGATTTCTAAAAAAAGAACTATATTTGTACTAATTATTCGTTTTTTGTTATTAACTATCTAAAATAAAAAGTATGAAAAGAAAACTTATACCCTTAATAATTTTTATTATTCTACTGGCTACTATTTCAAATGCACAAGATTTTACTTTTCCTTTAAACGAAAAAGGGAAAGTTGAATTTTCAGAAACTGTTCAGTCTGATAAAAGCCAGAAAGAACTGTTTGAGATCACAAAAGACTGGGTTATTGCTGTTTCTTCAAACTACAAAGATGTTGTTGTTGATGAAGATAAAGAAGAAGGTTACATTACTCTAAAAGGAGGTATGCAGCTATCATACAGTTTTAATCCTTTTGCAGGGCAATTCTACAATAACATGTCCCTTGTAATGAAAATAAAATGTTCGGATAATCAGTATACTTATACTATAAGGAACATTTCAATCACAACTACATATGTTGGTTATGGAATGAATAATACAACATGTGATCTATCTGAGATAAATAAAAAATACGATGATGCTAAATCTGAAATTCCTTTAGTTCAAAATAATCCTGATTTATCGAAAAAAGCTAAAAAGAAAAAAATTGAAGAACTTGAAGAAATTATTGATGATAATAAAGAAACTTTAGAAAAAGTACACGAAAATGTAACCGGCTTAATAAAATCACTAAAAGACGAATTGGAATAGTTTTCTGATATTTTTTTGTTAACAAAAATCTTCCTGTTTTATTTTGGAATAATAAAACAGGAAGATTTTATATTTTTGTCATACATAAAAATATTACAGATATAATTAAATGATTGCAGACATCTTTATAATATTATCCTCTACAATAATCTTACTCTATATGATCATGATATCCATGTTTGCTTTTGCATGGTTTTTAAGGAAAGAAAATATAAGTTCAAAAAAAACAATTACTAAAAAAATAAGCGTTATAGTAGCCTTCCGAAATGAAGAAAAAAATCTTGATAAACTATTAAAAAGCTTATTAAATCAAAGTTACAAGGATTATGAAATTATTCTTATAAACGATCACAGTAATGATAATTCTACCCATGTAATTAATCAGATAAAGAACGAAAAAATAAAATTATATGATCTCCCGGATGAATTTCAGGGAAAGAAGCATGCTTTAAGATACGGAGCAAAACATTCCGACGGAGAAATACTTTTTTTTACTGATGCCGATTGCATAATCCCTCCCGAATGGATTAGCGAGACTTACTCCTATATGTTGGAAAAAGATATAAAAATGCTTTGCGGACCGGTAAGGTTTTATAATAATCCGGGAATATTCTCAAAACTTGTACAACTTGAATTTTTAAGCATGACAGGAAGTGGTGCTGCAGGAACTTTTCTGGGATTAGCTTTTATGTGCAACGGCGCAAATTATGCTATCGAAAAAAATATTTTTTCAGAAGCATCTGCTTTTTTCAATGATAAATACTCTTCAGGAGACGATGTTTTTTTATTACATTATGTTTCAGGAAAATATAAAGTGGATTTTATAAAAAATAGAAAATGTATAATTGACACAAAAGCTCCTGAGAACTTAAAAGAATTATTTGTTCAGCGCGTAAGGTGGGCATCAAAAACAAGCGGATACAAAACTCCGGTATCTATAATAACCGCCGCGCTTACTTTTCTTATGTCGTTTATCTTATTAGTAAGTCTGATAGCCGGATTTTTTAAATTTATATATATATATTTATTTATTACGGCATTCTTTATAAAAATTTTTACGGATACATTATTTATGATCCCTGTTCTTAATTTTTATAGAAAATCAAATCTGATATGGTTTATTCCATTACTACAAATTTTTTATCCGTTTTATATTGTAATTACAGGTATATTATCATTATTCTGGCACCCTTTATGGAAAGGAAGAAGAGTAAAATAACTGATATTTACATCCATATCACATTAATATCAACTATTTTACATTTTTTTATGCAATAAATAATTATTACAATAATCATATAAAAAACATTTATATTAAAATATCCAGAAAAAAAATACACTAATATACATTTTATATTAATTTTTACGTATATTTGAATACTAATTTCAAACAAAGAACAATGA
>JAISPG010000055.1 GCA_031275085.1 Bacteroidales bacterium | reverse complement strand
TTTATGGAGTCATTAAGGGACAGAAAGATAGCTTTCTGGAAAATGTTTTCTCATTTTCAGAAACCAAACAAGGAACTAATAAGTGTTTGTGTAATTAATTATTGAAGTTAATATATTATGTTAGGGATTGTTTTATACTGTTTTGTTATTATGATTATTTCATATATAAATTATGCAATATTTTATAATTATAATTATAAGAATTAAAAACTAATATAAAAAATATAATAAATTATTTTGTATCTATAATTGTAGATTATTCATAAATATGTATTCTTATTATATAATAATTTAAATATTTATAATTATTGTCTCTAAAAAAGGAACTGTAAAATCATAATAAACTTTTGTTTTTGCTTAAAACTATATAGTTAAATTAATGGTACAAATAAATCAATATACTATGAGATAAATTTATTATATTTTTATTTGTATATAAAAAAAAGTTGTATATTTGCACCGACTAAATTTTATTTAGTATTCAATATCAAAATTGAATTGACTAGGGGGTATGATCGAAAAAGTGACGATAATTTCGTTTGTTAATGTATTAATCATTAATATATTGACAATTTCCAGAAGATTTTTTGGAAGTGTGATTTATTTTGTTAACACACACACACACACACACACACACACACACACACACACACACACACCGTCAGTGTGATCTAGAAAAATCAGCCAAATTACTAAATATATTCGAATATATAAATGTATTCGACAGCCAATTTTTTGGCTATTACAAAAAGAATAATTCTGGTACTATAATTCCATATAGGCATTCTTTGGCAAGTGTATTTGCCGGGGGGTGTAATGGTCTTTTAAGATACTTAACAGAATATAGTTTTCAAATCAATCTTCACAACTGTAGTGCGACACAGCATAACCCTCAAAACAAATGTGCTACAGTTCTTTGTGTATTCACGGAATCATTCCGTGGATACACTTTTTATTTTTTTTAAACTTATTAAAATTTAAACATAACAAATAAAAAGTGAATATTTTTTAAAAGCAATATCGATATGAGAAAACGTTTATTATTATTTAAAGTGACAAAGTCTTGGAAATTGTATGGATTTCTTAAAGTCATTTTTATGCGGAAGCTTTTATTAAGCTATGCATTACTATTTTTCTTCGGAACAGGATTTTTATTTTCGCAACAGGCAACTATTGCCCCCGGAGAAAATCCTGCGACAGTTGTTAAAATGGGGGATTCTTTAGTATTTAAAGTAAATCTTTCTGCTTCAACATCAATTAATGGTACCGAGTTGGAAGTTATTATGCCTGATGAAGGATTTGAAATATTACCTTCAACTCCGAACCTGGCAAATTTAAGTGCAGATAAAAAAACTGCCCGGATAACAACCGGTTCGTTAAGTATTATTTCAACTGAGTTTACCATTTATGTAAAAGCTTTGTGTAATGCTGATGAAGTTTCGGTATCCGACAGGGTTATTACATATAATTTGTACGCCAGCGCAGGGGGAACAAGCGCAATTCGTACGACATCAACCCAATCAATAGGTAATTTTAATGATCCTATAATTAATGTACCGGTGATAGCTCCTGTGCAAGTATCTTTGAATCAAAATTCGACAAGGATTATAGAGGTATCTCAGACAGCACCTAATTCACATATTAAGAATATGAAGGTTAATGTGGTCTGTGACAGAGCCGGTTTTGAAATTTCTAAAATTGAGATATCAAAAAACGGGATAAACGGCTGGACTGATATTACGGCAAGTGCCCTTGATGATTCTCCGGCAAACGGATATACCTATTATTTTAATAGAACCAATACATTTGGTTCTACTGCATTAAACTATACTGACAGTAAATTATCTACAGGAGAAACTTTCTATATCAAAGAAACATTCAAATTATCTAATTGTAATTCAGGTGTTGTAAATTATAATTTTGAATATGGCGATGGCGCTACTTTTTGTGGAATTGTTCGTAACAGAACAGCAACAGCATCTGTAGCTATGCCGGGATATTTGGTCGATTATGTAAGGACTGCAAATACTATACCTACAGCTTATGATCAGGAAGGTTTTGTTGGTGTATACATAAGAAATAATAGTCCGGAAGCAAATCTTGAAAAAGTTTTTACATCTATTTATATATCTGATTATAACACTACTAATTCTGCTATATTTCAGAGAGCAGTGCTTACTAATGGAAATTCTGCTACCGTAGTTGCCGAAATTCCTATGCAAAATAATACTGCAATAACTTCTACGTCAATGAGTGGTGGTGCATCAAATTTAGGATCACATGCTAATATCTGGAAGGTAGATCTTAACACTTTACCTCAGGCAACTAATGCAACAGAAAGAGCTGCATATGAAGCAGCAGGTTTGGCAGATCTTGACGGTGATGGGATATATAGTGATATTGCTCCAGGCAAACTTGTATATATAAGGTTCTATTATAAATTACAATATGACCCAAGCAGAATAACTTGCAGTAATGCAGGAATACCTTCAGTTTCTATATACAGTAGAGCATATTTTGATGATGTTTGCGGAACGACATATTCATATGCAAGAACCAATAATGCATCATCATCTACCGGATTTCTTTTTCAACATGGTGCTTATGCAATTCCTTTGGTAAATGTTGATAATCAATCTCTAGCTCAGGGAGATTTAACAAATTTGATCGTTACTGACCAAAATGGAGCTCCTTCTAATGGCTTTACAGGATTTCCATGGACTGTAAATGCTGAACGTATACATAAGGTAATCATTACTTTACCTGTAGGACTTGAATATACAGGAGGAACTATTACAATAACTCCTTCTGGATATGCTACTGCTAATGCTACTGAAGTATCGTATGATGCAATAAATAGAATTATAAGTTTTAGAAATCCAACCAGAGCAAATACTTTTCCGCTAGTTTATAATATACCTATTGAAGCTACTGGTGTGGAGGATATAAGTAAAATAATGAATATAAAACATACTTTCCAAATGAACGGAGACCCGGCAGGTCCAATAACTTTTGGTTGCTATGATGTGGTTGTACCGTATATTCAAAGAACTCCATGCGACAGGCTTGAACTTATGGATTTTGTAGCAGAAAGGACTTCTTTCGGCTGGGTTGCATCCGACCAATATGAAAGAGATACAACAACACGTGCAAACAGGAATACTCCCGGTATAAATTTAAGAGCAGCCGGTCCTTATGATAATATGAGTTTTACTTCTGTTATTGAGGCAAAAAATAATATAAGTTTGGCGGCAGGGGAGCAGGTTATTGTAGAACTTGCCTACAGTGTTGCAACAACAGCAGCATATCTTACAATGCCGGTAGCTGACGCTTCACGTAAAATCGTATTATATTACAAACAAAACGGAGGAGCTGATTTTAATCAGGTTGCCGAGTTCTCATCTACTGTAAATAACAATCTTATTACAACAGTAAATACAAATCCTAATCATAAAATTGCTATTAATATAGAAAGTTTTATTGGTTCGGGAAAACCTATTACTCAATTATTACAAGGTGATCAATTAAAAGTTGTATATCTTTTGCAAGTAACTGAAAATGTCCCTAAAATCCCAGCTGATGTCACTGTATCTTCTGAGGTTTATACTCTGCTGAGTGGCACAAAAGATGCATGTTATCAACTTTTGCAAACATTAAAACTATTTAATTATAATCTGACTACAATAGGTGTGCCGTCGAGTGATATGCCAAATCTTAATGTAACTCATACGGGCGGAACTTTTTTACGCTGGCAATTAGGAAATAGTGCCGGAGCAACTGATGAAGTATTCCCTAATGAATATCGACCGAATGTATTTTTTAGAAATCTAGTACTTTCAATTGATGCATTAATTGATATCCATTCTTTGGTTATCTCAGGCTATACAGCTTCTTCAGAACCAACATCTGCAGAAACATTGGTAGAAGGAGATGATTATACAGTAACATATTCTGGTGGTAAAACAATTGTCACTTTGTTGAAATCTTATTTAATGCAGGAAGCATATGTTAATTATTTTAGAGGTATATGGATACATGGCTCATATGATGTAATATGTGCACCTACTTCAACTACTATTAGTATAGCAACTACTTTGGAAAGATATGATTTTCCATCATCTGAAAGTACAAAAGGCTACGTTGCTACATCAGGAACAGGTAGGCTTTATGCAAGCGGTACACTAACTGATGTAAAGAGATATCAATATATGTTAGCAACAACAGAAGCAACAGTATCTCCGTCGGGAAGAATAGCAGAATGGGATTTTACTTTGACCAATGCCAGTAACTGGGCAGCAACTGATCCTAATTTACCATACAGTTGGTTTGCTTTTGAATGTGATCCTGGTCTTACTCCATACGAACTAAGAGATGTTACCAATGGTGTTTTAATTGCTAATGTAAATGATTTTGTAAATTATGGAACAAATAAATATTGGGTAAAATTAGGCAATTTAAATTTACCTGCATCACGGAATTATTCTATTTCATGTACATATACTGCATGTGTTGGAACACCAGGTTTAAATGTGGTCTATGGAATGAACAAAGTCGCATATCCTGATGATCCTGCAAATGGTTTTGCAACAGTTTATAGCTCTCAGGGATATTTTTGTAATTCTACAAGTATGAGATTAGGCCTTACGCCACCTTCAGTTGATTTTGGCGGAACTTTGGTACATACTCCTAACTCAACCGGCGGAACTAATATATTCTGTGATGAAGTAGATTTTACAGCAACATTTATTAATGGTACTTCAAATGAAATTTCGGGAATGCGTTTACGTGTGAACTTACCGGAAGAAGGTGTGAACTATTCGGGAACCATGAGGCCACAGGTTAGATTAGGAAATGGAACAACCTGGACGGCATGGGAAAATGTTCAGGGAGCTTCGCAAATGGGACAGGTTTTTGAAATAGTATTGGGTAACTCACTGGAACTAGATGGTGTTAATAATGGAAATTATCAGGCACAGGTTCAGTTCCAGCTAAGGCTTTCCTGTGGACTTGAAAATGCGAGAGCGATTTATGCCAATTTTATAGGAGAGAGTGGTTGTGGAGCACAGACATCAAAAGCATATAACAGCGGCCAGATAAAAGTTGCCGGTTTAAGTACTCCACCGGATTATTATGTTTCCGACCTGGTTTTAACACAAACAACTTATTCCGGCCCGGGTAGTGGCGAAAACGGAGAAATGACATTAAGCGGGATATACACTGCTGCTGCTGCAACAACAACCGGGGACAGGGCTATAATTGATTTGCCGGAAAATGTAAACCTGGCTTCTCAAAATAGTGCTTCTTTATATTTTACTCAAAATGGTAGCAGGTTAATATCCAGCTTTCCTCCAGGTAATGCAGGAAGACAGTTTGCTTTCAATTTGACGTTGAGGCCTACGAATCCTGCAGAATGGGGTATGGATACATCTTACATATATGTTCGTACCGGTATAATAGACTCACTTACTTGTGATAACGTGAGATGCGCAATATTATCTGTAAGTGAATTATCAGATTCCGTAACAGTGTCGTTACAAAAATTGGAAATTGATTTTGATGGAACAGTAATAGCTAATAGCCGTTATAATGATGAAACTTCGGAACGTGTTGTAATACAGGGTACTCTTGTAAATAACAGCGATATTAGTGCATCAAGGCTAACAATAGACCTAATGACCTTTAACGGTCTGGATTATGTTGAAGTTAATCATTTATTAAGTGGGGGAACAGTTTCAGATGTACCTGCTTATGGGACCAAGTCGTTTACAATGACGGCTAATATTTTGCATACTGAGGATGTTTGTAATTTATTATTAGTTTTACGTAAGTATAACAGTACGTCAGGTTCCGTTAATGCATATTTAGCAGATTCAGTGGCGATTCCAGTTCCTGTCCCTGTTTATTCGATCTCGGCAGTTGTCGATGAGATGTGCCAGATGGATGGCGGCGTGGTAATCGGTGAGATGCCAATTAACGATTACAGTTACCGTTGGAATCCTTCGGACTATTTAAGTCGTTCCAATATAGCCCGTCCCACATTCACCTATGACTATATAAATAATCCGCTACCAGATGATACTGTATTGGAATATTTTGTATCTATAATCCGTCCCAACGGTTGTGTAACAGTAGATACGATCTTTGTTCCGTTAAGAGGCATTCCATCAGTAGATGACGTCTCAGACATAACCCTGTGCAGCGGATCATCATTCAGCCTTAGTTTCAGTGATGCAACCAATACCGGTGGATTGCCGACTACATATAAATGGACTATAGCCAATGGTCCGACAGTAGGATTACCGGCCAGCGGTCAGAGCAGCAGTATAAATGTAAGCCAGTTAAGGAATACTACCAGCCAGCCAGTAACTTT
>JAISPG010000027.1 GCA_031275085.1 Bacteroidales bacterium | reverse complement strand
TTTATGGAGTCATTAAGGGACAGAAAGATAGCTTTCTGGAAAATGTTTTCTCATTTTCAGAAACCAAACAAGGAACTAATAAGAGTTTGTGTAATTAATTATTGAAGTTAATATAATATTTAGCATAATGCAAATGTTGCATTAATTGAAATATATTTAATATGAATACTTCAGAATTATTAAAAATACGCTTACATAATCAATTACTTGCAGATCATGTCATTAATGAACCGCACAAAATAGTTTCATGGTTCGGAGCTATGCAATCCCAATCTCTTGAAATGGCAAAATGGGCAATAGGTTCCCGGCTTGAAGGATCTACGGTAAGTACAATAGAAAATGCATTAAATACGGGAAAAATAATCCGTACCCACATTTTGCGTCCGACATGGCATTTTGTAGCTGCTGAAGATATACACTGGATGTTTGAATTGTCAAATCCTCGTATAAAACCTGTTTATATATCATACTGTAGAATGATAGGCGTTGAAGAAACAATTATTTATAAGTCCATAGATATTTTGGAAAAAGCCCTCACAGGAAATAAACACCTCACTAAAGAAGAAATAAGCGAAATTTTGTTGCATAAAAATATAAAAACCGATAACCATTTACTAAATATGATCATTGGTCGTGCTGAAATGGAAGGAATTATATGTAACGGAAAACTAAGAGGAAATAAGCAAACCTATACATTATTGCAGGAATGGGTACCAGAAAAGAATAAATTATCCAAAGAAGAAGCATTAGAATGTTTGGCGAGAAAATTCTTTTCAAGTCATTCTCCTGCCACACTACAGGATTTTGTCTGGTGGTCCGGGCTTACTGTTACTGAAGCCAGAAAAGCTATAGAACTCATAAAAAATGATTTCATAAGTGAAGAAATTAATGGGCGCATATTCTGGATGAAGAATAATATCAGTGTTCCGGATAAGACAGAAATTTCAGCTTTATTATTACCTCCTTTTGATGAATTTGTAGTCAGTTATAAAGATCGTTCCGAGATCATTGAAGATCAACATTACAGTAAAGTGATGACAAAAAATGGTCTGTTTTCTCCGACAATAATGCTTAATGGACAAATAATAGGTTCATGGAAAAAAATAAATACAAAAAATGGAATAAAAATTGAACTTTCGTTTTTTGAAAAAACAAATATAAAAACACAATCGTTATTTAAAAAAGAAATAAAAAGGCTGGAAGCATTTTATAATAATTCTTCGATATAAAAATGCATATACTCATTTGAAATTTTGCAACAATTGTGAATACATTTACTTATACAATATTTTTTGTACTTTTGAAGATCATAAAAATTTTAATACTATAGATAAAATGAAAATAATTGCATACATATTAATTTTAACCGGTTTCCTGTCGATATATGGAAATGTAAAAGCCGAAAATGAAAAAGAGGTATATAGATCGGAAACATTGCTGATTTACCATATATCTGAACATGTATATGAACATATTTCATACCTGGATACAGAAAGTTTCGGAAAAGTTCCCTGTAACGGAATTATTGTTATAAATAAAAGTGAAGCTATAGTATTTGATACTACAGTTGATGATGAAACTTCCCTTGAATTAATAAACTGGATAACTAAAACACTCAATCATAAAATTATTGCAGTTATTCCAACACATTACCATAATGATAATTTAGGTGGTTTAAATGCATTTCATGAGCAGGGAATCCCTTCATATGCTTATCAGAAGACGATTCAAATAACAAAAGAAAAACATTACCCTCAACCGCAAAACAGTTTTGATGATTTTTTTGAATTAAAAGTAGGCGATGAAAAAATATTTGTTGAATTTTTTGGAGAAGGACATACATGTGATAATGTGATAGGATATTTTCCTTTAGAGGATATTATGTTTGGAGGATGTTTAATAAAAGAAAACGGAGCAGGAAAAGGAAATCTTGAAGAAGCAAACGTTAAAGAATGGGCAGAAACTGTTGAAAAAGTGAAACAAAAATATCCTGATACAAAAAAAGTTATACCTGGTCACGGAAAATCAGGCGGAATTGAGCTTTTAGATTATACAATAAAATTATTTAAATAGAGATATTTTATAAATAATTATTATTGTAAAATCATTATTAAATCATAAAATGAAAAGAAGGCATCTTTTTGGGACACCTTCTTTGTCTTAATTAAGTATAATTACTGTCTCATAAATTTATGATGTTCTGTTTCTCCGTTTGTTTTTATCAGGCGGATAAAATAAGTTCCGTTTGGTATAGCCTGAATTGATATAGTATTTTTATCAATTTTATCATTATTTATTTGCCTTCCCATAATATCAAAGATCTGGTAATGAGAATAGTCAGATATATCGAAAATTTCTATACTATTATTGTAGATCATGACTGCATTCTCGTCTTTTGCCAGTTCTTCAATGGATAGTTCTTCGTATTCAGCTGTAGCTTTTTTTGTACATGATGGGAAACAATCTCCTATGAAAAAAATACTTGAATTAATAAAACTACGCCATGGACCCTGGGTAGGAAAGTAGTTGGGATCGTGATTACCGAATGTTTGATATAGTGGTGGTGCCGGACTGACGGAAGGAGGTAAATGTTGCACCGGCAGGTTTCTATAGATTTCTATAGGCTGGTATGCTAAACCTGGGAAACCGCTTGCATGACAGGATGAATAATTGATCATACTATTAGTGAAAGAAAAAATATCAAGCATTTTGCAGGCATCCCGTTTAAGCAGTTTCATAGATGGATTGACAGAAGCAGTAATTCTGAGAACATCCCAGGAATTATTTCTCGGGTCCATATCCACTATATGAGGATAATAAAGCGTTCCTGCTTCTTCCTGTAATAACAGATTATACCTGTTGCCCATTTGAACAAGCCCCTTAAGATATGTATTACTTCTTGGGCTGATGGTGTATATGATATTTGCCATTGGATTGCTTCCATCTATTTCATTTTCATGAAAAATACCCATGTTTCTACCGGTAACATTGCTTATTCCGGAGGCAGCTATAGCAATTTGTTTATCATAACGGTTTATAATTTTTACATCATCTTTTTTACTTATATTCCAATCTATATTATAGTTAGGTTCAACGTATGTCATTCCTGCAAAAACAGGATTTGGATTTCCGGCGAACATATCCGCGACATTCAAACCATATGCACATAGCTCTGTTTTAGAATATCCTGCGACATATGCATAATTATCTCGGGCGTTATAAACTATATCCGTAAATTTATAATCGGGAGAACTGTAACTTGAAATAAGGTTTAAATTGTAATCAAGAGTAACAATAACTCCGGTGTTGGAATAATATCCTTCTCCGCAAACTAAAAAGCCCCGGCCGGGTATTTCCACTATCGAATGAAAGGTATGTACCATACCATAATATGTGTTAAAATTTGTAATAGGATTAAAATGTCTGTCAAAAATTGCTACATAGCCCTCTTTTTCAACAAATGTCCCACAAATTATAACTTCAAACTTTCCGGTTCCTTTCACTTCCTTTACATCATTCACAGAAAAAGCAGTATAATTAGCTCCCCACCATGGTGTAACATAAGGTATAACTGCAACATCATAGGCATTTTCGTGATAATCAAGACAGGCTTTTGTTCGCCTGAAATGAAGATAAGTCTTATTTGCAGGAAGGTCCTCGTAAATGAATGCACTTATAAATGTTACATCTCCACTTGGTTTTAGGTTCATATCAAGTTCGGAAATTGCATAAGCGCCTCCTTTTACGTCTCCAATTAAAGCCGGGTCATTTACTCCGTGATAATTATTTTTTTGAGAATGGATATTTCCACCAACAAATACTAAACACAATATCAAAGTAATTATTTTAAATTTTTTCATTTTACATATGATTTTAGTTAATAACTTTTTTATATAATAATTTTTGATTTTATCGTCATGCCCGATTTTTATCAATCGGGCGTAACACGGGTTTGTGATCTCTGATCAAAAATTTAATTATAATATTCATAAATCATATTTTTCTATTTTGCTAATATAAGAAAATTTTTATTATAAAATCACATACATTCTGAAAAAAAAATTATATTTTCTTTTTAGAAATATGATTATAAAAAAATAATTAATTATAATAAAATGAAATAATATTTTATTAATTACTTTTTTGCATAATAAAATGAAAATTTATTATAATTAAATAATTATGATGATTAGCTGATAAAATAGAAGTATAAAAAAATGAACTGACTGAAGTAAGATAGTCAGTTCATTTTTTAATTAAGTTAAAATTATTGCCTCATAAATTTATGATGTTCGGTTTCTCCGTTGGTTTTTGTCAGGCGTAAAAAATAAGTTCCGTTAGGTATAGCCTGAATTGATATAGTATTTTTATCAATTTTATCATTATTTATTTGCCTTCCCATAATATCGAAGATCTGGTATTGAGAATAGTCAGATATATCGGAAATTTCTATACTGTTGTTATATATTATTACTGAATTTTCGTCTTTTACCAGTTCTTCAACAGAAAGTTCTTCATATTCGGTCTGGACTTTTCTCAAACATGAAGGAAAACAATCTCCCATGAAAGAAATACTTGAAATAATATAACTGCGCCTTGGGTTTTGTGTAGGAAAAAAATTACGATTATGAAAAGCGGTTATATGTGATAAAGGTGGAGCCTGACTGACTTGTGGTGGTAAATGATTTACCGGTAGCATTATATAGCTTTCTATTGGGTGATATGACAAGTTTCTGAAATTTGTTGAATGGCAAGATGAATAAAAAATTGTGCTGGCATTAAAAATAGAAAGTATATCAAGCATTTCGCAATTAGCTCTTTTAAGCATTTTCATAGGTGATTTTACAGGGCCGTTAATTCTGACTACTTCCCAGAAGTTATTAAAAATATACATATCAACGATATGGGGATAATGAAATGCTCCTGCATCTTCCTGTAATAACAGGTTATATCTGTCGCCAAATCGGACAAGTCCTTTGAAATATGTATTCCTTCCTAAATCAAATACAATATTTGGTCCTGAAATATTTGCAAACATGTCATGTTCATAAAAAATACCTATGTTTCTGCCATTAGGGTCTTCTCCTGAGGCAGCTATAGTAATTTTCGGACTATGTTCGGTTATTTTTATATTATCTTTTCCACTTGCATTCCATTTTATTACGAAATTAGGATCAGTATAAGCAAATTCAGCAATTACAGGATTAGAGCTCCCTGCGTACATACTCCCGACATCCAGACCATATACACATAACTCTATATCAAAATATCCTGCAACATATGCTAAATTATATTCTGCATTATAAACTATATCCGTAAATTTATGATCCCGGGAACTGTAACATGATATGGGTCTTAAGCCATAATCGAGAGCAATAATTACACCATTATTGGGATAATATCCTTCTCCACACACCAAAAATCCCATACCCGGTACTTCAGCTATCGAATGAAAAGTATGTGCCAGTCCGTAATATGTGTTAAAATTTGTCATAGGATTAAAATTCCTGTCATACATCGTAACATAGGCTTCTTTTTCAACAAATGTCCCGCAAATTACAACTTCATAGTTTCCCGTTCCTCTTACTTCTTTCAGATCATTTACTGAAAACCCCCTGTAACTTCCGGTTGGCGGTGTAATATAAGGTATATCTGCAACTTCATAATAATTTTCATGGGAATCAAGACAGGCTTTAGTTCGCCTGAAATGGAGCCATGTTTTACCTGCACCCCGGTCTTCAGAAGTGAATGCGCTTATAAATGTAACATCGTTATTTGGAATGCCCCCCATATCAAGTTCGGAAATATCATAAGCCGCAGTTTCTACATCTCCGTATTGGGCTAAATTCGCATCCAATACTCCATGGTGATTGTTTTGTTGTGATTGGATATTTTCGCCAACAAATACTAAACACAATAACAAAGTAATTATTTTAAATTTTTCCATTTTATATATGATTTTAGTTAATGATTGATTTAATTAATAATTTTTTGATTCTATCATTGTGCCCGATTTTAATTAATCGGGCGCGATACGGGTTTGTGATCTCTGATAAGGAATTTAATTACAATGTGCATGATATATTGTTTTATTTTGCTAATATATAAAATATTAATTAATAAATTATATACATTCTTCAAAAAAAAATATATTAATAAAAAATAATTTAAAAAATAAGCGATATTTAAATTATAATAAAATGAAATAATTATTTATTAATTGCTATTTATTTATATGAAATTGTAATTGTGAAATGATTTTTATAATTTATTACATAATTAAAAGAAATGAAAAACCATTTAAGTTATATTTTTGATAAATACAGAAAAAAAATTTATAATTCTTTTTTAACTTAAAGTTTTCTTAATGTTTTGAACAACACAGATAATACTTATGTTATATTTTGACTTAATAACAAATTAAAAAATATATATTATGTATTACAGTAATGGAAACTATGAAGCGTTTGCCCGTCCGAGGAAACCTGAAAATGTAGATCAAAAATCGGCATATTTTGTTGGAGCAGGTCTTGCATCAATGGCTGCAGCAGTATTTCTTATACGTGATGGTCAGATGAAAGGCGAAAAAATTCACATTTTTGAAGAATTGCCCTTACCAGGAGGAAGTCTGGACGGAATTTTACAACCTGAAAGAGGATTTATTATACGTGGCGGACGCGAAATGGAAAACCACTTCGAATGTCTTTGGGATCTGTTTCGTTCAGTACCTTCGCTCGAAATAAAAGATGCCTCTGTTTTAGATGAATTCTACTGGTTAAATAAAGAAGACCCTAATTTTTCGAAATGCCGCGCAACCATAAAACAAGGTGAAAATGCACAGACAGGAGATAAATTTACGCTTAGTGATAAAGCTATACAGGAAATAATGGAACTTTATCTTACTTCCGAAGAAGAACTTAACGACAAGCGAATTGATGAAGTATTTTCAAAAGATTTTTTCAAATCAAATTTCTGGATGTACTGGCGTACTATGTTTGCATTTGAGGCATGGCACAGTGCAATGGAAATGCGCCGTTATATTATGCGTTTTATTCATCATATAGGTGGACTGCCGGATTTATCAGCTTTGAAATTTACAAAATACAATCAGTATGAATCACTAGTTATGCCGCTGGTAAAATTTCTTGAATCACACGGTGTGAACTTTATGTATAATACGCAGGTTCAGAATATAGTGATCGATACAAATACAAATAAAAAAGTTGCACGTAAGATAATATATACACAAAACGGAAAAGAAAAAGAAATAAATCTTACTGAAAATGACTTTGTTTTTGTAACAAACGGAAGTATTACCGAAAGCTCTACTTACGGCGACCAGAATAATCCGGCAATTATGAATCCGTCTCAGGGAGGCAGCTGGACACTTTGGAAACATCTTGCTGCTCAGGATTCTTCATTCGGTAATCCTGAAAAATTCTGTGGCGACACTTCAAAAACCAATTTTGTTTCAGCGACTTTAACAACTCTCGACGGAAAAATCCCTCCGTATATAGAAAAAATATGTAAGAGAGATCCTTTTACCGGCAAAGTAGTTACCGGCGGTATTGTTACTGCTAAAGATTCAGAATGGCTTTTAAGCTGGACCCTTAATCGCCAGCCTCATTTCAAAAAACAGCCTAAAGATCAGTTGGTAGTTTGGATATATGGTTTGTTCAGCGATAAAAAAGGAGATTTCATAAAAAAACCGATGAAGGATTGTTCAGGTGTCGAAATCGCACAAGAATGGCTTTACCACATAGGAGTTCCGAAAGCAGAAATTAAAAAAATGGCTGAAGAATCAGCAAATACAATACCTTGTATGATGCCTTATGTGATGTCCTATTTTATGCCGCGTTCATTGGGCGACCGTCCCGAGGTTATTCCAGAAGGTTCTGTAAATCTTGCTTTCATCGGTAATTTTGCCGAAGCAGAAAGAGATACTGTTTTTACAACCGAATATTCCGTAAGAACTGCAATGATAGCTGTTTATAAACTATTAAATATAGACCGTGGAGTGCCGGAAGTATTTGCGTCTGCTTTTGATATCAGAGCTATATTGAATGCCTCTTCCCGCCTTATGGACGGACGTAAGGTCTACGATATGAAAGTCCCTTTCTTTGTAAAATATCTTGAAAAGAAAGGAATAGAGAAATCTAAAGGAACCATCATCTTTGATATGCTTAAAGAATCTGGTCTTATTTGAAAAAACTTATTTTAAATAATTAACTGTAACCGGTAAAAAGTCATTACAATTTACCGGTTACAGTTTTTTAGTATTGGTTATAAAAACTTTCAATTGTTTTAATTTAATACTTGCACTATACATATTTTTTGCATAAATAACATGAACTGCAATGCTTATATATAATCTGTATTTTAGGTTTTGTTTTTTTAACTTAAATATACTTAATATACTTTTGCAACGTTTATGAAAAACATTATTGAAAAAGAAATGAATTTATTGAAAAAGAAAAAAAGATATCGTATGTTATGGATTATTGTTTCGGTTGCAGCACTGATCGCAGTTTCTGTAATTATATTTTTGAATCAGCCTAAATTTGGCAGAGCTCCAGGAGGAGAACGTATGGAAAGAATAAAGAATTCGCCTAATTATCGTAATGGTGAGTTTCAGAATTTGAGTGAAACACGGCAGATCACATCAGATAAGGGATTGTTTGGCAGCATGTTTGATTTTTTATTTAAAAAGGTAGATAATTTGAAACCTGATTCCGACTTACCTGCGATTAAAACGGATTTATGGCAGCTTGACCGCAACAAGGATTTATTAATATGGTTCGGACATTCATCATGTTTAATACAGATTGACGGTAAACGTATTATGGTTGATCCTGTTTTTTGCGATGCCTCTCCTGTATCTTTTGTAAATAAGCCGTTTAAAGGAACTAACATTTATAGACCGGAAGATATTCCCGAAATAGATTATCTGGTTATATCTCATGACCATTGGGATCATTTGGATTATAAAACAGTTATGGATATTAAAGACAGGACCGGAAAAATAATATGCGGGTTGGGGGTAGGAGAGCATTTCGAACACTGGGGTTTTGATAAAAATAAGATTGTTGAACTGGACTGGAATGAAAATATAGTATTTGATGATGGTTTTACAGTTTATTGTCTTCCTGCACGTCATTTTTCAGGAAGAAAAATATTTTCAAACAACACATTATGGGCATCATATTTATTTAAAACACCTTCACAAAATATTTATATAGGCGGCGATAGTGGATATGATACACATTTTGCAGATATAGGAAAACGTTTTACTGATATAGATCTGGCAATTTTAGAAAACGGTCAGTACGATAAAGACTGGAGATATATTCATCTTTTGCCGGAATATGTGGTTCAGGCATTTAAAGATTTGAAGGCAAAAAAACTATTGACTGTCCATAATTCAAAATATGCCTTGGGAAAACATTCCTGGAAAGCTCCTCTGGAAAATATATCAGAAGCAGCTGAAAAAGATTCACTGAACCTTATGATTCCTATGATTGGCGAAATTATCTATCTTAATGACAGTTCTCATAAATTTGAAAAATGGTGGACCAATATTAATTAAAAATACAAATTATCAGCCACCTTTACCAATAAATGCATTACAGGACATATTTATTTATTTTTTAATTTCATATTATAGAATATTAGTAAAATATTTTACAGATAAATAAATAATTAATAAAATAAAACAATCAAAATATTTAGATAAAATTCATTATTGTAGAGATTTTTATTTTTTATTTTATAAAATTATCCGGTTTCATTATCTTGACGAGTGGAAAAAAGATTTTACCGGATCATTATATCCCGGAAATTATGAACCGTAGTTCGTAAACCCAATTCTTAATTCTTAACTTCGGCTTACTTCGGCTTCGCTCAGTAGCCGCTGCTCAGTAGTCACCGCTCACCAACCGGCGTTCACCAACCGACACTCAGTTCATCGCATTCTTAATTTTTAATTTTTCATTCTTATTTTATTAGTATAATACCCCCGTTAAGTAGTTGATTTTCTCATTTCGGCAGACAATATTCCCAATTGGGATAAAAATAGGTTGAATATAATTCTATGTATATGTTATTTTGTGTATAAAATAGAATAATAATAAACATAAAACGGACATACCGAACACCGTAGAATAAAGTAGGTAAATTTTTTAATAGTTAAAAATGGATCAAGAGAATTTGTTTTTAGATTTTTTAGTTCTAACCCAAATGTATTTCAGGGAAGAAAAAGATATAGAATTCTATGCCGGGCGATTAGACACTACTCCTGATTCACTCAAAACAGCAATAGGAGGGATCAGTGGTAAAGAATTTGAAGACTGGATGGACATTTTGGAAAAACATATGCCGTAATGGTCTATTTTGTGTCAGATCTACACCTTTCAACATCAGATGAAGGGAAAGTCAGAGAAAAAATATTTATAACCTGGCTTAATGACATTAAGTATAATGCCGATAAGATATTTCTTTTAGGTGATATGTTTAATTTCTGGTTTGAATATGAAAAAGTAGTACCCCATGGATATACACGTTTTTTAGGAAAACTTGCAGAATTAATCGATGAGGGAATAGAGATCCATTATTTTGTCGGCAATCACGACATGTGGATAAATGATTATTTCTCAAATGATATAGGATTAAAAGTTCATTGTGATATGGCAGAAATAGAGATCGGTCCGTGCCGTTTTTTCTTGGGACATGGCCATGAACTTACAAAAAATATCCCGGATAAACTACTGTTCAAAATTTATAATAATGCATTATTCCGGAATATGCTCGGAGCTATACATCCCAGGTGGGGGATATCCCTGGGAAATTATTTGTCTGAAAAAAATAATAAAAAAAACGTATCGGATATTATGCGATCAGATGGGAATAATTATCAAATGGATTTTGCCAGACAACAACTTAAAAACAAGCACTACGATTACTTTATCTTTGGGCATACACATCTTCCTTCTATTCAGAAACTATCTTCGGACAGCAGTTATATCAATACCGGAGACTGGATAAATTTTCTTTCTTATGCGGTTTTTGATGGAAATGATGTTCAGTTGAAATATTACTCCAAAGAATAAAAGTTGTAATAAAAATACAGAAAAAATACATTTATATCATATTTATGTAATTATATTTGGCGAAAAATAATTAATATTTTAACGATTAAAAATAAAATACTCCGGATTTATATTTTAAAGCTGCAACTTTGGCTTGGTTCGGCTTACTTCGGCTTGGTTCGACGCCGCTCAGTAGTCACCGCTCGCCAACCCGTCGTTCAGGAAGCAACTTTCTAACAGCCACTCACTGCATTCTTAATCCTGATTACTTGTACTAAGCGGTATCGAAGTATTAATTCTTCATTCTTAACTCTTCATATACCATTATGCTTCCATAGAATTATTAAATAAATTATTTTAACTTTGGACAAATAAAAGTAGAAAATTATGGATTTAAAAAACTGTTTACCTGTACTTTTTGTAAAAGATGCCGGGAGAGCACAAGGTTTTTATCAGGATTTATTAGGTTTGACCGTTACAGGCGATTTTGGCGGGATGAATATTATTTTTAAGGAAGGTTTTGCTTTATGGCAGATTATGGAACAAAATATAATTCCCGGTATACTTGGAAATAATATTTATAATTCAGAAGCAACAAGCAGATTTGAGTTGTGTTTTGAGACAGAAAACCTGGATAACATATACAGTAAACTTAAAGAAAACGATATAAGATTCCTGCACGAAATAAATACAGAACTTTGGGGACAGAGAACGATTCGTTTTTACGATTACGACGGTCATTTAATAGAAGTAGGTGAGGCTATGCATGTTTTTCTTAGAAGAATATTCGAAGAAGAGGGAAAGAATCTTGAAGCAACGGCAAAACGTACATTTATGACCGTTGAAATGCTGGAACAATTTTTAAATGAATAGCTTTAATATTTAATGAATATTGAAGAATTAAGAGAATATTGTCTTTCGGTAAAAGACACTACGGAAAGTCTTCCGTTTTTGGGACATAATGTTCTGGTATTCAAAATTATGGATAAAATGTATGCATTTGCTCCACTTGAACCTAAGGACGGAAGATTTAAGGTTGACCTTAAGTGTGATCCCGAACGGTCAGTAGAACTTCGTGAAAGATATACCGGAATAACTCCGGGGCATGTGCCTTCTGCATTATCATGGAATTCTGTGTATCTGGAAAGCGATGTGCCTGACCATCTGATCAGGGAACTTATCAGAAACTCTGTTGATGAAGTTATAAAAAATTTACCTAAAAAGAAACGGGAAGAATATCTGAAGACTGGCCGCTAAATCTTTTTGTAAGATTTATTTTACTTATACCTACATTATTTCGGCAGTTAATTTAAAAGATTAATTTTAATGTCGTCAATGCTATCTTCCGTTTTTGCAGCTATCGGGCGCTGATAGAATTTTAGCATAAATATTGGAGTAATTACCATAAGGTTTTCCATTATATCGGACACTACACGTTCGTAAGTTGCCAGTGTTTTATCAACAGAAAAAGCATATATCTGGATTGATATCCCGCTGTCGGAATTATCAAGATATCTGGCAATACACATTTGATTCTTTGATATTTTAGGGTGAAAATTCATAAATGCTTCTATATAGCAACGGTATAGTCCTAAATTAGTAATAAAATTACTGGTATTTCCGCTTATCATCAATTCCATCATTTTTTCGGATACCTTTTTGTCGATTGCAGGATGTGAAGCTATTTTGTCAATTTGTGCCTGAGTAAGTGTTGTAACACTGTTCACATCAATAAGAACAGGACGTCTGAACCTTCTTCCTGCACTTTCCTGCATATTGCGCCAGTTGGTGAACGATTCGGAGACCATTGCATAGGTGGGAATTATAGTTACCGAATTGTCCCAGTTCTGTACTTTAACATTAGTAACATTAATTTGTGTGACCATTCCGTCTGCTCCTCTTGCCGGCATTTCTATCCAGTCGCCGGGACGGAACATCTCCTGTGCCGATATCTGGATTGAAGCAACAAAACTTAGGATAGTATCTCTGAAAACAAGTGAAAATATTGCAGCTGAAGCCCCTATTGCAAGTAAAAGATCTCTGGGATTTTTTTGTATTAAAATGGAGATTATGAGAATTACCAGAAAAACAACAAGTATTATTTTTATTGATTGAATAAAACTACGTATGGATTTTGTTTTAGCCTGAGGTTTAGTTTCATAAACATCATTTGCAGCATTAAGGAAAGAGTTGATTACCAGATAGGATATGAACATAATATAAATGGTAATTATGGTTTCCGTAATTTTGAGTGTTCCCGGACTAAATCCCTGAAACAACATATTTACAATAAGCAGCATGGTTATTCCTGCAATGAGTTTTATTATATTATCGTAAAATTTACGCTGAAGAAGGAAATTCTGCCATTGAGAATTCAAATGTTTTAACGTCTTTTTTATAAGTTTTGAAATTAAATGGGCTCCTGCAAAATTAATCAGCCATATTATCAAAATAAGGGAAACGCAGGCAATTATGTATACAAGAGCATTCGATAACTGTTCGCTTAAACCTGATTCCAGGAAATAATTATATATTGTCTCAAGTATATATATCTTTTTTTCTTTCATAAATATTTACTCAAATTTCAGGTGAGTAATTTCGGAAATTTTTATAAATAATAAAGTTGTATGTGTCAAAAATGTTTAATAAAATTGAAAAAATATTTTTTAGATTTTCAAATTAGACCATTATGCCGGAAAAAATTCAGCTTCTGAAAGACCCAAATGTTGAGCCCAGTGATAGTGTATTGGAAACAATACTGGATAAAGAGATTTTTACACTTTATAAAGATATTATGGATATCATAGCCAACAAATACGGGTTGGTTCCTGAATGGAGATATTATAACGACGGAAAAGCATGGCTTTGTAAAGTACTTAATAAAAAGAAAACTGTTTTCTGGCTTTCGGTGTGGGACGGATTGATAAAAACAAGCTTCTTTTTTACTGAAAAAACTCGTGATGCTGTTTTTGAATTAGATATAGATAATAAAATCAAGGATGAATTTGAAAAAGTAAAAATTATAGGAAAACTTATCCCATTAATTCTGGATATCAATAAAAAAGAGCAGTTGAAAGACCTGAAAAAGATAATTGAATATAAGAAAAGTTTGAAATAGATGTTGATTCTTAAAAATGATCAATAATAAATTGTATAAAATTTTTGGACCTTTTAGTTCCGGTATAGGAATTGTTGTTATTATAATAGGAATAATGACTCTGTTTGAAAATGTATTAATAGGGATAATAATAATTTTGATCGGAATATTTGTGGGGTTTAGCTATACAAGTACAGTAGTAGATATTAATAAAAAAAGAATAAGGTTTTTGAATAATTTGTTTGGTTTAATTCCTGTTGGAAAATGGGTTGATATTAAGTCTGATATGAAAATAGGGCTTAAAAGGAACAACAAAAGATGGAGAATATACAGTCGGAGCAACAGGAAATTTGATTTATATGAAAAAGACTATTTACTTATTCTATATGATTATAATGATAAAGTAATCATGCCTGTTAAAAAAAATGATAATTTAGAATGTGCAAAATCAGAAGGAGTTGGAATTGCTGAGCAGTTTGGTATAAATATAAAATAAAATTACATTATGTAATTATTGAGTTTAATAAAATTCTGTAAAATTTTCCTTTTCCGATGAAAAGTAGTTCAAATATTTTGGTTGCGGGTAAGTTTAGAGAGGTGATGCAATAATTGATTTCTTGATCGTTATTGACGAAAATTTGTAAAGTTGGCATTTTTCGTCAATAAAATTATATCTTTATGGAAATTTTATTCATATGATTGCCAGAGAAACATATCTAAAAAAACTGCGTTTGCTTCGTGATCAAGATTTAATTAAAGTCATAACAGGTGTACGGCGTTGTGGAAAATCAACACTTTTGGCTGAATTTCGCGGAGAGTTATTGAAGTCGGGAGTAAAAGCGGAGAGTATAATTTTCTTCAACTTTGAAGAACGTGAAAATCTAAAATTCAGCGACTGGACTGCGCTTTATGACGAAATTATAGCGAAAACAAACCCAAATCATAAGAATTATATCTTTCTTGATGAAGTACAACTGATAGCTAATTTCGAAAAATTGGTTGATGCTTTATTCGTTAAGAAAAATATCGACCTTTATGTTACAGGCTCTAATGCTTATTTGCTTTCAAGCGAGTTGGCAACATTGCTAACTGGACGTTATATTGCAATCAATCTACACCCATTTTCGTTTGCGGAATATACGCTTGCTTTTCCCGAAGAAAAAAACACCGACCGTCTTTTTCGGCAATATATGAACAGTAGCGCATTTCCCGAAGCCGTAAATCTCTCGAAAACAGCACCAGAACTTGTAAATGATTATTTACAATCTATTTACGATACTGTTATCGGAAAAGATATTGTGAGCAGGTACAAACTTCGTAATTTCGACAAACTACAACGCATTATTGAGTTCTTGTTTGATTCTATCGGTTCGCTTGTATCACCGACAAATATTGCAGAACAGTTGAATCGAAATTCGGACAAAAAAATATCGCACAATACAATTATAAAATTAATTACCTATCTTACTGAATCTTATATTCTTTATACAGCACCACGTTACGATATTAAAGGAAAAGAATTATTATCGACTAATGAAAAATATTATTTGGTTGATTTAGGCTTGAAAAATATAACTTCAACAAATAAATATGATGTCAATTTAGGTCATAAATTGGAAAATGTAGTCTATTTTGAACTTTTACGACGTGGCGGAAAGATTTTTGTTGGCAAGCAAAAAGATAAAGAAGTCGATTTTGTTGTACAAAAAGCAAATAATGAACGAGAATATTATCAAGTAGCCTACACTGTTAATGACGAAAAAGCATTTGAACGAGAAATTTCGTCATTAAGAAGCATAAAAGACAACTATCCGAAATTTCTTTTAACACTTGATTATGACAACGCTGTGATTGAAGGAATACAAAAGAAGAATACAATTGATTGGTTATTAGGGAAATAAAAGGAAGAGAAAAACCAGCTCATAATAAGCCGCCAGCCGATAGAACTTTAATTTTAACAAAGCTATTCTTATAAAATAATGATAAAAAATAATCTCACCATAAAACTTATATCTCCACGCATGAGTTTGCGCCCTATGGATTCGGAAATGAAACGTCGGATGGCTCCGCCTTTGTCGCTTGTTACCATAGCTTCACTGACACCGGAACAACATTATGTTTATATTGAAGATGAAAACGTAGGTAAAATAAATTTTGATGATAATCCCGACTTAGTAGGAATTACAGTAAATATTGATACTGTTTACCGTGCTTTTGAAATTTCGGCAAAATACAGGCAAAAAGGAGCAAAGGTTATTTTCGGAGGAATTTATGTCAGTGCATGTCCGCAGGAAGTTGCAGGATATTGCGATTCGGTATGTATCGGTGAGGCTGAAAATTTATGGGAACAAATAATAAATGATTACTGCAATGATGATTTAAAGGCACAATATTTTAATCCTGTTCCTGTTGATCTTTCCCTTGTTCCTGTTGCCAACTGGGATTATATAAAACAAAAAGAAAAATATCTTTATAATAATATTATTGTTACAAGCAGAGGATGCCCGTTTAAATGCGAATTCTGCTACAATAGTTGCGATTATGTAAGCGGTAAATACAGAAATCGTCCGGTTGAAAATATTATAACTGAAATAAAAAAGATCGGAAAAAAACATATTATGTTTATCGACGATAATTTTATCGGTAATATTGATTGGACAAAAAGCCTTATAAAACAGATTAAAGATATGGGTTTAATATGGCATGCTGCTGTTTCAACAAATATTGTACATCATCCGGAATTAATTATAAAAATGGCAGAAAGTGGGTGTCGTAGTTTGTTTATAGGATTTGAGTCAATTAATGATAACTCTATATTAAATGTAAATAAAAAACAAAATAAAGTTTCTGAATATGAAAGGCTTATAAAATTACTTCATGATAACGGAATAATGGTAAATGCAAGTCTGGTTTTCGGTTTCGATAATGACACTCCCGAGACTTTTGATAAAACTCTTGCCTGGCTTATTAGAAATCGTGTGGAAACAATGACCGGACATATTCTTACACCATATCCCGGCACTATTTTATACAGGAGGTTTGAAAAAGACAAACGTGTATTTTGCCATGATCTGGAAAAGTATAATACGGCTCATGCTGTTTTTAATCCGGTATACTTTGCCCCTGAACAATTAGAAGCCGAATACAGAAAAATATATAAAGACTTCTATTCATTCCGGAATATTCTTAAAAGGCGTCCGGAGAATAAACGAATCAGAGCTTCTTATTTTTTATTTAATTTCGGTTATCGTAAATATGGACAATTTATATCTTTTTTCGGACGCATAGGTTTGATGAATTCTATAGGTAAACTTGCCCGCAGATTGTCTTATGGAATATAAAGATTTGTGTAATATGCCTGTAGTTAGTAATGTATATGATAAATATGGATCAGTAAAATATAAAATATATTTAATTATATTGCACGTGAATTTATAAATTTTGGTTATTAAAATAATTTATGGTGAAACCATAAGAACTATATCTATTTTAATATTTTGATTATGTTAAAACAAATACTTTTAGTTGGTTTAGGTGGCGGAGCAGGGAGTATCTTTCGTTATTTAACGTCTTTACTGGTATTAAAGAAATATTCATTTAGCTTTCCGTTAGCAACTTTTATCGTAAATATTCTGGGTTGCTTTTTGATCGGATTATTTGTCGGATTCAGTGTAAAAAATAATATGTTGAATGAAAACCTTAAATTATTACTGATTACCGGTTTTTGTGGAGGATATACAACTTTTTCAACATTTTCAATTGAAAATCTTAAATTAATAGAAACAGGGAATTATTTAATTCTTATATTATATATAATTTCCAGTATATTAGTTGGAATTTCTGCCGTATGGTTAGGCGATTTTTTAATAAAATCGTAATTTTAATATATAAATTATATGTAATTTATTCTGTTTATATTTATATAATAAAAATATATCTATATAATATTGAAGTTATCATGTTAATTTAATATAGTTTTGATTATATGAAAATAATAATGACTTTTACATTTTAATATAGAAAATGTTAAAAAGTAAGAAAAAAATTCCTGCAATACCTGCCGTACTTTTATCAATGATAAGTGTGCAGGGAGGAGCGTCGATTGCTAAAAAGCTATTCCCGTTTCTGGGAGCTTACGGAACATCATCCTTGAGGATTGGAATATCGGCTGTAATATTATTTATCATTAATCGCCCTAAAATTTCCGGATTTACAAAAAAACAATGGTTTTATTGTATGGGATATGGAATTTGCCTTGGAGCAATGAATATGGTCTTTTACCTTGCAATTGAAAGGATTCCTTTGGGGTTAGGAGTTGCAATTGAATTTCTGGGACCATTAACATTAGCATTATTAGGTTCACGCCGGCTGCTTGATATTGTTTGGGCACTGTTGGCATTTGCAGGGGTTATGCTTATAGTCCCATGGAAATATGACGGAATTGATCCGTCAGGAATAATTTTTGCGTTGATGGCGGGTTTGTTCTGGGCTTTTTATATAATCCTGGGTGGTAAAGTATCTAAAATAATGAAAAATGGAGATGCCGTAGCAACCGGAATGTGTTTTGCAACTTTATTTATATTACCGTTTGGAATTTTAAGCGGTGATCTTTTTAATTTAAATCCCGGATTATTTCTTTCAGGTATTGGAGTTGCAGTATTTTCAAGTGCAATACCATATTCTTTGGATTTAATAGGCTTAAATAAATTACCGGCAAAGACTTTTAGTATACTGATGAGTTTACAACCTGCATTCGGAGCATTATCCGGATTGATTTTCCTGAAAGAATTTTTAACTCCTGTTCAATGGATATCCATTTTATGTGTAATAATTGCAAGTATAGGAGCAACTACATTCGCAAAAAAATAACTGTATTTAATTAATTTTGTATGGTTTAATGCCGGATAATGGCTGATCTTAAGCAATGAAGGCCTTCGTTCTGTTTAATAAATCTTTATAATTTCCATTTTCGTAACCTGAGATCAAAACATAATCCGTAATTATTTTCGGTAATTCGATTTTGAATTTCAGCAATAATAAATTGTATTTGGGTTTTACTGCAACCTAAACCTGTAGTCCTTACATATAATTTTGTTCCGAAAACAAATAATAATTTATTATATGAAAAGGATATCAAATTTTTTAATAATTTTTCTTATAAGTCAGCAGGTACTTTTTGCTCAGGGAGAAAAACAAACAGAGTTATCTCTTGAGAAATGTATTAAAATGGCTGTGGAAAGAAACATTAATACCCAGGCTGCACGTATTGAACAAGAAAAAAGCGAATATAAAATATCCGAAAGCCGGGCAGCATTATTACCAAAAGTAAATGCAAGTGCAAGTTTTCAGGATTATTTTAAACTTCCTACAACTTTACTTCCCGGTGAAATAGTAGGAATGCCAGGAACAAAACTTCCTGCGGAAATGGGTACAACTTTTAATACAAATATTGCCGCTACCCTTAATATGACTCTGTATAACCAGACAGCTATTACTGCTTTACAATTATCGAAAAAACTTGCCGGTTTAAGCGGGCTTACTGTTGAAAAAGCAAGTGAAGAAATAGCTCTCGAAGTAGCCTATATTATCTTACAATAATTACTGCCGAACAGAAAAGTACAATAGAAGGTAATATTGCAAGAGTTGAACGTATGCTTGATATCGTTAAGGTTTTGGTTGACAACGGCATGAGTAAGCAAGTAGATCTCGACCGTGTATCCGTAAATATTGAAAATTTATATACACAGCTAAGCACCACAGACGCAGCTTATGAACAACAAATAAATATGATAAAATATATGTTTGATATGCCCGTTTCCGAAACAATTATTCTTACGGGCAAAGCTGAAACATTACTAATTTCCGAACTTACTGCAATTTCAGACTTCTCAGAACATATTGATATTAAAATGCTTGAACAGCAAAAAGATGTATATCTTATGAACCGGAAAATAATAAATAATGGTTATGATAATAACATAATTTCTGCACAAATGGAAATTCGCCAACATATTTTCGGTCGTTTCGGATGTGCAGCATGGGTAGGTGCCGGTATTGTTTTTCCTGAATTTAAAAAAATTGATCATGAAAATATTCTCCCTACATACGGCCTTGGATTACGTTGGGAATTTAAACATAATATGAATTTGCGGATCGATTATGGTTTCGGTAATAAAACAGGAGCATTTATCGTAAGTATAAGCGAAGCATTTTGAATTGAAAGTTAATTAATATTCTGTTTGATACTTTATTTATAATTGACAGTTATTATTTATTGTAAGTGTGTGTTGAAATATAAAACAGCCTTAATTTGACCGGTAGAAATTCAAGTAAATTATTTACTCATTATAAAAGATTTGGAGTATATATCAATATTAGTAACATTTTTTAGTTTGAAAATCTTCATATAATGTTGTTTTACCGATTTTTTTCACATTCTGGCAATAGCTGATTTTTTTAAAAAATAATATAAAATAATTTTGAAACAATAGAAATAAAAGACTACAAAATGACAAATAAATTATTTTACATTCACCCTGAAGCAATAATTGCACAATCAGTTGAAATCGGACCTTTTTCTTATATAGATAAAAACGTTGTTATAGATGAAGGAACATGGATAGGACCAAATGTGACAATTCTGGAAGGCAGCCGCATAGGTAAAAACTGCAAAATATTTCCTGGAGCTGTAATAGGAGCTATACCACAAGATCTGAAATTCAGGGGAGAAGAAACGTTAGCCATAATAGGCGATGATACAACAATAAGAGAGTGTGTAACAATAAATAGGGGGACAGCAGCAAAAGAAAAGACACTTGTAGGTTCAAATTGTTTATTGATGGCTTATGTTCATGTAGCACATGATTGTGTTGTAGGCAATAATGTTATACTGGTAAATGGAACAACGCTGGGAGGAGAAGTAGAAATAGACGATTGGGCAATAATCAGTGCGAATACTCTTATTCATCAGTTTTGTAAAATCGGTAAACATGTGATACTTGCCGGAAACTCCCTGGTAGGAAAAGATATTCCTCCTTATGTTAAAGGCGCCAGATGTCCGATATCTTATGCCGGAATTAATTCCGTAGGATTAAGACGAAGGAATTTTAAAGATGATAAAATCAATGAAATTCAGGATATTTACAGAATAATATTCAATAAAGGATTACCTACAGTTAAAGCCGTTGAAACTATTTACAATAAATTTCCCGAAACAAATGAAAGAAATGAGATCCTTAATTTTATAGAAAATTCCTCACGGGGAATTATTAAAGGATATTTTGACCAAAATAAGGTATATAAACAAAATGAACCGGTTCCGGTCTATAAATAAACATATGGTATTTTGAAAAAATAAATACTTTTTTGCATTAATTAAAAAGAATAATTGAAATAAATTTGTTATCCAAAATAAATACTGTTATAATATGAAATTAAAGTCTATAAAGCTGACTTTTGTTATACTGTTATTTATTATTCCTGTACTATCCAGATCACAATCTGTAGAAGTGATAGATTCATTGAATATTTCTATTGATAATAAAAACAATAACACTAGCAAAAACAATAAAAACAAAATTAGTTATACGGAAATTGATTATTTTAGTATGCCTTCCGAAGAAATTATAGACTTACTTGAGAAACAGCCAAGTTTTAGTATATATAAAAATAACTATTTCATTACAGGTATTCCTACAAATAAAAGAATAAGCAAGTCTACCGCTGATGTGAAATTTCAGCTCAGTATAAAACAACGGCTTGTGAATATTAAATTACCTTTTAACTCCTTTTTATATCTTACATATACACAAAAGTCCTTCTGGGATATATATAAATTGTCATCACCTTTTGCAGATAATAATTATAATCCGGGACTACTTTGGGTAACTCCTTTGGTTTTCGATAATTTCAAAGGAATGGCAGCCCTGTCGGTTGAACATGAATCTAATGGAGAAGGAGGAGACGATTCCAGAGGTTGGAATTTTGTTTCTTTATCATGTTCATATTTTGTAACTAATTGTATTTCGGCCCAATTAAGATTATGGTATGGCTGGGGGTTAAATAGAGATAATCCGGATTTATATGAGTATAAAGGTTATGGCTTGGCTGCGTTAAACTACGTAACTCCGAAAGAACGTTTCTGGTGTTCTTTTATTATTAATCCCTGTAAAGGATTCAGGGCATTTAATACACAGTTGGAAGTTAACTTCAGAATAAGCACAAAATTGAATCAGTATTTTTTTATTCAATGGTATAATGGATATGCCGAAAACCTGCTTGAATACAAGAACTATTATTCAATGATCCGTGCAGGAATATGTCTTAAACCACAATTCAGAAATATCTACTGATAAGAAATTAAGAATTAGAAATTAAGAGTTAAGAATTAGATACTAGGAACTTAAAAAAAATTTAGTATTCCAATTTTCAATTTCGGTAATCAATATTTTCATTTGGGTATAACAACTTAGTGATATGTTTTGCAATACAGTAACTTTGGATTATAATTAAATTTAGTTAAACTTTAAGTTTAAAATTATAGAGAAATAAACAAAAAAGATTACACATTTCAGGATTTTAACCCTTAATTGTGTATTTTATATTTTTATATACTTTTACTGTAAAATGAAAAAACGATTTAATCCGTACAGCACAAAAAACGCATTTTATATTGCATTAATAATATGTTTTTTTGAATATGTTTTAATAACGACAACATCGTTTCTTAACTTTAACCCGCAAAGCAGAAGCGTTGTTTCCCAGGGGAGCATAATTTACGATGTTGTCATATCTTATATAGCAAGTGTAATCATGCTGTTTATACTTATTAAATTCAGTTTCTGGATAGTTCAGAAAAAAATTGAACCACATAAAAAGCATATAATAATCTTTTTTGGATTACTGTTGATAGCAGTACCTTTAAGTTTTTTATTTTCATATTTACTCGACATTTTATTGTCCAATCCAAGAATGATAGGAAATGTAATTTATAAAAAACTAATGCAGGACGTAGTTTTCGCTTTTATTGTATTTATTCTGACAATAGCTGTATCATCAATAGTTCACAATCAGCAAGTTGAATCCGAAAGCATGCGTAATCGTTATGAAGCATTAAAAAACCAGCTGGATCCGCATTTTTTATTCAATTCGCTTAATACACTGGACGGACTTATTGGTTACGATGATGAAGGAGCACATGATTATCTCCAGAATCTTTCTTTAACATTCAGGTACACAATTCAGAACAAAGAAATAACAGAACTTGGCGAAGAATTAAAACTTGTTGAAGCCTATGCCTATTTGATGAAAATACGATATGGAGAAAATTTATTTATAAAATATAATATTGAGGATCGTTTTCGTACATATATGATATTACCTGTAAGCCTTCAGCTATTGATTGAAAATGCAATAAAACATAATACCATTAACGATAAAAAACCATTATATATTTCTGTTGAAACCACTAAAAACGGGAATATTAAAGTTGCAAACAATAAAAATCCGAAGCTGGATGAATATCTTAGCAGCGGGATAGGATTAAACAATCTTATGGAAAGATTTATGATAGTATTTAATAAAAAAATAAAAGTGGAAGATAATTCTGATTATTTTTCAGTTGAATTACCATTAATAGAAAAAGTATAAATATGAAAGCATTAATAATTGAAGATGAATTCATTGCTGCACAAAATCTGCAACGGCTAATTCATGAAACAAATGAAAAAATAGAAATAATTGCAATATTAAAAAGCGTAGAAGAAAGTGTAGAATGGTTATCGACAGAGCCTCTGCCGGATCTGATTTTTATGGATATACATTTGTCTGACGGTTCAGTCTTTTCAATTTTTAATAAAATAAATATTGATTGTCCGATAATATTTACAACAGCTTACGATCATTATGCAATAAATGCATTTGAGGTTAACAGCATAGACTATTTACTTAAGCCTGTAAATAAAAAGGATTTGGAAAGGGCGATGACGAAATATAAAAATTATAGTTCACAAAAAAATATCGATAGCGAGTCTTTACTTGAACTTTTCGATATGATAAAAAATAAAAAAAGCGATTATAAATCACGTTTCCTGATTCCGCACAAAGACAAGTTCCTTTCTCTGGATGTTGACGATATTGCCTACATATATTCAGAAAACAAAATGGCACGTATAATTGATATGAAGGAACAATCATTTCAAATGAACAATTCACTGGAGGAAGTATTAAAACAATTAAACCCGGTCTTATTTTTCAGGGCAAACCGCCAGTTTATTATTTCACGAAAATCCGTTAAAGAAATATATAGCTGGTTCGACGGTAAGCTTGCCGTTAATTTATGCATTCCTGCTCCAGAAAAAATAATTATCAGCAGGGCACGTGTTCAGGAATTCAAGGTATGGTATACAAAATAAAAATCTATGATAGGAGTTTACATTTTTTTATATTCAATTTGATAGAAAATTGAAACTAAGCATCTTATTTTCCAAAACTTAAGTAGCATAAATCTAAACTTAGGTAACCAAAAATTATATTTGAGTAAATGTTCTTGATATCCAATAAATAATAGTTTTAAATTTAAGATGAAAATAAATCAAGATGAAAATCGATGGTAGGACAATTATAGTAACCGGTAGTAATAATAGTATAGGACAGGAGTTAGTGTCGATATTATTATCTAAAGAATGTAAAGTTATTGCCGTTGATTTTAAAGAACCTACTCTGGAAGAAACAGCAAACTTGTTAATGGAAAAAAAAGATTATTTAACCATGTTTACAGCAGATGTAACTGATGAAAAGTCTGTTGAACAATTATATGATAAAGTTATTGCCAACTACGGTACTGTTGATGTTATTATAAATAACGCCGGTATAATTCAGCCCGGTCAGGGTTTAAACAATATGGAATACAATGATATTGAACGTATATTCAATATAAATTATTATGGAATACTGAATATGGCAAAAACGTTTCTGTCTCATTTACTGTCCCGTCCTGAAGCATGTCTTGTTATAAGTAATGGCGGCTTAATACCACTTTCTCAGCAAGCTTATTTAAAAATACCAAAAATAAGGTCATCAATTAAAATGCTTACAGAAGGATTACACTCCGAATTATTTGATACCAACGTTAAAGTTATCACAATTTTTTCCGGATTTGCTTATGCAAAAAATAAACAAAGCGAAAAAGATGCTTATATAGCACTGTCACCCTCAAAAGCAGCTCATGCAATTATAAACGGAATGGAAAATGACTATAGTTTTGTTGAAATTATAAAAAAACCGGAACTTAATGTTCTGAATCCTGATTATATTCTGGCTGCAATAAAAAAGAAAATAAAAACTTTACAAAAACTTTTTTCTTCAGATGAAAAACAGAATAATTTAACAAGTAAATAAAAGAATTATTATGATGTTGATAAATGGAATAAGTCTTATTATATTAGGGATCATTGCAGTTCCTACTTTATTTTTGCCCGGTAAATTTATAAATAAAATTTTACCTTACAGGAGTTATATTGGAATAATCTATTTAATAGCAGGAATTATAGAAATAATATTCTGGTTTTTGAATATTGATTTAATAAAAACTGATCTTTTTATATGGATAATAGGAATTATTTGTTCCGTTGCAAAAATAAATTTAGGTATTATGCTGGGAAACGTTCTATTAAAAAAAGCCTTTTTGGGCAGAACAGAAAATACTATTAGAGAAAACAAAAATTATGTAGATTTTATACTTTTTAAAACCACAATGGCTATTATTGCTATTGGTCTTGGCTTTTGCCAGATAGTTATTTGTTTTATCCTGTAAAAATTTATTACATATTTTTTATTTAGAATAACCAAGATTTATGTGTAGTCCACAAATTTTAGGGTTGAGTCGAATTAACCACGTAAAACCAACAAGTACATAAAAACAAAAAAAGGTTACAAAATTTTGTAACCCTTTGATTTCCTTGCTCCCCCTCTAGGACTTGAACCTAGGACCCCCTGATTAACAGTCGTTAAATGGTCTTTTTCAGGGGTTTGTATGTTATTGCATTTGTTTGCTGAAATTGTTGTAATTCAAGGGTTTTTGGATTTTATGGTTTTCAATTTTTGGGATTGGGTTTCATTTGTTTTGGGGATGTGTGTGCAAATTGGGTGTACGAAAGTATTGCCAACGTAGAATATTTGAATTTCTCGAAACTGGATAATTATACCGAAAAATAAGATAAAATAAATATTCAATACGAACAATAAAATCTTATTGCAAAACAGTGAATTAAAAAATCTTAGATAATTATAATAAAAGAGAGATTTTAGATATCTTAATAAAATCTCTCTTTACAATATTACTAAGCATATTGGATAAGTTTCCATGTAACTGCTTTTCCTCCATACGGAGGCATAGTATTTCCTTTAGCGATTGGAGCTGTCGTACTTGGATTGCCAACAACTTTCCAAATCCCACTTTCAGGACAATTTTGTCCTGTTGAAGCTGTAGTACCAATTGGACTCATAGGCATAAATTTAAAATAGTCTTAAATTATCCAGGTAAGACTTTCCTGCTCATTATTTGCTGGTATAATGATAACCAATATTACTTTTCTAAATTATCCTTTATGACAAGATGGGCAGCAATAATAACAACCATCTACATTTGAATAATATTCTTTTGCTTTTTTTACAGCTTCTCCGCAACTATTAAAATAGCCTAACGCAATTAAATTGCTGGAGATCGGTAAATAACTACAAGAGCTTTTGTGTACTTCGTGCTCACCTGTTGATTGAGCATTTTTATTTACATAATAATATTCCATTTAATTTTTTTTTTATTAATTTTTAATTATCTTTTATTAAGTGGGAGATAACTCCCCCACCTGAATTTTAATTAATTTTTCGAAAATGCAGCTATCCCAATAAGTAAGAACATTGCAAATAAACCAATTGCAATAATTCTTGCATTCTGATTATTTGCTGTTAAACATACTCCATTATAGGATATGCTGACACTTTCTTTGTTTTGTAAATTTCCAAACATATTAATGAAATTTAATTTTTAAATTCTCCATTCTGAGCTGTGGAGTTTCGCTCTTTCGACAAAAAGGTACTATTTTTTCCCTTTACTATCACTCCTGTTACTTCGAACATGAGGCTTAACTTTAATAGTTTTTCCATCAACTACCCTTGTATGCTCTGGAATTCTATTAAATTTACGACCATCTGAATCTTTAGCCATTAATTATTTTTTTTAGTTTAACAATATTTTCTTTAACTTCTCGACGTAAAGAATTCGACGATTTATATATTTTAGCATATTTATTTAAATAATTTCACTTTCTATACTATTATGCTGGAAATTTTATATAAATTGCCATCGCATAATGGAAATTTTTTTTAAAAAATTAGCATAATTTATTGAATGGATTCGACACATAGAAATATTGCAGATTCTGAAGAAATTGTAAAAGCGATTAAAGAGGCTCTCTCTTCTAAATTTTATACAGATTTAATTAAGTATTGCATTTTTTATATTAGCAAAACTTACAAAACTAAATATGATTGTGAAAGGGGATTTAGGGGTAAAATGGCTGAAGATTATGTAAATGAGACGCTTCAATCATTTTTAGAATCTAATGGCAGGAAATGGTATAAAGATAAATACCCTAATTTTAAAGAACAAATAATAAGCTCATTACAAAGTGTTTTATACAATGATCTAAAATCAAAAAAGGAATTAGAAAAAACTTATTCAACCAATGATGACGACAAAATTGCAGAATATGAAACAACAATTGATAACAATAGTGACGAATATAAAGAAACACTATATCTATGTATAAATATTTTAGAAAGATTAGGAGCTGACGATGATGAAATTTTACTTTTTGAACCTTACATAATAGATCAGATGAAACGCCAGGACATTGAAAAACTTTATGGAATAAGTGCTTCTGATTTAACAAATATAAAAAAGAGATTAAACAGAAAATTACCATTACTCGCAAAGGAATTAAAAAATGAAAAATAAAATTATTAAAAATATTGATCAACAAATTATAAATCAATTAATAGACGATGATAGTTCCATTTTAGATTCATATTTAGAAAATGAAGGTTATAATATTGATGAAATTGAAACAATAGCATTAAGAAGTTATAAAAAACTTTCTTTCATATTAAACGGAACTATAAATCAACAAAAAGATCAAGCACTTTTAGAAAAAATATCTTTACTTTTTAAAGATGCTATAAATAAAAATTTGGATAAGCCAGTACATTATTTGAAGAATTTAATAACTAATAACGAGCTTCAAGTACAATATAGAAATTTAGATAAATTGAGTATTGAAGAAATACAAAATATTATTAAAGATCAAAATTTGATAGAGCTTTTAGAAAAATTTGACAATGATAAAGAATAGAAAGGGTTCGATCCGAGCAAAAAAATTATTAGAAGAAATTGGTTGCGACGAAATAACGGATATTCCTATGGAAATATTTGTTTCAGGGCTAGGAGCAACTCTAATAGAAGAACCTTTACACAATTCTGATGGAAAAATAATTAGAGGTAATAAAAAAACTATAATTAAGATTAATTCAGAAATACAGTATTTAGAAAAAAAAAGATTTACCATTGCTCACGAAGTAGGACATTATATTTTACATGATAAATTAGATTTAGAAGTTCACAATGAAAATTCTAATACTTTAAATTGGTTTCAAGCGAGTGAAGCTCAAGCTAAAAAAGGAATACAAGAATGGGAAGCTAATGATTTTGCGTCTGAACTTTTAATGCCCGAAGCAATCATAAAAAAAGAAGTTTATTGCAAAAAATTTAGCCCGCAACTTTTAAATGATTTATCTAAAAGATTTAAAACTAGCTTAACTTCTATAATATTTAGACTAATATCACTAAATTTATATTCAATTTTTGTTGTTTTTATAAGCAATGGAATTGTTATATACTGGAGTAAACCGGATGATGGTTATTATATAAAAATTAAAGATATTACTAAATTACCGCCTCCATCTGATTCATTAGCTAATGAGTATATCAATGCTGACTATGATTTTATTTATTCTGGAAATAATAAAGGTCAAGAAATTTTTAAATCTACATGGTTTGAACTTTCTGATTATGATAGCGATACTGTGTTTTATGAATATTGCATCCCTACAAAACAATATAAAACAATTGTGAGTGTAATATGGGAAAAATAATTCTATGAAATATTTTTATCAAGATTTTCACATCGAATTTTTGTAGCAATAATAAAACATTATCACATTTTCATTTTCGTAACGATCATTAAGATAATATCCATTAAAATAATTTAAGCTCAGAACTATTTTTAATAAAAATTTACTATTTTTGTAATGACGATTAAAATAATTGTCATTACAATAATATATAATGAAATTTTACGATAGAAAAAAAGAGCTTGAAATACTTAAACGCAACCAGGAATTATCTAAACAGAGTTCACGTTTTACTGTAATGATCGGAAGGCGTAGAATAGGCAAGACATCCCTTTTATTAGAATCAGTAAAAGGACAAAAGTATCTATATTTATTCGTTTCCAGAAAGAGCGAACCTCTTTTGTGTGAACAATTTCAAAAAGATACTTTCACAGCATTAGGGATACAGATATTCGGAACAATTACGCAATTCAGGGATTTATTCGAACAATTAATGATCTTTGCAACTAAAGAACATTACACTTTAGTCATTGATGAATTTCAGGAATTTGATAATGTAAATACGTCAATTTTCAGTGATATTCAGAATCTTTGGGATCAATATAAAGATAAGACTAAAATCAATTTTATAGTTTGTGGTTCTATATATTCAATGATGATGAAAATCTTTGAAAATAAAAAAGAACCTCTGTTCGGTCGTTTGACTTCAAAGATAATTCTACAGCCTTTTTCAATAAGTATAATAAAAGAAATTCTGAAAGATTATAACCCAAAATATACATCTGAGGATTTACTATGTCTTTATGCCATATCCGGAGGAGTTCCGAAATATATTGATCTTCTGATGGGACAAAAGGCAACCACATATAATAAAATGATTGATATGGTTACAAGTCCCGACTCTCCGTTTATCAGTGAGGGTAAAGATCTACTTATTTCTGAATTCGGCAGGGAATATGGTACATATTTTTCAATATTACAACTGATAGCCTCAGGAAAAAATACACAATCAGAGATTGATTCTATTATTGGTAAAAATACAGGTGCTTATTTAGCAAATCTTGAAAAAGAATACTCGCTTATTACTAAGAACAAACCTATGTTTTCCAAACCTGAAAGCCGTAAATCACGTTGGAGTCTTAGCGATAATTATCTTCGTTTCTGGTTCAGATTTATTTATCCTAATCAATCATTAGTTGAAATGGGTAAATATGATCTGCTTAAAGAATATATTAATAAAAATTATGAGCAGTACAGCGGTTTAATACTTGAAAAATATTTCAGAGAAAAGATAGCTGAGAATGAAAGGGTAACAAATATAGGTAGTTATTGGGATAGCAAAGGAGAAACAGAAATAGACCTGATCGCCTTGAATGACCTTGATAAAACGGCTATTATTGCAGAAGTTAAACGTAATCCTAAAAAAATTAACTTAAAATTGCTTGCCGAAAAATCAAAAAAATTAGAAAAGGAACTATCAAAATATAAAGTTGAACTAAAGGGGTTTTCAATGGAGGATATATAATCAAAAAAGCATAATACTTAAAAATTTAATTTTATCTTTAATTCTGAATTTTATTTTTAACAGAAATTATTTTCAAGTGCTTGTCATCGAAATGTTTTTTGTATATTTCAAGAGCTTGTCGGTAATAATCTTTAGCTGTTTCATTGTGATGTCCTATTTTTTTTATATCCCCTAGAGCAACATAAATATCAGCAAAAATATCATGGTCTTTTTCAAAAAAATGATTATTAATTTCGAATGCTTGTTTTATAAATACCTCAGCTTCTGTTAACTTTCCTTGTAATGTAAATAAAACACCTTTATTTAAATATATATTTGCAATGGATGGATGAGAATCTATAAATATTTTTTTTAGAATTTTTAGCGATTCATTAAATAAAGAGTCTGCTTTAATATAATTTCTTTTTTTAGTTTCTAGTAATCCCATTCCATTTAATGCATTTGCAATTGTTGTATTATTGTAAAGTCCGAAATTATAATTAATCTCAATAACTTTTCTATATAGTGAATCTGCCGAATTGTAAAATCTTGTGTAGTAATCAATATAGGCTACATTATTGAAAAAAATGGAATATGTAGGAGTTAATACTGTATCATATTCATTCATGATGAAAAGAGAATTGTCTGAATGCATTTTTGCCAGATTTGGTTTTGAAAGTATTGTTTCAAGTTCGGCTAATTCTAATAAAATCTCAGGCAACTTATTATTATTTGCTCCTAATTCTTTTGTATAAATATCAATTACTTCATAGCATTGTTTTTCTGCAGAATTATAGTTTCCTGTAATCTTATTTAACTGTGCAAGAGTTTTTAAGTAGTTTGCATAACGCGAACTTTTTGTTCCGTAGTTATTCTTTGTTATTTCAATCCCAAGGTTCAAATATTTTTCAGCATTTTTATATTTTGCAAGTGAAATATTTATACGGCTTAATGCCAGATAGCATTCTGCAATATCTTGGTTATTAGATTCAGATATTGCTTTATAACAATCCAGACTTTCTTTCAAAATAGAATCTGCTTTATAGTATTGGTCAAGCTTGCAATAAATTAATCCATAATAAAGAGTTGACAAGCAATAACTTTTTTCTTCTTTATTTCCTAAAAGCAGAGCTTCCTCAACATTTATCATTGCATCACTTAATTTATCTTGAGATATGGAGTTTACTGAGATATAATTATAGTTTGAAATAAGCATTTCTTTATTGTCATGATTTAGTGGATCTTTTAATAGAATATAATTTGCACTCTTGAACAATTCGGTTGAATAATCATACTCTCTTTGCTCAAATAGCGAGATAGCAGTATTTCTTAATAAATATAACAGTAGTTCTTCGGATGGATTATTTAATTTTTCATAATTATTAATTGCAAGTAAAAAAACTGAATCTGCTTTCTCATAATCTTTAAGTGATGTATAACAAATTCCTATACTGTTCAATGACCAGGATATCTCTTCTTGCCAGTATTCCGAATCTGGATTACAAGCTGTTAAATAATCATGTGCTACTATATAATTGTCAAGGGCTTCTTTGATATTTTTATTTCTAAATTTATTATTTGCTAAAGATTTGTAGGCATTATAAATACGGAAATATGATCCACTTATATAGCTCAAATCGTTTTTATCAGGATTTTTAATATTTTCTATTCCTAACCATTTTTTACCAGCTTCGTTCGATTTTAATGCATACTCTATTGCCATATTGAAATTGCCTTTTTTATGCGCATCTTCACATTTATAAGAATAATCAAACATTAAAACGTTCTCTTGCAAATAAGAGAATCCATTATTGAGTACATAAATTATTTTTAGATATGGTTTGAAAGACATAGGAACGTAATAGAAGAATGAGGTAATGACAAGAATAATAAATGACCTTAAAAATATTCGTTTTATGTTCTTTAAGTTTAAATCGGATTTTCTTTTAATAACTAAATAAACAAATAAATTAATAAATAATATTGCGTTTGCAATTGGAATATAATTATGAAATGGTTCTTTTTTCAACCATATTTGTTCTGGAAGAAATAAAATTACTGCTGAAAAGGCAATTCCAGAAATTATAGAGAGAAAGGTATTTCTATTTTGTTTTGTATTAAATAGCCAATATCCTCCAATTAAGTATGACAATGACACTAATAGTGTGCAAGAAGCAAATATTGGTCTTTTTTCAGAAAATGCAAAAAACTGTAATAAAAAACCAATTGCAAAAATTGTAAGGATTATTTTTTCATATAATTTCATTATTATTGGCTAAATATATTATTTATAATGTCAAGACTTGACTTTACTCCATATCTTAAGACTTAATTAGAGGTAATGTACTATCCTTTAATTCCTTTTATTAGCTCTAATCCCTTTCTAGTTGTATAATATTTTTGATTTGAACTAGTAGGTTTATCAGGGATTGTCATTGCTAATAAATTTTCTTCTAATAAAGGTTTAATATATTTATTTCTGAATTTAGTCCTATTACTCAAATTCATAAAATCCATAATACTTTTTATATCTTTAGGATTGACACTATATACAAGTATTTGCTTAATATCTGTACGACTTAGTCCCGACTTGGTCCCGACTTAGTCCCAACTTGATCTCGGACAGAAATCAACTTAAATTCACCCGGATCTTCATTTAATTCGCTAATATCATTTTTCGTAAAATTTAGTTTTACAAACTGAACCTGGAAAGATAATCCAACTTCTTTCCATCTGAATTCTATTTGCGGGTATTCTTTTAATTCATCAGAAATTAGTTTTAATCCGTTTCCCCATTGATCAATTATCCCTACACGTTTGAAAATAGGAGCAATAACTTTATTTCTTGCATCACTCTGACGACTTTCCATTTCAGAATAATCAATTGAAGGTGGTAATAAACCCGGACTGGTTATTTCAATCATATCGTCGTAAATAGCAATTTTTATATCTTTCCCGGTAAGAGAATAATCACGGTGAACAACTGCATTACGAATTGCTTCCCTGATAGCTTTTACAGGATATTCCCAATGCGAAACAGTATAAACTCCTTCGACTTTAGCACCTTTGTTTATATGGCGCAACACAAAATTATATGCTTCTTCTGCTTGTGTTGCTATATTTGAATAAATGCTTTTCTGATCAATAAATTCTTCTGACCCTGTTCCTTTAAATCTGGCACATTCAATTTTCGCATAATGGAACAGTGAATTTCTTAATTGATCATCAGAAAATAAAACTAATGCATTTGTAGGGTATTCAGGTCCTTGTTCTCCTTTGGTTAATTCTAGTTTTTTTAATGTTTGTTTGCCCGTTTTTTCTTTAAATATTTCTTTGAAATTTTCTATATCCAGATCTTTTACCGGTTTATCCAAAATTACCTCACTATCAAATGAAATATTTCTTTTCTTACGCTCTAATTCTGCAATAATAGTTTCATCAGCCTTTCTGTTTGAAGAACCTATGCGTAAATATGTACCTTCTAACTTTCCTTTTTCTTTTAAATAATAAGGCGGAGTACTGCCACGATAAACAACAACTTTTATAATGTGTTTATCTTCAACTGAAAGAAATATAATTTCAGGTAATATCGTAGGATAACAACGATCGTAAATTATATTACTTATTTGTTCTTCCAGTATAACAAGTTGATCTTCGGGCAAGCCTACAATTTTTCTTGGATTATCTTTGATTCCGATATATAATTCTCCTCCGGCATCATTAGCAAATGCAACAATAGTTTTTGCCAAATCAGCCCGGTCAGGCATAGATTCTTTAAATTCAAGCCGGCGACCTTCGGATTTACTTATTTTTTCTTTTATATTCATATCTAAAATTAAACAAATATACAATAAAATAATCTAAACTTGTTATCCCATCTTTTGAAAGTTAGCAACAACTCTTCAATAGAGAGTATATGATTATTATATATTTTTCTTTATGATATTTTAAATTTAGAAGCACTTTTCAGTCAAATACAGGAAATTTTAGCTCAATTTTAGCATTTTTTTATATTTATATATTTAGAAGTCATTATTAGGCTGATAGTGCTAAGTTTTTACATTTTTGGAGAGTTGTTATTAAAAAATTATTCCTTGTTTCATATAGCCGGCATTTCTAATTTTAATGATATTTTATATGAAAAATTCAATCAATACATGCATGAAAGAGCATTTTTAATCAATTTAAAATTGAAGCAAATTGATCCTTAATTTTCAATAGTATCTTGAAATTTTTGCTTTCAAAAATCTTTGACACCAACGCCTCAACTTATATTTAAAAAATATAAAGGATATAATGTAAATCGAAAGCAATTCCGCATTCGTGTTAATTCAATTCGATTTATGTACTATTATTCTAAAGATGGAATTACGGTTGCATCCATGTTGGATACACGTAGAAAAAATGCAAAAGAACAATATCCTGTAAGGATCAGAGTAAATAAAAACCGTGTGAGGGAATATTATCCTACTGGTAAAAACATGACACGTGAAGAATGGGAAAATCTTCCCAATAACAAAACAGTATCAGCCAAAGAATTAAGGGCAAGCATAGAAAACAGTTTTTACCTTGTAAGAAATAATGTTGAAGCATTAGCAGAAAAAGGTATTTTTTCGTTCGATACACTTAACCTGCGGCTTGCTAAAGCGACCGGAGATACTGTAAACAATGCCCTGAAAGCTAAAATTGAACAATTGGAAACAGAAGAACGTATCGGTTCAATGTTAACATATAAACAAACTCTTGTAATGCTTGAAAAATATGCAGGTGGTTCTGTATCGTTCAATACAATTACAGTAAGCTGGCTTAAGAGATGTGAATTATATCTGTTAAAAACAGTAAACCAAACAACTATCGGGATTCATTTCAGGAATCTGCGCTCAATAATGAATGATGCAAGGAAAGCAGGAGTTATAAAAGAAAGTGATTATCCGTTCGGTAAAGATAAATTTGAGATAAAAACCGGAGAGGCTCATAAAAAGGCATTGACAATAAAACAGATAAGCCAGATATTCAAATATTCTGATGGAAACGATACCACCGACAGATATAAAGACCTATCTATGGTTATTCATATATCTTTGCAATGGTATAAACTTTGCCGACCTTATAAAATTGAAATATTCCGATATCATAGACGGCGAGATTTGTTTTGTCCGCCAGAAGACAGAACGTACAAGTAAAACACGCAAAGTTAGGAACTCCACTCCGCAATAGTGCATAATATACAGGCTGTTCAGTATTTATTAATTTACTTTTAAGCCGTGTGCAAATCGTGTGTACATAAAAACAAAAAAGGGTTACAAAATTTAGTAACCCTTTGATTTTCTTGCTCCCCCTCTAGGACTTGAACCTAGGACCCCCTGATTAACAGTCAGGTGCTCTAACCAACTGAGCTAAGGAGGAAAAAAGCGTTGCAAAACTAATGTTATTTTTTATATTTGCAAAATATTTTTCTAAAAATTTTTATTTATGGCTAAAATAATTGCAATGGGTAGTGCATTAGTAGATGTAATAACCTTATTGGAAGATGATGACACTCTTAATAGACTTTCTCTGCCTAAAGGCAGTATGCAACTTGTAGACGCTAATACCAGCGCCCAGATAGAATCTCAGATTAGAGATCTTAACCAAAACCTTACCTGTGGAGGCTCTGCTGCAAATACTATAAGAGCTTTGGCAAAACTTGGAATCAAAACCGGATATTTAGGCAAAACAGGAATAGACAGGTTCGGTGATTTTTTTGAAAAAAATATGCATGAATGCGGAGTCGTTCCACATATTATAAAAAGTGAGACTTCTACAGGAGTGGCTCTGGCATTGGTAAGCAAAGATTCAGAAAGGACATTTGCAACGTATCTCGGAGCTGCTTCCGAATTATCTGCAGATGATATTCTTCCAACAACTTTTACTGATTTTGATATATTACATATAGAAGGTTATCTGGTATTTAATCACGAATTAATAGAAAAAGCCATACAAACTGCAAAAGAGAATGGCCTTAAGATCTCACTTGATATGGCCAGCTATAATATAGTCAAAGAAAATTTGGAATTTTTGAGATACCTGACCGAGAAATATGTAGATATATTATTTGCAAATGAAGAAGAAGCAAAAGCATTTACTGGAAAAGAACCGGAAGAAGCTTTAGAAATAATTTCACATATTTGTGATATCGCTGTAGTAAAAATCGGATCAGAAGGTTCTTTTGTAAAAAAAGGTAATTATATTCATCAGGAAAAGGCACTAAAAATAAATCCTGTGGATTCTACAGGTGCAGGAGATTATTATGCTGCAGGATTCCTTTACGGACTTGTAAATAACTGGGATCTGAGTAAATGTGCCAAAGCAGGAACAATTCTTGCCGGTAATGTAATGGAATTTATTGGGCCGGCACTTACCGAAGAAAGATGGAGAATTGTTAAAGAGAATATAGGAAAATTGTAAAAAATATCATATATTACTTTATACAAGTAATATATGATATTATGTTTTGCTAAAAGTAAACCTATTTATCTATTTTCATTCCTATTATAAATATTCCTGCATCGTCGGCCAGTTTTATTACAGCTTCACGTTCGATAAGCAAAATACCTCCGGCTTCTACTGCAATACCTTTAATTCCATATTTTTTTAATTGTTCGACGGTTTGGAGCCCGATTGCAGGAAGGTCAACGCGCATATCCTGTCCTGGTTTCAAAATTTTTACCATTACAGGTGCTTTTCCTGTTTTTTTTACAGTAGCAGCCCTTGATAACATCATATCAGTTCCTTCTATTGCCTCAACAGCAAGGACCATTCCTTCCTGAACAACAACTGCCTGTCCTACATCTACTGCACCCAAAGCTTTTGCAACTGTAATTCCGCGATTTATGTCGTCTATATCTTCTTTTGAGGGCTTTATTTTACCATAAATCCCTTCAAAAAATAACATTTCAGGAACCACCTCTTCAATGCCGACAATTTTAAATCCCAGTTTTTCAATTTCGTTAATAACAGCTCTGAACATATTGTCGTCGCTCATCTTTTTCATTGCTAACTTTCCGACCATTTTCATCCCTTCCCAATCCGGGATTAATTCTTTGAAGGATGGTCGTTTGATGCCTCCAGCTAATACAATTTCATATACATTATTGCTTTTAAACGCTTTTAACATTTTGCCAACTTCTGCTATTCTGGCAAATGAGTGAGGTGCATCTTTTAGTTGTTCTTCATTTGCAAATGGTTCTAATCCTATTACATAAATTTCTTTTCCGGTTTTATTGCAGTAATTGATTATTTCGACAGGCATCATGCCGCTCCCTGCAATCATTCCAAGTTTCTTTGTGTCAGACATTTATTTGGTGTTTAGATTTTTTGTAGTTACAAAAATATAAGGAAATACGACTATTCGTATATATAGAAAAATAATTATTAATATTTGTAATGCTTTTATATATTGCAATTTAGTTATTTTTTATCAATATTTTTGCATTTTCTATTGCTTGTGGCGAAAGTGATTCTCCACTGATCATTGATGCAATTTCTGTAATTTTTTCATCTCCAGATAATACTTTAATATTAGTTATACTTCGATTTTGGGAAGAGTCTTTATAAACTTTATAATGAGTATTTCCAAATGCAGCAACTTGTGGCAGATGTGTTATACTGATGACTTGAAATTTTTCAGATAATTTTTTCATAATTTTGCCCATTTTACTGGCTATTTCTCCTGAAACTCCTGTATCTATTTCATCAAAAATTATTGTTGGAATGTTTGAAGCATCAGCAATTACAGATTTAATAGCCAACATCAGCCTTGAGAATTCTCCTCCCGATGCAACTTTTTCTAATATTTGTGGGTCTATTGATTTGTTTGCAGAAAACAAAAAGTCTATATCATCTAATCCGTAAATTGAAATATCCTGCAGGTGGTTATTTTTTATTGTGAATATTCCATGTTCAATACCTAACTCTTTTAATAATTCTTGTATGTGTTTTTCTATTTTCCCAAAGGACTTTTCTCTTGTTTTACTTAATTCAGCAGCTAGCTTATTGGCTTTTTCGTATTGAATTTGTTCAGTTTTAGTGAGAATTTCAATTTTATTTTCTATGTCTTCAGTGTTTTGAATGTGATTATAATATTCTGAACATTTATTTTTAAGCTCTTCAATATTCTTTGCATTATGTTTTAAAAGTAAATTATTGATAAGATCAATTCTTGAGTTTATTTTTTGCAATAACTCAGGATTTGATTCTGCTTTTTCTGCTTCATCAGATATTAAATTATTGATATCCCTTATTTCAATTATTAACGATTCAATTCTGTTAACTATGTCTTCGGCAGGTTTATAAGATTTTATTATTTTGGTAAAAAAGCTTTTAATTTCTCTTAAAGAGTTTTCAACTGAATTTTCATTTCCATCAAGAATATTAAGTGAAGAATACATGCTTTCCTTTATTTCCTCTGCATTTTCAAGTAAGGAAGATTGTACTTCAAGATATTCGAGTTCATTGTTATCTTCAAGTTTTGCGGAAGTAATCTGATCAACCTGGAATTTATAGTAGTCAACATCTCTTTTGGCTTTTTCAAGTTTTGTAAGAGAGTTTTTTAATTCTTGTTTTGTGTTGTTCCATGTGTTATATGTTTCCCGGTATTCTGCGTACAAGTTTGTAGTTCCTGCAATAGTATCTATTATTTGCAGACGGTAATTTGGAGCAGATAAGGCAATATTTTCATGTTGTGAGTGAAGATCTATAAGTTTTTCGGAAATTAGTTTTATATCTGATAAGTTTACCGGAGTATCATTTACAAATGCTCTTGATTTCCCATTGGAAAGTATTTCCCGGCGTATTAATGTTATATTGTCAAAATCAATATCCAAATCATTAAATAAGCTTTTAATATCTTGTTTTGAAATATCAAAACATGCTTCAATAATGCATTTGGAATTTTTATCAGGCATTATTACAGAATCGGCTCTTTTTCCTAAAAGTAACGATATTGCACCCAGTATTATAGATTTTCCTGATCCGGTTTCTCCGGTTATAACGGAGAATCCTTCTTTAAAAGAAAGATCAATATGATCAATTAATAAATAATTTTTTATTGATAATGAAAGTAGCATTTTAATTGGACTCCTTCATGATTTTGTCGTATTTTGAAGAATTAGCAGCATCTATTTCTTTCAGATTGTTTACGACTCTGGATTTTTCATCAGAAAAACCTTCGGAAAATACATTTACGATTTCATCTCCTTTTACGGTGAGTATCATTGTCATTAGAATAGATCCGGGTTTTCTCCTGTGTACATTTCTTAAACCTTCAATTGCCTGTTCTATAGCAGCCCTTCCTTCTGAAGGTTTGTCAGCCAGTTTATCCATTCCGAGCCTGTGATATGTATAATAAAAATCTCTTAATTGCGAATATTGGTCACTAAGTAAATTTTCTGTGATCCAATATCTGTTTTTTAAATTTTCATAAGCTTTCCAGCCTGCTTCCTGTGCTCCTTGTGCATTCTGAACTATTTTCTCCGCACGTTGAAAATATGAAGTTCCGCCGTTAGGAGAGAATGAGTCGTAATCTAATCCGATAATTATATAACAGTAATATGCCAATACTGAAGTTAAATTACTTGTAAATGTATTGGGATTAAATTCAAGCTGTTCGAATTCATTATATTTGAAAGAAAAATCGTTATCTCTGAAATTTAATATCGGAGACAAATATGATGTTCCAAAAACAGGACGGGAGGATGTTATCTGGATGCTACCTTTATATTCATCGGCTGAAATTTGTTCGTCAATTATTATTTGAATATTACATTCAATTCTTTCATCCCGGGCAAATACATTGTTAGTCCATTTTGTATTGTTTACAAATTCATACAAAGCTTGCTGCATTGTCTGAAATGTTTTTTCATATTGGGTTCCCTGTAATTTTGAATAGTTTACCTGTATTCTGCAGTCAAGTTCCTGAGAGAAAATAACTAAACCTGAAAGTAATAATATGATAAGAAAAAATATTTTTTTCATTTTTATTGTTTTATAAATACTCTTCTAATTTATCTATAATATCTGATGCTACATCTTTTTTGCTCTTTAAGTTAAACTTGAAAACTTGTTCTTTATTGTTTATAATTGTTACTTTGTTAGTATCTGTGTCAAATCCTGCTCCTTTGTCATTCAATGAATTAAGGACAATGAAGTCCAGATTTTTCCTGTTCAGTTTTTCTTTTGCGTTTATTTGTTCATTTTCTTTTTCTAAAGCAAAACCGATAATTATTTGTTTTTTAGATTTAAGTTTTCCGAGTTCTGCCGCAATATCAATAGTAGGAACCAGATTCAAATTTAAATTATTTCCTTCTCTTTTTAATTTACTGTTTATAGTATTTTCAGGAGTAAAATCGGCAACTGCCGCACACAGTATAGCAATATCAACTTTCTGAAAGTATTTTATACACTGTTCATACATCTCTTTTGCGGAGGTTACCTTAATTAGTTTTATGGATGGATTTACTGGTTTAATGTTTACCGGTCCCGAAATTAAAATGACTTCAGCATTTCTTTCAGCACATTCTTCTGCAAGTGCATAACCCATCTTCCCTGAAGAATAATTACCTATAAACCTTACTGCATCGATCTTTTCATAGGTAGGTCCGGCAGTTATTAAAATCTTTTTTTTAGTTAATGAGTTTTTTTTTTGAAAGTATGCCTTTATTTTTTCAACTATAATTTCGGGTTCTTCCAGTCTGCCTTTTCCTGTTAAACCGCTTGCAAGTTCTCCATTTGCAGGTTCGATAAAAATATTTCCGTACGATTTAAGGATTTCAATATTTTTTTGATTCGCAGAGTGTTTATACATATCCAGATCCATTGCAGGAGCAATAAAAACAGGACATTTTGCCGATAAATAAGTTGTAACAAGCAAATTGTCCGCAATTCCATTAGCCATCTTACCAATAGTATTTGCAGTTGCCGGAGCTATTATATAAGCATCTGCCCACAGTCCTAAATCTACGTGTGAATTCCAGTCTCCATTTTCAGGATTGTAAAAATCTACCAGAATAGGATTTTTTGATAATGTGGCCATTGTAAGTGGGGTAATAAATTCTTTAGCTAATGGAGTCATTATTACTTTCACATTAGCTCCTTCTTTTATTAATAGCCTTGTAAGGTATGCTGCTTTGTAGGCAGCAATACTTCCGGTAATTCCCAGTATAAAGTTTTTACCTTTAAGCATTAGTGAGCTGACTTTATCAGAAAATTATTGTTCTTCCGTGCTTTCAGAATTTCCTTCTGTGAAGTATATATTGTCGTTCAAGAATTCCTCCATCGCAATAAGAGAAGGTTTCGGCAATTTTTCATAATATTTTGATACTTCTATTTGCTCACGGTTTTCATGAACTTCTTCCAGATTATCATTGTAAGTAGCAAATTCTTCAAGTTTTTCATAGAGTTCTTTCCTTAATTCGGCATTAATCTGATCTGCCATTTTTGCGCATATTACAACTGACTCATAAATGTTTCCGCTTTTATCGGAAATTTCGTTAATATCTCTTGTAATTGTTGATACAGGAGCTTCTGTTTTTTTATAATCCATGTTTTTTTTCTATGTATTTTAATGAATTTGTATAATATTTTTCAGCTTCTTTTATTTTTTTAGAATCTGGATAGTTGTCTATAAAATTATAGTATGAATCTATAGTGTTTTTATATCTTTCATAGCGTTTTTCATGTATACTGTTTTCTGCTAACAGGAAATTTGCCTTAATCAGAGTGAATAGTATATCTTCACGGTATTTTGTGTCCGGGAAATCTATAATTACATTTTTTAAGGCTACATTTGCAGCTTTATAATCTCCGATTTTATAATATAGCATAGCATTATTGTATGCTTTTGTTTCTAACCTGAATTGTAGTAAATCTATATATTCTTCGGCTTCTTGTCTTTTTTCCGAATTTGGAAATCTTTCAATAAACAACTGAAATTCACTTATTGCTATTTCTGTATAGGTCTGCTCAAGTGACGGGGCCGGTGAAATAAGATAATAACAGTATGCAGCAGTAAATAATGCATCTTCTCTATGTTCACTTGAAGGGTATTGTCTTACAAAATCTTTTAGTAAATATGCAGATAAAGAATATTCACCTAAGCCATAAGCGCAGTTTGCAAAATAATATGCTATTTTTTCAGACTTATCGGTTCCCCTGTAGATTGTCCTTAATTCTTCAAGTAAGCCCTGAGCTTTAAAATAATCCTTGTCTTCGTAATATTCTATGGCTTTGTTATACTTTTGTTCATAGTCAGAGCTTTTCAGTAATTTCTGATATCCTCTGCATGAACCTAAAACGAATACTACAGACAATAATAATATTAAGTTTAAAAATTTATTTCGAAACATTTTGCAAAGATAATATACTTTTTAAATTTTTACCAAGTCAAATTTAAGAACGTAAAGATTTGTTGATTATTATATTATAATGGAATAGTAAATTATTTAATATTACTAAAATAAATGACTTATAAGAAGTTATACATTATTTAAAATTAAATCCCATTATTTTTTCCAGTAAATCAGATTCTTTTAGAGTATCTACAGGTATTGAAACAATTTCTTTGTTATGAAAAAGCCAAACGGTATCTGCATATTTTAAAGACAATTCGATATCGTGACTGGAAAATAATATACATTTATTATTTTCCTTTACCAGATTTGACAAATCTAAAAGAAGCTTTTGTTTTGCATAGTAATCAAGAAAAGCTGTTGGTTCATCGAGTAATATTAAAGGGGTTTCCTGCACTATCGCCCTGCATATCATAGAACGTTGCCGCTCTCCGTCACTTATTTCATATAAGGCTTTATCCCGTAGTTCTTCGAGATTAAAATTTCTTAAAGCCTGGTCAATTATTATTTTATCTTTAGAATTTTTTCTGTCAAATATATTTGTATATGGGCTGCGACCTAAGGCAACTAGATCGTATACGCTAAGATTTGACAAATATTCCTGCTTAGAAGGTACATAACTGATTAATGTAGATTTTTCCCGCAGATTGAGTTTTGCAAAGTTTTTGTCCTCATAAAAAATATTACCGCCAAGTGGTTTTATAATTCCGGCAAGAGTGTTTAATAATGTGCTTTTACCTGTTCCGTTACGACCAATAATACAAATTAGGTTACCTCTGTATACATTTGCATTAAAAACTTTTGTAAAAGGTCGTTTATATCCTATAAGCAGATTTTCGATATGTAATATTTGTTCAGTCACTGGTTAAACTATTGTTCTTTTATTTTGGATTACAATCCATACAATAAATGGGGCTCCTAATATTGAAGTAATTGCATTTATCGGTAATATTCCGTTTGAAGAAATAATGTGAGAAAATAAATCGCCACAAAGCATAAAAACAGCACCCAATAATACAGATGCAGGAATTAATATAAAATGGTTTGAAGTATTGAAAAACCATCTGGCAACATGAGGGGCGGCAACTCCTATAAATCCGATAGGACCACAGAATGCCGTTACTGCTCCGGTAAGAATACTTACAAAAATAAATATCAGTATGCGAAGTTTTGTAAGGTTTACTCCCATACTTTTTGCAAAATTTTCACCTGGTAATATAAGATTAAGTGATTTTGACATTCCAAATATTACAGCTATTGAAATAAGCAGGAGAGGAGTGAGGATAGTTATATCTTTAAATGATACGGAATTTAAACTTCCCATTGTCCATACGACATAGGATTTTACATTGATATCATTGGCATAGTACTGTAAAATGCTGACAATTGAATTTACAACTCCTGCAATTAATATACCTATAATTAATATACTTAATATATCCTTTAATCGTAGAGACACAGAGAGGATTAATGCTAAAACGGCAGCAGCTCCTAGTCCGGCAGCAATTAAAATTAAATAATTAGAGTGTGCAGTTTCCTGATCAAAAATAAAACTGGCTCCAAGTACTACTATAGCTACTCCAAGACTGGCACCACTACTGACTCCTAACACATAAGGACCGGCTAATGGATTTCTGAATAGTGTTTGCATCATTAATCCCGCAACAGACAGGGCAGCTCCTGATAATATTGCTACTGCAACACGTGGAACCCGGAATTCTTTTATGAGTATAAAAAAATCATCAGAAACATTACTGGAAAAACTAAAAAACTTCAATATTTCCTGAAAAGGTATTTTTATATGACCAGTATTAAGATCAACAATAATAAGCAGAACAAAGCAAAAAAGGAGTATTGTGAATTTAAAAATATTTTTCTTTTTATTCATACTAAATTATTGTATTAATACAGCTCTTTGTAGTAATATAAAGAATCATTACTATTTTGGTTTGAATAAAATATTAATTGAAGATCCCTTAATATTATATCCGGATGAATTATTCCTGATTCCCAAAAATCGTTTCCGCCTAAATCACTTGTCCTTTTATTATTATTATAAATTCTGGATTTATCATATGGTGAAAAATTTTTTAATCTTTCGTCTGTCATAAGTATCTGATTTTTGTCGGCAGCAGCATTAGGATGTAACCATATATCTGCATTCTGAGCTGTTAAAAATATTTCTTCAATTGTATATGGAATGCTTTCAGATTTATTATTGTTACCATATATATAATTTCCTCCGGCATCATTAATATAATTTGAGAAGAAGGAATCTCCTCCCGGTACCCACCATGTTCCTTTCCATGGAAGTCCGACCAGAATTTCAGGTTTTTCCGAGATATTTATGTTTTTTTTATTTAATAATGAATTATAACATTTTTCAATACTATCGAAATATTCAACAGTATAATCCAGTTTGTCGTAGAAACATCCGAAGAATTTTATCCATTCTGTTCTGCCAAGAGGCTTTGATTCTAAAAAATCACCTACATATATGACAGGAATTCCGATATTGTTTAATTTCTGATATGATGACATGCTGTTATTATCGACACCAAATGCAAATACAACATCAGGATTTAAAGAAATTATTTTTTCATAATTTATTTGTTTATCGTAACCTATTTCTGTGATTTCGCCCTGTTCAATTAATTCCAGTATTTTCGTATTATAAATATAATCTATTCCGCTTATACCTTTTATTGTTTCTGTTTCGCCAATTGCTGAAATAAAAGCACAATGGGTGGTTGATAAACATATTGCTTTTTGTATGGGAATTTGTATTGTTGATTTGTTTGAATTTCCGGAATTATCAGTTCTTAAATAGTATGTATCAACATTAATACCTGATTTGCTAAATCTGTCCTTTATATTTAATATAAATCCGTTTTTATCTTTTATTATTTCAAATCCGGTTGAATATTTATTTTGGATGATTTCTCCTTCAATATTTGTACTGTTGTTATTGCTACATCCCAGTAATAGATACAACGGCAACAAAAAAAATAGTATTTTTAAAATGAATTTCATAAAAAACCTCTGATTATGCAAAGATAATCAGAGGTTTTAAAATTATTTTTTAAAATTTATTTATTTTGTCAACAATATTTTCTTTGTTGCAACAGAACTTCCGTATATAACTTTTACAACATATAATCCTTCGGGATAATTATTTATATTTATTGAGTATTCGTTAGTTCCTGTATTTGTATATTTTGCATCATGCTTTCTTCCCAATGCGTCATAAATTTCTATATAAAAGTTTTTAACGCTTTCATCTGGTATTATTATGTTTATTATTCCGGATGTAGGGTTAGGATAAATATCAATATTATTTTCCGAAATATTGGATGGAATATCAACAAGACAAGATATTGGTCTGATAACAAGCGAAGAACTGAAACCGAATAGCTCATTTGTAGATTTCCATGTTCCTCCCTGGTAGAAAAACATAGTGTTTGTGGTAGTATCATTTACTGCTCTGTTTGTTACCATTCCTGTTACAAATAGGTCATCACTGACACCATTGCTGTCTTTATCAGGATAGTTCAGACGAAATCCTGCATAGAAAGGTCCATCAATATGGATAGGAGCATCAAATTTTATAAAATTATTTTGATTATTAGTAGCTAAATCTTTAATATAAATCCTTTTTCTGGCATATGGTTCTGAAGCTGGTCTTCTACCATCAGGCTCCCAGATACAGAAATCAACATATGAAGTGGAATCTCCTGCTTCTGCTTCATAAACAGGCAATAACAGTGCATTTATTTCATTAAAAGTATAATATTCGAAATAATTTGCAAAATTTCTGATCTTTCTTCCGTTATGTCCGGATATATATCCATAGTAAGAAGAGGGATATTCTATCGGTCCGTATGTTTCACCTGATCTTACAGTTGTAATAGTATCACAATATGAAGGAACAAGTCCGCTAAATACATATATGTATTTATCTTTTGTTAATGCAGTGGAGCCACAGTTGTTTGATGTAGTAAGTTTTACTTTATATATACCCGGAGTATTATATTTTACCGGTTGACTTGGAGTTTGTTCTGTGCTGTAAGAAGGAGTTCCTCCCTGAAATTCCCACATACAATATGTCGGGTTACCGGTAGTCAGGTTCTGGAAATATACGGTTCCTTCTGCTTCAATAAGCCTGTTTTGGGCAGTGAAGTTTGCTTGAGGCGCATTAGAACATGTGTCGGTTGTAGTAACTAATATGTACATTTGTTTTGTAAGTGCATCTGTTCCGATATTATTGCTTACGGACAGAGTTACAGAATAAACTCCGGCTCTGGCATATGTAATACCTGTAGGAAATTGTCTGTTGCTGGTTGCAGGTTGTCCTCCTTCAAATGTCCAGTTCCATCTGTGAGGTGTACCTGTGCTAAAGTCTATAAAATTTATAGTTTCGCCTGGGGCAATAACTGTATAATTTGCTTCAAAATCGGCAATTGGTGGAGTTGTTGCTTGAGGAACTACTTTAATGAATCTTTCTTTTAACTTTACATCTTGTCTTCCGTTAGTTTTACGACATCTTAATGAAACATCAAAAGATCCTACTGTGTTATAAGCAACAGGAGGAGGGGTCTCCTGGTTATAAGTTTCAGGAAGTCCTCCTTCAAAATTCCATACCCATTGGTCAAAAGGCCCGTTTTGAGAGAGATTTGTAAAATGAACAACACTACCAACCGGAACAACAATATAGTCTGCGTCAAAATCAGCTATTGGCGCTTCCGGATCAGGAAGAACTGTGATACAATCTTCGCAGATAGTTGTATTTCGATACTCACCGCATCTTACTTCCAATATAACATCATAAGTTCCTGCAACATTGTAACAGATATTACGAGGAGAACGATCTGTTGAAGATGTTGTTACCGCACCCGGAAAACTCCAGCTCCAATTATTTACATTACCTGTCGACTGATCATCAAAATTTATGCAATCCTGTCCTGCCGTCACTTCGTATATAGATGCCACAAATGCTGCCAAAAGATCATTTGAACAATTTCCGGTTGAATTTACTATTATATAGCCGGATTTAGTTTCGGGAGTACTTGTGCCGGAACCATTGGAAACAGTCAGGGATACACTGTATACACCCGGAGCGTTATATATAACGGAAGGATTTTGTACAGTACTTGTTGACGGAGTTCCTCCGTCAAAAGTCCATGACCATGTGGTTGGCGTATTTGTAGATAGATCTGTAAAATTAACAACACCGCCAACATCAATTGTTGTTGGTGTTCCCGAAAAATTTGCTACCGGAGGTAATGAGCCACTGTTAGGATCATACCCCGGACATGTCATAACTCCTGTATTTCCGGGATCTAACCATGGTTTTAATTTTCTGTCGTTTGATGTGCCGTTACCTTCCCAATGGATATCAAATTTTCCATATAGGTCGTAGGCTTGTGCTGCAGGAACTCCACAGTCGGAAGCTCCTCCGCTCAATGTTCCGATAACAAGTTTATTGGCACCGTTAAAAATAGGTGAACCGGATGAGCCGCCTTCTGTTATTCCCCAGTTTGTTGCAGTAGATGCCCAATTGGCTCTCCAATGTCCGTTACTGATACAACTGTTAAATGTTCCGCTTTGTAATGTTGCGGTATATGTGGATACCTTTTTTATATCGCCTGATGGGTGGTGTATACTTACACCGGAGCTACTGGCTGTAGTATTTCTGTCCCAGCCGTTGTAATAAACATTCATGCCGGCTAAGGCAGTTTCTGTTGTATTAAGCTCCAGTAACAAAAAGTCAGTTCCTCCGGCACCGTTAGGACCTCTTGACTTGAAAGTACATCCTGTTACGGTAGAACTGGTTACTGATGGGGCTGTCGCTGGGTTTGAACAACCGGTTGCTTCAAAATTAAAGTGGAATTGCCACTGGTTAAACTCGGAAGTAGTAGCAGTTCCGCCGCAATGATCTGCGGTTAACATATATGGGGTTCCGTCATTTGAAGTATTATTAACGATTGTTCCTGAACAAAAACCAGCCATTCCTCCTTCAATAACATAAATAACTGCAACTCCTTTTTTTTGTGTTTGCCAATTGTTTCCTTCCGGACAATTTATATTAACATTACAACTTCCGGATGATCCAAAACTAGTAGCTTTATGGGACTCGTAATGTCCGACAAATTGTTCTACATTACGGTAATTATATACAACTCCTTCTATGTCTATTATGGCTTCCTCCGAAACATTTTCAGGTTTTATGTATTCTATATATGTAGTTTCACCCTGTATCATCTGTGTTGAAAAACTATCACCTGATTCCGGATTTGTACGATGATCATATGAACCTAACAGTTGTTTTCTGTTTTCATTGTATAGGAATAACTGGGTACCTTCAGGTAAATAAAATTCTTTATAGAGCATTGTTAATGCAAGTGCATCAGGACATGTTATTTTAAATCTCCATACATGAGTTCCGTCTTCCAGAACATCCCATGTCCCCGAATTATTCATATTATACTTTACAGGAATAATATAACCAACTCTGTGCATTCCTCCGTTTTTATCATTTTCATAATCTTCTTGTTTTATAGAATTTATATCGGGTCTGGGAAGCATGATATGGTCAATATCATTATTAAGGCTTTTTAAGGTATAACTTACCGGCAAGCCTCCGTAGCTTCTCTGGCTATAACTATTAGTATTGACACCAAGGATTATTAAAATGAACAGTAGAAAAGTAAAATTTTTCATAATCGGAAAATCTTTTATTAATTAAATAATTAAAATTAAACGCAAGATAAGATTTTTTTTTTATTAATGGTAAGATTTTTTTTAAAATGTTTAAAACAGATAGCAGATTAATAAATTTTATATTGTTAGATAATCTATATCGAACATATCCTATAGTAATTATTCAAATATTTTATAAAAAATATTATTTTTAAATAATTGATTATTAGTTTAATACTAATGATGTTTGAAATTTTTACAATTTTTTTTTATTTTTTTTTGGGAAAATAGAATCAATAATCATATCTTTGCAGTCCCAAAACGGGAAATGAAAAATGAAATATTGATTGATTAGCTCAGCAGGTAGAGCACCTGCCTTTTAAGCAGGGGGTCCGGAGTTCGAGTCTCCGATCAATCACAAAAATAAGCCTGATATAATCAGGCTTATTTCTTTACATTTAACTGTAAACGAGGCACAACCGGCTCAACCCTAAAATATGGGTCAATGTAAAAAATAGGTGGATAAAATTTATCTTTGTTAAAAAAGCGATGAATTTTTCTTACGAATTATTAAAATTGGTTCTCCCCATAGAAGTCTTACACAATTTTGAAGTAGTCGATATTCATGATACATCCTCCAGTATAGATATCCGTTTGGATGAACACTCCAATCCACCCAGATCAGATTCTTACAGTTACCAGTCTAAAGGATTTACATCACCAACTACCATACAAGATTTTCCACTCAGGGGTAAATCGGTATATCTTCATGTAAGAAAAAGAAAATGGTTTGAAAAAGAAACAGGAAAAGAAATAAGTAATAGTTATGATTTAACTCATTACGGGACGCATCTTTCACAAGGATTTGCTCTTTTTTTTAAAGGGACGCATAGAAGAAAGTAGTTTAAGTATTTCCACTATAGGTTCTATGTACAGTGTAGATGGAGCATTATTATCACGTCAGTATAAATTACACATAAGTAATTTTTCAGAATGGGAAGAACAAGTCTATAGTCATGATTTTATAATATTTGAAGATAATATTGGTGAATACTTAAGTATAGATGAAACTACTCTTTCACAGGGAGAGATTTATACTATAGTAACCAATAAATCAGCAAAAGGAAGGAAAGGTTCTTTAGTTGCTATAATAAAAGGGACTAAATCAGATAATGTTACCTATGCCTTATCCAAAATACCCACCGTAAAAAGAAAAAAAGTAAAAGAAGTAACATTAGATCTTGCACCAACAATGAAACAAATTGTAAAATTTAGTTTTCCATATGCAGTACATGTAAGTGACAGGTTCCATGTACAACGTTTAATCAATGAAGCAGTAAATGACTTAAGAGTCAGTTACAGATGACAGGCTATTGATCAGGAAAATGCCGAAATTCAATTAGCAAAAGAAACCGGACATGTTTTTAAATCACATATATTCTCTAATGGTGATACTAGAAGAGAATTACTGGCAAGAAGCAGGTATATAGTTATGAAACACGCTTCAAAATGGACTAATGAACAACAAACCAGAGCTGAAATATTATTTGAACAATATCCTCAAATTGAAGAAGCTTACCATATCTCTCTGGAACTAACTGATATATATAATCAAAGAATAAACAAAAATATAGCTATAACAAAACTTGCTCATTGGTACAATAAAGTTGAAAAATTAAACCTGAAATTCTTTAAATCTGTAATAGAAACTATGAAAAATAATTATTTAACTATTGTTAACTACTTTGATAGAAGAGCTACTAATGCTTCGGCTGAATCTTTTAATGCTAAAATTAAAGCGTTTAGAGCTCAATTTAGAGGAGTAAGAGATATTCCTTTTTTCATTTTTAGATTGGCTAAACTTTTTGCTTAATTTTTTTGGCTCCACCTAATTTTTACATTGAGCCCTTTTTTATTTAGAATAACGAAAATTTGTAAAGCTAAAATAAAAAAGCCTTGAATTTCAAGGCTTTTTGTTTTTGCAGTCCGACGGGGAATCGAACCCCGGTTACCAGGATGAAAACCTGGCGTCCTAACCCCTAGACGACCGGACCGTTTCCTAAATCGTAATTTGGGACTGCAAAGAAATAAACTTTTTTTTATTCTTCCAAATTTTTTTTTATTTTTTTTATCTTTTTTTGAAAATTATCTCAATTATAAACATGTTGTGTTATTGTAATTAGTAGATTTTCTTTCTTTTATATTTTTAATTGATCCTGGTTATATAGATAAAAAAATAGAACCTGAGTTCTCAGATTCTATTTTTATTTTATTTAAATAAATAGTTTATTCTTTAGTTTTTATAGCTTTCCATACAAAAGCTCCTAAGATTGCACCTATTATTGGAGCAATAATGAACAGCCATAATTGAGATAATACTACAGTATTTTCAGAAAAAATTGCCTGGCTAATTGAACGTGCAGGATTAACAGATGTATTGGTCAAAGGAATACTTATTAAGTGGATTAATGTCAAGGTTAATCCAATAGCTAAACCTGCAAATCCCGGAGTTGAACTTTTATCTGTTACACCTAAAATTACAATAAGGAAAATAAATGTAAGAACCATTTCAGTTACAAATGCTCCGGCTGCACTTATCTGATAATATCCCGGAGCTCCGGCAAAAGCTTCACCATAACCGTTTGCTGCAAATGTTCCTCTTGTACCTCCATATTGACTTACAATAAAAGCCAATAAAGCTGCAGCCAGGATACCTCCGATTATCTGGAATACAACATAACCGCACAGGTCTTTTATACTCATTTTTCCGGCACAAAATACTCCTACCGATACAGCAGGATTAAGGTGAGCTCCGGAAATATTCCCTATACCGTATGCCATAGCTACAATAGTTAACCCAAAGGCTAACGCAACACCAAGGAAACCAACCGTTCCACCTGCAAAAATTGCAGTACCGCAACCACCAAGAACAAGAACGAACGTTCCTATCATTTCTGCAAAATATTTTTTCATTTTTTCATTTATTTAATTAATACTAAAATTCATTTATGAAAATTATATTTATAATCTATTATAAATAATAAAACTAAAATATATGCTTATTGTTTAGCCTAATGGCCAATAGTTTTAAATAACCTGTCTATGCGCCGATAAAAAAATATTTTAATCCATTGCTTCAGCAAGCTCGTCGGTCATTTCAAGATTATGAAATACTTTTTGTACATCATCGTCATCTTCCAGGATTTCAATAAGTTTAAGAACCGACTTTGCCTCGTTTACCGGCAATTCTTTAGTATCATTAGGAATACGTTGTAATTCGGCATTTGTAACATTAATATTCAACTCTTCAAGTTTTTTATTAATATTACCAAAATCTTCCATTGCCGAGGTTATTGTTATTGTATTATCTTCAATTTCAATCTCTTCTGCGCCAGCATCGATAAGTTCCAATTCAAGCTCTTCGAAATCAATATTTTCAGGTTTTTCTAATTCGAAAACTCCTTTTCTGTCAAATAAAAAACTTAAAGAACCATTTGTTCCTAAAGTGCCGTTATATTTATTAAAAGCAGCTCTTACATTTGATACAGTACGGTTGTTATTATCCGATAAACATTCTACAAAAACTGCAATTCCGTGAGGAGCATATCCTTCAAAGGTAGTTTCAGAAAAATTAGCACCATCCTGATCGCCTTTTTTTATCGCTCTTTCGATATTTTCTTTTGGCATATTAACGCCCTTAGCATTCTGAATAGCCAATCTTAATCTTGAGTTGTAATCGGGATCGTGTCCGCCGCCTTCTTTAACAGCTATTGTAATTTCTTTTGATAACTTTGAAAAAATTTTAGATCTTTTAGCATCCAGTGCACCTTTTTTTCTTTTAATTGTTGACCATTTACTATGTCCTGACATAAATTTAAATTTTTAATTATATGGTAAATCAAAATACAAAAATAAAAAATATAGATAAAAAATTAGCATAATATTTCCTTTTTTTAAGTAAAACAGTCGGAACTATTTATTAATTTTGCATTATGGAATATCTGAAATGCCATGAAGGGAGATATTATAAATAAGAAAAGTCTCTGTCCAAAAATAAAAAAACGGAATATTTATTAATGTCAAAATTATTCTCTGTTGTAGATATTGAAACTAACGGCGGTTATAATAAAAGCTGTAAGATTACAGAAATTGCGATTTTTGTTACTGATGGAAAACAAATAATCTCAGAATTTTGTAGTCTGGTAAATCCTGAATCTTATATACCACCATTCATTGAAAATCTAACAGGCATTTCAAATGAAATGGTTGAATCTGCTCCTAAATTTTATGAAATTGCTAAAGATATTGTAGAAATAACAAAAGATACGATTTTTGTGGCTCATAATGCAGGATTTGACTATGGTTTTATAAAACAGGAGTTTGCCGGTTTAGGCTATGATTTTAAACGTGACACTTTGTGTACATTAAAATTAAGCCGTAAATTGTTTAAAGGATTAGGATCATATAGTCTGGGGAATATTTGTAAAGAATTTGATATTAAACTTGAAAATCGTCACAGGGCTTTTGGTGATGCCAGAGCAACCGTTGATCTTTTTTATCGTATATTGAGATATGATCTTGAGCAATTCGGCGGAATAAATATCAATGGTTTTTCATTAACAGGAATAAACGAACAATTTGATCTTACATTGTTAAATAATTTACCGGAAAAATTTGGAATTTTTAATTTTTATAATTCGGACGGGGAAATAATTTATATAGGAAAATCTAAAAATATAAAATCCGCTATTTTAGCCTTTTTTAGAAATGAGAAACATAAAAAATTAAGATCATGTATTGTTGACATTGATTATGAACTTACGGGTTGTGAATTGATAAGCCAGTTGCGGGAAGCTGAAGAAATAGCGAAAAATCTTCCTGCGTATAATAAAAAAAATATAAAAAACACAAAAAAGTGGGGAATATGCTTTAATGAAGATGAAAAAGGTTATATAAGGTTTTTTGTTCAGAATATAGAGAACTCTGTTTCAGGTATTCTTGCCTTATATTCAACAAAAAAAGAGTCTGAGGATATTTTGATGAAATATTGTGTAGAATATAACTTATGTCGTAAATTATGCGGATTATATACATGTGCAGGGGCATGTTTTTATTATGGTTTGGGAGAATGTAAAGGAGCATGTTGTGGCGAAGAACCAGTGAATGAATATAATTCAAGGGCAGAAAAACTGATTAATAAATTTAATTCAGGATTAAAAAATGCATATATTTTTATACATAATTGTGATAATTTTAAGATCGGTATTGTTTCTGTAAAATCTTCTGAATATGTTGGTTTTGGTTTTTTAGACAGTAATACTGATTTCAGGCTTGAAGATGTTGAAGATATGATATGTAAGCAAAATTTCAGTAAAGAAACAAGCCTGATAATTCATAATTATTTAGCTGCAAATAATAATTATAAGATAATTCATTATTAAAAAATTGAGGCTGATACTTTTTTGTATCAGCCTCAATTTTTTTATCTTTTAAATATTGGTTAAAACAATAACCCTAGTGAAATATTAAAATAATTTCTTTTATATTTATTATCACCATCAGTATCTGCAAGATTCAAAAGTCCGATATCATATCCGAATTTTAATCTAAGGCTTTTGTACTGAACTCCTGCGCCTAAGCCTAAAGCTATATCAAAACGATTAAAATCATAATCATCATCATACAGATTCATAGAAGATTCAGGGGAATTACCTATTTTAGTTTTTGAATTTGCTGCTATGCCTATAATAAAATCCGGTCCTGCAAAAGCAAAAACACTTAATCCGCTATTGCCAAATTCATATTTCCCTTTCACATTTACAGGAATAGTTGCATAATGGTATGTTATTTTATTTGTACTGGTTGTGCCAAAAACTGTTAATTCATCTTTTTTATGATATAAAGAATATAATACTCCTGTTTGTAGTCCTACATATTTATGAAAATCATAGTCATAAGTAAGTCCTACATTAAAGCCATTGAGAGGATCGCTTTTTGTTGTTGTGCTGCCTATTTTGGTTTTAAATTTCGTATTATTATAACCAAACTGTAAGCCAAATTGTCCCTGTGCATTTGCTGATAATCCGAATGCACATGAAAATATTACCGCAATAAGTAAAAATTTAATTTTTGTTTTCATATTCTATAGATTTAATTATTTTACAAAAGCATAATAAGTTTTATAACAATTCTGTTAAAAAAAAGTTTAAATTACTTATTATTAAAATAAAAACTGATCTCTAAATCAGATAATTACTGAACCACAATACGTTTTGCAACTTTAGCTTTTTCTGTATGTATAAGTAAATTGTATATTCCTCTAGGAAAGTTAGAAACATTATTAATAATGTAATTATCCGCATTTACTTTATCAGTAAAAATAATTTTTCCTGTGACGTCATACAACTCAATGTTTTCTATTCTTTCTTCAAATTTTATATTTATGGAACTATTTGTAGGGTTAGGGTATACTTCTAATTTTGAGCTTAACAAGTCATTTACAAATGAATCACCACCTACTAATTTTAGCGCATTTGAAGGTTGAGATAATGCATTTATATTTGTACTTGTCCCATTTGCTACGGACAGTACGAAAACTTTATAATTTACATTTGTTGTAATTTTTTCCCCATTTACATCTTTGCTATTCTCAGTTAGTATATTCATGTAATTATTTCTTCCAGATGGCGATACTGAAAAATAATTTGTTACAGTATCCGCATTTTCAAGTTCAAAACTATAAGAATCAGCTAGCTTTACAACCATAATTCTATATTCTGAAATTCTTGTTTCATCTTCGATTTTTGGAAAACTTACTTCCAGGTCTCTACCATCTCCATTGTCATCAATATCTAAAATACTAACAGAAGCAACGGCTTCGGTAGGGCTCGGAATAGGATTAGCATCACCTACAATTATATATTGTCCGGGAGTGGCATTATATGCAAAGTCTTTTATTATGCTTCTGTTAATTTTAATTAATTCCGAATTTTCCGGCATATTATCCAACTGAATTTGCATCCAACCATAATGATAATTTCCATCTTTTTCAAATCTAAATGCAATATACCAATCCGGATCATTGGTCCACCATTCACCTCCTCCAATAGCATAAAAATAATACGTAGTAGTGTAAGGACTGAAACTTGATTGATCAATAATTGTACCTGAATTATATCTATCTATTGAGAAAATAAGATTCAAATTACCAATTTTTTTTACCTCAAAACTATAAGTAAATCTTATATAATCATATTCATATTCAGTTCCAATATTTAAATAAAATTCCATATCATTTGTTCCATCATCATTGATGTCTAATCTAAAATACTCATAGTCATTTTGGTATGCACTTGCCCTACTTGCTTGAACTTCCATAACTACATCCGGATCTAAATCGGTATATACAATCTGAGCATTCAAATTGAAACTTATACAAAATAACAAAAAACAAAAAGATAATACTTTAAAATTTTTAAATGTAAATAAATTCATAACACTGCTTTTTAATGAATAATAAATCATAATATTGACACAAAATTAAAAAAAATAAATTTGAAAAACAAGAAAATGTTTTTTGCATAATATGGCAGTTATTATGTATTTAAAATGTATTCAATATTGTGATTTATGTAAAATAAAAAAGCAACCTGGCACTAGGCAGATTGCTTTTAAATAAAATCAATTTTTTATTTTCTTAATCAATTTTGTGTATTGCCAGTCCGGAACGTAATTTAGGTTCGAACCATGTTGTTTTTGGTGGCATAATATTACCTGAATCTGCAATATTGATCAATTGGTCCATCGAAACAGGGTATAATGCAAAAGCAACAACCATTTCTCCTGAATCAACACGTTTTTTCAATTCTCCCAGTCCTCTTATACCGCCGATAAAATCAATTCTTTTACTGGTTCTCAGGTCTTCAATTCCAAGAACCTGGTCAAGAACATATTTTGATAAAACATTAACATCAAGTATTTCCAAAGGATCGTTATCGTTATATGTTCCCGGTTTTGCATTTAATTTGTACCAATGTCCGTCTATATACATGCTGAATTCATGTAAAGAAGCCGGTTTGTAAATTTCTGTTCCCATATCCTGAACAACAAAATTCTGTACCAGGCGGTTCATGAAATCTTCTTTGCTCAAACCGTTAAGATCTTTAACTGTGCGGTTATAGTCGATTATTTTTAATTGGTTATCAGGAAAATGGACAGCCATAAAATAGTTATATTCTTCTTTTCCTGTATGATTTGGATTTTGTTCAGCTTTTTCGAGTCCGATACGGCTGGCAGCGGCAGTACGATGATGTCCATCGGCAACATAAGTATAAGGTACTTTAGTTGCAAATAATTCTTCTATCCTTTTATTTGTTGCAGTATCGTGAATTGGCCAGAAATGGTGTCCAAAGCCGTCTTCTGCAACAAAATCATAATCAGCTTGCTGATTTTTTACTATTTTTTCAACAATTTCGTCAATTTCAGGAACTGCTTTATATGAGAAAAATACAGGTTCTATATTTGCGTTTGTATAACGGGTCAGTATCATTCTGTCTTCTTCTTTATCCGGTCTTGTTAATTCATGCTTTTTGATTATACCGTTGAAATAATCCTGACACCATGCACAACCAACAATACCGTATTGGGTACGTCCGTCCATAGTTTGAGCATAAATATAGAATTTTGCTTCTTCGTCTTCAACAAGCCAGCCGTTTTGTTGCATTTTGTTGAAATTTTCAACAGCCTTTTCATAAACTTCTTCGCTATGTATGTCGGTGCCGGCAGGTAAATCTATTTCTGCACGTGTTACATGCAATAATGATTCTTTTTTCCCTTTTGCCATTTGAGCAGCTTCTTCACTGTTCATGACATCGTAAGGCAGACATGAAACATTTTCTACCAGATTCTTTGGTGGGCGTAAGCCTCTGAATGGTTTTACTACAGCCATTTTATAATAATTTAAGGTTAAACATTGTTTTTGGCAAATATAATTAATTAATGAAGAATGAAGAATGAGAAATGAAGAATTATTAATAAAAAAATAATTAATATTATTTTGTATTAATGATAATTTAAGTGACACGTAAAGAAGCAGAAAACTGCGTTTTTAGAATATAATTTTATCAGTGACTTTGTTTGAAAGCTAAGGATTAATAAACAAAAGATTAAGATTATTTTAATTTTATTTCAGACAATTATTACAGTACAATTGTTTAACTTTTAGATTTACAAAAGTCTGGACAGATAATTTATTATTTTTAAATAATGAGCAGAAATAAGATTTATCATGTTCTTTTATTTTTTCCATTGCATAATAGAATTTGCCGGAATGTACTTTGTAGTTTATTTTGGAACAAACGGTTACGTAGGTTGTTAATAGTACGAAAGGTACATTCTCATCATATATCCAGGGTTCCAGAAGCTGTACAGCAAATTCGTAATCATTATGATTAATAAATATGTTTGCCAGTTTTAATGAATTATCCCATTTTACTTCATCAAAATATATTATTTCTTTTATTTTGGCAAGGCTTCTTGTAACTGCCGGATCTGCATATCCCAGGGAATCTTTATACATATTCATTATCTGATATTGAAGTTCTATATTGAGAATATCTACAGAATTTACGTTTAAAGGAGTATTATATAGCCTGTCAATTCTATTTTGTAGTTGGTTCTGAATAGCACTGCTTTCCAAATTTGAAAGTTCTATTTTACAAAGAATATCGTTATATTCTACATAAATATTTGTATTGTCAAGTTTGTTAAGTTCGTCTATTTTTGTCATATACTCTTCATTTATAGGGTCTATGTAAACAAATTGTGTTAACCATATTTTATTCATATTCAATCCTACATAATCTTTATCCTGAGGTATACGCATTTCGGTGACAGTTTCTTCTCCGTAAATTCCTTCAACAACTCTTTTCATTATATATTTCTGGATAGATAAAGCTTTGTCGAGCTGTTTTGCTGCAACGGCTTTATTAAATTGATCAACAACATAGTTTTGTTCTTTATCTCCTTCTGAATTATATGTTACCCACATTGTAACATCTGCATATCTGTGGTTCTTTAATATGTATTCCATTTCTTTTGCTCTGGAATTCACATAGGAAATAGCACTGTTCATGTCCATTTCGGCAATTTCTTCAAAAGGAGTTCCTTTAACATCTGTTTTCAGGTCTTTAAAGTTTGTTGAAGTAACTACAGAATCGACAATACTGGCATTCTGATTTATTTCAAATGCTTTTATTATACTTTGTACCCGTTTCTTTTGAAGGTTTTGATTTTCTTGTTGAGTCCCTTCGAGTGAAGAGTATGCTTCGATAAATATTTTATTGATAATAAAATCGGGTTCATTAAGGGCTTCAATTACCGGTATCATATCTTCAGGATTATAATCATACTTGCCTTGTTCAAAGTTAATTCTGAATTTTAATTCCGAAGATGTAGCCATCGGAACATATTTATTCACTCCTTCTATTTCTACGGTGTCCGGTAAAAGCGTAATTTTTGGAACAAAATCATAAATTTTATTATCAACATATGATTTGGAAACATTTGCACAAACGTGTTTACTTTTTATGATCATGAGGTTAAGCTCATAATCATTTGCATTTTGTAAAGTCGCAGGAACTTCTCCGAGTTTAACTTCTAACCGGGTCACTCTTTTTTGTTTCCCTTCTCCTTCTGATAGATTGTTGGCATATATATTTTTTGAATATACCGGTTTTGTAGCATATCCTATATTGATTTTTGAATAGTCGACTATATTATAGTCTTTTTCAAGGCAATCGTCAAACTGGGCTTTTTGTATTATGTCAACAGCAAGTCCGTCTTCATTTTCTCTAATTAATTTTTTAAATTTTTTAAGATCGTTATATCTGAAAAAGATCTCACCATTTTCGTTTACATACAGGCCTTCCTGCAAGTCTGTAATAACAGGACCTTTTGTTATAGCTTTTTTGCATATTTTCTCATCATACGGATTTAAGCCTTTGATATTGTTAGGAACAATATCAAGTTTAAGGAAAGCATCTGCAGGACTTTTAAAAGAAGTGTAATTGCCTGTGTACATTGATACGAATATTTTTTTTCCGGAATCGTCAATTTGACCATAGGCCCCTCCAAGGAAAAATTTCTGGGCAAAAAGATCTTTTGAAAACTTTCCGGTTACCCATCTTGATAAAACTTGTTCTGCCAGGTTATCATAAGTAATGTATTCATTTGAGAGTCTGATATTTATTCTCGCAACAAGTTCGCTTCCTATACCGGAACCTCCTGCTGCAATAAGCCTGTCTCTTACTGTTTTTTGTTTTCCTTTTCCTTCCAGACTTGCCTCCTGTGTTTCTGCCATGAGCTCTGCATGAGATTTAGCGGCTTCAACAAATAATTTATCTGTTTCATAACCGTCAAGTTCCAGTGAATCCATGTAATTATTTATTTTAAAAAATAAAATTTCCTGGAACAGATTGTTGTTATATGATTGCGGATTAATTGGATCGGTACTGTAAATTCCTCCGTTTTCAAATGTTTTTTGTGCATGTGAGTTAATTGTAAACAATAATACTCCTGAAAATAATAAAATAAAAAAGTTTTTCATTTACAGAAATTAATTAGTTAGTATTATTTTTGCATAAAATATTTTGCAAAATAAGAAATATTCTTAATTAATAAAACAGAATTTTATTTTCAAAATTAATTTTTTCAATATGCCGGAAAATGTAAGGATAGATAAATATTTGTGGGCTGTGAGGGTTTTTAAAACCAGAAATCTGGCTACTGAAGAGTGTAAAAAAGGGCATGTAATAATAAACGATATTCAGGTAAAACCTTCCAGAATTGTGAGGAAAAACGAAAAAATTTATATAAAATTTCCTCCGATAATAAGATCTTTTGTAGTTTTGGATGTAATAGATAAAAGAGTTTCGGCAGTATTGGCAAAAGATGCTATACAGGAGGTCACTCCGGAGGTAGAACTGGACAAGTTGAAACAGGTGAAAAATGTTTTTGTGAGACGCGATGCCGGTAGCGGCAGGCCAACAAAAAAAGACAGAAGATCTATTGATAAATTTAGGGAAAACGAACTATGATTGTTGCTGAAATTAAGAAAAAGGAAAATGTCGTCGAATATATAATATATCTGAAACAGGTTCAGGATATAATCCGTGCAAATAATTTTGACATTAATAAAATTGACAGATTGATAATAAGTAAATATCAGGTTGATCCAAAAACTGAAAATCAGATAAAAGAGTGGTATTCGGATTTTATTCTTTCTATGAAATCGGAAAAACTTGAAAAGTCGGGAGATATTGATACAATAAGGAATTTGACAGACGAATTGAATAAAATTCATTTGGCATTACTTTCTGATGAAAACAATTATAAACATCAGGAACTATACAGATGGGCAAAACCGAATATCGAAGAATATAAAAAGATTTCCAGGCAAGGATCTGATAATGAAATAGAAATAGCAATAAATGCATTATATGGTTTATTATTATTAAGGCTTCAGAAAAAAGAAATTTCTGTGGAAACTATTGAAGCAATGCAAACGTTTAGTAACCTGCTGGCTCATATTGCTTTAGTATATCATAAATTACATCCAGAAGGATAGGTTTAAGGAGATAAGAATTAAAAATTAGGAATTAGGAATGAAATGGGTGGTGGTTGGTAAGTATGGTTACTGAGTAGCGGCGGGTTGGTGAGCGGTGGCTACTGAGCGCCGGTTGGTGAGCGTAGCCGAACCAAGCCGAAGCCAGGAATTAATAACCGGGTATTTTCATTTCAAAATATAATAAAAATTGCCCACGCATACAAATAAAACCTTGCAATTCTGAAAAAACCCAGATAAGTGAGTTTATAAAATGGATATTTCATCATTCCTACAAGGCTGCAAACTATTGCATAAGGTATTGGCAGCAATGCGGAAATAACAATGAAAATACTTCCCCATTTATTTATTTTGTCGATATGATTTGCATATATTTTTTCGACTTTATTTTTTATTTTTGGTATTTTACCTATTAAACTGCCAATAAAATAAGCATTAAATCCGCCTACATATGATATAAAACCTAAAAGTCCAACCATTAAATATGGAAATTTCATTTCACTTACCCAGAGAATAAAAATATCCGGGGGTATCACTCCCAGGAAACTTTCCGATAGGAGAAAAAATATCAAAATAGCGGGTAATGGGAAGTTTTTTATTAAGAATGCCGGTATTTCACTTACTTTTATTACATATGAATTTATCAGTATTGCCAATACCGCAATTATTAATATTGTTATCAATATTTTAACAATATTTGACAGGATAAAGGAATATAAACCTGTGAACCTATAATATCTTTGATAGGTTTTAAATGAATTGAAAATATTACGGTTAGACTTTGGCATTACTCTCGAAAATTTGCACAAATTAAGGGATTTTTAATATAAAAACGAAGGAATAGATAATTTATTTTATTGTTATATACTAAGTAAATTTATTAAAGTTGTTTTAAGATAATTTAACAAATAAAATTTCCGTTATGTAAATAATTTAAGATATATTTGAATTTAAAATGCATAGTAAAATTTTATCTATATTATTTGTTTTTATTTTCTTTAATTTTTTTACATGTTTATCACAGGATGAGAAAGGTTATTGTAATGATATTGAAGATATTAAAATAATTCAAAATTATGAAAAAGCTATAAATTCCATACTTACCAGAAAATATGATGAAGCAGAGAAGATTTTGTCTTCAATAGTATCAGCGGAACCTGAATTTGCAGAAGCTTGGGCAGCACTTGCTGAGATTCATTATATAAGATATGAGAATTCTTATGTTCCAAAGGATCAGGAAACATATTTTTCAAGATATATTTTTGTACTGGAAAAAATAGTTGAAATATGCCCGGGTTTTCAGGATTACGAACTAAGTTATCTTTTGGGAAATATTTATTTCCTGAGAAAAGACTATGATAAATCCCTAAAAAACCTGAATGTTTTTATTAAGAATGGGAGTGAAGCATCGGTATACTATACTGAAGCCGAACAAACAATAAAATATATAAATGAATATCTTGAATTGCTGAAAAATGAGGTTCCTTTTAATCCTATAGTTGTAGAGGGATTATCAACCGAAGATGATGAATACTTACCTTTAATGTCTCCCGACGGAACTTTAGCTTTATTTACGCGTTCATATCTTAAGAATGATGCATCTACTTCATATCGCGGAAAATTTGTTGAAGAATTTACAATTGGGGAGCCTGCTGATGGTTCGGGGCTGATATTTTCAAATATAGAGCCAATGCCTTATCCGTTTAATACGGGACGAAATCAGGGAGCCGCAACCATAACGATTGACAATAACACATTATTTATGACAATTTGTGAATCTATTGACAGAAGTTATACTAATTGCGATATATATTATTCCGAAAGAAAAAATAACAGGTGGACGGAACTTAAAAATATGGGACCGAATATAAACGGGGTAATGACATGGGAAAGCCAGCCATCTATTTCTGCTGATGGAAAGATCCTGTATTTTGCAAGTATCAGACCTGAAAATATAGGATTTGATCCTAATAATCCGACTTCAGATATTTATTATTCTGTAAAAAATGCGGATGGAAGCTGGTCTAAGGCTAAAAATATGGGACCGTCAATAAATACGTCGGGAAATGAAAAATCTCCGTTTATACATTCCGATAGCCAGACTCTTTATTTTTCTTCTGATGGTCATGTAGGAGTAGGGGGATATGATATTTTTTATTCGAGGTTCAGAGATGGGGAATGGGTAAAACCAGTAAATATAGGATATCCGATAAACACGGTAAATGATGATATAGGTTTTGTGGTTAATACTCAGGGAACCAGAGCTTATTTTGCTTCTAACAAGCTGAAAGGTAAGGGAGGATGGGATATTTATGCGATCGATCTTTATAAGGAAGCCCGTCCTGAAAGAGTATTTCTGGTAAAAGGTCAATTAATTGATGATGAGGGAAGGGCTATTACCGAAGCAAAACTGGAAGTCAGGAATGTCACTACTTCTGAAATTTCGGAAGGTATGGTTGATGCCGAAACCGGAAATTATGCAGTTGCGGTAACGTCAAAAGATGAAGACGAAGGTTATTTGATGGTGGTTAAAAAAGAAGGTTATAATTTTACATCATCATTGATCGAACCCGAAGAGGAAATTTTTGAAACCACACAGGTTGTCGATTTTGAGGTAAAGCCTATAGAGGAAGGAAAAACTGTAGAACTTAATGATATTTATTTTGCAACAGCGTCTTATGAGATTGATAAAAAAAGTTATAGTGTTCTTAACAGTTTTATTGAATTCTTAAATGAAAATCCGAATATTAGTATTGAAATAAGAGGACATACCGATAATACCGGGAGTTTACAGACTAATATGATTTTATCGGATAACAGGGCTAAAGCTGTCTATAATTATTTGATAAATAACGGAATTAATGTAGCCCGATTAAGTTATAAAGGTTATGGTCCTAATATTCCTGTTGCTTCAAATGATACCGAAAGTGGTAGGGCAAAGAACAGGAGAACGGAGTTCTTTATAGTTTCTAAATAATACGACTATTTTTAGTAGATTATTTTAGTGTGTTTGTATAAAATATGAAATAAAAGTATGAATTTGGTATAAAAAAATTGCCGTAATTTGTTACGGCAATTTTTTTATATGTTTTTAAGTTGTTATTGTTAAACGTCAATTTTTGCATAAGTTGCATTTGCTTCAATAAATTCACGCCTTGGTGCAACTTCGTCTCCCATAAGCATGGAGAAAATCCTGTCGGCTTCTCCGGCGTTTTCTATGGATACCTGACGTAAAGTACGGGTTTCGGGGTTCATTGTAGTGTCCCATAGTTGTTCAGCGTTCATTTCTCCAAGACCTTTGTAGCGTTGTATATGAAGTCCTGATTCTTTTCCCTGTCCTAATCTTTCAACTATTTCAAGACGTTCTTTTTCATTCCATGCATAGTGTTCTGCTTTTCCTTTTTTTACCAGATATAGAGGTGGAGTTGCAATATATACATATCCTCCTTCAATAAGAGGTTTCATATACCGGAAGAAGAATGTCATGATCAGGGTTGTGATATGGCTTCCGTCTACGTCGGCATCGGTCATGATTATTATTTTGTGGTAACGTAATTTTTCAAGGTTCAAAGCTTTACTGTCTTCTTCTGTTCCTATTGTGACACCAAGAGCTGTATAGATATTTTTAATTTCGTCGCTGTCAAATACTTTATGTTGCATTGCTTTTTCCACATTAAGTATTTTTCCCCTTAGGGGTAAAATAGCCTGAAACATCCTGTTCCTGCCTTGTTTTGCTGTTCCGCCTGCAGAATCTCCCTCAACAAGATATAATTCACACTTTGAAGCATCTTTATCTGAACAGTCGGCAAGTTTTCCGGGTAGTCCTGCACCTCCCAGAACATTTTTACGTTGTACTAGTTCGCGGGCTTTACGGGCTGCATGTCTTGCAGTTGCTGCTAAAATTACTTTATCAACAATTGATTTTGCATCTTTTGGATTTTCTTCAAGGTATATTTTTAACAATCCGCTTACTGCCTGATCAACAGAAATACTTACATCTGAATTTCCAAGTTTTGTTTTTGTTTGCCCTTCGAACTGGGGTTCTGCAACTTTTACAGAAATAACGGCTGTTAATCCTTCACGGAAATCGTCACCATTTATATCGAATTTTAATTTTGAAAGCATTCCCGATTCTTCTGCATATGCTTTTAGAGTACGGGTTAGTCCTCTGCGGAATCCTGTAAGATGGGTACCTCCTTCAATAGTATTGATATTGTTTACATAAGAATGTATATTCTCAGTAAATGATGTATTATACTGGAGAGCTATTTCTACAGGGACATCATTTTTTTCAGTTGAAACATATATTACGTTATCAATAAGTTTCTCTCTGTTATCATCAAGATATTCGACAAATTCTTTTAATCCTTCTTCGGAATGGAACTTAACGGATTTAAAAGTTCCGGAATCATCCTGCTCCCTTTTGTCGATCAAAGTAAGATGTATTCCTTTGTTAAGGTATGCCAATTCACGAAGTCTTGTTGCTAAGATATCGAACTGGTAGTCAACACTCATAAATATTGAGTCGTCAGGATTGAACTCTATAATTGTTCCTGTAGTATCACATTCCCCTATAACTTCCACATTTGTCACCGGCTTTCCTATTGAATATTCCTGGCGATAAATTTTTCCATCTCTTTTTATTGTTGCAACAAGGCGTTTTGAAAGAGCATTAACACATGATACACCTACACCGTGTAAACCTCCTGATACTTTATATGAACCTTTATCGAATTTACCTCCGGCATGTAATACTGTCATAACTACTTCAAGAGCGGATCTGCCTTCTTTTTCGTGCATATCTACAGGTATTCCCCTACCGTTATCTTCTACTAAAATAGAATTGTCTTTATTTATTGTTACTATAATATCCGAACAATATCCTGCCAACGCTTCGTCGATTGAATTATCCACCACTTCATAAACCAAATGGTGCAACCCTTTCATTCCAATGTCGCCAATGTACATTGCCGGACGTTTTCGAACTGCTTCTAAACCTTCCAGAACCTGAATACTGTCAGCAGAATAGTCATTCTTTTCATTTCCATTTGATCCTGCTGCCTGTAATAGTTCGTCAAGATTGTTTTTGTTATCACTCATAATATGTATTTATATTTTTATTCAATTTTTTAAAGGAATGCAAATTTACGAAAAATTATTGGTTTTTCCTAATTTTAAGATCATAATTATCAACATTTTTAATTATATTTATTATATTGATAATTAGAATATTATAATAGTATTTAACTGTGAAATTTTACAGAAAAATAAAAGGATTTTTATTGTCAAAAATAGTGTTGATATACAACATGTTTTTAGATTGATTTTATTACAGATTATACATCTTTAATGACTTAATAATGCTGTTTTTTTCTTGTTACTAAAATTAATAATTATACAACAGTTACGCTTGTCAGTATTTGACTCTCTGATATGTCTAATTACTTTATATATGTTTTTCAATTAATAATTAACTATAGTTTAGTTTTTATCTGGTTAATCATAAATAATAGTTTCTTCAAAGAATTTTTCAAAATTTGTAGTTAATTTATATAGACGGGTAGTAACTATTGCTCCTTCTCCACATGTATCGCTGGTAACATATAATAAAAATTCATTTTTCAATCGTATTACACATACATTTTTGCAGAGACAATAACTGGATAATAGTACAACTTCATTATCAGGAGTAACTCCAATTAGTGAAGTATGTTCAACATGTTCATAATTTTTTAGTCGAAACTTGTAATAAGCTATCCAAAATTTATTTTCATTATTTGTGAATGAATATAATTGAATGTCAGTAGGTTCAATAGGTTCCGGTTCGATATTTTCCCCTCTGAAAAAATCTTTTACTTCGACTTCATCCGGCAAATTCTGTTCAATCAAATTTATAATCTCAACATCATTTTCTTCAGTAAGAGGTAAGATTTCAATATCTTTTTCTGGATAAACTCCCAAAAATGCAATGTCAAAACGAAATACTGAGTCTTCCCATTGTTCAAAAAATGAGGTATTCAGATTATCCAAAAAATCATAGTAATTTCGTTTTGTTTCGGTTGTGACTATCTGATTTTGGTTTAACGAAATAATAGTCCATTGTTGTTTTAAGGGGAATTTTCCATATAATCCTTTACTATCTCCGCTACTACACGCTATATTGGCTTTAGAAAAAGGTATATCTGGAAAATCTTCAGGAGTTTCCGGCTTTGTGGATATAACATATTCATCTGATTCTATTTCTTGTTTTATCATTTGCTTTTTGGCTGTGTTATCATTCACACATGAATGTAGAAGTATTGTAATTATAATACATGAAAAATACCTGACTTTCAAGATTTGTGTGTTAATTATCATTATCTTTTTACCTTATAAAATTGTTTTTAGTATTTCTAAAATTTGGTAGTTGTAAAATATTATGTCTATTGTACGTTAATTTCAACCCAAACAATTCGACAGCATTTTCTTAGACTAAGCCTACCTGGGGTAAATCTGGGTACAGGCTTGAAATTATTCAACCCGTTCTAATATTACTCCGTCTTTACGAATAAATTTTATCAATCCTTTATTACCCGAAATATAAGTTTTTACAGGAGTATCTTTATCTATTTTGTTAATATTATCTGTATAGTCAATTTCAATTATATTGTAATAATTTGTATTCCGAACTGTCATTGTATCGCAAAACGATACTTTTGGAACTACTCCATATGTTATTTCTTTTGTGTTTAAATTCATTGTGAACATATCTTTTTGGTTCCATTCGATTTCCATGCTGGTATGATCAGTATCAGCTCTTAAAACATACATAAAATAAAATCTGTTTATCGAAGAACTGTATGAAATTCCAAAATTTTCCAGAAAAGCATCTTCTAACGGATAGAAAAAATGGTGAGTCTGATAAAATATATTGCTCTGGTAAAACTCTTCGGAAATTCCGTAATTATCTTCCATTCTGAAAGAAATAATAGTTGTGTCGATAAGATACTTCTGAGCTTCGTCTGACAGGCGAAAAGTTCCTTCAAGGTCATTGTTACAACTGCTAAAGCCGAGTATGACAATTATAAATAAGGAATTAATTATTGATTGTATATGTTTCATTGTTAGTTGTTTCAATTTGAATAATTCCGAGTTCATTGTAATAAATCGCTTTTGGCATTAATATCTGTGTATCAATAATATATTGAGTATCAAGTAGTTTTTTTGTTACATTAGTATAACTTTTCCCGTTTAGAATAATTGTTTCAAAAAAAGTTGTATTTGTTGTTGAATCGCATATGAAATTCATCGAATCATTATATGGTAACCGGGCAAAATAATCATAGTTAATTTCAATATTTAGAGATTTTGGTATATATTCATAAATTCTTGAACCTCCCAGTGAAAGCTCTATATTAAACCTGGGATAGGAAGATTCTATAATTGTTGTCCTGACCTGATAAGAGAAGTAATCCTGACCACAGCAATTGTATTCACAAAAATCATGATATTCTTTCCATTCGATTTTGTCTTCAACAACATTAAAATCAAAAGAATATCCATTTGAATGAATAAAATTTATTTTTTCCCCTAATTCATACGGAATTATTTTTAACTCGTCGGAAGATAACTCATAACGGGCTATTTCTACTGAGTCTTTTCGACAACATCCGGAAATTATCAATCCAACCAAAATTGAAATTATCAGTTTATTTTTCATATTGACTTAATCATTTGTGTTTGATGATATAAACCGCCTTTTAATCCGGAAGATTTTTCTTTTCGTAGTATTTCTAAAAGAGTCATTTTAGCTCCTGTTTATTAAGTACAAAAATAAGCAAATTTTTTGTGTAACTTTGTTGAGAACATAAATAATATCCATCAGTCGACTTTTTATTCATAAATATTAAATCTTACTGTTTTATTGGCATATTTTTTTAAGGAATCATTTAGTGCGTTAAATTTTAGTATTGATTCGGAATCAGTTTTACCCCTTAATGAATCTATTTCGCTATACCATTTAGGAATGCTGTCAACCGCTATTTTATATTCTATTCGGGAACGAGTAATACTATCCACTTTGTTGCTTTCTTTAATTCTTTCGTCAAAATTCCTCCATTCTTTTAATACTGCCATGTATTCGTCTTTTCCAAAAAATGTTCCGCAAGTATCACAAAGAATGTCTTTAAAATAAGGATGTTCGTTGATATAGATTTTACGGATCAAATCAATACTTTCGTCATAGTCCTTTTGGGCTAAATCATATTTTCCGGTCAAATAATATGCATTAGCTCTTATATACAATGATTTAGGAATTCGTTGAATTTCAATAGCCTCCGAAAGATATTTTATTGCATCATTATAATTGGCATTATTAAAGGCAATTTCTCCTAGTCTGCAATATGTTGTTTCCCTGTCATTATCAAATCCCAGGTGTTTATCTATTTTAGATTTGGTTTGAAGAATTTTATTATAATAAAATTTTGCAGAATCTATTTTCCCAACTTTTTCATAGATTCCTCCTATTCTTAATAAAATTTGGCGTTCTCCAATATATTCAATACAAGATTTAATTTTGAAATAACAGCTTAATGCTTTTGTATAATCATTGGTTTCTGAATATATGTCACCTAATTGAAGCCACAACCAATCTTGATCAGGATATTTTTTTAAAATTTCATCATAGAAGTTGATTGTCTTTTCGAAGTTGCCTGATTTAAAATTATTTCGTGCATTTTCATAATCTTCAGACATTCTTATTCTTATCTTTATCCTTTCTTTCTCTTTTTTTTGATTGTGAAGAAATATTAAGAAACATAAAGTACTTAATATCATTATTCCAAAAGATATGATAATTTTTTTCTTCATATTTTTTTCTTTATTGTAGGATATACATTATTGTCAGAATTATTGACTTCTGATTGCTGTTTGTTTTCGTTTACCGGATGCAACTAGATGTCAGCTAAATTACTCACAACTCTTAAATGTACACAATATAATAAAACTTTAGACATGAAATAATATTGTTTTATTCATAAATATTTAATCCATGAAATATCCATGAAATATGTATGTACATTTTTTATGATTCATTTTTAGTCTTCTTCTTTGTATCATGCGTAGATTGAGTGCATTTATTCTGGAATCTGCAAACGTTGATAACCGGCATAAATTATAGACAATAGTTTTTTAGGATGTTTCTTAAACATGATTTTTTTATGGTTTTTGACTGTCATTTATTTAAGAAATAGTTTTCATGGCACCTTTTACTATGTTCTGTCCGGGCGCTAATATGCTTATTGGATATTCGTTCGTTTTTTATATTAGGAAACTTATTTGAAAGATTTATAAATATAGTTAAGTGGTTGATTTACATCAAACCACATTTCTTCTAATTCATTTTCATTAGGGTACAGGTATAAGACATCGTAGCCACCGGACATTAAAGCCTGACCTCGTGATGATAAGTCATTAAAAAATAGATAGTCGTACTCGCTCGATACTGCAATAACGTGTATGGCAGTTCCTTTTAGTAATCCATCACCTGTCGAATTTAGCGCATCAATAATAGTCCATATTTTTTGTAGATTTTTTTCTGCATTAACAGATTCGTTAATAAAATTATATGCTACATATTGATAATAAAGATACCTTACATTAAACGGTTCTGTTTCCAATGAAGTGTTAAGTAATGATGCTAATTTTTTCCATTCTTTTTGTTTTGGATTTTTTTTCTCCAATATTGCGTTAACTTGTTTTGAATTATCTGCAGCTACATATGGCGAGTAACTTTTATTAAAAACATAGCCATAATATAAATGTCTTTTTTCTTCAAGAGTCATAGTACTGTCACCTTGTTGAAATCTATCCCAAAGTTTGGAATAATGAAAGTTGGATTGTTTGTTTTCAATGTTTAATTTTATTTGGTCATAATCTGGTTTTACAAAATTATCTTCCCACGATATTTCATTGTCAATAAAATATTGCTGAGCCAATGCATCTCCTAATTGTGCTGCTTTCTTAAAATACAATGTTGAATAAATATTATTTCCTTTCTTTTGATATAAGAAACTCAAAAAATAGTGCTCGTTTGGAGAATCGGGCTTCAGATTTATACCTTGCTTGAACAATTTTATCGCTTTTTCGTACTCATTTTGGTCTGCATAAACGGTACCAAGTGAAAAATAAGTATCAGCTATCGTATCATTAATATCTATGGCTTTACTATAAAAATCTATAGCTTTTTCAAATTCCTGAATATTAGAAAATGCTGCACCTAAATTATAATAGGCATCAAAATATGTACTGTCTGCTTCTATTGCCTTTTGGTAATATTCTATTGCTTTGACATAGTTAGCACTTTCTAATTCTATATTGCCTAGTTTTTTCCATTCTTCTGCTGTTTGTGAGAACAGGTTGATGCTTGCAGTAATAAATAGTATTACTTTCAGAAAAATAATTTTTGCTATTTTCATATTTATTTCTTGTTTTATATATGCTTACTCTTTACAGGGTTTTCAGTATTCTCCTTTGTCGGTTTACATTGCACGCTACTGCTAAACTCCTAATTTAGGCAATGTAATAAAACTTTTAAAATAAACAAAATATATTTTTAATAATTTATCTACTTGATAAATTAATTTCCCCTGTTTGGCTTAGGCGTTTTACAGCCTAAGCCAAACAGGGGCTACTTATTAAAAAACGTGAGTTCTACCTGCTAAAAACAGGTAAAGCCAGTAAAAATAGGACGATAGAGATAGAATCTTTGCTAAACTAGGAGATATTATATTAAAATAGTTATATAAAATACATAATTCGTGTTTTATATAACTATTTTAATATTTTATGAAATATTATCTACAAAATAAGATATTGAACAGAAATTAAAATAAATATTTTATACCCACAATGAAATTAAATCCCAGAGACTGGTAATTATTCCAGTAGTACTGTTTTTGTCCGGTAATATTGTTGAGATGAAGAAAGCAGTCAAAGTTAGAGGCAAAACTGTATTCTCCATACAAGCTTATATCTACTATAGGTTTAAGTTTCTTTATAATTGGATTATTAACAATGCGGTCGAATGGAAGCTCTAAAGCATATCTTGCTCCTATAAAGTCAAAATTAAGCCCGAAATTCAGTTTTTCATTGAATTTATAATTTGTTCTTAATCCTATGTCAAAATTAGGCATATTCCATGGCTTTTCCTGATCTTTAACATAATGATAATAGTAATAATGCCCGTCCAGTGTAAAACTGAAATTTTTCCAATCCCTGAGTGTTATTTCACCGTATCCTGAAAACCTTTCTACATTTGCATATATTGCCGTGAATTTATTATTGAGATCAGCAGGAAAATAGTTATTTATAAAAAAGATCATATCATCAATCTTTGAATAATTTGCATTAATCCTGAAATACCAGTTTTTACTTATATTACCTTTTAAGCCGATATCAATAACCTGAGCATAATTTGTTGTTTGATAGTTGTTTATCCTATTAATAAATGGATTTATCAAACTTGTATGTTCAAGATCATTGTTTTCTATATAACCTTTGAAACTGGCATAGGGGATAAGCACATCACTTATATTATGTTGTATATAAACATTCGGATAAAAATGGTATCTTACACTGTCGGTCCTGAATTCTCCTGTAGTATTCAATCCCAGCCTGACCTGCCATTTTTTTGCATATAATTTGTAATATGGATTCAGGTCAAGGAATGTTTCATTATATTTTTCTAAAGTATTTATTTTATTGTTGTTGAATGTTAGTTTTGCATCCATACCAACTCTGTGTATTTTAAATGCTTTATTAAGATCGGCATCTGCAATGATTTTATGCTGGTTGTCCTTTTCAGATGTAAAGAAATATTGATATGAGAGATTTGCATTATAATCAAATTTGTACTTATCCAGATTATTAGAAATTATCCCTGCTTTAAATTTTAATCTCATATAGTTTATTGATTCCATTTCGGAACGGTCGCGTGGGGCAAAAATATTTTCATTAAGTGCCCATATAGGATCATAACCATAAAAGTTTACAATATTTGAGGAAAAACCTATATCTCCCGATATAGTAGAAGCAGGCATGAATTTTTTACCGAATGCATTAATGAATGAATTTGCATAACCGTTATAAATTTTCTGATCCTGTGAGTTTTTTGTCTTTCCGTGCGAAGAGATGTGTTTTGCATGAACTCCTGCCGAATAGTTTTTATTACGGCGGATATTATAAAATCCTTCTGCATAAGGAGTCAATTTATTGCCAAAACCTAATTTTACCATTCCGTTATCAAGCGGACGCAATGATTCGCCTTTAACTGTTGCAACATTTATTTGGTTTGGTGTATATTCTGTTTTATACATTGTTGGTCTGGCATTGTATTCAAATTTTGTTTCGATTTTTGCCGTGTCGATAACTACAGGTAAAAATTGTATCCTGTTAGCATCTTTTAAAACCGGACTATATTCGTTATAGATAATGAGTACTTGTTTATCCAGTTTTCCGTCGTTTTCTGTCTGTGAATATACAAAACCGAAAGCGAACACAAAGCTTATTATTAATAATAATATTCTGATTTTCATAAATATATATTTAATATTAACTAACATTCTTATTATTCCTGATAACTTTCTTCTGTTTGATCTTCTTCCTGATCTTCAGATTGTTCATAAATATTTTCTTTTTCAATACCAATATTCAGATCTTTTTCAATCATTTGAGGTGACACCGGAGTTCCGAATTTCCCATTTTCATCTTCATTATCAGAGGCATCTTCTATATTTGGGATTAAGGTCTTTCTTAAGTTCAGATATTCCTGTTCAATTCTGGCAGCTTCTTCTTCGTCTATTATTTTAGTGAGCAAATCTGAAGCCTGATCTTTTACACCGTCAGTTTCGTTTTCGTAGCTGTTCAATACTGTCTGTAATGCGTGTTTTGCAGAAAAACTGTCTCCTCTGGAATAATATATTTCTGCCAGCAGAATAAAACTTTTTGCTATCCAGTGTGAATGTGGCGAATTTGATTGAGCAAATTCATATATTATATCTTCGGCAACCGAATCCCTTTTCATTAAGGAATTTATTTCTGCAACCCTGTATTTTGCTTCGGCTCCTTCAAAACTTATTACTTCTTTGGACAAGTCTTCGAATAGCCCTAAAGCTCTTATATTATTATTTTTGTTATAATAAGATTTAGCCATTTTGTAATAAGCTTCGCGGATCTGTTCTTCGTTTGATTTTTCATTTTCAATAATATCAACTGCGGCAGAAATTACATTATCGTAATTTTCAGAGTTATACGAACATCTCAAACGACCTATTGCAGCTATTAATTTTGTTGATTTATTTTCAGCAACAGGATATAATTTTTCATAATAATTATATGCTTGATGCCAGTCTTCTTTATCAAATAATAAACCTGCTGTTCTTAGCGTACTTTCTTCCGTATAACTTCCACGCGAAGCATCAGCAACTATTTTATAGGATACTAAGGCATCATCATAATTTTTATTATAGAAACTTATTTCGGCTTTGAAATAGTTTGCTTCTATATAATGTATTCCAGATGGGAATTTTTCTAAATAATTGGTTAATGAACCAAGAGCATCTTCATATTTCTGATCTATATATAATTTTTTTGCTGCAAGCCACATGATTTCATCTTGTTCGTCACGGCTAACAGAAACTCCCGGTACGCCACTGTTTGCAAAATCTATATATTCTTCGGTTTTGTCGAGTTCTATATAAATTGTCCTGATCATTTCGTTTGCATTCGAGGCTTCTTCAGTATTAGGATATTCTGCAATTACCTGTTTGTAGATATCAAGAGCTCTGTTGAATTCTCTCTGGCTGAAATATACTGCTCCAAGGCTCGAAAGTGAAGCTTTTTTCATAGATGAATTAGGATAATTTACAATAAGGCTGTTATAATAATATTTTGCTGAATCCAGATTGTTAAATGTTGTGTGATACGTTCTTGCGATTTCAAAATTTGCATTTCCGGAGTATTCCGAATCAGGATAGCTATTTAACAGTTTTTTTAATGACCATATTTTTTGTTCGGGTTGTTTTAACCCTCCGTATGAAAGCGACATCTGATAGAGAGAATAATCACTTTCAATTAGTCCGATAGCACTGGCTTTTTTATAATATTCTGCTGCTGGTTTAAATTCTTTTGCTATAAAATAACAGTCGCCTATCCTGTTCAGTGCATCATTCATTATTGCAGTATTTTTATCTTTTTCGTGCATTTCAAACCTGCGGAACCACGAATTGGCGGAGGCATATTCTTTTTTGTTGAAATATGCATAACCAAGGTTATAGTGAGCTCTTCCATATTCTTCAAGCCGTAATGATCCTGTTGAATTTACAAATTCTTTAAATTGATCTATAGCCTCGTTTATATTGTTCAGACGATAATTTGATTCTGCTTTCCAGTAATGTGACAGTGCATTAATATCTTTGTCATAAATTTTATAATTCAAAGATTTATCAAACATTTTAATAGCATCAGTGTAATTTAATTCGGTAAAAAGTTCCAAACCTCTGTAATATGTAAGCCTTTGGTATGCCATATCTATTTTTGAATTACGATTTTTCATCTTTTCTATTATGGCAATAGCTTGTTTGTAATTTTTTGTACTTAAAAAAGCATCAACAAGATAATCATATGCTTTATCTGTTCGTAACGAATTAGAATATTCATTTATATATTGGGTAAATGCATTTATCGCTTCGTTAAAAGGAGAAAAGGATAATTCAAAACTTAGCTGTGCAAAATTGAAAAGAGCATCTTCTCTTATATCAGGATTGAAATTATATAAAGATGCTGTTTCAAATGCACGTCTTGCTTCTATTTTTTTATCCAGTTTTATATAGCAATCGCCCATAATATAAGCTGCATTCTGGCTGATCGTATCACCCATTATTTTGATCTTGCTCAATGTAGTAGCAGCCAGGTCGTATTGTTGGGTTTTATAATATGCGAAACCAAGTTCATAATTATCGAAGTCGTTTATATCAGAATAAGTTGCCATATATTTTTTCAGGTATGGAATGGCTTCGCCGTAATGTCCCGTAAGATAATATGATGATCCGAGAAGTTTTGCTATTTCAGCTTCACGAGGTCCGGTTATTGTATCCATAAGGGCAGGGGCATACTCAATTACATTATTGTATCTTTCCTGTAAATAATAAATTTGAACAATATAATACGGAGCAACTGAGGAAAAAACAGGATTTTTTTCAAGTTCCAGAAATCCTTGTAATGCCGTTTCATATTGTGCGTTTATATATTTTATATGAGAATAAAAATATAGTGACATTATGCCGTAATTATCCTGTTTTTCTTTTATTTCATAAAAAGTTTTGGCTGCAAGGTCAAAGTCTTTACGGGCAAAATGGCTGAAGCCTAATTTGAAAAAATATTCGGATTGTTGATTTTCTATAAGCCTTATCCACTTTGTTTTGTTATACCATTCGATGGCATTTTTGTATTTTTTATTCCTGAAATGATAATTAGCCATCTGAAAAGATGCTTCGTCAATATTATTACTTTCCGGATGTTTTTCCATGAAATTCTGGAGTTGATATTCTGCGTCAAGATTGAATAGTTCCATGGATGACATGGCTATATAATATGCGGCATCATCTTTATATGCAGAATATTCAGGTCCCGGATCCATCAATATTTGTGCAAATATTTTCTGTGCCGACGCATACATCCCTTTTTCATATAAATCTTTTGCAGTTTCATATGAATAATCAATTTTATCTTTATATCTTCTGGTTTGCTGTGAAAATAGATTTATACCTGAAATAAGGAAAACCAAAATAATTAAAATTTTTAATCTCATAGACATATCCTCAGTTTTTTATTTAAAACCATAAATGTCCCACCCGTTTGTGTGAGCAGGATTAATTAGATCAATAATCTTTTCAAAACTAATATGTTTCCTGAAAATAGATAAGAGCTTGTTTTCTTTTTAATTAACAGTATGTTGTTTATTTCTAAATATGCATTTGCAGTTTTTTTTATGTGTTGAATGTTAATTTTGTAAAATGCAAGTTTTATGTAATAATTTGTGTAACAGTTTTTAACATCATGGACAATAAAATGGAAGAATCTGCTTTACTGGTTGAAACGACCGATCTGGACGTTTATCAGGAAAATAATATGGTACTGGAACATGTAAATATTAAAGTTGGCGTTGGAGAGTTTGTATATCTCATAGGCAAAGTAGGCAGCGGAAAGACCAGTTTATTGAAAACATTATATGCAGATCTTCCTGTAAAAACCGGTAATGTAAAAGTTGCAGGCTATGAACTGAAAAAAATAAAAAATAAAAATGTCCCTTTGTTGCGCAGAAAAATCGGAATGGTTTTTCAGGATTTGGAACTTATGTCGGACAGAAGTGTATATGAAAATCTTCGTTTTGTACTTCGTGCAACAAACTGGAAAAATAAAAATGATATAGACATACGTATAAATGAAGTTCTTGAAAGCGTTGGAATGTTTGATAAAAAACATTCAATGCCTAACAGGCTTTCGGGAGGAGAAAAACAATCGGTATGTATTGCCAGGGCATTACTGAACAATCCGCCGGTTATATTTGCCGATGAACCTACCGGAAATCTTGATCCCGAAAGTGCAGATATTGTTATGTGTCTTTTATACAAATTATGTGAATCAGGTAAATCGGTCATTATGGTAACGCATAATTATTCTGTAATGAAAAAATATCCCGGCAAGGTATACATTTGCAATGATCATAAAGTTACTGAGGAAATGGAAGAATGTATTGAAGCTGACGATTATTTTGGAATAGAAAATTAATCCTTTTATATGATAAAATTGCGATTAGCATATGTCAATTTGTTATTCATCCACAAGTCAATTAAAACAATTATGATTTATTTTTTTGTTCTAAAATAGTATATAATTTATTATTTTTCTCTTTTCTTTGCAAAAAAATCTTTTAATATTTGAGAACATTCATTTTTCAGTATACCTCCGGTTATTTTTGTGTTTGCATGCAAAATATCCTTATTGAATTTTGAATAACCTTTTTTTTCGTCATAAGCACCGAATGCTATTGCAGGAATTTGCGACCATGATAATGCTCCTGCACACATTACACAAGGTTCCAGTGTGACATACAGAGTACAGTTTTTCAAATATTTACTCCCCAGAAAATTGGATGCAGAAGTGAGTGCAATTATTTCTGCATGAGCCGTGACATCGTTAAGCATTTCGGTTTGGTTATAACCTCTGGCAATAATACGTTCGTTACAAACAATTATTGCTCCGACAGGAATTTCTCCTGAACTTAGAGCTTTTTCCGCTTCCATTAATGCCTGTTTCATATATTTTTCATGCTCCATAACAAAGTCTTCTTATTTTAGATTGGTCTTTACAAGCTTTTAAAAGTTCACTGATGCTTTTGTTTAAAGCCGGATGAATAAATCCGGGTGCTATTTCATTTAAAGGTAACAGTACAAACAATCTGTTTTGTAATAATGGATGAGGAATTTGCAGATTGTCGTTATTGACAATTTTTTCTTCATAAAAAAGAATATCTATATCCATAGTACGTCCTTCATAAGAATCAGATGTTTTTATCCTTTTCATTTCGGTTTCAATATCTTTGATTATTCTTAAAAGCTGTTCGGGAGATAATTCGGAATTCAACTGAATAACTGCATTTGTAAAATATTTTGAATGTTCGAATCCCCACGGTTCTGAAATATATAAAGATGATATTTTTTCAGGTATGGATATTTTTTCGGATACCAATTTTATTGTCTTTTCAATGTTCAATATTCTTGAACCCAGATTACCGCCTATTCCCAGGAAAACTACAGCCATACTAAAATTCCGTACAATTTTTACATATTTCTATTTTATCACGGTGCGAAAATACGGAATTTATAAATGTTTTATATTTATTATCATTCCTTATATCGTTCAATTTTTCATTTCCGGCATTTCCTGTGATATATTCAGCATCTTTATCGAAACAACAGGGAACCACATTTCCGTTCCATGTTATTACCGAACCGAAAATGATCCTGTGGCATTTGTTCCGCAAATCCGATCTTAACCTGAAATTTCCATCAGAAACTTCATACCGGAGATATTTTTCATCTGCAGGAAGCATATTTATCTGCGAATTATCATAAATTTGTACACTCTTAAAAGTTATTCTATCAATTTTATATTTTTTCTTTAATTTTTTTACTTCAGGAATTTCATTTATATTATGGCTGAATACCAGAAATTGTAATTCAATGAAAGGTCTTTTTCCATCCTTTAATCCGGATAAATTTTTCAGTGCGGAATATATTTTATTAATATCACCGTTTATGCGGTATTTATTATAACTTTCCTGAGTTATACCATCCAGGGATATTATTATTTTGTCGGGCCCTGATTCTTTTATCATATCTGTTTTTTCAGCAAGAAGCTGTGCGTTTGTGGAAAACATTGTATAAATATTATTTTCTTTCGCATAATTTATCATTCTGCCAAGTTCTTTATGAAGTAAAGGTTCTCCCTGAAAATGAAAAATGATGTTGATTAGGGTATCTTTTTGATCATCAATAATCTTTTTAAATAAAGAAAAATCCATAAAACCTCTTTCACGTGACAGTTCTCCGTTCCCCGAAGGACATGCAGGGCATTTCAAATTGCAGAAATTTGTAGGTTCGATGGAAATAAAACAAGGCGCAGGAAGTATTTTATCGTTATTAACTTTTCTTTTTTTTTGATAAAAATACAGATACAACTTCCATAAATTGATCAGTTTTGTTGTATTAATATACTTTATGTTTTTTAAAACTTTCAATTTTTAAAATTTTTGTAAAGATAGTTTTTAAACTGGAAATGGAAAATTGGGAATTAAGAATGAAAAATTAAAAATTAAGAATGGATAGTTTAGCAAATTTTTCATTCTTAATTCATTTAGCCAATTTTTCATTCTTAATTCATTTAGCCAATTTTGTATTTTATTATTTTATTACTATTTTGGAGCGATGTTTTTATGCATTTAATTTTGTATTTGAACCTGATAAAAATTAAAAAAAATATGAAAAAATGTCTTATACTTATTGGTATTGTTTCGCTTCTTGGATGCGTTAAAAAAGATGTTAAAGTAGAAAAAAATAATCTGGATAAAAATTATGAACTACGGTGTCAGTTATTGAAGGATTATACCGGAACTTTTTTTGATGAACTTGATAACAGGCAGCTCACGGAACGGGAGAAATATTATCTGAAATTTTTGTTCACATATATGCCATTATCGGACTTTGCTGATTATGATTTTGATTTCTACGCAGAACAGGTTCGGTACTCAATAAAAGCAACAGAAACTTTTTCATGGGCAAAAAACATTCCGGAGGATATTTTTATGCATTATGTGCTTCCGCCAAGGATGAACAATGAAAATATGGATTCTGCAAGAATAGTATTTTTTAAAGAATTAAAGGAACGGCTTTTACCAATGAATTTAACTATGGAGCAGGCTGCACTTGAAGTTAACCATTGGTGTCATGAAAAGGTCAATTATCGTCCTACCGATGAAAGGACAATATCGCCGTTGGGAGCAGTGCGTTCGGCTTTTGGAAGATGCGGAGAGGAATCTACATTTACGACTACAGCACTAAGAGCTGCCGGCATACCGGCACGTCAGGTTTATACTCCGCGTTGGGCGCATACCGACGACAATCATGCATGGGTGGAAGTCTGGATTGATGGAAAATGGTATTATATGGGAGCATGTGAACCGGAACCGGTACTTAATAAAGGCTGGTTTGATGTGCCTGCTAGCAGAGCTATGCTTGTTCATACCAAACAGTTCGGAAAACTTCCGGGCGAAGAAGAAACTTATATCTCTGAAACAGAAAATTTTTCGTGGGTAAATACTCTTGAAACTTATGCACCTGTAAAAATTCTGGAAGTTCTGGTTGTTGATGAAAATGATAACCCTATAGAAGGGGCAGATGTTCAGTTTCAGTTGTATAACTATGCAGAACTTTTTCCTTTACATGTTGAAAAAACAGACAAATCCGGAAAAGTAAAATTTAAAACAGGCTACGGAAGTCTGGAAATTTATGTAGACAATGGCGAAAAATTCACAAGTACCAGTGTGTTGCCGGATATGACTGAAGTAAAAATTATTTTGTCCGGTAAAAATGTTTTTCCTGCTGAATTTGTAAAATATATTCCACCAAAAGCCGGTGAAGCTAAGGTGCTTGATTCTGGACTGATAGAAGAAAATGAAAGGAGAATAGCAGTTGAAGATTCAATACGAACAGCTTACGAAACAACATTTTATACTGCAGAAAGAGCAAAAGAAATTTTAAGAAAATACAAATATCCCGACAATATTGAAGATTTTTTAATAAAAAGCAGAGGTAACTGGAAAGAAATAGAAGAATTTTTAATTGTTTCTGCAGAGAAATCCTTACAAAAGGAGGCTGTACGCTTACTTAAAGTTATTTCAGAAAAAGATCTGAGAGATACCCGTGCAGATATTCTTACAGAACATATGGATTATGCATTAAAATATTATGATGAAAATATTCCCGAAGAAATTTTTGATAAATATGTTTTGAATCCCAGGATCTCGTTTGAAATGTTAAAGCCCTACCGTAAATTAATATTAACGGATCTTGATGATAAACAAATAAATGAATATAAAAATAATATTGATGTTTTGACACATAATTTAAAGTCGGATATTGCAACAAAATTGCAGTTTGATGGAAGAGAAATTTCGGGAAACGAACTTAATGCATATAGAGTTCCATTAACACCTTCAGGGGTTCATAAGACAAAACTAAGCGATGACAGGTCTTTTAAAATATATTTTGCAGCATATTGCCGCAGTTTGGGTATTCCTTCCCGTATCGAATCTGCAAGTGGATTGGTACAAGTGTACTCAAAAGGAAAATGGACGGATATTATTCTGGATGAACCGGAAGGATCTCCTGAAATAAAAAGAGGAACTGTAAAATTAGCATCGGCTTATAATAACAGAGAATTAAAATACAGGGTACATTTCGCTTTGGTAAAATTAACAAATGCAAAATTTCATACAGTCGACCTTGGTTGGGAAATACCTGTAAGTGAATTTAATGAAGGAATCGAACTTCAGGAAGGAACATATATGTTATTGTCTGCTGTACGTAATGAAGATGGAAGTGTAATTGTGAAACGGAAATATTTTGATTTGCATGAAAATGAAGTTGTAACTGTTGATGTTGAACTGCCGGAAGTAACTTCGGAACAAACCTTTACGGATAAATTTGTTAATTCCCAGGTTTATTCTTTAAATGGAGAAGCCGTGAATTCAGAGAAAATAGGAGAGAAGTCCTATACTGTTTATTGTTGGCTTGATCCTTCCAAAGAACCGTCGAAGCATATAGTACGTGATTTATCGCCTATGATCAATGAATTGAAAAATAATAATATTGATGTATGTTTTATTATAAATGAAAAAGATTTTGATCCGCTTAAGCATGGATTTCCTGATAATTTAAATTATTATTATGATAAGGATTTAAATTTATTAATGAAAAATATAAAATGTTCAGCCGGAGGATCAGGAATAATATTCCCACAGATAAAAATGACAGATCCGGATGGTAATATAATTCTTTCCAGCGAGGGTTATACTATTGGGATTGGAGAATTGGTATTAACAAAAGTTCTGTAAAATTATAATTGTAAGAAAACCATATAGTTATGTGGCTTGATTTATTTAAATGAAAATTTCATAAAATATAACTGAGAGAATAAAAATAAAAGTCTGATTTTGTCAGACTTTTATTTTGCCGGTCCGGAGGGACTCGAACCCTCGACCCCATGATTAAGAGTCACGTGCTCTACCAACTGAGCTACGGACCGTTTTGCAAAAATTTTACGGTTGCAAATGTATAAAACTTAGAAAAACAATACAAATAAATGTTAATAAAGTTGAAAGTTGTAGGTTCAATATAAATGCCAGACGTAAACTGAAATCTCATGGATACAATGCAAGTTTGCAGCTTATATCAAGCTGTTGGCAAGGTTCTCGCTGGTTTTTGCCATGCAAAAACCAGCGAGAACCTTTACCAAATCAATATATATTCAAAACTCAGGTAAATAAAATAAAAATACACAAACAGCTTCTTATTGTAATTATTAACGGAATAATTCTGAAAATAAAATAATTGATATGTAATTGTTTGATATGTAGTGTTTTATTTTGATTTGATATGTGTGTGAAAAAAGTAATATTCCTTTTGTACAAAAGGAATATTACTTTCTGTAAAAAGGGTTAATACTTTTTATGAAAAGTAGTAACCCTTTTTTATGACTTAATACTTTTCAAATTTCAGGTTGTTTAGCTCTTCTTTTAGGTAGATTCCCGGTCTGAAAGAACCTTTTTTAGTTTTGATCATAGAAAAATTTAAATTTTCTTCAGTTTCAGCACTTTCGCTTCCGATTGAAACTTGAAAAGATCTAAGGTTCCCCAATTGAATTATTTTTTTTAATCTTTCAAGCTTAAACTTTCGCGAAGTGTGGGATATAAATCTGATGCTATATGAAAGCTATCATAAATAGAATCCATAATGACTTTATTTTCTCTTACTATTGTTAAGCGCGGATTTTTCAGGTTATTT
>JAISPG010000023.1 GCA_031275085.1 Bacteroidales bacterium | reverse complement strand
ATTAAAATTATAATGAAAAAGTTAAAGAAACTGACCTTAAAGTCGATAGGCGACGACAGGTTAAATAACAGGGAAATGAAACTCATTTTTGGTGGAACTTACGGTGACAGTTATGGCGGGTGACGGTTATAATGGTTATGGCTGTGATGACACATGTGGAAAAACAGGAAAGTGCAATACAGGAAAATGTTCCGGCAATAAAACATGTACTTGGGTTGATCCCTGGAATCCTGATGACGATAAATGTTATTGTAGAGATCCGTTATAGCAATTTTATTGGCGGATACTTAATTTATAGTAAATTTGCAGTTTTTATTTAAGATTATTTCATTAGACTGAAAAGTAAAGATATGCAGAAACATTACTTGAAAATTGTTTTCCGTAATTTATGGAAATACAAAGAACGGACATCCGTTGGCGTCGTCAGTATGGCGATGGGTTTCACATTTCTCACTGTTACAGTGTGCTGGATACGTTATGAGACGACATTTGATAATTTCATCAAAAATGCCGACAGGATATACTCTGTTTATATTGCAGATCCTACAGAGGATAGCGGATTGTCAAGAATGTGGTCGCCGCCGCCTTTGGCTGCAGTTCTTCGAGAAACTTTTCCGGAGATAAGCAATGTTGTTGCGGTAAAGAACCGGTTCAGAAAACAGCCGAAAATCGAAGTTGAAGGAATAGAATGTCAGGCAGATTTGCTTCAAATTGATTCGTCGTTTTTCACTATGTTCGCCGTTTCTGTCATTGACGGTAACATGGATTTTCTGATTCCGGAGAATCAAAAAATGGCTGTTACCGACGAAAAAGCCCGACAATTGTTTGGAAACGAAAATCCTGTCGGTAAGGTGATTAAACTGGACAACAAAGAATATACCGTTGGCGCAGTTGTGTCCGGATTACCAAAACACAGCAATTATCCATTTGATTTTTTGTATGCCATTGATGAATGGGGTAAAAATATTCTCATCGAACTGTATCCGGCGGTTGACGCAGAAGCGTTCAGGAAGAAACTGTATAAGTATAAATTCCATACTGTTCAGGAAATGACTAATATTCCCCTGACAGGCATGACGATTGTTCCAATTACGGCCATGCACTATGAAGCGCCGGATAATGTGAAGAAAAGTTTTAAATTTCAACATATTATTGTTTTTGCAATATCCGGTTCGCTGATTATTTTATGCGCCCTGTTCAACTATCTGACTTTGTTTGTCAACCGTATCAGAATACGGAAAAAGGAGTTTACCGTACGGAAAATCTTTGGAGCTTCGGACAGGTCGTTATTCGTGCTTTTGTCTGTAGAGTTTATTGTAGTGATGTTTGCAGTATTTTTGTTGGGAATGATATTTATATATGTAATTTTTGAGCCTTTCCGCAGATTGTCGGAAATTGATTTGGAACTGTCGTCCGTTTATTTCAAATTGCTTATATATATATCCGCAATTATTCTTATTTTGTTGATAATTTCACGTTTAATGTTGATAGCATTTAAGCGTGGAAGTCGGAATATTTTCGTAGGCGATAGAAAACCGTTCCGTAAAATATCTGTTGTTGTTCAATTGATTATCAGCATCGTATTTGCCTTTTGCGCCATAATCACCGTAAAGCAAATGCATTATATACATAACTCCGATTTAGGATTTGATTTTAAAAACAGAGCCGCTATCCGCATATATAAAATGAAACTTGATGATACGTTTGAAAATCATTTGAGACAGATACCTGAAATCACTGAAACGGTGACAGCAGGGCTTCACAATCTGCTTCCCAATGAACAAATGACAGGATTTGATATTTCCGAATGGGACGACAAACCGACTGATGCAAAAGGATTTTGGATAATGGAAATCAATATGTCCGTTAAATATGAATCGTTTTACGCATTTCAGCTGCTCGAAGGAGAAATGTTACTTGACGACGAATCGAAGCATAATGTATTAATAAACGAATCGGCAGTAAAACTCTTCGGATGGAATGAGCCTGTCGGAAAATCGTTTTACTGGAACAGTGTTAAATTCATTGTAAAAGGAGTATTGAAGGATATATACAACCATACTCCCGCAACTTCCGCTAAACCGATTCTGTTCAACCGAGACAACCGGTATAATGGCATATACATACTGTTCAAATATATGGATGGAACATGGGACGTATGTAAAAACAAAATTGAACGGATGCTTAACGGGAAATATCCCGAAATAAATTCTTCTGCGATACGTATTTTTAATTCGGAAGAGGAATATGACAAGTTCTTCAAACCGGAAAACGCTTTGTTAAATATGCTGACTTTCGCGGCATCGGTTTGTGTGATTATTTGTATTTCCGGATTTGTTTCCACGGTATCGCTCACTTGCGAAGAACGGCGCAGGGAAATTGCTATCCGAAAAATAAACGGCGCAACAGTGAAAGACATACTGGATATATTTTTCAAAGAGTATTTGACTTTGCTCGCTGCGGGCGCTTTAATCGCGTTTCCTGTCGGATATTATATAATGAAACGATGGCTGGAACAATATGTAATACAAACGGAAATAAATGCGTGGATTTATTTGTCAATATTGTTGATACTTGTATTTTTGATTGTTGTGTGTGTAGGAAAAACAGTATATAAAGCAAGCCGTGAAAATCCTGTAGAAATATTAAAATAAGAGATTAAATTTGATATAATGAACTTTTTTACTTCCTTACTCACAGCCTTTAAAGTAAAACATACAGCATGGTATTCTCAAAAACGTTTTGAAGAACATCCCAATAAATACAATCTTTTAGGCATATCTTCCTTATTGAATGATTATGCTGTACCTAATGCCGCTGTCCGATTAAAAGATAAAAATATAGAAACGCTTAATACTCCATTTGTTGCTCAAACGCGCACTGCATTTATAGTTGTTACGAATTATAACAGTGAAAATGTTGTCTTTCTATGGGGCGGTAAAAAAATAAAAATAAAAGTGGACAAATTCAAAGAAATGTGGACAGGTGTGGTTTTAATTGCCGAACCCGATGAAAATTCAACAGAACCCGATTATATTCAAAATCGTCAATATGAACTGGTGACTGAAATACGCAAATATTTGGCCGTTGTTATTCCTGTTATATTTTTAGGATATTTTGTCTTTAGTAACACTTACTGTGTTGAAAATATTTTACTTGTACTGATTAACTTTACTGGAATTATTGTATGTATTTTACTTGTTTTAAAACAGGTAAATACATCAGGGAACATTGTCGATAAAATATGTTCATTATTCGGTAAAAAAGACTGTAACTCACTTTTAGAATCGGATGCGTCAAAAATATGGGGTGTAGGCTGGAGCGAGATAGGCTTAAGTTATTTCATATCAAATATATTAATCCTTATAATTATTCCACAGCTTATTTCTTACATGTTAATTATCAATACAATTGCTCTTTTATACAGTTTTTGGAGTTTGTGGTATCAGGCAAAAATAGCCAAACAATGGTGTCCGCTTTGTGTTGCGGTTCAAATATTATTGTGGTGTTTATTTTTCATTGCTTTGACATTCAAAGTTTTTAATTTTTCTTTTGAATTGTTTGCGACGTTTGATTTTATGTTTGATATTCTACTTACAGGATTAGTATATGTATCCCCTTTAGTATTTATTAATTTATATCTATCGGGTTTAATACAGGCTAAAAAAACGTCACGATTAACTCAAAGCATAAACAGTTTAAAAAGTAACAGGAATGTGTTTTTCGCGTTACTTAAAGAACAGGCATATTTTGAAACTACAATATCCGATTCACATATTATATTTGGAAATCCCGATTCGGAATTTTGTATAACGATTTTAACAAACCCGCATTGTCCTCCATGTGCGAAAATGCACAAAAAAGTAGAAGATTTTGTTAAAGACTTAAAAACCAATGTTTGTATTCAGTATATTTTTTCGTATTTTAATGATGAACTGAAAATGAGTAATTATTTTTTAACCTGTGTTTATAAAAGAGGGGAACAGGTTGAAGATATTTTTGATAAGTGGTTTAAATATGGCAAATATTCAAGGAATGATTTTTTTGCTGAATATGGATTTGACACTGAAAATATTACAGACGAGGTTAAAAAAGAAATAATACTGCATGACAACTGGATAAGCAGAACGGGAATCAGTGAGACGCCTACAGTTTTAGTCAATGGATATAAACTGCTTTCTATTTATAATCTGGAAGATTTGAAATATGTTTTTGAATAATTTTTGTAATTTTGGCGTCTGAAATTTAAAAAAATGGCATATAAATGAAACCGTTTCCGCATTATACCCAGTTTGACGCAATGGACTGCGGTCGTACATGTCTGCGAATGGATATTACGGCAAATCATATACCCTGCAGACACTTCGCCAGCGGTCGTTTATCGCGCGCGAAGGCGTTTCGATGCCCGGCATCAGCGACGCAACCGAATCGGTCGGGTTTCACACAAACGGAGTCCGCATAACTTTCAGGCACTTAGTCGAAGACGTTCCGTTACCCTGCATTCTGCACTGGAATCGGAATCAGAAAAAAAAGCAAAAACGGTTATGCCATAAACATAGGATATCGGGAATCCTCGCAGGTTTCCCGGGTATATTTTGTCGAAATATAAACAGTTTTAAAATATAAACAAATGAACTCTTCTCTACTGGAACGTATAGCCAACAGGCTGATTATAAATTCTCCTCCTTCTCCGGCGATTGGACTGATGAACGGAAAAGCCGGAGATGCAATATGTCTTTACAATCTGTACAGGATTACAGGCAA
>JAISPG010000049.1 GCA_031275085.1 Bacteroidales bacterium | reverse complement strand
TTTATTAAACATAGGCAAAGGTTTAGTTAAATATTTGTATTTCAACACTATAAATATACTAACTTTTGCCTTTATTTGCAAGTTTTCAATGAGTTTTCTTATCCCGAATTCAGGTTAATTTAATTCCTGTAAACATTTCTTCAGTTTACGTATTGCAGATTTCTTTAGCCTTCTTGCCTGATCTTCAGGTATCCCAAATTCATTTTCTATTTCACCGAATGTTATAGGCATTTTACCGTTAAGTCCATAATAATATTCTATAACAATCTTTTCCTTATCGGTTACTTTATTTAAAAGATATAAAATCTGACTGTTTACCGATTCTTTTATTAATTCATTATCCGGAGTATCAAAATCATTAAATCCGGCTATATCGTAAAGTGTCATTTCTCCATCGTCGTTATCTACACTCAAAGGACAATCCATAGACAATGCCGGATATCTTACAATATTAAGCTCTTCAATATTTTCGATATCTATATTGGTTTCTTCTGCAAGCTCTTCATATGTCGGCTCTCTTTCAAATTTCTGCTCTAAAAATATTGTAGAAGCTTTCAGTTTATTTATCATTCCTATTTTATTTGAAGGAAGTCTCACAACTCTGCCATGAACAGCCAGTGCCTGTAATACAGATTGCCTTATCCACCATACGGCATACGATATGAATTTAAATCCTCTTGATGAGTCAAACCTTTGTGCGGCTTTTATTAACCCGAGATTACCTTCATTTATAAGATCTTGTAAAGGCAATCCCTGATTTTGATACTGTTTAACCACAGAAATAACAAACCTTAAATTAGCTGAAACTAACTTATTGAGAGCATCCGGATCTCCCTTTTTTATTTTTTTCGCTAAAATTAGTTCTTCATTAAGGCTTATCATTTTAAACTTACTGACATCAATCAAATATTTTTCAAGTGAAAACGTATCTCGATTTGTAACCCTATTTGTTATTTTTAGTTGCCTCATTTCATCAAAAATATTTCTGTTTTATATAAGACTGAAAAATAAAACGAAAGGTTGCCTGATTTAAAATTATTTTTAGAAAAAATTTAATCCAATATTTTATTTAATTACATAATATAATAAGTATATCATAAGTATTAAAAAGAACAAATCCATAAATGAAAATGAAAAAAATGAAAAAGTTTTTTGTTTTTATTTACATTATAGTTATAATTGCACAATATTTATACTAGCGGATTTGTCAGATTCGTTAAAAAAATCAAGATACTATAATATTTTAATGACAATCAAAATTACATTTTTAGTTTATGGAATATGACATCATAGAACTTAACTCAAAGTTATTACCTGAGTTAAAGGAAATTGCCAAAAACCTTGGAGTTAACAAAGTAGAATCATTCAGAAAAAAAGATCTAATATACAAAATCCTTGATTTACAAGCAATTAAAGCTTCAAACGATAAAAAAAACGAACCTCAATCATCAAAAAAACGACCGAGAACAAAAGTAAAAGCACAAAAGGTAATGTATACCCCACCTGTGCAAAATAGCCTATTTGCCCAAGCAGAAGAAGATAGTAACAACGAAAACAATCAGGCAGATAAAAATACGGAAGTTGTAAAAGAAAACTCCAATCTAAAAGAAAGTATTGAAATTCCTAACATTCAAGAACCCATTGAAGATATAAAAACAAACATAAAGCCACAAACTGATCCCGATCCAGAACCAGAAGAAACGAAAAATGAACAGGAAGCATCCAATGAAAAGAGAATTATAATAAAAAAGAAAAGCCCTGCTGCTGAAAATCAAAAAAAGCAGAAAAACAACGATGAAGAAAACAATACAAAACCTGTAATAGAAAAACCTGTATTAAACAACAATGAAATAAAAGAAACAGTAGTAGCAGAACAAAAAAATAACGAAAAGAATACAGAAAAAGAAATAAAACAAAAAAAGGAAGAAATTTATGATTTTTCTGGAATCATAACAGTAATAGGCGTTCTGGAAATCATTCAGGAAGGATATGGTTTTTTAAGATCCTCAGATTTCCATTACCTCAACTCTCCAGACGATGTATACGTTTCCCAGTCTCAGATAAAACTTTTCGGACTAAGGACCGGAGACACAGTTGAAGGAACAATAAGGCCGCCAAAAGAAGGAGAAAAATATTTTCCATTAATAAAAGTAATAAAAATAAATGGTATAGATCCTGCACTGATGCGTGACAGAATTCCTTTCGACCATCTGACACCATTATTTCCGGATGAAAAATTTAATATAACAGGCAATGGCAAAGCTACCCTGTCAACTCGTATTGTAGACATGTTCGCTCCAATAGGAAAAGGACAAAGAGGATTAATAGTAGCTCAGCCTAAAACAGGTAAAACTGTACTATTACAGGAAATAGCAAATGCAATAGCAGCCAATCACCCCGAAGTATATCTAATTATATTATTAATAGACGAACGGCCTGAAGAAGTTACCGACATGGCTAGAAATGTTAATGCCGAAGTGATAGCTTCAACATTTGATGAACCTGCAGAACGCCATGTGAAAGTATCAAGCATTGTTCTTGAAAAAGCCAAACGAATGGTTGAATGTGGTCATGATGTTGTTATTCTTCTGGATTCTATAACAAGACTGGCAAGGGCATATAATACCGTAGCTCCTGCATCGGGGCGCGTCCTGTCAGGTGGTGTTGATTCCAATGCTCTTCATAAACCCAAAAGATTCTTCGGAGCTGCAAGAAATATAGAAAACGGTGGATCTCTTACAATATTAGCAACTGCTCTTACAGAAACAGGTTCAAAAATGGATGATGTTATTTTTGAAGAATTCAAAGGAACAGGCAATATGGAACTTCAGCTTGACAGAAAATTATCCAACAGAAGATTATACCCTGCTGTCGATATCACTGCATCCAGTACAAGAAGAGAAGATCTATTGATTGATAGTGAACTGATCAATAGGATGTGGATATTAAGAGAATTCCTCGCCGATATGAATTCTGTCGAAGCTATGGAATTCATGAAATCCAGACTAATGCAGTCAAAAAGTAACGAAGAATTCCTCTGGACAATGGATAAAGGATTATAATATATCAAAAAATCTATATAAACAGATTGCATTGAACTACAATCTGTTTTTTTATTTATAAAAAACTATGGAGATAAATAATATTATCCAAAAGATTTATGAACTCCCTGAAAATTCATACAACCTGTTATGCAAACATTTTTCGCAGGTTTATTTACCAAAAGGACACATATTATTCGAATCCGATAGAATCATAAAGGAATTTTTCTTTTTGGCTCAGGGAATAGTGCGGGCTTTTTATCATGACAACAATGGTAATGAAATAACCTTCTGGTTCGGATATGAAGGAGATCCGGTTCTTTCCATGCAAAGCTATATAAATAACAGTCCCGGATATGAGACCATAGAACTTCTCGAAAATTGTATATTTTTCAAAATAAGAACTGAAGATCTCTATAGTCTATATATGAAAGACCTTAATATTGCCAACTGGGGGCGAAAACTGGCAGAAAATGAATTACTAAAAACCGAAGAAAATTTTATTTCACGACAATTCAAAACAGCAAGTGAAAGATATAATGAATTAATGAAAAATAATCCGGAACTATTTCAAAGAGTACAACTTGGACACATTGCATCTTACCTCGGAATAACCCAGGTTTCATTAAGCAGAATAAGGGCAAACAATAAAATATAAGTTATTAGAATATAAATAATCTTCAAATTAGAATTTACATATTTATAAATACCAATATCATATAAAGCTTTACAAAAAGCAGTTCGAAAAAATCACTGATTTATAATCCCCGAAAAAAATAAAGTAAATTCTTAATATTTTATCATTTGTAAAATTTTATATAGTTTATATTACCGAAATTTGTAAAAAAAACTATGGCTTGGGTCTATTTAATATTATCAGGAATTTTTGAAGTGTTGTTTACATTTTGCCTGGGGAAAGCCAAAATGTCAGTTACACCTGTTTCTACATATTGGTACATTGGATTTGTATTATGCCTTATTGTTGGTATGAGTTTATTGGTAAAGGCAACACAAAGCTTACCAATAGGAACAGCATATGCCATATTTACAGGAATAGGAGCTGTGGGTACAGTATTAACAGGGATCTTTATTTTTAATGAACCTGCAACATTTCTAAGAATATTTTTCATAACTACATTAATAATTTCAATAATAGGACTGAAATTATTTTCTCATTAATGATAAAAATATTTAAAATAGCAGTAGAAAATTTTACAAATACTCATGAATCTATAATTTCTATTTTCTAAAACCTTTATTTTAATATTCTTTATGATTTCCTGACTTATCATTGATTGCATGTTAAACTTTTTTATTTAACTTTGCCACAATATAATCTGATTTTTTAGCAATGAAAAAATATTTGAGTGTAGTTATTTTTTTATGTCTGACCTTTACTGTCTGTGCACAAATTCAAATAGAAAGATCAACTGAAAAAGTTATTATCAGCGGACAAAAATATTACATGCATACTGTCAAAACAGGTCAAACATTATATTCAATAAGCAGAGCATACAATGTTCGTGTAAGCGATATAAAAGCGGCAAATCCGGAAATTAATGAAACCCTTAAACCTGAAAGCGTTATAAAAATTCCTATTTTCAATGAGTACGATTCCGGTTCCGAACATATAATTTATGTTGTAAGACCGGGAGATACTTTATACTCATTATGCCGGAAATACGGAATTACACTGGATGATTTTTATGTAATAAATGATGACCTCAAAAAAAACACTCCTTTAAAAGCCGGACAGAAAATTAAATTACCATCTGCAATTGTTGAAAACCAAATAACCGATGATTGTATTGATACTACAAAATATATCTGCCATCTTGTAATAAAAGGAGAAACTTTATATAGTTTAGCTAAAAAATATAGTGTAACCAATGAAGAAATTTTTGATGCAAATCCAAGTCTGGATGGTAATAAACTTAAAGTAGGCATGGTTCTGCAAATTCCAAAAATTACAAGTCACACACCATCATACCATGAATTATTCATTGACAGTTTATCCAAGGTAAATTCAAAAGACATAGCATCTTTAGAAGATGAATACATAGATTTTGATGATGAAATAGCAGAATTAAAAAACTATTGTGATTCCGCTTTATGGTACAAAAATAAAAAAGATTTTAAAGTAGCCATTCTTTTACCGTTCGATACTGAAGAAAATATGAAAGATCTTTACATTCAGGATAAAAATAATAAAAAACAAACAATTGGAAGACTATCAAAAAATATGCTTTCATTTTACAATGGCTGTTTATTAGCATTAGATAATTTCTCCGATCCCGAAATAGATTTAAACATAAATGTTTATGATATTGGTCGTGGTAACACTATATTAGGAAATCTCATAACAGAAGGTAAATTATCCGAATGTGATATAATAATAGGTCCGGCTTTTAAAAGTCAGGTAGAATTTATAAATGACAGGCTGAATGATGGTGAAATAACTTTTCTTCTGCCATTTGTAAGTGAAGACGATATATTAAAAAAATATTCCAACAATATTATGTTCACTCCAAACAATATTACCGTTAAAGAAGAAATAGCAAATTATATTTCCACCCTTATCAATCCTAACATAATAATTATTCAGGGTACAGGAGGCGAAAGCATTAAAGCTGCCGTTGAATACCAAAAGATCCTTAAACAATATTTTACAGATGAAAATACAGTGAAAATAATAAAATACGATGGTAAAGAATTATCATCATTAAATTCTATAGTAGATAAAAATCTGGAAAACATATTCATTTCCACAATATTTGATGAAGCATCTACCACTCAAATCCTCACAAATTTATTCCCATTAAAAGATTATGATATAACTTTTTTTGGTAATGAAAACATGTTGAATTACGAAACTATTGATCCACTATATTATTCAAAAGTAAAATTCACTTATCATTCTCATTCAAATATAAATTATAAAAGTTCCGTAACCGAGAATTTCATACTAATTTTCAGAGATAATTTCCTGCATGAACCCGATAATTATGCATTTTGTGGCTACGATTTAATGAATGAATTTATTGATCTGTTATTACGGCACGGAAAAGGTTTTATTGACTGCCTTAACAAAAATTTCGAATACGAAGGATTATCAGGAAAATTTAATTTTGTACGCAATCCGGCATACGGAGGACATTCTTACGCAAACAAAACAATCTATCTATATTCTTTACAACCTGACTATTCATTTAAACTTATATATCCGTTAAATGATTAATTAGTTTAGTTTCCAATTTGTCTGTTCTATATTTTTTCATAATTTTACGCAAAAAAATCAAAAACGAATGAAAAGATTTTTGAAATTTATCACCAGCAAATTATTCCTTATTAATCTTTTATTAGTAATAATTCTTATTGCACTAATATTCATAATTTTAAATGTTTATTTAAATTCCTATACAAACCATGGTGAAGCTGTAACCGTTCCCACGCTAATAGGAGTAAATACTGATGAAGCTATTGAAATTATTGAAACTAATGGTTTCAAATACGAGATAACAGACACTGTTTTTGATAGTAAATTTGATAAAAATGTTATTGTTGAACAAATTCCGAAGTCCGAATCTCTGGTAAAAAACGGAAGGAAAATATATCTGACAGTAAACAGCAGTGAAGATGAAATGGTTTCAATGCCGCAATTGGTCGGGTTATCTATTCGTCAGGTGAATTCTATGATCGAAACTTACGGATTGAAAATAGGAAAGCTAAGATATGTTCCCGATGTTGCTGTAAATGTTGTTATCAAACAATTACACAACGGAGATGAAACAGATGCCGGAAGTAAAATCAAAAAAGGATCGGAAATAGACCTTGTGTTAGGATTAGGATTAAGTGATAAAACAACTCATACTCCAAAATTGTTAGGACTAACATATAAAGAAGCCAGTAACAAATTGTTGGATGCATTTCTTAATACCGGAGCTGTAAATTATGATGAATCTGTAAAAAATAAAAAAGATTCCGCAAATGCAAAAGTATATAAACAATATCCGTTAAGCGACACAATAAATAAAATAAATTTAGGTTATAATGTAGATATCTGGCTAACAATAGATAAAGACATATTGAAGTCCTTTGATAAAAAAGAAAATGAAGGAAACAACAACTAAATTAAACATAATTTTAAATGAATAAATATATTTTAATTTTAATATTTTTTTTCATAAATATTAGTTTATTTTCCCAAGAAATCCTGATAAATTGTGGAAATCCGTTTTTAAAAAAATACAGTAAACAATATTTCGAAAATTATCCTCATTTAAAAAATACTTCCATAGATACTTTAGAACTCCCGTTTTTTGATGATTTTGCAAATTCATTTATTTATCCTGATTCGTCGAAATGGACAGATAAATATGCATTTATAAATTCTGACTATGCTATTGATCCTGTTTCTATAGGAGTAGCAACTTTAGATGCTATAGATGAGTTTGGTAATGTATACTCTCATCTGACATCCATGGGTTCGGGCATTGCCGACAATCTCACATCTCAACCGATAAATCTCGGATATCAGCCTCAGGACTCAATATACTTAAGTTTTTATTTTCAAGCCGGCGGTTACGGCAATATTCCTGAAAACAGAGATTCTCTTGTTCTGCAGTTCAAAGTTCCTGATACGGAATGGCAAAGTGTTTGGCGTGCAGAAGGCGGAGAGCGTATGGAACATTTTGAACTGGTACTTATTCCTATAATTGAAGAAATATACTTAAAAAAAGGTTTTCAATTTCGTTTTATCAACTATGCAAGTGTAAGCAGTAATTATGAACCAAGCTGGAAAAGTAATTCGGATAATTGGAATATTGATTGGGTGAAATTAGATAAGAACCGTTCTATAAACGATACTTTAATGAATGATGTAGCTTTCTTATATAATTTCAAATCAATATTAAGTGATTTCGAAGCAGTGCCATGGAAACACTATCTTAACTATACAGGAGATGAAATCATTACTGACTCTTTGTCATATGTATACAAAAACAGCTGGGGAGCACGACAACAAATAAACAGGAGATTTTTTATAATCGATAAATTTACAAACGATACAATATGCCGTTCTGACGAACAAGGAGATTCGGAAAATATAGAAATTTCCCAGACTATTGTGTATAACAAACTTGTTGAATGCAATTATACGTCCGGTTTCTCACAAGATTCTGCAAGTTTTATAATAGTAGGTAACATTTCCAATGATACTGTTGCCAGCAGGTACAACTATCGCTGGAATGATACAATAAAATATCATCAAAATTTTTATAATTATTATGCTTACGATGATGGAACTGCAGAGGCCGGTTATGGTATCATAGGATCTGCAGCAAGTATTGCATGTAAATTTACTCCATTAATCGAAGATACCCTAAAAGGAGTTCTCATATACTTCAATAAAGTAATCGATGAAGCAAACAGGAAAAACTTTTACCTTACAGTGTGGGATGATAATAATGGACATCCGGGTAATGTCCTGTTGGAAATGGAGGGCATCGTACCAAAATATAGCAGCGAAATAAATCAATATCTTTATTATCCTCTTGATTCTCTTATATATATAGAGTCAACGTTTTATATAGGTTGGCGCAAAACAACAAATGATGTTTTAAATTGTGGTTTTGATGTGAACAGACCCGTACGGAACAAACTATTTTATAATGTAACCGGAGAATGGGTTCCTTCACAATTTGAAGGAGCATTGATGATACGGCCGGTATTTGATTACGAACCCAATAATTTGCTGTCAACAGAAGAAAATAGTATAATACAGGATTACGAAATATATCCGAACCCGGCAACAGATATACTTAATATAAACAGCGAATTTCCTTTTGAATATTGTGAAATTTATGATAGTAGCGGAAAACTTTTATTAAGAAGTAATTATAACAATCACAGCCTTAATATAAGTAATTTAAATTCAGGAATATATTTTGTTCAGCTAAAATCCGATTCTAAAATTTTCAAAACTAAAAAAATAATGGTTTTGAAATAATTTAATATGAATATAGAAGAACTGGACAACATAGAAGAACTATCCGAAGATTTTGAACAATCGGAATTATTTGAACATCACCGATTAATAATCGAACCAGGACAAAAATTAATGAGGCTGGATAAATATCTTGTATGCAGACTGGCCTCTACTTCCAGAAACAGAATACAAAATGCGGCAGAAGCAGGCAACATACTTGTTAATGGACAATCAGCAAAAAACAGTTATAAAGTAAAACCCGGTGATATTGTAAGTATAGTTCTTAGCTTTCCAAAATCTGAAAATGAACTTGTTGCCCAAAATATTCCTCTTGATATTGTTTACGAAGACGACCATTTAATAATTGTTAACAAAAAGCCCGGAATGGTAGTTCATCCAAGTTATGGGCACTATGAAGGAACCTTAGTCAATGCTTTGGTATACAGATTCCGGCAATTACCAATGTTTAACGGTGGCGATATCCGTCCCGGGCTGGTTCATAGAATAGACAAGGATACTTCAGGATTATTAGTCATTGCAAAAAGTGATCTTGCGCTGAATAAACTGGCAAAGCAATTTTTTGATCATTCCTGTAAACGTTCATATATAGCATTAGTATGGGGAAACCTTCCGTCCGATTCGGGAACAATAACCGGACATGTTGGCAGGAATTTAAAAAATCGTAAAGTAATGGATGTTTTTCCTGACGGTTCACATGGAAAAGAAGCTATAACACATTATAAAGTTCTCGAAAGACTCGGTTATTTAAATCTTGTGGAATGCAGGCTTGAAACCGGCAGGACACACCAGATAAGAGTACATTTCAAACATATCGGACATCCTTTATTTAATGATTGGGAATATGGTGGGGATAAAATACTCAAAGGAACTACATATACTAAATATAAACAATTTGTTGAAAATTGTTTCAAAACACTACCGCGGCAGGCATTACATGCAAAATCACTGGGATTCATCCATCCGGCAACAGGTAAAGAAATATTTTTTGATTCGGAATTACCTGATGATATGCAACAATGTATAGATAAATGGAGAAACTATATTAGTTCCCGCGAAGAAATCCAATAATAAAAGTTTAGCACGGTTTTTGCCTGCATATTATTACAAGTAGTAGTGATATAGAATTTTTGAATGTATAAAAATAAGCATATATTTATATTAATTTCAAAATAAAATATGTATAATCCGGCAGATCCAAAAGTTGGGAATCAATCTGCACACAGCAGTAACAGGTAGCTAAACAAAAATTTTATTTATATGTTTATACAAAAAATATACTTATGATGATTCGCAATACGTCTTGTATTATTTAGATTTTTTACAGTACATTTGTAATTTTGTAAAAGATCTCACGTTAAATATTTTATAAAACAAAAGGGATTATTTTAGATATGAGAAGAAAATTTTCACAAACATTATTGAACGCAATAATGTATAGTAAAGAAGAAGCTGTCAGATTAGGAAACGACTATTTAGGTCCCGAACATCTGTTTCTGGGATTATTAAGGGATCCGCAATGTGAAGCTGTAGAAATTTTAAAAGAGTTAGATGTTAACACATTTGAATTACGCCATAAAATAGAATCACATATAAAAAATGCCAGTAATGAATTAACTTTAGATGATATGGATAAAGTTGTTCCTACAAAAACAACCGAAAGAATCCAGAAATTCATGTATTCTGAAGCTATATCTCTTAACAGTGACGAAGTAAACACCGGACATTTATTATTAGCAATATTAAAAGTGCCAAGTCGTTTTTCCCAGATGCTCGACGAATTTAATGTTGAATACGATATGGTGAAGATGACAATGGAAATGAATTATTTCAGTGGTTCTGCAGATCCTGACGGAGATGATGACGAAGATGAAGATGACGAAGAAAGACCAGCTCCTCCATTTCAAAGAGAACAAAGACGTAATCCTGGAAAATCAAAATCAGACACTCCGGTTCTCGACAGTTTTGGTATTGATCTGACAAAAGCTGTTGAAGAAGGAAAACTTGACCCTATTTTCGGAAGAGATACCGAAATAGAAAGAATTTCCCAGATACTTTCAAGGAGAAAAAAGAATAATCCTGTATTGATCGGAGAACCCGGAGTTGGAAAATCTGCAATAGTAGAAGGTTTAGCTGCCCGTATAGTACAGAAAAAAGTATCACATCTGCTTTTCGATAAAAGAGTCATTACTCTGGATATGGCATCAATAGTAGCAGGTACTAAATACCGCGGACAATTCGAAGAAAGAATGAAAGCTATCATTGACGAATTGGTAAAAGCTACAGATGTTATATTATTTATCGACGAAATTCATACTATTGTAGGAGCAGGCGGAACAACCGGTTCCCTTGATGCTGCAAACATGTTAAAACCAGCTTTGGCACGTGGAGAAATCCAGTGCATAGGAGCAACTACTCTGGATGAATATCGTCAGAACATAGAAAAAGACGGGGCTCTGGAGCGCCGGTTCCAGAAAGTAATGGTTGAAGCTCCCTCTCCTGAAGAAACCTTAGAAATATTAAAAAGGATCAAAGGAAAATATGAAGATCATCACAAGGTGACATATACCGACAAAGCCCTTGAAGCATGTGTAAAGCTTACAATGAGATACGTAAGCGACCGGGCTTTACCCGACAAAGCTATTGATGCATTGGACGAAGCAGGTTCACGTGTTCATATTTCTACTGCTGCAGTTCCGAAAAAAATAATCAAACTGGAAGAAGAGCTAAATACAGCTAAAGAACTAAAGCTAAAAGCAGTAAAAGAGCAAATGTTTGAAAAAGCTGCTTCTATGAGGGATAAAGAAAGAGAAATAGAAAATGCTATTGAAATTGCCAAAGATCAATGGGTAAAAGAAATAAGCGAACATCGTGAAGTTGTTGACGAAGAAGATATAGCAGAAGTTGTGGCAATGATGACAGGAGTTCCTGTACGCAGAATTGCCCAGTCAGAAGGTTACAGATTGCTTCAGATGGAATCTGAACTTGCCGGTAGCGTTATAGGACAGGATGAAGCAATAAAAAAAGTTGTACAGGCAATTCAGCGTAATCGTGCTGGATTAAAAGATCCTAACAAACCTATAGGTACTTTTGTATTCTTAGGTCCTACGGGAGTTGGAAAAACTCAATTAGCAAAAATACTTGCAAAATATTTATTCGATAGTGAAGATGCTCTTATAAGGATAGATATGAGCGAATATATGGAAAAATTCTCCGTATCGCGTCTGGTTGGAGCTCCTCCCGGATATATAGGCTATGAAGAAGGTGGACAACTTACCGAAAAAGTAAGAAGAAAACCTTATTCGGTTATTCTTCTGGATGAAATAGAAAAAGCTCATCCCGACGTATTCCATATCCTGCTTCAGGTACTTGACGAAGGAAGACTTACCGACAGCCTTGGACGCAGAATAGACTTCAGGAATACTATTGTAATAATGACATCAAATATAGGAACACGGCAACTTGTAGAATACGGAAAAGGAGTCGGTTTTGATACTTCTGCCAGAAAGGCAAGCTATGAAGCAAATGCAAAAAGCATAATTGAAAATGCCCTGAAAAAAACATTTGCTCCTGAATTCCTTAATAGAATAGATGATGTTATCTTATTCAATTCTTTATCAAAAGACAACATTTTTAAAATTATTGATATCGAACTTAAAGGTTTATTTGCAAGAGTAAAAGAATTAGGATATACTCTTAAAATATCTTCCGCTGCCAAAAATTATATTGCAGAAAAAGGTTTCGACCCCAAATTTGGTGCCCGCCCCCTGAAAAGAGCGATACAAAAATATGTTGAAGATCAGATGGCTGAATCAATCATCAAAGCTGAAATAAAATCAGGTGACACCATTACTGTGGGATATAATGAGAAAAATGGAGTTACCATAAAAATTTCTTCCAAAGGAAAAGAAGTTAAAGAAGAGGAAGAAGAAGCCAGAGAATAAGAAGTAGGTATTATTACCAAAATGCTTATTATAATATAACGAATATAATTTTCACTTTATTATTAAAAAATATCAAAAAAATCAGGCTATCTAATAAGGTAGCCTGATTTTTTAACACACACAATTTATTGTTTTATTTTCTTACTAAAACCTTTTTAGTTACAATCTGTTCATTGTTAACAATTCTAACAAAATAAGTTCCGTCAGGATAATCCGCCATATTGATACGGACTATATCTTTACCAGAATTTATATTACACACAGTTTGTCCTATAATATTTATAAGTCCAATATTTGAATTCTGAGGAGCCAAAATATTCAAAACATTATTCGTCGGATTCGGGTATACCTCAATATTTGTAAAATCATGCTCGCCCAATCCTACTCTGTTTGCTACTGTTATATTAAAGCTACATGTTTCATCATCATTTGATGTATAAGTTATTTCATGAGTACCTAAACCTGCAATTGACGGGTCAAAATATCCATTAGTCACTCCTGTTCCGGAATAAACACCACCATCAGGGCTTGCACCTGAAAGTTCAAATACTTCATCATTTATATATACAGACATATTCAGAGGGCATTCAATACCTTCAATACAGAAAGATTTGGAATAACTGGAAGAAAATCCATTACCGTTAAGAGTCAGAATCTGCTCGCCTGTGTCCGTATTAGAAATAGCTATGTTTCCTGTTACTCCATAATAACTCATTCCATCACCTGCAGAGTCATAAACAGTAAATGTATAACATCCAGGTCCAAGACACCAATCATGAGTATGTTCCGTCCTTGTCGCCGTATAGGAATCATATGAAAATAAAACATGTGAAGTTTCATTATCAATAAGTTTCCAGCTGGTTTCTTCGGGATAGTTATCGGTTTTCAACAGTAAACGTACTGTTTGTCCTGTCCTTACCAGATAATAATCTTTACTTATAGTAATTTCGTCATTATTTTTATTAAGGCCTCCATTAGGTTCAGATATTGAAAAAACAATTGTATTGATACCCGACGGAAATTCATTTTCGTTAAACTGTATATTATATGACTGTCCTGCTCCTATATTACCTGTCCAGGTAAATTCATCAGAAACATTACCACACTGATAACTGCAAACAAGGCTGGTCAACGGATACGAATCAAGATTACGAACAGTTATTTCAGGTATAAATCCTGTTTGTGAACAAATATCATCTTCCGGACTAATTACAGACGTAACAGATACACTACCGGAATAAACCAAAACAGATGTTTCCTTTTCATTATTTTGGGTAAATCCATCAGTTTCTTCGTTAGGAGCATCAACAAAAGCTCTAAAAGTATAATTTCCTGCTTCCAATGTTATTTCAGGAAAATTCACTATTGCTGTCTGCATAGTTTCCAGACTTCCTGTCCATGTAATCTCAACAGGTTCTCCTCCATTCAGAGAATAACCGACTAATGCAGAAGTTAATACCTCTTGTCCTAGATTCATTATAACGACACTTGGAGCAAAGTTTGCTTCGGATACATGCATATTTCTTTGTGGAGATACAATAGAATTTAATGCTACATCATAATCAATATCATTTGGAATTACAGTCACCTGTTCAGTATGTGGGATTCTGAATTGTTTTGTTATAACAATATCAAGAGGATCCGTGCTTGTTAATGCAGGGAATTCCAATTCGACCAGACCTGTTGTACCTGCATGTTTTGCATCAAGCAAAACCCCATTAAGGCTTATTGCTACATAAGCATCTGCTTCCGTCTCTACACTAAGAGTTGTCATTCCCAGATACAAAACAGATGAATACTCAGCATTAAGTTCTCCGGGTACCCCTACGTAAGCCATCAAAGATGGATCTCCCATAACATGATAGATCTCAAAATAATATTGTTTATATGACGATGTAGCTGCCATTACCGACATATTTCCTATATAATTCATTTGCCCTGCAGTAATGTAAGGTTCTTCACCGTTTTCATGAAACAGATGGTCATATACCGCCTGAGTTGTTCCCGCATATGTAGGATTCGCAGTAATAGAACTTGCAATTCCGACACTCCAGTAAAAATCTTCATTCCATATTGTATTATTTGATCCGCCTATATGTATTACTGCTCCTTTTTTATTTTCCCTTAAAAGTGCTTCTCCAAAACAAACAGATTCATCAAACTTATTTGACAGACAACAATTTCCAATACTAAAGAAATACTTATCGGTATTAGTTAAATTCGGAACATCAGAAACCAGAAAATTCGGTCCTCCCCACCCGTCTTCATTACAATGCGCTGTATAATTGACAATAGCTGCACCGGAATTTATATTTGCCAGAATAGCGCTACGCTGTGAGGATGAATTCGGATGCAGATATTTATTTACATTTACATCGTGATCATCATTAAGATAATTTGCATTAAAATAGTTCATCTGCCCATTAGCATGTGTTGGCGCCCAATAGCTATCATTTCCTGCAACCAACACTGTATTTTCAAGGAAACCTGGTTCAGGAAAAGTATACTGTTCATACATTAATGTTTTATCAATTTGTGATTGTAGCTGAGCAACATTTGTTGCCGAAAACCTACCAAAAAACATTTCAGGAATATAATCGTTTCCACCATCAAATTCGCAATAATACATATCAGTAGGATGCCGTTCACTGGAACTTCTTGATATTTGAGTTGCAGGAACCTGTGCAATATCACCGACAATCAACAGATATGAAGGAGCAGGATCTTCTGCCGTTCCGGCATCATATAACCCCTGCATATAGCTTTTTATGCCGGAAACTGTTGTTCCTATTTCGTCTGTATAAGCTGTTACAACATTAAATCCTTTTTTTGTTTTCCATTCGATAAAAGGCTGTAAAGTTTCTTCAAACATCCTATTAGAGACAATTACGTACTTCACAGGATGTTGAACTGCTAAATTTTTAGTTTGTAAAGTTTTATAATTCCATAATTTTTTATATACATTATCAAACGCAGGAGAATATTTATCCTGTTTTACTTGTTCAGTTTTAAGAATATCTGCTCCTCTGAATATTATTTCAACTTCAATCCCGTTTCTTATTGTAAGAGTATTGGATTCTATATCATAAGAAAATGGGCTTACTATTAATTGAGCGATCTGAATACCTCTCATTTTTCCTAATTTCTCAACTTTTACCAGATCATTCTCATAGTATTCTTTATCAGCGTATATATTTGAATTCTTTTTAAACGGAAGGGTTTCCGGATCCTGATCTTTCATTACGGAAGGTTGTGCAGGCAGTACCGGATTATAAAAGCCATATTCGTTCAGATCTATAACCTGAGTACTTTTAACATACGTATTAATTACAATATCATTATAATTAAGTGGCACTTCTATAAGTTTCGTCATAACGGGAAGATCAGGATTTCCAATATCATTATTCGTAATATAGCCCTGAACTTCTATTTTCGTATAAATCCCATCTTTTGTCTTGCCCTCAGATAATTGAATTTTATCAAAAGAATTTTCAAAACTGAATCTGTCAGTATTATTAGATGTTATTTCGGAAATAAATTTTACATTGTTCAAGTGAACATGAGTTTGTGCTGTATAAAAAGCAGGAATACAGACAAGCATTAAAAATATAAAAACATTTTTCATAATAATAATTTAAACTATAATCATTTATTTTTTTTACTTTGTAAATATATCAATATTGTAACCTCATTACAACACATTTCAATAAATTCTATATTTATTTCAATAAACTAAATTTTTTATTAAATATATTGTTTCCATCACATATTCTAAATATATATGTCCCGGCAGGGAAATCACTTAAGTCCAATTCAACATTTCCTTTAACATCTACATTTTTCAATACAGATTGTCCGAAAATATTAAATATCTCAATATCAATATTATTCTCCAGATATGTATCAACATAAATTATGCCATTTGTAGGATTCGGATAAATATTTATTTTATTATTATCATTTTCCCAATCATCTACAGAAGATAATCCTACAACTAAATTAAAAGTACAGGATTTTTCTCCGTCGGGGAAAACATATGAATATGTAATCTCATGAATACCTTCTCCAAATTCTTCGGGATTTATACAACCATTTTGTACTCCTGTACCTGAATAATTGCCTCCGGGAGGCAATGCCTGGTCAAAACAAATAATCGTATCTTTAAGCGGAGCCCTGACTTCTTCAGGACATACCACAAAATCGGGATCCATACAAAATCCTATTGAATATGAGGAATTAAAACCCGCCACATTTCCCATAATATCCAATATGATTTCATTATCTGTTATGTTGGATATTTTTATTGCGCCGGGAGGTCTTCCCCAGATAGCTGAACCACCCATGCCATCTCTATAGGAATCGAAAACCGTGTAGCGATAACATCCTGCTTCCAAACACCATTCATAAATATTATGAGTAACTACATTACTCGCAAAATTTCCATCAGAAAAAAGAATATCTCCGTTTGATAAATCTACCAATTCCCAGCTGTTTTCATGTCCGTAATTATCTGTTTTAAAATCAAGTTCTATCAGGTACCCGTTGTTATTTACCTCGAAGTCAACACTTTTTTCTATTATAGTACTATTATTAGTTCCTGAATTAGGAGATGATATATAAAAAGTAATTGTGTAATTTCCATCAGAAAGATTCTTTGGTGGGAATTGTATGTTTTCGCTATTATCAGGATTTAATGTTCCCGTCCATGTTATTTCATCCGAAAATTCACCACATTCATACCTGCATACCAGACTTGTAAGTGTAAAATCATCATTATTTTTTACAATAATCTCGGGAATAACTGTTGTAGTATTACAGTTTATAAAACCGGGAGCAACTACTTCTTCAATAGAAACATCCCCGGAATAAACAATAACTGTTCTTGTTATAGTATTATTATCAGGGTTTTCATCATCAACATTATTCGGAGAACTTGCCATTGCAACAAAATTATATGTTCCGTCAGGTAATGTTATTTGCGGAAAATCTATAGTCATTGTTTCAAATGTTTGTAAATTTCCTGTCCAGTTTTTTTCGACAGGCTCATTATCATCGATTTGATAGCTCAAAACTGCTGATTCCAGCACTGAATTTCCTATATTTATAATTTCAAAATTCGGAGAAAAAGTAGATTCGGAATAATGCATTTTTTGTACAGGACTATTTATCTTTCTCATCATAACGTCGTTGTTATTATCATTCTGAATAACTTCTACCTGACCAATATGTGGGATTTTAAACTGTTTTGTTAAAACAACATCCATTACTGTACCCAACGGTTGAACGTCAAATTGTAAATCAGCAACACCTTCGCTATCTGCAAGAACGGCATCAAGCAAAACACTGTTTACACTTATTGCCACATAAGTTCCGGGCTCCGTATTGACACGTAAAAAATCGATACCTACCGATATTACCATATCATAATTTACAGTTAATTGGTCAGGAATTCCAATGTAAGGCATAATTGACGGATCTCCCATCACGTGATAAATCTCAAAATAATATTTTTTTCTATCTGATGTGCTTTCAAAAACCGACATATTTCCTATAAAATTCATTTGTCCTGCCGTAATATAAGGAGCTTCACCATTTTCATGAAAAAGATGGTCATAAACCCCAGGTTGAGTATCTTCATATGTAGGATTAGCTGTAAAGTTACCGGAAAGTCCAACACTCCAATAATAATCTTCATTCCAATACGTATTATCACTTCCCCCCAAGTGGGCTACAGCTCCTTTTTTACCGGAACGCAACAATGCTTCTCCAAAACATTCGGGTTTATTAAACTGATTGGATAAACAACAATTTCCCACACTAAAAAAATATTCATTTTCATTATTAAGGTTAGAAAACTGGGAAATATTAAAATAAGGTTTTTGCCAGCCGGTATAATCACAGTGTGCAGAATAATTTACATAACCTGTTCCGCTATTTAATGTTTCTAAAATCTCACTCAGTTTATTTTGTGATTCGGGATATAAAAACATGGTAGCATCTACTCCGTGAGCTTCATTAAAATAGTAATTATGTGCATAATTCATTTGTCCGTTCGTATGGGTTTGACTATATGTTGCATCTACTCCGGAGACCAAAAGAGAATTTCTCAGAAAAGACGGATCAGGAAATGTATATTTTTCGTACATCAAAGTTTTATCTATCTGAATTTTAAGTTGTTCTGTAGTTGTAGCAGAAAATCTTCCGAAATACATTTCCGGTACATAATCTTCTCCTCCGTCAAATTCGCAATAATATAAATCAGTAACATGACTGCCTACAGTTGTTGCCGGAATTTGTTCAATATCTCCAACAAGTAAAAGGTAAGTTGGAGCCGGATCGCCGGGTGTTCCGTAATCATAAAGATTCTTTATGTATGTTTTTATATCTGGAAATGTTGTTCCTATCTCGTCTGTATAAGCTGTTACAACATTAAATCCTTTTTTTGTTTTCCATTCGATAAAAGGTTGCAAAGTCTCTTCAAACATTCTATCAGAGACAATTACATATTTTATAGGGTATTGCGATAAGGCTCTCTTTGTTTGATCAGGTCTATAGTTCCATATCTTTTCATATAAAGATTCAAATACAGGTGAATATTTATCTGCCTTTGAACGTGAAGTTGAAACGAAATCAGCATTTTTAAATTTAACTTCAACTTCTATGTTATTGTCAATATGTAAAGTATTTGACTCAATGTCATAAGAAAACGGACTTATAATAAGCTGAGCAATCTGAACTTCTCTCATTTTTCCCAGAATTTGTATTTTCACTAATTCTGTCGAATAAAATTCTTTATCCTGATATACTTTTTTGTTTTCATGAAATTTTACTCCTAATGGGTCGATGTCCTTTCTTACTGATTCCTGATTGGGATAAACAGGATAATCCATGGCATAATCAGGAATATTAATTATTTGCTTGTCGGATCTTATTATATTCACTTCAATTTCTGCACCTTCGGGAATCTCAACCAACTTTGTCATTACAGGCAATTCCGGGAACCCTGTATTATTATCAGGGTAGTACTCCGGAATAATAATTCTTACATAACTACGATCCTTAATATTTACTTCAGAAATATGAAATCCTTCAAAAGAACTACTAAAAATAAAACCATCTTCGCTATTTTTGATAATTTCCGAATTTGTTGATGTTTCCTGCAATTTGACATAATTTTGTGAGAAACAAACCAACATATTGAAAAAGAATATTGAAATCAGAAAAAAATTTTTCATATACTTTTATGCTAAATTTATGTAAAGTTATAGAAAAAATGTAAAAGTAACAAATTTATAACTTACTGATTTTGTTTAAAACCTAACTTTGATATTTTTAGGTGATTTATCCTTTATTGATCTGTATATTAACATATTGACTACAAAAATTAGATAAGAACTATTCACTGAATATTATTTCTGTTGCCCGATAGATGTATTTGCAAAGTTCTAAGTATGACATAATAAATATATAGTAGCATTATTAATTTTCACAACAAAGGAGAAAAAGTTTATATTTGGTTTTTATTTATCGATATATGAAGATAGAATCATTTAAACTGGAAAGATATTTTGCCGAATATGAATTCAGTACAAAATATTTATTATCAAGTTCCGATTGTGACGGATATTCGTTAGAATATATACTGAATTGTGCCGATACCAACGAATTAAAACTTTGGCATGAACTGAAATTTGGTTATACCGACTCTGCAGGGAGTTTATTTCTAAGAGAAGCGATTTCTGCTCAATATCAGAACATTAGCGAAAATGATGTTTTAGTAATGTCTCCCGGAGAAGCAAATTTTATTTTAATGAATGTTGTTTTAAATGAAGGAGATGAAGTAATTTGTACAGGGCCGGCTTACCAGTCGTTATATCAGATTGCTAAAGATTTAGGATGTAATATAAAATTCTGGTATCCGGCATCAGGAACTACATATTTTTATGATACTTCAGATCTAAAAAGATTGATAACTAAAAGAACCAAATTACTTATAATTAATTTTCCTCATAACCCTACAGGTTTTATCCCTTCCGAAAGTGAATTGAACGAAATTATTAACATTGCACGCATAAATAACATTTTATTATTTTCCGATGAAATGTACCATCAGCTTGTTCATGACAGAAATAGTAATATTCCGTCAGTATGCGATCTTTATGAAAATTCGGTCAGTTTGTGGGGAATGGCAAAATCTTTCGGACTGGCAGGTTTAAGGCTTGGATGGATCGCTACAAAACGTCACGACCTTATAGAAAAAATAGTTTCTTTTAAAGATTATCTTACAATCTGTAATAATGCTGCCGGTGAAGTATTATCATATATTGCATTAAAGCATAAAGAAAAATTCATTGAGCCGAATATTGAAAAAATAGTCCGGAATAAGCATATCTTTATGAATTTTGTAAATCATAATTCAGATTTATTGGAATTTTCGGAAACAAAAGCCGGTTCAACCGCTCTTGTAAAACTAAAAATACATTGTTCGGCTTACAAATACAGCGAAAAACTTGTAAAAGAAACCGGAATTATGCTTGTTCCTTCTGAAATGTTTGAATACGGAGACAAACATGTAAGAATAGGGTTTGGAAGAGAAAATTTTCCGGAAATTTTAAATGTATGGCAGAAGCTTATTAACGATCAATGTTATTAATTTAAGAAAGTTTTTTTTGATTTTCGCCATTACCAAACTTATTTTTCTACTATTTAAGCTCCGATATTTTTTCGATTAAATTACCTACTATTTTTGGCATCGTTACCGTTTTTAGATATTGAGGGTTGCGCAAGAGTTAGGCTAGTTGTATGCTGCGACTTACTTCCGACTATCCTTTTATCAATATTCTCATGTTATAGTTCATCCTTTATTACTCTTACTCATTCAAACAAAGACGCAAACCAATTAGTTCGATATTACTATTAAGGTTAGTTAAAGTAACACGACATTATCTTGCATCGCCATTCCACCAACCTTCTCGAAACACTTTTCTATCTCCATCGTAGGATCTAGCTGTCCCTTCACTTTTTGCTGTAATAATACATCACTATTGTCAATAGAAATAGAACTATAGCGTTTTTTACTAAGTTTATTTTCACTGCTAAAATAACTTACTTTTTAACAAAGGTGTATACTGTTGTAAGAGAGAATTGGTCATTTCCACCAGATTGACCAACTAATTTGTATCCTTTTTCTCCAATACTATTCAATGTTTGGTTTACCTGAATTACATTGTCACAGAATATATCCCTCTTAGTAGCAAGTTTTGTAAGTTCAACAGTTTCTTGTTTTCCGTTTTCGTCAACAATAATAATAAAACTACTTATGGCAGCGCCTTGAGTTTCAACAACTTTCACAGTTAAAAATTTTTCAGCTTCTTCGTTTCCTGTAGATGTTGAAACGAGAGATAATGATAAGACGGCGATTACTATTATTCCCGCAATGATCATAAATTTTTTAATATTTTTCATAAAAATTTAAATTTTGTTTCCCTACTCGTAAGGCTTTTCAGTTTCGCCCTGTTTTTTTGAATGGTCACTGGACTCCATTTTATTATATTTATTTACAATAATAATTGTTAATTATTCATATTAAAAGTCGATATTTCTTTTACTTTCTGACTGTTATGGCATTTTCTCCTCCCATAGCATATAATGTAGCACATCCTGTGCTTACTGTCGGTTATTGTTCGTACCTGCACGAACGCTTGTTCTCGTTGCACAATTACAAATATATTTATATTTTATTAAATATTCATTTCTTGTATTGATGTTTTTGCGTCTTCAAATCAAACAATTACAATATGCGTTTTTTTGTTTTTAAATTTTCGCCCTTACCAGACTTGTTTTTCCAAAATTTAAACTCCGATATTTTTGAGAAAAAAATACGGTTACAAAATTAAGTTCGCCTAAAACGCCTTATTTGAAGTCAAAATTTTATGTTTTTGAAGAATTATTGACGGGTTTTGAAGATTGTGTAATAGTTACGGTTGTTAGCAGCAAACTTGTATATATCTTTTTACATTATTTAAACTCATCTTCAAGTTTAAGCGAGAACTTTAATTATTACTTTTGGGATATTGATATAATATTCCTTCTCCTTTTGCTTTTATTATTTCAGGAGGTTCTTCGATTGGCTTTTCTGGTATATATACTTCAAAACCAATATTTTCAAATAATCTTTTTGAAGCGATATTTGACTCTCTGATTAATAATTTCAATTTATCTGCATTAATATTGTTTGTTTTACTATGAAATAGAGCATTTACTATCAAATTTATTGTATAAGTACCATATTGACACCTTCTATGTTGCTCATGAATAAAAAAATAAGTTAATTCAAATACATTTTTCTCTTTTTTCGTACTTGGTTGAGAACTATTCATTTTTTTTGCACGTCTATATATTTCAGGCCAATCTCTAATTCTAAATTGAAAAGCCACAAAAAATAACGATAGATTTTCAAGGACTTTGTAAATCCAACAGTGATGATTTGAATGAATTTTCATCCAACCGATCTCTTTTTCGTTTTTTTCTTCACCGTTTTTTATAGAATAAAAGTTTACGTATCCTAACTCTCCAAAACCCCAAGCGGAAGTAAGGAGTGATCGTACTGCACGATTCAGCACATCAGTATCTTTAGTAATAAAAATGTATTCAAACACATAGCCAAATTCAAAAAGTAAATCTTTAGCTACCGCTTCAACGTTTTCTTTATTCATTCGAGATATTGTCACATATTTGTAAGTGTTTCTAATATCATTATTTGAAATTTGAATAATTTTGTCTTTATTATCTTCTTTCAATACTTTACCTAAAAATTCTCGTAAATGTTCAGCAATATTCTCTGGAGAGTCTGCTTTATTTTGCAATAAGATTTTTGGCATTGCAGTTAATTGCCCAGAATGCATAATATTTAAAACCATCAATAAACATATAACTGCACCACCAATAAGAATAAAAATCATATTGTAATTATCGTATAATAACATTAGACTAATTATGGATAGTATTATTGTTGTTATAAAAAAAACTGCAGAATTAAATAGTTGTATCCTTTTTTCAATAACCTTATCTATTGTTTTTTCATTCTTCTCTAAACGTCTAAAGTATAAATCCAAAAAATTTATTGTTCCTATTGTGGATAATGCAGAATAAGCAATATACAATTGTTTTATATTATTTGAATATTTAGCAATAATGACCCCACTAATAAAAAGTGCAACAACCAAAAATGTAAGTATATCTAAAAAACAGTTTTTAATACTGGAATAATCTTTCTTAGCTAAGAGCAAAGATTGATAAATTCTTATTCCTACAAAAAGAGAAAATAGAATTAGTAAAAAAAGAAATAAATTATCCGTAAAGTTATTTTTTTCAATACTTTCGAGAAATCGAAAATATTCGCCACTAAAAAAAGTAAAAACTGCCAAAATTACCCCAAACAAAGCCACAGGAGCTAACATATTGTCATAATACCAAACGATTAGTTTCTTTTTGTCAAACGACGCCTCGTTTACGCTTTGATCATCAATTGCAGAATATATATTATCCTTTCTTTTCATCATCTTTTCCTCCAAATAGTTTCCAAGGTAAGTACATTATAAATTGAACCATAAAAATAATGGCAAACATCCATATTAATCGTTGAGGCCATGCTCCTAGTGCATCAATAAGTGTAGCTGAATCGGGTTTTGTATTTCCTATGTAGCCATAATTCCACTCGAATATAATATTCAAAGGTAAAATAAGAACAACGTAAAGAAGTTCACAGGCGAAAACAAATAGAAGATCCTTGAAAACAGGACGATACTTTCGCACAATGAGGTCAAATATAGAAGTTGATATTATTCCTGCATGAAGAAGCCAAAATAACCAAAAACGAAATGTCGTAGGGTCTTGGTTTCCAACAGGCGTTATTATGGCTTGCCCAGCTAAAGCAAGTGCACAAAAATATAATAAAGCACTTGCCTTTTTATTTGGCTTTAATAATGATAATGTAGCAATAATTGCAAGAATATCACAAGCATGGAGAGGGAGGCTTACATCTATTTTAAAATTTGCTGGCAAAAAATAATAGATATTATAAATAATCCAAAGACAAAACAAGGAAATACCAAACCACGTGGAAAATTGCTTCAATTGCCCAATTTTCTTGGCTTTATTTCCTGTAATGGATATAAATACAGTTAAAACACCTACAAATAATATCATCAAAAAATGTAAGATTGGTGTTATCTCTTGATATGTTATCAAATTTTCCATCGCTATTTATAAATTTAAATATCTTATTTTACTTTCAAGTTACTACGCAATATCCTAGCTTACACCTAATGTGGCGTACGCTTGGAACAACACTCATTATACCTAATTCCGAAAATAGTGTGTACTTTTAGGTGCATACTATTTCTTTTTTGTTATATCATAATCAAACTATAACTTAATAATTGCTTGATTACCATAATTTACCCGGTTTATTTGCATATTCATCTTCGATAATATCGTATATATATATATCAAGAAATCAAAGATATAAAAACATTATGAAAATAACAATAGCTATTTATACATTTGTATAAAATATTATTGTTGTCCGATAAAGCTTTTTTGACATAATTAAAGCCGTCCCATTTAAGAACGGCTTTAATTATGTTATCGTTGTCGTCATCACAAAAACAAAATGATCATTTTTATACATGATCATTTTATCGGACAACAATATAAAATAATAATTTTAGTTTTACCGACAGCTTCAAGGCATTAACTTCCTTGAATTATAATTTACATTAACTTTAAAACGGTAAATCATCACCCGGATCGTCTTCAATAGCGAACGGGATATCGTTTTCCGATAAAGGAGGCATTTCTGTAGACGAATATCCCCCACCAGGAGCGTTCAGTTCAACTTTCCAGCTTCTCAGATCGGTATACCAATTATTATTGTATTCCCTGCTTTCAATATCAAAATGAACTTTAACGATATCTGATTCCGTAAAAGAATTCATATCAATTTTATCACCCCATGAAGTGAAACAAATCTTTTTAGGATATTCTGACTGGGTTTCGATTACAAAACTCTGTTTTTTCCATGGACCATTTTTACCTTCACCAGTTACCGGAGGTAATTTCTGGATTAATTTCCCGGTTATTTCCATAATTTATATTTATTAAAAAAAACAGGTTTCAAAGTAATAACTCCGAAACCTGTTTTATTATTTAAAAATTAAGATTTTTTAATATTTGCCTGTGCAGCTGCTAAACGTGCAACAGGAACCCTGAACGGAGAACATGAAACATAGTTCATTCCGGCATTGAAGAAAAATTCTACAGAAGCAGGATCACCACCATGTTCACCACAAACTCCGACTTTTAAATTTGGTTTTGTTTTTCTTCCGCGTTCTATTCCAAGCTTTACCAACTGTCCTACACCTTGCTGATCCAACGTATTGAAAGGATCATCAGAAATAATTTTTTCTTCGGTATATTTGTTAATAATTGCGTTAACATCGTCACGGGAGAATCCGAAAGTCATTTGTGTAAGATCATTTGTTCCGAACGAGAAGAATTCCGCAACTTCTGCAATTTCGTCAGCAACCAGAGTTGCTCTTGGAATTTCTATCATTGTTCCATACATATAATCAATTTTTACTCCGAATTTTGCTTCTACTTCTTTTTGTACTTTATCGGCAATAGCTTTTTGGTTTTTCAATTCAGAAACAGCAATTGTTAATGGCACCATGATTTCCAGTTTCGGATCCATTTTTTCTTTCATTAATTCTGCTGTTGCTTCAAATAAAGCACGGAACTGAGTTTCGGTAACTTCCGGATAAACAATTCCCAGACGAACACCACGTAAGCCCATCATCGGATTAACTTCATGCAATGCATCAATACGTCTTTTTATTTCTTCAAAAGACATTCCTTTTTCTTTTGCAAGTTCGCGTTGTTTGTCTTCTGTTTGCGGAACAAATTCATGAAGCGGCGGATCCATTAAACGGAATGTTAACGGTTTTCCGTCCATGACTTTAAGTGTTCCTTTTGCTGTTTCTTTAATATAAGGTTCTAATTCATTTAATGCCGAAACACGTTCTTCTGTATTACTTGCAAGGATCATATTACGTAATTTTGCAAGAGGTTCTTCACTTTTTTCACCATAGAACATGTGTTCAATGCGGAACAAACCGATACCTTCAGCACCAAAATCAATTGCATTCTGAGCATCTTTAGGAGTATCTGCATTTGTACGGACACCCATAGTACGATGCTGATCAACGATTTTCATAAATTCTTTAAAACGAGGGTTTTCTGTTGCATCTATCATTTTTATACCAACATTATAAACCCAACCTTTTGTTCCGTTAAGGCTCAATGTATCACCTTCTTTATATTTTTTACCTTCAATGCTTATTTCTCCTGCATTTAAATTAATATGAAGAGAGTCACAACCAACTATACAACATTTTCCCCATCCGCGGGCAACCAAAGCAGCGTGTGAAGTCATTCCGCCGCGGGCAGTTAAAATACCGTCAGCAGCACGCATACCTTCAACATCCTCAGGGTTAGTTTCTTCACGGACTAAAATATTGTTTATCCCTTTAGCCTTGTATTCCATTGCTTTTTCACTGGTCAGAGCAATAACACCAACAGCACCGCCAGGGCCTGCCGGCAATCCTTTTGCTATAACCGGATGTTTTTTCTCATCATCAGCATCAAGGATAGGATGTAACAATTCATCCAATTGAGCAGGAGTAAGACGCATTACTACTTCCCTGGAGTCGATAAGTTTTTCATTCATCATATCAAGAGCCATTTCCAAAGCAGCAACACCAGTACGTTTTCCTACACGGCACTGTAACATATAAAGTTTTCCTTCCTGAATAGTAAACTCAATATCTAACATATCTTTAAAGTTCTTTTCGAGAACAATGCGGATATCATCAAGTTCCTTGTATATTTCAGGCATTAATTCCTGCATTGAAGCAAGGTGTTTATTCTGATCGTTTTTAGTTGCATTATTTAAAGGATTTGGAGTTCTGATACCGGCAACAACGTCTTCGCCCTGTGCATTAATAAGCCATTCTCCGTAAAACTGGTTCTCACCTGTTGCCGGATTACGGGTAAATGCAACACCTGTTGCAGAACTATCACCCATATTTCCAAATACCATTGCCTGAACGTTTACTGCTGTTCCCCAATCGTCAGGAATATGTTCTATTCTGCGATAAGAAATAGCTTTTTTCCCGTTCCAGCTTTTAAATACGGCTCTAATACCTCCTTCAAGCTGTTTTCTTGCATCATCAGGAAACTCTACTCCTAAAACTTCTTTTACTTTAGCTTTAAATTTTTCTGATAATTCTTTCAAATCATCGGCAGTAAGATCTGTATCTTGTTTATATCCTTTTGCATGTTTATATTCGTCAAGCATATCATCTAATTGCTTACGAATCCCGAATTCAAGCCCTTCGGCTTTTTCCATTACCACATCTGCATACATCATAATCAAACGACGATAAGAATCGTATACAAAACGCGGATTGTTTGTTTTCTTCAATAATGCAGGAATTGTAGCAGAACTAAGACCTATGTTAAGAACTGTATCCATCATACCCGGCATTGAAGCCCTTGCTCCGGACCGGCATGATATAAGAAGCGGATTTTCAGAATCGCCATAGATCATACCCATATCCTGTTCAACTTTTTTCATTCCTTTCCAAACTTCATCCATAAGACCGTCAGGAAGTTTTTCATTGTTTTTATAATAAGCAATACATGCTTCTGTTGTGACAGTTAATCCTGCCGGAACAGGCAATCCCATAATACACATTTCCGCCAGATTCGCTCCTTTACCTCCAAGTAAGTTCTTCATTGTTCCGTCACCTTCGGCTTGTTTGTTTCCAAAAGTGTAAACTCTTTTTACGTTCGTCATCGTCATTTGTAATTTGTTAACTATAAATATTTTAGTAATATATTATTCTTTTAAAGAAATAGAGTTCAAAAATATAAAAATTAATTTTAATTATAGCGCATTTTTCTAAAGATTTTATGTAATTTTTAAAGTATATGTGCTCCTCCGGCTTTATAAAGTTATAATGTTTGTTTTATCAATGAAATTTCTGACTATATCAAGTCAAATATTCATTAACATGGGCCATTAAATCATCTTGAAAATAAAAATTAAAGAAAAAGCCTTAAAGTTCCGGTAAAAATTAATCAAAATCTTTAACCTACCGGAATTATTATAAAATTTCTACTTCAAAGTAGATTAATATGAAAATCCTCCTACTTTAATAATATCTGTACGCGGATTAACACACATAACCGGTATTTTTTTTGCTAATTCTATATTTTGAGCTTTTTTAAGATTTGTAACTATTTTTTTGTATTTGTCAGTCATAAAAAGAACTACATCAGGTTCGAGGTCATACATGTAATCATATAAATCATCATAAGCATTTTGTTCGTTTATAGGATGAACATCAAAATCAATTGCATACTCTTCAAATATTGTAGTTGCAAATCTAAGATTTTTGTTTATTTCATTTCTTTTTGCCGAATCGCTTGAATCGACATAAACTACATATACTTTACTTTTAAAAAGCTCTTCAAGGTGTTTTACCCACAAAAATTTAGCCCTCGATTTTTTATTATCGTCTATAGGTACACATATTTTATCAAATTTTCCGAAATTTATCGGACGCTGAACCAGTACAAAAGGTATTTTAACAAATTGTTTAATAAGCTTCATTGCCTTATCGATGGTCTTTATTCCATGAGTTCCCATAACAGCAAGGTATGCATTAGATTCCAAACCGTATTCGTAAATTGTATCAAAAAGATTGCCGGCTCTAACAACAGTAACTATGTTTGTATTATTTTCCACAGAAAACTTTTTTGCAACTTTTTTTAATTCAATTTCCCATTCTTGTAAATCTTTTTCAGAACTTACAACATGAATAAGATGGATAGGTAAATTTGTAGGACGGGCAAATTCATATGCATGTTCAAGTGCAAAATCTGCCTCGTTACTAAAATCGTAAGGAACCATTATACATTTTTTCATAACAGATAGTTTCATTATTTATTAAAAACTTGCTTTTATTTTAATTATAGTAAACAAAAATAATTAAAAATTTATTTAATTTTGGCATATATATTTTTTTTAACGAATTATTTAAATATTTTTTCAATATGAGTTTTGACTTAATAGTTTTAGGAAGTGGTCCCGGTGGTTATGTCGCAGCAATCAGAGCATCGCAATTAGGGATGAATGTAGCTGTTGTTGAAAAATCAGAATTGGGTGGAATATGCCTGAACTGGGGTTGTATTCCGACAAAAGCATTGCTTAAAAGTGCTCAGGTATACAATTATATAAGCCATTCGGAAGACTATGGAATTCAAATTGAAGGCGAGGTAAAGCCCGATTTTGAAAAAGTGATTCGTCGTAGCCGTGAAGTTGCAAATAACATGAGTAAAGGTATTGAATTTTTATTCAAAAAAAATAAAATAACTGTATTCAAAGGTTTTGGTAAAATCATAGAACCTGGTAAAATATCCGTAACAAAAGAAGATAACAACGAAGAAATTGTTGAAGCATCAAAAATAATAATTGCTACAGGAGCAAGATCAAAAGAAATTCCTTCATTCAAACAAGACAAAAAATATATTATTGGTTATCGTGAAGCCCTGGTGTTGGATAAATTACCTGAATCCATGGCTGTTATAGGATCCGGAGCTATAGGTACGGAATTGGCATTCTTTTACAAATCTATGGGTACAGATGTAACAATAATTGAATATTTACCGGAACTTGTTCCGATTGAAGACGAAGAAGTTTCCAAACAATTGGCACGTTCTTTCAAAAAAGCAGGAATAAAGGTTATGACCGGCACTGAAGTAAACAATGTGGAAATTAAAGATGGAAAATGTATTGTAAATTATACTGATAAAAAAGGAAGCACATCATTTTCATGCGATATAGTTTTATCTGCAGTTGGCATTACATGTAATATTGAAAATATAGGACTGGAAGAACTGGGAATAGAACTGGAATACGGAAGAATTAAAGTTGACGAAAATTATGCTACTAATATTCCAGGGATCTATGCCATAGGTGATATTATTTTAGGACCAGCCTTAGCACATGTGGCATCTGCAGAAGGTATCTATTGTGTTGAAAAAATGGCAGGACTTAATATTGACCCTATTGATTATAACAATATTCCTTCATGTGTTTACACAACTCCTGAAATAGCATCGGTCGGACTGACAGAAAAACAATTAAAAGAGCAGGGGATTGAATATAAAGTAGGCAAATTTCCGTTCACAGCATCGGGAAAAGCTACAGCTGCAGGTAATAAAGATGGTTTTGTAAAACTTCTTTTCGATATCAACGATGAATTATTAGGAGCCCACTTCATTGGTGATAATGTTGCTGAAATGATTGCCGAAGCTGTTGTTCTAAAAAAGGTCAAAGGCAAAGGAATGGAACTGGTAAAATCCATACATCCGCATCCCAGCATGTCCGAAGCAATCATGGAAGCTGCTGCTGCTGCTCATAATGAAGTGATACACTTATAAAAAAATAGAAAAAAAGAATTGTTTTTGGTAATATTATCAAGAACAATTCTTTTTTTTAAAGGTAATTTTCTAAATAAAATTAAAATTTTATTTACTTATTTTAACCTGAATTCGGTTTAAGCACTTCTTAAAAAAAGTTGTTGTTCATAAACATGCTTAATGTTCAGAGCTGGTTTCTTAGGGAAAAAGCAATATGCAGTTAAAGCAGATAAAATATT
>JAISPG010000007.1 GCA_031275085.1 Bacteroidales bacterium | reverse complement strand
AAAAATGAGGGGAATATGGATAAACAGGACTGTGAACGGAAAGCTTTCATCCGTCTGAGCGAACGTCTGAAAAAGGATTACCCCCGGTTACCGGTACTGATTCCTGCTGACGGACTGTACCCTTACGAAGGTGTATTTGAGATTTGCAGAACAAACGGGTGGCAATATTTCTTTACATTCAGGGATGGAAACCTCAAAAGTGTGTGGGAACAGGTTGATGACGCTCTCATGGAAAAGACAGAAAATGAAAAGACTCATTTTCTGTCCAGACAGAAAGAGTATGTTCTTCAGCAGAAAATACGGTGGGTTAATGACATAACATACAGGTCTTTTACATTAAACTGGATTGAATGTGTAGAGACTGAAACAAAAAAGGGGCAGACGAAACAGACCCGCTTTGTCCATCTGTCTTCAATCCCTGTGGATGATGACAGCGCCGTGCAAATCTCCCGGCATGCCCGCATGAGATGGAAAATTGAAAATGAAGGCTTCAATTCTCAAAAAAACCGTGGCTATAATCTTGAACACAAGTTTTCAGGAGTAAATTTTACGGCTACGCAGAATTATTATCAGTGCCTGCAAATTGCGCACATGATAAATCAGCTCGCTGAATATGAAATCTCTTTTCAGAAAAAACTTCTGCAAAAAGATGCTTTTGATACGGTTTGGTCATGGTTAAACGCTGCTCTAATGATGGATGTTTTCGATGATGTATTTGTATCTGAAATTTTTAATTCCAACTGTCTAATGAAGATCGAAACTTATATGATCCTTTCTGAATTGCTGAAAATGGGAATTTTTAGAGTCTTCTTTTATTTTAATTTTGTAATTAAAAAAAGTGTTGTATCTTTGCAAATCTTTAGTAGCAATTATTGCGAATAAAGTAAAAAGTATTATTAATTGATAAAATGTTTTTTTAATGAAAAAGTTAAGTTTAACAGTGTGTGGTACTGTGTTTTGTTTTGCAGTATTATTTATGAATGTATCCATTGATAAGGGTACAAGTTCAAAAGACATCAAATTGAAAGAATTGTCTTTATCGGCAGATATTTATGCCGCAAGTTGTCCTGAAGGGCCATTACCGAGCGGAAAATGTAGTACATTTTCCGGACATTGTTATGGAAACCCAGGTGGACCATGGAACTGTGATATCACAGTATGGAATCCATGGTAAAATGTCCAAATTAATACATGATGCTATACAGTTTTGTATGAACCCATTATGATTGATATCAAACCTTGTTCCACATAAAGGCATGATGTTTATTCTAAAGTGGTATCTGAAAAAATGTTAGTAAAATCCTGAGTAAAAAATGGATAGTTTACATAGTTTGATTGTGTGGACAATAGTGTGAAGGGGGAAAAAATAATCCCCCTCACCTATTTATTTTAAAAAATAGATGTTTCCAATTACAATATAGCAACCAATATTAGTTAACGATACTTATGTTTATACGATTTAAAGTAATCATTTTGTTAGTGTGTTTGGTTATAATAATCTTATTACAGTTATTTTGGCTTGCATTAATAATATTAATATCTATTGTTTTTTGTTTATTTTTTAATCTCGTCATTTTCAAATTTTTAATAAAAAACAAATGGTTGCAGGGCATATTCAAGGTAATAGGTCTTTTTATTTTATCCATTCTAATTCGTGTGTTTTGTATTGATATTTATACCGTATCTGGTGAATCTATGGAAAATACTTTATATTCAGGAGATATTGTCTTTATTAACAAATTAATTTATGGCCCGTCTGTACCTGCATCGCTTTATGGAATACCTTGGATAAATATTGCATGGCGTATAATTCATAAAGATTCAATTGACTATAGTACATTATATTGGGATGTGTACCGACTAAAAGGAATTTCACAAATAAATAGAGGCGATATAATCGTTCTAACAACGCAACCTTTTAATATGCATAGTATTTTGTTTATTAAACGCTGTATTGCCATATCGGGAGATACTATTGCAATTAAAAATGGGGTAGTTAATATCAATGGTAATTTACAGTCTGACCCCAGTCTATCAAAAAATCCATATTATATTAAAATAAAGAATATCGTAAAATTTAATCAAAAAACAGACAGTTTGAAAATAAGAACAAGAAAACAAATTATAACAAAGCATGAATTATATATGGATTTAACACATCAAGAAAAGACATCTATAAAAAATAATGTAGATTCATTGGCCATTAAAATAGTTGATGAAGATAATTGGGTTTATCCTAAAGATTCCATTTTTCAATGGACCATTGATAATTATGGATCAGTAATAATTCCCCAAAAAGGAATGACAATTCATTTAAATAATTACACATATCGAATATACGAAAAAACCATAAAAGAATCTGAACAGAAAATAATCGAACAGAGAAATGGTTCTTTTTACATAAAAGATAGTATTATTACCGAATATACTTTTCAAAATGATTATTATTTTTTCATGGGAGACAATCGACATAATTCAAAAGATTGTAGAGAATGGGGAATATTTATTCCTGCGAAATACATTATTGGTAAAACAAATGTAGTTTTATTTTCAAACAACAAATTCAATAATGGATATAAAAGACTATTTAAGATAGTGAAGTGAATTTTCTTGATTATATTTGAATAAAATTTGTACATTTGCAGCGTTTTATATGATAAAATTTTGATGACATAATGAAAAGGATAGTTAAAATATTTGAATTTATATCACTGATATTGATAGTGGTTTTTATTTTCATTTTGTTACCATCCGTAATTATAATAGAATATATCAATAACACACAGATTACAAAGACTACGCTATTTATCATAGTTATATCCGTAATATTTTTTCTCCTGTTATTTAGGTTATCTTTATCTTTCCCGTATCAAATAAAAATTAATACAATCGATTGCTTAATATTAATTTGGTTTATTTTTGTCATTATTAATGCTCTAATTCATCATGTTACAATATCTGGCAGATTAATCGAATTATGCGGATTAATATTATTTTATATGATTCTAAGACAGATTAATCCAGACAAGTATATTCTTTTGTTTATTGCTGCTATTATTGGCGGTATATTGCAATCACTACACGGCAACCTACAACATTGGGGTATTCTTTCCTCATATCACAGATATTTTGGAATGACCGGAACATTTCCGAATCCAGGACCTTTTGCCGGTTATTTGGGTAGCATTTTCCCTATTGCTTTAGGATTATATCTATTGAAAAAAATTAACAAGTCTACAAATGAAATAAAATTAGACCATCTCTTTCAACGTGTTTTTAACTCAAAATCCATTAATGGAATTGCAGGTATTTCAATTATTGCGGTATTAACGGTTTTACCTATTACTCTATCACGTGCATCATGGATAGCTGTCTGTCTATCATCATTATTAATTATAATTAATCACTACTCTGTAATTTCTAAATTAAAATCATTATATAGAGCAAAGCAAATTATAATTTTATTTATTTCTCTAATTTTTGTCACATTAGGGGTATGTGGACTGTTGCGCTTTAAAACTAATTCGGCAAATGGCCGTATATTGATATGGAAGGTTACAACAAATATTATAAAACAACACCCTATTACAGGAGTTGGGTTCGATAAATACAAATCATATTATATGGAAGCACAGGCTGACTATTTCGAAAAGCATTTAGATTCTTCAGAAAAGTTTGTAGCGGATAACAATATATATTGTTTTAATGATTTTTTATTGCAAATAGCTGAAAATGGGTTTATTGGATTCTTTTTAGTATTGGTAATTCTGTTTTTGGTATTTCGTGTTAAAAACAACAAATATAGGACTTTGATATTAATTGTAAAAGCCGGACTTGTAAGCATTATTGTCTTTTCTTTTTTTTCCTACCCATCACAGATTCTGGATATTAAAATATTATTTATTAGTTATATCGCATTTATTTCATCTTCATCAAAACAGAAAATTATTACCTTTGAAAACAGAAAAAAATTATGCCTGATGGCACTAATCTTATCTATAATGCTATTTGCAGTCATCACTATTGCCGGATTGAGAAATTTTATTATATATAATAAAGCATTAAAACACTGGAATTATGCCTATAATTTGTATGAAACAGAACAATATCCGGAAAGTCTGATTCATTTTCAACAGGCATATAAATCATTTCAATCCAATAGCGATTTCCTAATGAATTACGGAAAAGCGCTATACATGGCGGGAAAACATAATTTTTCTATTGAAATTCTGCAACGAGCACTCAAATTTTATCCTAATATATTTATATACCAAACATTAGGCGATAATTATAAAAAACTTAATCAATCAGTTAAAGCAGAAAAATCATATTTGAGAGCTTGGTATATGATTCCAAATCGTTTTTATCCAAAATATCTACTTGCTATTTTGTACGATGAAACCGAACAATCTGAAAAGGCAGTCAAAATTGCTAACGAACTTCTTTCAAAAGAAATAAAAATTAATTCAACTGCTATTGAGGAAATTAAACAAGAGATGACTAAAATTATAGACAAATATAGTAATAATAAGAAAAGAAATGAAAACATTTTATTTAAAACGGATTGATAGTATTATATTTATTATCTTTTCAAGTATAATGATTTTTTCCTGTACTAATAATGTAGCTCACATAAAGAATGTTAATCAGGGAAAAATGAAAGGGACATACAGTTTAGCGGTCAATGGAGAAAAAAAATTTCTGCTGGATGATAATACGGCTACAAAACCTCCCTATATTCAATTGATAGAAGATTCGGGTAAACGAATCTTGTCGTTTTATAATCCATATAAGAACGCCATTTATTTTTTCGATTATGAAACAACCGAATATTACAAAAACATTTCTTACTATCGACAAGGCCCCAATGCAATATCGCGCATCGGAGCATATTTTGCAGTAACTTCTGATTCAATTTATATTTTAGATTCTCACTTAATGAGAATTAATTTAAGCAACAATTCAGGTATAATAAAGCAAAAATACCCTTTAATACCATCTTTTGATCCTAAAAGCAGAGATTATTCATGGGCTTTATATTATCCTCAATATACTATTCAAACTTTTAATCCTATTATTAAATATGAAAATAAACTGTTTTTGCCAGGGCTTGCTCCTTTTTCTGTGGATGATTCCATTATCGACCGATTTCGTTTTATGACATGTTTTGATATTAATAATCATACAATAAAATATTTTCATACATATCCAGCAGAATTATACGGGAATAATATAAGTTGGAATAGTCATATTTACACACAGGCATATACTGAAATTACAGATGATGGATATTTTATTATAAGTTTTCCGGTAAGTCATAATTTATATACTGTAAAATGGGATGAGGAAAAATACGAAACGATTTATGGCGGAAGTAATAATGCAAAAACAATTACTTCAATAAATTGCGAGTTCGGAATGCCGACAGATAATAAGCTTATTAATAATTACTTCAAAAATGACCTGTATTCGGCAATAATATATGACCCTTGGAGAAAAATATATTATCGTTTTTTTTCTAAACGAAAACCAGATGCAACTGTAGAAACTCCTATCAATGAAAAAGAATATGGAGTGGTCATTATGGATGAAAATTTCCAATATCTCGGTGAAACCATTATTGGAAATGAAACAACATGGAATTTTGCAAATTCATTTGTAACAGTTGAAGGATTGAACATTGAATATATGGATTTTTCAGAAGATTCGGAAGAAGAATTTTTAAGGTTTAAAATATTTATATTAAAACAATTATAAAGATGAAAATTTATTTAAACACCTTGATAATATTGTGTTTTCTATTTGGAGTTTCTTGTTCTAACAATAAGAGTAATAGTTATATAGAAAAAGAAAATCTGCTGTCAGCTATTAAAAGCATTAAAGTTGATTCGTTTCAATGGATAATTGTCCTACCCGGATTAGGATGTCATGGCTGTATTCAAGAAGCAGAATTATTTATGAAAGAGTATATAGAAAACGAACATATATTATTCATTTTAACCAAAGTGGAATCAATAAAAATTTTGCAACAAAAAATAGAAGTTTCCATTAAAGACAGAAAAAATGTATATATTGACAAAAACAATGTTTTCGGTATTAAATCGGAAAATGGTATTTATCCATGTATAATAAAGTTAGACGGCGGTGAAATGAAAAACTATTCATTTCAATCTCCGGGTAATCCAGCGTTTGATATTTTAAAAGAAATTTTGAAAAAGGAAAAAGAGAATTTGGTACCCCAGTGATAGCAAACTGTCATGTCCTGAAATAGCTATACAGCCAAAAAGTGTAAAAAGTATGACAAAAAGTGTAAAAACGTACAATCGGTACAGTATTTGCTTTAAAGAAAAAGTAGTTCAGGAGGTGTCCGAAGGCTCGAGCATAAGTGAAGTAAGTCGCCGTTACGGTATCAAGGGTGGCGCGACAGTTCAGAGCCGGCTAAAGAAATTCGGACGTACAGAATTGTTAAACAAAGTAGTCAGAATAGAAATGAAAGGAGAACAGGACAGATTAAAACAGTTGGAGAAAGAGCTAAAAACGACAAAGATAGCCTTAGCAGAAAAAACGATGGCATTAGATGCGATGGAAGCGTTAGTAGAAATAGCGAACAGGCATTATAATACGGATTTAAAAAAAAATTTCGGACGCAAACAGTCACAGGAGTACACGAGATGAACAGGCACAGTATAAACAGTTTAAGTATTTATTTTGGCTACACCCGCGATGGTTATTATAAGTCATTAGCTTATAGCGGGAAAGAATCGTTAGGGACAGAAATGCTCATAAGTTCGGCAATAGAAATACGAAAAAACCATCCCCGTATGGGCGGCAAAAAGATGTATTATTTACTGGGCGATTTATCGAAGAGTCTACATATAGGCAGGGATAAATTTTATGATATACTTCGGGAATCGGATATGTTGGTAAAGAGGAAAAAGTCAGGCATTCACACGACTAACTCTTATCATCGGTTTCATGTGTATAAGAATGAATTAATCAAAGTAACTCTGACAGGCTCTCATCAAGCCTGGTGCAGTGATATCACCTATCTCAGGACAGAAGAGGGCTTCAAATATTTATTTTTGTTGACAGATGCCTATTCCCGCAAAATAGTTGGCCGGGAACTGTCCGGGAGTCTTTCACTGGAAGGCGGTATCAAAGCCTTAAAAAAGGCGATAAAACAGTGTAATAACCCTGAAGGATTAATCCGTCATTCCGACAGGGGAATACAATACTGCAGCAATGAATACACCAATCTGTTACGTAAGCATAAGATTAATATAAGTATGACAGAAGAGAATCACTGTTATGAGAATGCGATGGCAGAAC
>JAISPG010000062.1 GCA_031275085.1 Bacteroidales bacterium | reverse complement strand
AAAGTTTAAAACTCCATTCCGTATAATGTACCGTAAGTATGATTTTACATTTGAACAGTTTTTTCAGCCATACCGGTAAAAATTCATTATCCATGCAGTTTAAATGGAAAACATAAAAAATATCATCCTCATCCAGAAATGTTTTTAACAGAAATGCCGTGTTGCGTGAGTAATAGTTTTTATATTTGTCTATATAACATCTGTTTAATGCCGGTATTGATATTTTACGGTATCCGTCTGAATCTGTAATTTTTACTTCTGTCTCAAGAGACAGCAATTCCACGATTTCAAAATCAAAACCGGTATTACGGAAACAGTAAATGATATTGTCAATGTAAGTACCTATACCATAGTTAATCGCCCTGTTTGGCTGTATAAAGTGTATGTATCTGATTTTCATAACATAATTAACCGTTATTCGTTATATCCCGAATGATTTTCAGTCCTGTGCCCGTCAATCCGTTTTCCAGACTGTAAACAGGCAGTCCGTACAGTGAATGTTCCGTACAGGTTACATTTTTAAGGAGTATGTGTAAAAGATCTGGATATTCAAATGTTTTACTGTTTATCATAATCCTGGATAACTGTTCTTTAAGGAAATTAATTTCGGGATCGTTTTCCTGTAAACCGAACAGCTGTTTATGCAGATTTGCGATAAACTCTTTTTCTAATGAACAGTTGTCCGCAAAAGATCTTGAAATAGCGTAATAAACAGCTCCCGTCAGTCCGTTGTCCATGCCTTTGTTTTTTATATCAACACGTTTCGTTATATAGGTATCCAATTCTTCCATGACTTCGTTTTCGGCTTCAATAAACCGGTTATGAATTAAGTATTCAAAACATAAGCCAATTCCACAAATAGATTTTCTGAAATCGGAATTGCAGTTTTTGATACAGTTTTGCATTTCATCCAGTAATTCGTCTGCAAAATCTTCATAAACACTTAATCCTGTAAACCTGAAATAATTGTAAAAAAATATAATAACGCCTGATTTTCCATGTTCCAGTCCCAAATCGTCGGTGAAATCGGAATTCAGCATTAGTCGTTTGCTAATCCTGTGTAAAAGAGTTTCCTGTTCCTGTCTGTTCATAATTGTTTTTTGATATTCCGTTTTCGAATATTTTATCTGAACATTTGCTCAGTTTTACATATCCGTTATGTTTTATTAGAATCGGCCCAATCTCTGCCAAACCTTGCATAATCATATCATTTTATCCTCCAGTTTATTTATATCTGAACATTTGTCCGATTTCGCGTATATATTCATCCCGTTTTTTGTATCCTTCTTTCGTGTAGAAACAGTAAAATGCAGCACAGCCCACATTTGTTTTAGTAAACATCAATCCTTCACAGTGTTTATACTTCTCTCTGAAACGTTCGCCCGCCTTAAGTCTGATTTTATACGTTATAACAGTATCGGCGTTAAATTTATTGTCCAGATAGTCTGCTGGCCTGTAGTTCATTTTACGTTTCAGTGTTCTCCATGAAATCCAGCGTAATCTGCGTGCCATTATGTACCTGTGAGACAAAAGCAGCATCATTCTGCCAATGATAAAATGACATTCATTTAACTGTTGTACCGACGGTTGCTTTTTAGCATCTTTTTTACGATAAGTTTCGGGATCAAATACACCTACAAAATCCCCGTCTTTTGACTCAAGAACCGGCTCGAGAATATGCAGCATATATTTGAATCTGGGCAAAGATTCAAATCCTTCCGATGTATCCTTAAAAATAAATTTGTCGGAAGGGAAATACTGAATTGTCATCGTATCAAGAATGGTTTCCTTAGTCGGACGCAGCCTCTTATCCTTGAAATTCTTGAACATTGCAATCCGCTGTTCTTCCGTCATAGAAACAAGACCATGTGTATTTACCTGTGATATAATATTATTGATCTGCAAAAAAAATGTCAGTATAAATATGATAGTATGCCGTCTGTATTTTATCTTCATCTGTGGTTTTTTAATAGTTAAATTTTCAAAACCGTAATGGAGTTTTACATTCCTTAACCATAGTAGTTATAGTAGTTATAACTGTTATAAGGATAATTATAATTATCATAAGGATAATTATATTCAATCGGTGAATCTATAAAATTCCCTGGCACAACATCAAAAAGCCATTCATATTGAGAGACTGAAATTTTACTGGTCTTTTTATTGGAAGGGTCGTAATATTCGATCTCTATAGGATTTCCATTAGCATCATCATATATAATTCTCATAGGTATCACAATATGCATGCTCTGTCCCTCGCCGGAGATTGCAATCATATTTGTTGGTTTAAACTCGAAAATTCCATCCGTATTCTGATACATCATAACATTATAGGCATTATTGACATATTTCATAAAAATCTCCATGTTAACCCCGCCGTATGAAGGATATCCATATTGATCTATGTAGTTATTTACAATTTCTCTGTAAGAAATCTGATATCCGAAGGGATTAATGTCAGTGTAAGCATTATTGTTGTAAACATATATAAAACTGTTGAACGCACAATCTCTGGGACCCCAAAAGTTTATGACGTCCCACCAAAGATTGCGTAGCCAGTCTCCAATATCGCCACCGACTACAGCTCTTGCGTCATCCTTGCTTAAACAGGGAAGTTCTTTTTCTATAGCTTCCAAATTTAATTTTGTTAATTTCTTTTTCATGCCTTAAAAAATATATTACTTTTATTAAATATTACGGCACAAAGATACAACACCGAAATCCGCTTTCCAAAAAAAATGTGTTATCCGTTATCCGGTCGATTTTCGCACATTTCGGGACAGTTTTTGTGCGCCGTAAATACCTCTTCGCTTCCATATATTATCTCCATTTATAAAATTCTTTGTAAAAATTAAGATCTTTAATTTCGTAAATATCCTGTAACGGATTAATTCTGCGAATAAAGACAAGGGCGTCAAATCTTCTTTTCAATAAAACATACCGAGGATTTTTATTAATCAGTCTTACAGTATTAATGTTTTTGGGCAATGCACTTGCAGCACAGTAAAAACAGTTGAATTGCGATTCCATTCCGAATCTTTCGAAGCTGTTAATTTCAGGATATTCCAGTGTATCTGTTACCAGTGTTGTTTCATCCGTGTCTTTATAGCGGGTATAATTTCCTGTTCCTGCCTGAATGCTTATACAAAAATACCGTTTCCCGTATTTTTCCTGCATATAGTCCCCTAATAATTTGCTGTTATGCAATTTATCCGTTAAACTGATTTTATTTACGTGACTGCTGTGAGCAAATACTACAGCCTGTTCTTTTTTCCCGGGAAACAGAGATATGACTGTATCCGCATTTTTCCACATTTTGTAATCCCGTGTATCGCTGAGTTTATTATCCGAAACAGAAACGGGATTTCCGTGCGAGAGGATATTGTCAATAATTTGTTTCATGGGCGACTTGAATAATTCCGGAGATTCCGGCGCTTTATAACTGTCGAATGTACTGTTAATAATATAAATCAGATAATTCAGATTTGCTTCCCCCATATCGCTTTTTATGGCGGTCTCACCTTTAAGTATTTTGACGATTTTTTCGGGATTGTGCATATTTTCCAGTATTTCATGATACACATCTTTACTGCTGCCGTTTTGTTGCAAAATATTGAAATAGTCACGCAGATGAGTCAGGCTGAGTAATCCGCCCCTGATACCGAAAATGCGAACTTTATTTTTTTGAGAGGAATTGTACTCGCGTAACCATTTGAAAAAATCCGAGTATGGAGCTGATGATGCAAATCCGAGTTTCACTTCTTCAAGTATTTCAGGCAATAAACTGTCCGAAGCAATACCCTGAGTATATAAATCCCATTTTAAACTCATTACTGTCGGACTCTCTATCAGCACTGTCTTACACCGACCGTTAAGAATAAGATTCTTAATATAATGAAATGCCGTTAATTTTATTTCTTCACTGCCGTACATTGATTCTCCTATCCCAATGACTTTTTTACTGTTGAATGCAGATATTTTTGCATAAGAATTTTCGCAGTTAATCGATACCGGAAATATAAAACGGTTTTCTTTAACCGTTTGTCCGCACAGAATTATGCTGTTTAAAATCAATATTATGATACATAAATATTTCATTGATAACATCCATTAGCAACATACACGGAAAACACGGAATCTGCGGGAACAGAATAATATATATCTCTTTGAGGGTCATAACAGCTATATCCTTTCAGATTTCCATTTGCCCATGCCAGTTCTCCATTAATGTATATCTCCGTAGTTAATCCTCCGTATAATGAAAAATAAGAATTTAATGATGTGCCTGAAAGAAATTCTTTGCACAAATCAAACACGTCATTTATATGTACGCCATTTTTATAAACATAAAATTCGGCTTGATCTCTGCTGAAACTATTTCTTTCAGCAATAACAGTAACATATTTATTTGCTATTTCTGTAATGGAACAATTGCATCCAAACCGGTCTAATACATATTTTACGGACTGGAAAAGACAGTCATTATAATCATCATAATTACCGCCGACTACAGCTCTTGCGTCATCCTCGCTTAAACAGGGAAGTTCCTTTTCTATAGCTTCCAAATTTAATTTTGTTAATTTCTTTTTCATTTTTAATATTAGAACTTTATACTGTTATTAATTATTATCGAACATAAATTTTACGGCACAAATATACAACCATAAAATCCGTTTTCCAAAAAAAATGTGTATCTGGTCGAAAATGGCGGTTTTTGGTTTTTGTACGTTATTTGGTCGATTTTCGCACATTTTCACGGAATGGATTTTATCATAAATTTGTGTTGTTATAACAGTATCGATATTAAATTTATTGTCCAAATAGTCTGTTGGCCTGTAATTCATTTTACGTTTCAATGTTCTCCATGAAAGGAACAATACTCTGCGCATCCACCTGAGATATAATATAATTTATCTGTAAAAAATATCAGTATAAATATAATAATATGCCGTCTGTAGTTTATCTTCATCTGTAGTTTTTAATAAATGGAATTTATACCTTAACCAGAATAGTTATAACTGTTATAAGATTCGGCATGCTCCTTTCGACAAGATTAATCTCCTTTGCGCTTTTTTTCACAATATCGCGTAATTTTTCATAATTGCCTAAAAGAGTTTTTTGTTCTTGTCTGTTCATAATTATTATTTTTTGAATATTTTATCTGATATGCTTGGGTTCGCGTATCCATTATGTTTTATTATAGCCAGTCCAACTCCTGCCAAGCCTTGCATAAAAGTGAAATCTTTTATAGTTAAACTTTTTTGTCTATCATCAACAAATTTATGGATAGATTCAACAGAAGGAAAACTTATTGTAAAATTTCTATCGTTATCAAAATAGAGTATATTTAACCATGTTTGCGTGATGAAATTTTCAACAGTATTGACTATCTCTCCAACAGTATTATAATTCGTTAATTGTATGAGATCTTCGAGGTTTGTGTCCATAATGGATACCAATTTATTAAAAACAAGTAGATCATTATTGTCAAAAGAAGTATTGTTCAATGTGTTTTCAACTTTATCGGGGATCAATCTTAATAATTGATTTAATTTCTTGTTATACGGATATAACTGATTGATATGAATAATGAAATACAAAATTGAATTTAGATGGCATAATGGCAATATTATTTTATTTTCTTTTAAATAGTTATAATAATGATTTAAAATATCATTAGCTTTGTTTTCTGAATCGGGTATATTTGAATTTAGACGAGAAATAAAATAATTTCCTTGACCAAAAATAAAATGACTGTTAAAAATATTGGATTGAGAAAATACTCTGCTGTCCACTTTTTGCAGAACTTCATTTGAATTCCCTTCAACGAATTCATTTTTTATAAGATAATCAGTAGCCCAGCCTATACCGATTAATCCATTTTCAAAATTGACAGGAACACTACCAACTGAAGCTAAAATTTCATCAAATAAATCATCAGCATAGCTATTATAATATTCATTGTCAGTATAACGGGCATAATGATACAAGAAAAAAACTATTCCCATTTTGCCATTAACGAATCCTATATTGTCAATGTGATAACTATATAACACAAGAGTATTGGCAATTTTTTGTAAGATCTTTCTCATAAAGTATTTTTCTGATTAATTTTTTTCGTTATTATTTGTTTAAAAAAATCAATAAGCCGAGGCACGTGATAATCATAGGAAAATTTAAATCTTTGAGTGATTATATTTGACCTTAATTGATATAATAAATCTTTATTTTTCAATTGAAGAACCAGATCTTCAATCTTTTTAAAAAAGACCCCTATATTAACATCTTTAATATAGTTGTGCATTGCGACTATGTGTTCTGAATTATCTTTCTGAATTATAGGAAGTCCTGCTGCAACTAATGTGCTTATACGGGCCGGAATATTTAGTTCTGACCAAGTCTGCTTCATTAGATTTTTATTGTTATCACTGTCAAAACAATGCAGCCATCCTGCATCATATTGGGAGAATTCTTTTACCCAATTTGATTGAGAGCAGTGTGGATGAATATGAAAATGCTTTGATGCAATATTTCTAAACAAATCTATTAGTCCTTCATTCGGAACATAGTTTTCGTGATATACATGTATATGGATATTATTTTTCGACAGCAGTAAAATATCTTGTGGAGAAAGTCCAATAATCCGACCAATTATTACAGTATGAATTTCTCCATCTATTTCAGATAATTTATTGGAAAAATCATTGGTAAAACAATTAATTTTCGCCATTTCAGGATCCATAATCAATGATTCGGAATTGAGTATATCAGGGGTAAATAATTCAAACCATTTTTTTGTTTCTTCACTCAAATATATTTTACCGTCTGCATAAGTATACAATTCTATTAATTGATTCCATAATCCTGCTTTCATCGCTTCATGAGGGCTTTCTTTAAAATGCCATACAAATGGAATTCCCGTGGCGGCTTTTAGAACCTCGTGTGCAATTGAAATGGCTCCTGTACTGATTTGTCCATAAATTATATCGGGTGATATTTCCTTAACTTGAGCTTTCCAATTTTCATAAGAAATGTCTTCAACATGTCCGAAAGGAAGATGACCTATTGTTGAATAGCAAAAAACAGGATTAGCCCATAATCCATACAATTTATGTCCTGCCTCTTCAAAAGCATATATTCGTTCGGAATTATATGCTAGATCGCCTACAAGTAATATTTTGAGATAATCATCAACAAGCTGATGTTTTTTTCGGTAAGATTGATAGAGAATGTTTTCATCAATTGTTTTATAACTGGTAGTGCGCATTTTGATCGGTTCTTGAATGGCATAAAATTTTCTGTATTTGTTAATTCCTCCACAATATTTTTCTCCTGCAATTTTATGTCTTTGATTAGGATGATTACTCCATTCACAAGTTATTTTTTTTGTTGGAACAAAAATTCCCTTATCAGTTAATTTACTCCAAAAAGTAAAAAATAAATCTTCGGAAACATATTCTTTGCGTTCAATCCAGCGATCTTTTGTTTTTTTATGCGCAGTTTGGACTAACTGTAAACAATAATTAGGCCTTATTCCATTGATGTTCTTATGTATAACCATGCCTGGAGAATGGCTCTCGTCAAATCTAAATCCGCTAAAAACCAAGATAATTTCGTCCGATTCATCAAACTTTTCTTTAAAAGACTGTAAATGGTTTTCATAATAAAAATCATCGGAAGGCAGATATGTTATATAATCAAAAGTTGCAGCATCTAATGCCTGATTTATTGCCGCCGCCATTCCTTTATTTACATTATTTCTGATATAGCTAATATTATTATATTCCGAAGACATAAGATAATCTGTAATATAGTCTCCTGTTTTATCAGTACTTCCATCATCAATAATGATTAATTCCCATTTTTTATACGATTGTACGCATAAACTTTTAATAGCTCTTCTTATAAATGAACATTGGTTATATGTTGGCATGATTACCGAAAATCCGTCCATAGCAAAAATACAATTATTGTTTCATTTCATTATAATTCAACTGTTTCTCTTATCCATATATTTCTAAAACTGACGGGACTGTTGAGATTTCTCAATTCCAGTGGAAGTTTTGAGTGTGGAGCATACTGTTTAATATCGGTAGGCGCTTTTACCGGAACGTTATTTTGAACTAAAACTCCATTCAGAAACACAGTGATGTACGCAAGCGACTCCGGTTTTCCATCAATCCCAAAACGTGGAGCTTTGTATGCAATATCGAAAACCTGCCACACACCGTCAGCATCGTTGAATGCCCTGACCGAAGCGTGCTGATTCCATAAATCACCCGAAATGTTTGTTTCCCCTATAGTTTTTAATGTATTGCTCATTTTTACTTCGTACCGGTTTTGTATAAATACTCCACTTTCAGAATATTTTTTTGTCGGGACTTTCCATTCAAAATGCAACTGACAATCGCCAAAACTTCTTTTTGTCCGGATATTGCCGGAATTGGGATTTACGGTTAATATTCCATTTTCGACACTCCAGTCTGCTGTTTCGCCTTTAACACTTTCCCACTGCTCAAGATCTGTCCCGTCAAAAAGAACGACAGCATCGGAGGGAACTTGACTGTCCATACTCACAACTGCTCCCCGACCGAAAGAAACCGGAACCATTCCGTCTGTTTCTTCCGGGGTTTGATACAGGGGTTTGTCGCAATCCCGATATTTAAACAGACCTTCAGTAGCAGCAAAATATTTTTCCGTATTCTTTGCTGCTATATCGTTATAAAAACAGTATAGCGGTAAACATCCGCGTCCCTTTTTCTGAATAATTATTACTTTACAATAGCCATATTTATCCTGATAATATTCCGTGTCGGGCAATTGTATCAGACAGGAAACAACCGTATCCGCATTGAATTTTGCCCTGATTTCGTCGCCATAGTATTCAACCCGATTTTTCCATGCGGAAACATCATTGCCGAAAAAAACTCTCACAATATTCCTCATCAATGAAATATGTTCAACATCCGTAAAGTCGAACCTGCGTCTTTTTGCTTCATCCGGTGTAAATAT
>JAISPG010000072.1 GCA_031275085.1 Bacteroidales bacterium | reverse complement strand
ATGAACTCTTATATCTGGAACAAAAAATTTACCTTCAAAGAGAGAAAGGCCACAAAATTAACAATAGTAAAAATTTATATATCCTATGGAATAACAACATTGTTGAGTACCGGTCTATTGTATCTTTTTGTTAGTATTATCGGTCTGAATAAATATGTAAGTCCAATAATAAACATTGTGGTTGTTACGATAATAAATTTTTTATTACAGAAATATTTTGTGTTTTTGTGAGTTCGAATGAGAATACTTATTGCCGGAGTAACAGGGTACTTGGGGAAGAGACTCGCTGAAAAATTTATGCTATTTATGGGGGGGGGGGGCATAAACACAATTTTATTACTGGTAAGGGATAAAAATAGATTATCTGAAAATTTACAGTGTGGAAATAACATTTCCATTTGTGAAATCTATGGAGAGTCGCTGGAAAAGAGAATAAAAGAATTTTCTCCCGATGTCGTTTATTGTACAACCTGTTGTTACGAAACCGATTCGGAATACCTTCTTAAAACAATAGATGCTAATTATGTTTTTCCTTCACAAATTTTAAGAATTATTGCCGGTCTTAAAATAAAACCGGTCAGATTTATTTCTGTGGGGACAAGCCTGCCGCCATCGCTGAATTTATATTCTTTAACCAAAAAGCAATTTGCTGAGCTGGGAATTTTTTTTCATAAAAAGGCAAAGATTAATTTTTTTAACTTGCTGCTTGAAAGTTTTTATGGAATAGACGAACCGAAACAAAGGTTTATCACCAGATCAATTTTACAATTAAAATCAAATCAGGACTTATTACTAACGGAAGGAACACAAAAGAGGGATTACATTTTTATTGATGATGTTGTAGAAATTATGTATTTCCTTTCCAGCTGTGTTATAAATAGGGATATATGTGATATTCCCGTCGGTACCGGCATTGCTCCTGCAATAAAAGAAATTATTGAGTTTTTGTATCGGGAAACAGGTTCAAAATCGAATTTAAGATTCGGGGCAATAGAAAAGCGGGAACATGAACCAAGTACCGTAGCGAATATTGCTATTCTGCGGCAGCTTGGATATTCAAACCCGCTGATACACTGGCAGCATGGCATGAGAAAACTAGTTGAGGCATTAAAATGAAATTACTTGTTACTGGGGGATGTGGTTTCTTAGGCAGTAATCTTGCAGACTATGCTATAGGGCAAAAGTATGATGTTGTCGTATTTGATAATCTGCACCGGACTGGTTCTGCAGAAAATTTATCGTGGTTAAAAACACAAGGGAATTTTGAATTTGTACATGGAGATATTCGTAACAAGAACGATGTGGACTGCCTCTTTAAAAAAGGCTTTGATGCGGTATTTCATCTTGCCGGCCAGGTGGCAATGACCACATCGGTAGAAAATCCCTATTACGATTTTGAAATAAACGCATTGGGAACGCTGAATCTTCTTGAGGCTGTTCGAAAATACAATAAAGACGCCCCTATTCTTTATTCTTCAACAAACAAGGTATATGGCGATCTTGAACAATATGAGTATCTTGAAAATGACACACGGTATATATGTTCTCAATATCCTCATGGCTTTAATGAAATGGTTCCGCTGGATTTTCGTTCTCCTTATGGCTGCTCAAAGGGAAGCGCGGATCAATATATGTTGGATTATCACCGAATTTTTGGCCTGAAAACCACGGTTTTTCGGCATTCTTCCATGTATGGGAGCAGGCAGTTTGCGACATACGATCAGGGCTGGGTGGGCTGGTTTTGCCAGAAAGCCATTGCGCTTTATAAAAATCCTGCCGCAGAACCTTTTACTATTTCCGGTAACGGGAAACAAGTTCGGGATATTCTTCACGCTGATGATATGATTCGCCTGTATTTTGATGCGCTTGATCGTAATGACAAGGTTGAAGGTGAAGCCTTTAATATCGGCGGTACTATGGAACAATCTCTTTCCTTACTGGAATTATTTGAAATACTTAATTCGTTTCTGGGAATAAAAATGAGATATACACAACTGCCTGTACGTGCGAGTGATCAGAAAGTGTTTGTCGCGGATATTTCAAAAATAAATACACGGATTGGATGGGAACCTAAAGTGAGCGCCTGTAAGGGAATTGAAAAAATGCTTGAATGGGTTAAAGGGATTCAGTAGTGAGTATAAGTGTAGTGATTCCTGCTTATCAGGAAGCTGAAAATCTTGCAGAATTATTACCCCGGTTAAATGCCGCCTTATTGCGGATTGGGCAGCCTTATGAAATACTTGTGATAGATACCATATCAAGTATGGATAATACCGAAGAAATTTGTCAAAAGAATAGGTGTGTGTATATAAACCGTGAAAACGGGAATGGTTATGGAGATGCTATTAGAACCGGTATCCTGAGGGCGTCAAATAAGTATCTGGTCATTATGGATGCTGACGGTTCTCATAATCCTGATGATGTAATTAGGTTTTATGAAGCAATAGAGGAAGGTTATGATTTAATAATTGGGTCGAGATATACAGCCGGCGGCAATAGTCATAACGGATTGATTTTAAAATTAATGAGTTATGTACTAAACGTTACTTATCGTATATTCTTCAATGTCAAGGCAAATGATATTTCAAACAGTTTTAGACTGTACCATACAGACCAGCTAAAACCATTGGCTCTCGAATGTGATAATTTTGATATTGTGGAAGAAATAATTATTAAGTTGTCTATATCTATATCCCCATTTAACTTATTGGAAGTTCCTATTTTTTTTAATCAAAGAAGACATGGACAATCAAAGCGGAATCTTGTCAAATTTATATTGACTTATATAACGAGTATAAAAAAATTACTTGGTTATAGAAAGAATTATAT
>JAISPG010000067.1 GCA_031275085.1 Bacteroidales bacterium | reverse complement strand
AGCACCCCCGTATAGCCCCGGCTTACCTTTATGCGCTCCGCAAATTCTTTCTGGTTCAGCCCAAGTTCCTTACGGACTTCGAGAATACGCCGGTTTATCGTGGTGGGTTGTTTTTTAGCCAAAGAAACCTCTCATATTCCGAGTATAGTCAAAAAACCCCCATTCCTCAAGTTGGTTCCCATTGACTAAATGTTTCATATTATGTTATTATGGTATAATATGATACAATCAGAAGCCAAAAAAGCCAGAAGTCGCCATCTTTCCGCCGCCTTTGACCGGCTATCCGAAAAAAACCAGACATACCTTGAAACCCTGACCGCCCAATTAGCCGAAATTCACGAAACCAGCCCGGAAATGCAAGTTGTAACTGGTAAAAAACCGGAAACTATAGTACAACAGAACAAGGAGCAGAAAAATTAAAACGCCCATCCATACCGAAACCCGCCTCCCCTGGGACGATGATACCATCACCATAAAAGGCCGCAACAGCGGGGTACAAGACATCACCGTCCACTTTGACGGCGAAACCCTGAACATTGTGGACTTCCTGAACCACAGCCTCAAAGCCGAGTACGCCGCCATCTATGAGGAAATCATGTCCCGCTACGAAGCCAAACTCAAAAGCGGCGACATCTTTGCCCACAACTTCCCCGAAGCCCAATTTGCCTGTAAAGAAATCGACATAACACAACCGCAGTACAACCCCGCCCATCCCCTCAACGACAAAGAACTCATAGAGATATTATTAAAAGAATATCATACCTGCCTTGATGACATCAAAGCTCGCTTCAAAGAACATGGGACTGTTGTAGAAGAATGGTTTAATAATTTGCCAGAGGACGAAAAAAAATAATATGCTTATTGTATCATGGCACAATCATTTCAACAAGAAATTTTTCTCATATTCCTTTCGATAATATTCTATTTCATTATTATCAAAATATTTTTCAACAATCGATCTGTATAAATATGGCATTCTTTGCTTTATTTCCTCTATCAATTCAATACAAGCCTCAATATATTCCCATGTTATGGGCAGAGGGTCTAATATCCTTTCTATTGATTCATGGGAAAGATGATTTGCCAGCGCATTTAGTTTTGATGATGAATTTATATTTTTTATTTCGTTAGTATCAATATTCTCCACACTGCAAATTATTTCCAGGACTCTTCTGATATAATTGCCTATGTCCTTTGTATTTGAACAGTTCATCCTTTTAATATAATTTGTAATTTTTTTTATATATGAAGAAAAAGTAGTAAGGCTTATCTTTCTCTTTGGTTTTACTATGGTTGTTTTATTGTTGTCCATTTGCAAAAGAAAATAACAAAGTTTATTGCTATTAATAAATCTCTCGTATAGCAATGCGCTGTGGGTAAAAATTAAGATTTGTCCAAATTTAATTTCATTGTTTTTAAAAATACCAATAAGTATATTATCAAAATTTTCAATAACTGATATAAAGCTGTAGAATTTGTCATAATCAGAGCTATCAACAGGATCATCAATGATTATTGTTTTTTGCATTAAGTCAGCACTTGATCCTGCCGATGCAAGGACTTCAGATAGAAAATAACAAAAGGCTATAATTTTTCTTTCACCAGCACTTATTCTATACCCTTCATTGCTAATATCAAAATCATTTTCCAATTTCAAAATTAATAATGACTCCCGGCTCAATTCATATTTTGATATTCCTAAAATTTTTATAATTTGATTAAAGAAATCTGGTATCTTATTATTTGATAAAACGGTCGATACTTCGGCTATCTTTGTTTTTATGTCGGCGATTTCTTTGTTTAATTCTTCATAACGATCTCTTAGAGCATTGTTTTCCCATAACAGGTACATTTGATTTTTAATTATTTTTTCGCCAAGTGATCGTTTTAGGCCACTTATCTGTTCTATTTTATTATTAATCTCATCGATAAATTTCTTATGTTCATGATAGTCATCCTGGACACTTTTAACATAGTCTTCATATGATTTAAATACATCCAGATCAGAAATAGCAATAGTTTCACTCATATTATCAATTTTATTCTTTAGTAAATTGATACAATTATCAATATAATTTTCATTGCTAATTATTTTAACAATCTGTTTATTCATGGAAAGCGCTCTTGCCTTTTCATTGATTATGGATAATAGCGAATTCCAGTCAGAAATAAATGTTTTAAGGTCATTCTTTCCTTGATAAAGCAAATCTATAATGGATTGAAGCCGTTTTACATTTTCATTATAGTCAGAATTAATATAGTTAATTAATTCTTGAATTATCTGATCATTTTCGTTTTTTGGTGTTAAACAAAATGGGCAAACTGGTTTTGTCTGAGAAAACAACGAAACGCCTTCCTCATAAAAATTTTTCTTAACCACTAAATACGATTTATATACTTCCTGGTTAAGTTTTGGTTCGAGGTATGGTCTTGTTGTTATCTCATCGATAAAATGTTTATTTTTTTCATCAATTGTTAGAGAAGGGAAAAGATATTTATGATGACTTGTAATTAGATCCGGAGGATTTGATAATTTGCTTAATTGCAATTTTGCATCGGGATGTGATTCGCCGGAATTTGTTTTACCAAGATAATTCTCTTTACTGATTATTCTTTCTGTCCGTGCCTGGCCCTCATATGCACTACCAACTCTCGATTCTGCGACAATCTTATCGATTTCTTCAATAACTTTCCTTAATGCTTTTTCCTTGTCTTGTCTTTCCCTGACTAAGTTGTCTCTTAAAACATTTTTTTGACCGATTCTGATTTCTTGGTCATGTATTTTTATAAAGTCACCAATGGTTTCATTTACATAGTCATCGTTAAATACAAACATATCAGGTGCAACACCGTTTTCGGTTATTTTGTTTTTTTCTAAATCAAAGGATACACTATAATTATCGACTTGTACATCTATAATACGCGATGTCGATTCTTTAGATATTCTTGAATTAATAAGTTTTAATATCTTTTTTTCTTCTTCTTTTATTGTATCGGGACCCAATATCTTATTTTTCTTTAACTGTTCAATTTGGTGAAGTATTGTACAAATCTGTGATTTTCCACTGCCATTCATGCCGTGAATTATGGCGTTTGAATTAGTAAATTGGTTTTGGTCATTTGAAAACCCTATGAGCGATCCATAATTATTTATACTGATCTTGTGAAACATTTTTACCCCCTCTTTGTCCTTTATATTAGGCCCATATTTTCCTTTGTTTCTTGACAATACTTAAAATATCAAATTCGGTCAATAGAGATACAATGGCTCGTTATGTGAAACCCTCTATGATTAGAGTACCATAGAATAAAGGGGGAAGTCTCCCCCGCGCTCCAGCCTTGCTCCGCTTATTCGTGGAGTTTTGCCTATGGCAAAACTCCTAAAAGACTTGCGGAGGGCCTACGGCCCGGAGCAAGTCTTACGCTTCCCCCTCTGCGGGGGATACCCCCGCAACGCCCCCAAAGACAAATAAGTAAAAAATACTTCGTATTTTTTCCAAATCATTAACCTTCGCCAACCGCCGCATTTACCCCCATTGTGGGGCATTTATTCCGTCAGCCCCTTTGTCATGGCATTTGCTTGTCCGGCCCTTGAGGGGCCGGGCAAATGCCACGCCAACCCTCCGGGCCGGGGCATTGTCCATTCGCTGTGCGGGGCTTTTACCGGCTCTATGCCGCATAGCGCATTTTGTTCCATCTAGTGGCAGGGCCAACGGCTGGGTGGTTTTTCCCCGGACGGGGGAGGGCCGGGGGGAACCGGGGTGGCCCCCGGCGGCCCTCCCCCTTAAACCGGGGAAAAACAAAGGGGCGGGTCT
>JAISPG010000041.1 GCA_031275085.1 Bacteroidales bacterium | reverse complement strand
GTGCCGCTTACTTTGTTCCACTGGTAACTCTCGGCCAAACCACTGAAAGATACTGAAACATTACCGCCACTGCAAACATGAAGGTCATTGACTGTATTTACATATGGGGTTGGCTTTACGGTTAGTGAGAAAGTCTTTTCATCAGAACAAGTTACTCCATTGTTGACATATTCCATTTTTACTTTATAGGTTGCAGTAATATCTGATGATGTAGAGTTCACTGCTGTGAATCCAGGTAAATTTCCTATTCCGCTGGTAGTTGATAATCCAATATTTACAGCATTAGTTTGTTCCCATCTTATTACTGCGTTGTCATTATTTCCATTGAAACTTCGTTCTGGTACATATACTCCGTTGCATAATGTCAGGTCTGACTGATCCTGAAGAGTTGGTTTAGGATTTACTATAATATTAAATGTTGAAGGAGTTCCTGAACATGTACCATTATAAGGTGTAACCTGATAAGTTGCATACATGACATTGGTACTATTGTTAGTTATCACTCTTGCACTTATATTGCCTGTTCCGGATACTAATCCTGGCATTTGGCCGGATAACATTTCCCAACGGAATACTGTTCCACTTACATTATTAGTGAAATTTATCGGTAATATTGATTCTCCTGAACAGATAGTCTGATCCGAATTAGTAATATTTACAAGTAATCGTGGATTTACTGTAATTGTAAAAGTTGTTTCAGCTCCTTTACATATTACTCCTCCGTTTTCATATTCTGCATATGCTTTATATGTTCCTACGGAAGCAGTACTGTTTGTATTGGAAGCTATAAATCCTGGAATAAAATATTCTCCGGAAGTTGTTGATAATACATTAACTCCGCTTACGAATTCCCATTTGTAAACAGCATTCGATATATTTCCTGATAAATATCTGGTAGCTACAATTTGATCATGACAATAAGTTTCATCAATTACATGATCCACTCTAGGAGTAGGATTAACAACAATTGTGAAATATTTTGTAACTCCTGAGCAACCACCTTTTGTTGGTGTTACCCATGCATTTAATACTATAGGAGTTGTAGAATTATTTCTTATCTGAGTATTTATTGTATTAATGCTTCCACTCATTGGTAATCCTACGTTTGGACCATTTTCGATTGTCCAGTTAAAGACTGTTGCGTCTCCATTACCGGTATTGGTAGCATCATTAAATGTTAAATTGAAGGTATCTCCGCTACACAAGGTCATATCAGCAACATCATCTACTGCAGGCAGACCTTTTAACGGAACAAATATTGTATCAACAGAAACACAACCGTTAGGTCTTATTATTGATACAAGATATTCTAATACAGTATCATCAGGTAGAGGATTATTAATATAATCATAATTAAATGTAGGACGTGCTACAGTTGCTCTGCTTAAATTATCTGTAGGATCCCATCTGTATGTATAATCATTAATAGGTAATTCGCCTATAACTACTCCACCGTCCATCTGGCATATTTCGTCAACTTCTGCCGATATTTCATATTTTGGTACCGGTATTATTATTGCTACAGAATCTGCCAAATATGGATTTAACGATCCTGAAGTTGTATTATTTTTACGTAAAACCAATGCCATATTACAAACATCTTGTAAATGAGAAACATTGACTACTACTCTGAATGGTACACTATCGTGCTGAGATATAGAATTTACAGTAAGGCCACTTATGACATTGTCAACAGGTTCATAATATGCACCATTGAAATACCATAAGTCCATTGTTAATCTACCGGCATCCAGATCACCGTCGTTTACCAGCCATCCGTCTATTACTACACGTTCTGTCGTAGGATCGCCATATTTACTATTGGCATCAATATTATCTGAAAAACGTACTTGTAATTTTTCCATACTTACTGTTACAGAATCGTATACAGTACCGTACTCCATTAGGGTACAACTCATGGCATCACAAGTTAAACTATTCAATTTACCTGTCCGGACATAGATATATGTACTGTCCATTGTCCACTCTGCAGGATTAACTGGTTTTAGTGTCAGATTAAATGGAAATTCTGTACCTACTGAAGTTGTACTAGGTAGTTCTACCGTTAATCTTCGTCCTGATTGTGTGAAATTTATACTTGGCATGTTGATAACATCCAATACTAAATTATCAGGTAAATCAATTATCGCCCATACATCTGTTGATGCAGCCTCTGCTTGTACATATTTTCCGGTAAGTAACATAGTACCGTCTTCACCGGATGCTCCGGTAAATGCACTTTGTACTAATGATAAGTTCTGTATCCAGTATTCCGGAGGTGGAGTTAATCCGTATATGCGAATAGGAGATGCCGTAGCTATTCTTTCTGTTGTAGCAGCACCACATCCGCTATAGCCTATAAACTGAGCAGGAATCTGCATACCGTTTTCAATACCACAAGCTATATTCAACGCAAAACGGACATATGCTTTGTCTGCATTGTTTGCCGCCCCATAACCTGCTAAAGATTTGGCATCATCTAATGTAATTGTTAATACATTACCGGCTATAGTTGCACTTTGTGCATTATACCATGTGCCGTTACCAAACCTTACTTGTGGTGTATATACTGATGAATAGCTGTAGCCGCTTAATTCACTTTCGTTAAAATCAACACGTAATTGTAAACCGCTTATAGTAGTTGCCAAACCATTACTAAATGATCCTTCAAATCTTATTGTATCACAAAACAGGTTTGTATTATTTGCCATATTGGTAAAGTGTTGCAAATAACCTGAGAATTTTACTACTGGAGGAGTAAATGATATCTGAGTAGATACAACACCTGCTAATACACCTGGTGAATTATAGTTGGCATAACCTTGATCGGGGTCTGTAGGATAATCTACTTTACTCATACCGTATTTTATATTGAGTTGAGGCTTACCCGTACAAACTGTATAAGTACATGATAAGATATAGTCTTTAGTAGGGTTTGCAGATATATTATCTATCTTTATCCAATATTTATTTGTAGCATATTGTTCAAAACTTGCAGATATTGCTGTATTTGTAGAAGCATCGCGCAATTCTACAGGTACCACTCCTGCAGGACATTCTACTGCTATCCATGAGTGTGGTAGATTAGAATCACTGGCTAAAAATCTACTTTGATTAGTAATACGTAATGTCCACTCTGCCCTAGAACCTAATGGAGATACATTGGCAGCCAGGGGTGCTATAACATACGTATATTGAATTGGGGTTGTACCACCATTAGCAGTTATATTACCTGCCTGTCTATTTGCTACAATTCTTTTAGGATCGGATGAAGTAGGGAAGTTGTCATATTCAAATGAATTCCATCTTGCATAAGCCGCATTATAGTTGATTACATCTTGACGAACGGTATATGAAAATCCGGTTGTAGATGTACTGGTCATCAAATCTGTAGGAGGAGGATTTATAGTAAGGTAAGTTTTTCCATTGGCATAAGTTACCGTATATTCTACTGTTTCTTCTAATGGATCTTTATTTACAACATTTCCTAAAATAGTTCCGGAAGCTCTTCTTAATACACTATGAATTTTCATAAGATAAGAGTATTCTATGGTAATTGGAGTAAAATTTTCTCCGTTAGGACGATATTCGCCTCCTGTCCATAAATTTGCAGGTGCTCCATTACTCCAGGAAATACCCCACTGAGCAGCATCTACTGCTGTTGTAGTGTTATGATTCCATTGTTGTGGGAATGGCGTTCCGCTCGGACCTCCTGATGAAGCTGTTCTATTTGTCCATTCGCTGTTCCATGCTGTTAAAACATCTACTAAAGGTGAACATTCTTCCAAAACGCCCCCTATTACTGTAGAAATCTGCATAGTGGGTGCTAATGTTACACTCTGCACCGGCATACTTGTTGTTCCCTGCAAATTTAATTCTATTCTAAGTACATCATTTGTATTTAATGTAGGCAAAGTACCTTGCATGTATGGTGCAATATTTACGCGTATTCTTTCTGTTCTGGCAGTACCGGTTCCTGTAACTGAAAACTGCAGAGCAGTAGCAGGTATTTGTATGGGTGTAGGAACACTATTATAATAGATATTTACTGCATCAGGTTTGCCAGTCAATACGTTTAATACTCTTGCCGAATAGGCATAAGAAAAATCTACCCAAATTTCATTTCCGGCAAGGAACATGGAAGTATTTACCAATGCTTCTCCTACCATAGTTACATCATCATAAGGAGATGCAACTTTAAGATTGAATCCGAGAGATTTTGCTTCGGTTACATCAGTTACTCTGTGAGATTTAGTTATATCTGTATATCCAAAAGAGCGTCTTTCCGGCTCAAAACTGGTTAAGCCTATAGACCCACAAGGCAAAATCTGAGTATAAGGAACCTGAGCAGTAGGACAACCTACCTTTACAGGATTTCCGGTTGTTCCATAATCATACTCCAACCAAAAAGTCATTTGTTTTGCAGCGTCTGCTACACCATTATTCATTACAGGTATATGAATGTGATTTTGTAATAAACCTATTGCTAAAGCAGAAGTTACATGAATTCGTAAAGTGTCTCCGGTAGCAGCTGTTCCCGGGATATATTGGTAATCGGCAGCTGTTATCGCAACACCTCCTGTCCATACATTGGTAGTTGTATTAAGAGACCCTCCGTAATGCAAGGCTGTTATTGGAGCAGTTGGTGTAGGCACAAATTGCATTCCTACAGGCAATACTGTTACAAGCCACATTTCACTGGTTTTTGTTAATCCATTTCCTGTAGCAAGCCTCCAAAATGCTTCTGAAATTGCTCCGCAAGTAATATCATTACTACAGTTATTATCTGAAGAGTGTGGGTCAAAGTTCAATTGAGCCTCTGCTCCTGATGCTAAATTAGGACTTGGCGTAACCGTAATTTCATCAATACGGTTAATACTCATACGTCCTGTCCACATATTTGTAGAGCTACCGGCACCATAATCTCGTGTAACAGTACGATAAGCATCCTTACAAAAAGTCTTATAATAAAGATCCCCTCTTCTTGTACCTCCACTATAAAGAGATTGTTGTCCACAATTAAAATTTGTGGCTGCTAATACAAAACTTGTTTTAACAATATAATAAACGGTTTTCCCCTTTTCCAGGTCATCATATACACCATCACCATCCAAACAGGATAAACCGGCTGCTATGTAAGAAGCTGTGTAAGCAGGATCATTACATGTTTGGAAATTCACTCTGCAAGTGGCACTTGTTCCTGGTGCAGATAATTGAAGAAATATAGTATCGGTTGCTCCGCCGGGTCCCGGAACAGGTACTCCCGAAGCATTACAAAGATAAGCTTTATTATATCTAAGTGCGCCAACCCCATAATGATTGACATATATATCAAACATCTGAGCTTCTGCCTGCGCTGAATTATTCCTAATCCCAACTCTAAAATGCCCCTCTGTTGTAGGAGTTGCTGGCCAAACCACTTGGTCATTAAAAATATCAGGTGTATAGGTATATTGAGGTTCTGAATAAACTACGGCATCTGTTCCCAAAGAAGGGGTACAAAAATCAACGCCATCGCCGGAATAAAAATTATAAGTTACAGTTCCTTCTCCGCATGATAATAATTTTACAGTTTCACGTATAAATAAAGAATCTCCATAAGATAGATGATTCCCGTTGTATCCTAAAGCAGTAAAAGTATTTGCTTTTGATATTATGTAGGTATAACCTGAAGCAGAAGAATTAATTACACCTGTCAATTCTGTCCAGGATGTACCATTATGGCTGACTTCAATTTTGGATAATTCAAATCCGGCAGGGTTACAACTTGCCTCTACTTTAAGATTTGCAACATGAGAAAACTCTCTGGTTTGAATAAATTTAAAAGTTCGTTGTTGTGTAGATCCCATCTGCACCACTTTGGATTCGGGATATGTAACATGTAAAATCGGATTGTAAAAGTTTTGAATCCCATTTTCTATTGGTTTAGTAGTTATAGGCGACATAGCCGTTGACGAAACATAGAACCGGTAAATTATTTTTCTGCTTGCTGTCGGTGTTGCAGTTTCTGCATCACAAAGAGCTTTTATGTAGACCGTATAATTCTGAACGGAACTTGCCGGTAAAGATGCAATCAAAATACGCCCTTTTAATTTATCGGCAGAAAGACTACCTGGTTTGAAATTAGGAGTACTCTCCAATAGTTCGAAACCGGCAGGAACTTCTACTTCCAGTTCGCAATTGGATAGGGCTGTTGCAGAATATAACTGGAACGGGAAAGTTAAGGAATCTCCCATTATCACTACTGCAGACGGATTATTACCTGGCGTAATGGTTACATTCTGCGAGAATAAAAATCCTGTCCCAAAGAAAAATAGTAACAAAAAGCTTAATAAAAGCTTTCGCATAAAAATGACTTTAAGAAATCCATATAATTTCCAAGATTTTGTCACTTTAAATAATAATAAACGTTTTCTCATATCGATATTGTTTTTAAAAAAAATATTCATTTTGCATTTATATATATTTGAATTATTGTTTTTTTAATAAAAATAAAAAATGTATCTACGGATATGGTCCGTAGATACACAAAGTGCCGTAGCATTGTTATTTAGGGGGGTATTATGTGAAATGACACAGTTATGAGATTTGAAGTGAGAACATTTCTCATTCAGATATCTAAAATAGTTATCGCATTTCTTTGTAAATAGTTTTGATTTATTGTATAAATAAAATGGAGTAAAAAATCCCGAAGAATTTTTATGTGGAGTTATAGTACTACAATGATCTTTTTTGCGGAATCGCTTATCAAATATTGTAATACACTTGAGCATATCCAGTAATCTGAATATCCATTTTCTTATATTGCGAAAATCAGGACGTGCTAGTGAACTCAACATATTCCGAACCGGAACAATAGAATTTATAGACACGTCGAAAAAATAAGTTAATATTACTTTTTCTTGCATAACCCTTTATAAATACAAAAACACAGCACAATTAATGGGTGCAAATATACAACATATTTTTTAATTGCAAAAAAAATATAATAAAATTGCATTATAATATATTGAATTTCTCATAGCACTAATATTGAAACTCATGCCTATACTAGTATAATATGATTTGTATCCAAATTATTTAAAGGCATATTCTTGAAATGAAAATAAATAGAAGGAATAAAATACTATTTAATACTTAATAAATAAATCTATATGGTATTTTAATTAACTGTGGCTTTCAAGCCATATCAGTGGTAGTGATTAGAAATAGAACTATAAATTATAATACTGTTAAGCTTATACACTCTGGCAAACCATTTCGTTAAATTAATATTATAATTTTGGTATTTAGTATTTATTATATATTTATAAATCTAAATACTTATTCTATTTAATATGATTTGGAAACTTAGAAAATTATATTTAAAATCTATTTTTTAAATAAGATAAACTTTTACTCTTTTTATTTATTATTGTTGTATGTTGAACCATGTTCAGATAAAATTTTTGCTTTTTTAACAAGACTTATGAACTCTGATCTGTAGTCGAATTTGTCTTCTCCTTTTGCTTTTTTTGCCATTGCAACAACATGGTCATAGTTGGAGATACCTTTATGCTCCGAATCACGTAAAAGCATTCCAAATTCGGCTATAGCAGCAGCAAAGATAAAATTATCGGAATTTTCTTTAACATTTACATCATCATCAGTAATCTTATTTTCGATAAGATTACTATTATTTTCACCGGGATTTTTATAACGTATTTTAAGAGTCATAATATCTTCGCTTTCCACTATGTTGGTTGTCTGGTAATTTAATGGATCGGTATTTCCTCTTTCATATTTACCATTTGCAGATACTATTTCGTATAATACTGTAACAGAATGTCCGCTTCCTACTTCTCCGGCATCTTTAGTATCATTGTTGAAATCTTCTTTATTCATTAATCTGTTTTCATAGCCTATCAAACGGTATTCCTTTACTTTAGACGGATTAAATTCTATTTGAATTTTTACGTCATCAGCAATCGTATATAATGTTCCCCAAAGTTCATGACCAAAAATTTTATTTGCTTCATTTATATTATCAACATAAGCATAGTTTCCATTACCTTTATTTGATAAATTTTCCATTGTTGCATCTTTATAATTTCCCATTCCGAAACCTAAAATTGTTAAATAAACACCTTTATCTCTGTTTTTCTCGATCAGGCGTTCCAGTTCCGAATTACTGCTTGGTCCTACGTTGAAATCTCCGTCGGTTGCCAGTATAACCCTATTGTTACCATCTTTTATATAGTTTTCTACGGCTATTTTATAAGCAAGCTTAATTCCTGCTTCACCGGCAGTAGACCCTCCGGCTTCTAGCTTGTTAATAGCTTTACGGATTTTTTCTTTGTTATTGCCGGATGTCGAAGGTAATACACAACCTGCCGAACCAGCATATACTACTATTGACACTTTGTCCTGTGGTCTGAGTTTATCAATAAGTATATTTAGGGAAGATTTGAGAAGAGGTAATTTCTCTTGCGAATACATTGACCCGGAAACATCAATTAAAAATACAAGATTGCTTGGTGGAATATTATTTTCATCAAATGATTTACCTTGAATACCAATAAGTAAAAGCTTATTAGCCGGGTTCCACGGACATTCTCCTAACTCGAGATAAGTATTGAAAGGATGTTCTTCTGCAGGTTGTTCGTAGTTATAATCAAAGTAATTTATCATTTCTTCTATTCTAACAGCATCAATATTAGGCATAGCAGATCTGTTCAGAAATCTTCGCACATTGGAATAAGAAGCTCTGTCAACGTCTATTGAGAAGGTTGATAAAGGTTCGTCAAATACATTTTTAAACTTGTTTTCGTTTATATAGTCGTAGGCTTCTGTATTATAATTAGAAAGATCTATGCCGGTAGCATAATTAAGAGAACGGTATTTCCCTTTTCTTGCCCGGTTTTTAGGCATTTTTGCAACGGAATAACCGGCAACTTCGACATTTGATAATATTTTTTCTGAATTACTCAGGTTTACATTAATAGTATAGTTTTGATTATCTTCGACTATATATTTGTTATAATGAACTGTATTATACCCAATATAACTGAACACTACATCATAAATTCCCGGAGTAACTGGTTTTATTTCATAATATCCGTTAAAATCACTGTATGCACCTGTAATTATATTATTATCCTTATTTAGAGTTACATTCACAAACGGAACAGGTTCTCCGGTAACATCATCTTTTATAATTCCTGAAATTGAACTTTGACAATTAACAGATAATATCGTAATTATCAAAAAAATGGCTGTAAATAAAATCTTGCTTTTCATAACTTTTTCGTTTTTCTAAATTGATGCATTTTATTTTAAAATTCCACGCAGGCTAAACAAATATATAATTTTAATCTGAATATTCATTTCTTAATTCGCTATATTTTATTTAATTAAAATGATTCTAAATTATGAAAAAAATAAATTTTTTTTGGAAATTTCGTTCATACAATTGAAATTTTTCTTATATTTATACAAGAAACAAATAAACTAACTATGAAACATTTTTTATCCTCATTAATTATTATGGGAGTGTTGCTTCCTGTATATGGACAGTATGAGGCTGATAAGCTTGTTTCTCCTGTTTTTGAAGAATTTTACCATGAAGATAATATTAAAAAGTGTAAAACATATGAAAAATTTCTTTTCAATTTTAAAGAAGTTCATCGTTTAAAAAATGAAATTCTGGGATTAAAATTATCTTGCTTAAATTTATCTGTTATTATTTTTGGAATAATTATACCAGCCATATCAATTATTTTGTGTGTATCGCATCATAAAAAATCTTTTAGAAAAAATAATGCTGATTTTTCTTCATGAATATTGTATATAAAATCCATATATAAAATCCAATTAACAAAAGACAACCTAGCTGCGGCCGTTGAGTATTTCGTTCAGTGAGCGAAGTCGAACTGCCGAAACGGGCAATTTCACGCAGCGCAGCAAGTAACTTAGCGGTAGCGATCTCACGCAGCGCAGCAAGTAAATAACAAACCTCATAACCGTTTGTCTCTGTTTGAGATTTGAAACATTGATAATTTATTTGTGATTTATTATTTGAAATTTGTCTTTTACTTCAAAATAGTATCCCGGACTTCATACATGAAATCCGGGATACTCGTCAACTAAAAACTAAAAACCTATAATTTTATAAACATATTTATACCTACATATAACTATTAAGTAGATATCATACACATACTTTTCAAATCAAAGATAAAAAATATTTCCAAAAGATACAAATTAATTTTTTTATAAATACAAATTGATATTGATATATTTGTGTTCAGATAAATTGTTATATATGAAAAGTTTTGCAAGTGATAATAATTCAGGAGTACATCCAGAGGTGATGAATGCAGTATTGGAAGCAAATTCTGGTCATGCGGTTTCTTACGGAGAAGATAAATATACAAAGAGGGCCGATGATATTTTGAAGAGTATTTTTGGTGAAGATATCACTCCATATTATGTTTTTAACGGAACAGGAGCTAATATCATTGCTCTTCAGGCTGCTTTACAACCGTTTCATAGTATAATTACCGCAGAAACAGGCCATATTAATGTTGATGAATGTGGAGCTCCCGTAAAATTTACAAATTGTATGATAAAAGAAATATCGACAAAAGACGGTAAACTTACTCCAAAATCAATTTTAACAAAATTACATGGATTTGATGATCAGCACCATTCGCAGCCAAAACTAATATATATATCACAATCTACAGAATTAGGAACTGTATATACAACAAATGAGATCAGGAATATTTGTGAGCTGGCGCACGAATATAATATGTATGTACATATGGATGGGGCAAGACTGGCAAATGCTTGTGCTTTTACGGGAAAAGATATGAAAGAACTTACACGTGATTGTGGTGTAGACATATTAAGTTTGGGGGGAACTAAAAATGGCATGTTGATGGGAGAAGCAGTCATATCATTCAAAAAGGAATTATCAGAAAATCTGAAATATATAAGGAAACAATCTGCTCAACTTTATTCAAAAATGAGATTTCAATCTGCACAATATTCAGCATATTTTAATAATAATTTATGGCTTCAAAATGCAACACATGCAAATAAAATGGCTTTACTTCTGGCAGAATATCTTAAAAATATTCCTGAAATTAAAATAACACAAAAAGTTGAAGCTAATGCCGTTTTTTTCAAAATGCCACGTAAATTAATTAATAATATGCTGAAAGATTATTTTTTTTACATATGGGATGAAGGAAAAAATGAAGTCAGATTAGTTTGTTCGTGGGATACAACGGAAGATGACATTAAGGATTTTATTAGCAGTTTAAATAAAAATATGTAGTAACATAAGATATATGAAGCAACAAAAATCTATTAATTAAAATATGATTATTATTGATATAAAAAAATCAATATGTATTGTAATAGCTATGTGAAATAAAATAAATAATTAATTGTTTGTTGGGTTTATAAGCCTTAAAAACTGCACACAAATTTATGTTTCTATAGATTAAAAACTTACAAAAATACAGTCGGATTTTATTAAATTTTATGAAGGAATTAACAATATTAATTAACAGGTTAAAAATGAGAAAATTAAAAAAAAGAAAAAAAATTTAAAACATATATTGTTAATAAAAAAAAAAATCTATCTTTGCAGTCCGAAAAATGTAAAATTATTAATAAAAATAAAATTTAAAAGGTTTTATGCCAACAATACAACAGTTAGTAAGAAAAGGTAGGCTGGTGACTATTGACAAAAGTAAATCACCGGCATTAGACTCATGTCCTCAGCGCAGAGGGGTTTGCACAAGGGTATATACAACAACACCTAAAAAACCTAATTCTGCAATGCGTAAAGTGGCAAGGGTAAAATTAACAAACGGTAAAGAAGTAAATGCTTATATACCCGGTGAAGGCCATAATTTACAGGAACACTCTTTGGTGTTGGTACGTGGTGGCAGGGTAAAAGATTTACCTGGTGTTAGATATCACATTGTCAGAGGAGCTTTGGATACTGCCGGTGTTGACGGACGTACACAAAGACGTTCTAAATACGGGACTAAGAGACCAAAACAAAAAAAATAATCAGAAAGTAAAGAAAAAATAAAATGAGAAAATCGAAACCAAAAAAGAGGGAAATCTTACCGGACCCGAAATTTAGCGATCCAAGAGTAACTAGATTTGTTAACGATATGATGTGGGATGGTAAGAAATCTACTTCATTTAAGATTTTTTATGAATGCCTTGATATAGTCGAAAAGAAAATGAAAGATTCAGAAGAAGCTCCTCTTGATGTATGGAGAAAAGCTTTGGATAATATTACTCCGGCTGTTGAGGTAAAAAGTCGTAGAATTGGTGGAGCAACATTTCAGGTTCCTACCGAAATAAGAGCAGACAGAAAAATTTCAGTAAGCCACAAATGGCTGATATCTTATGCCCGTAAACGTAGCGGACATTCTATGGCTGAAAAACTGGCTGCTGAAATTATTTCAGCTTATAACTCTGAAGGTGGCGCATTCAAGAAAAAAGAAGATACTCACAGAATGGCAGAAGCAAACAAAGCGTTTGCACACTTTAGAGTTTAAATAAAACCATGAATAACGATCTTGTAAATACTAGAAATATAGGCATAATGGCTCATATAGACGCGGGTAAAACCACGACTACGGAGCGTATATTATATTATACCGGTATGAGTTACAAGATTGGAGAAGTTCATGAGGGAACAGCCACAATGGATTGGATGCCTCAGGAACAAGAACGGGGAATAACGATTACTTCTGCCGCAACGACAACATTCTGGAACTCAAATAATAATAAATATAAAATTAATATTATTGATACTCCCGGGCATGTTGATTTTACTGTAGAAGTCGAACGCTCTTTAAGAATTCTTGACGGAGCGGTTGCCGTTTTTTGTGCTGTTGGATGTGTTCAACCACAGAGCGAAACAGTTTGGCGTCAGGCTGACAGATATAAAGTTCCAAGATTGGCTTTTGTTAATAAAATGGATAGATCAGGAGCTGATTTCCATGCAGTTATTCAACAAATGGAGGAGAAGTTGGGAGCACATCCGCTTGTCATACAATTGCCAATCGGAGAAGAAGATAATTTCCGTGGAGTTGTTGATCTTGTTGAACAAAAAGCCTATATCTGGAATGACGAAGATGATTCCTTAGGTGTAAATTTTACAGAAACAGATATTCCTGAAGAAATGCTGGATGAAGTTTTTCAGTATCGTGAAAAACTTATCGAAACAGTTGTCGAAAACGATGACCAAATGTTGGAGCAATTTCTGGAAGACCGGAGTAAAATATCGGTTGAAGAATTTAAAAAATTATTGAGAAAATCTGTTCTGGAAAATAAATCTGTTCCTGTTTTATGCGGTTCGGCATTTAAAAATAAAGGAATACAGATGTTATTGGATGCTGTTTGTGATTACCTTCCGTCTCCGGTTGATGTAGGAGCAATCAGTGGAATAAACCCGAAAACAGATGAAATAATATACAGAAGTCCGGATCCGGACGGTCCGTTGGCAGCAATGTGTTTTAAAATTGTTGCTAATTCGTTTGTCGGAAAATTAGCTTATATCAGGATATACAGCGGTTCTATCAAAACAGGGCAAATGTTGTATAATGTGCGTACGGGAAAAAAAGAAAGAGTGACAAGGATTTTCCATATGCACTCCAATAAACAAACACAGATCGAAACTGTAGAAGCAGGTGATATTTGCACAATTGTCGGATTAAAAGATATAGTTACCGGAGATACATTGTGTGATGAAAATAAGCCAATTATTTTGGATAGTATGCAATTTCCGGAACCGGTAATATCTATTGCTGTTGAAGCACAATATCAGGCTGATATTGAAAAATTAGGACAGGCATTAGATAAACTTGCAGAAGAAGACCCTACTTTCTCTATCAGGTATGACGAAACATCAGGACAAACTTTGATCAGCGGAATGGGAGAACTTCACCTTGAAATTATTGTTGACAGGCTGGTACGGGAATTCGGAATGAAAATAAACCAGGGTAAACAACAAGTTAATTATAAAGAAGCATTTTTGGATACAATTCAACATCACGTTGTATTCAAAAAGCAGACCGGAGGAAAAGGAAAATTTGCCGAAATTCTGGTTAATATCGGCACTGCAGGAAAAAAAGAAATTAACGGATTAATATTTGAAAATAAAATTACCGGCGGAAAAATTCCGAAAGAATATATCCCGGCAATAGAAAAAGGATTTAAAGAAGCAATAATGAACGGACCCTTGTTAGGATTTCCGGTTTATAACATGAAAGTTGAATTATTGGATGGTTCTTATCATACAGTAGATAGTGACGAACTTTCTTTCCGTATTGCAGCAGGTATTTGCTTCAATGAAGCATCAAAAAAATTAAAAACAGTCCTTCTGGAGCCAATTATGAAACTCGAAATTGTTACTCCGGAAGAATATCTTGGAGATATTAGTGCAGACCTGAACCGTCGCAGAGCTACAATAGAAGGAATGGATTCTCAGGGATTTCTTACAATATTGAAGGCAAAAGTACCTTTAGCAGAACAATTCGGATACGTTACGGCATTAAGGACTATAAGTTCAGGCAGAGCATCTTTTAGTATGGAATTTTCACATTATGAAAAAGTTCCTTCAGATGTACAAGAAGAATTAATAAATAACAGAAAATTTGTTTTTTAATATATAAATAAGTATGAATCAAAAAATTAGAATTAAATTAAAATCTTACGATCACAATCTGGTTGACAAATCAGCAGAGAAGATTTTAAAAACTGTAAAAACTACCGGTGCAGTTGTTAGAGGTCCGATTCCTTTACCAACTCACAAACGTATTTTTACAGTTAATCGTTCGACTTTTGTAAACAAGAAATCAAGAGAACAATTTGAGTTAAGTTCTTATAAAAGGTTGCTTGATATTTACAGTACAACGTCAAAAACGATTGATGCTCTGATGAAATTAGAACTACCAAGTGGTGTAGATGTTGAAATTAAAGCAAGTTAAAAACAATTAAAAACAATTAGAAATGCAAGGAATTATTGGTAAAAAAATTGGTATGACTTCCATTTACAGTGTTGAGGGAAAAAATATTCCATGCACTGTTATCGAAGCAGGGCCTTGCGTTGTAACACAAATCCGTACGAAAGATAAGGATGGTTACGAGGCAGTTCAATTAGGCTTTGAAGAGAAAAAGGAAAAGCGTACTACCAAAGCAATGAAAGGTCATTTTGACAAAGCAGGAACAACTCCTAAAAGAAAACTCGTTGAATTTAAAAATTTCGGCAAAGTAAGAAAAGGAGAAGAATTTGTTGATGTTAAATTAGGTGATGAAGTCACTGTTGGTATCTTTATCGAAGGAGAGTGGTGTGATGTATCAGGAACCTCAAAAGGAAAAGGATTCCAGGGCGTAGTAAAAAGACATGGTTTTTCTGGTGTAAATGATCAGACTCATGGACAGCATAATCGTCTTAGAGCACCTGGTTCTTTAGGAGCATCATCCTGGCCATCAAGAGTATTCAAAGGAATGCGTATGGGTGGACGTACCGGAGGCGATACTGTTAAAGTGATCAGTTTGAGAGTGTTGAAAGTTATTCCCGAAAGTAATCTTATCTTAGTAAAAGGATCTGTTCCGGGAGCTAAAGGTTCATATTTAATTATAGAAAGATAATGAAAGTTTCAATATATAATAAAACAGGCGAAGAAACCGGAAAACAAATAGAATTGAATGATTCTATTTTTGGAGTGGAGCCAAATGACCATGCTATATATTTAGATTGTAAACAATATATGGCAAATAATCGTCAGGGGACACATTCTTCAAAACATCGTGGTATTGTATCCGGTAGTACTAAAAAAATTAAACGTCAAAAAGGAACTGGTACAGCCAGGGCAGGTAGTATCAAAAACCCATTATTCAGGGGTGGAGGTAGAATTTTTGGTCCGGAACCGAGAATTTATAATTTTAAGCTAAACAAAAAATTAAAAAAATTAGCTAGAAAATCAGCCTTGACATATCGTGCAAAAGAGAACAATATATTTGTAGTTGATAACTTGAATTACGACGAGATTAAAACAAAGAATATCATTGCTTTAAAAAATAATTTTAAGGTTGATGATAAAAAAATGTTATTAATTGTTGCAAATCCAAATAAAAATGTATATTTGTCTTCTCGAAATTTGGCAAATGTTAATGTTGTAACTGCCAGTGATGTAACAACTTACGACATTATGTGGTCTTCAGTTTTGATGATTGAAGAAGGGTCGATTGATGTTTTTGAGAATAATTTAGCTTAAAATAAAAAAAAATGGATGTATTAATAAGACCGATAGTAACCGAAAAAATGACGAAATTAGGAGAAACCTATAATCGTTATGGTTTTATCGTAAATAAGCGTGCAGATAAATTGCAAATAAAAAAGGCAATTGAAAAAATGTACGATGTTACTGTTGATTCTGTGAATACAATGCGTTATAGCGGAAAATCAAGGACGCGTTATACAAAAACAGGTATTCAGAGAGGAAAAACAGCTTCGTATAAAAAAGCTATTGTTACGCTGGCAAAAGGTGAAGTTATTGATTTTTATAGCAATATTTAAAAAGTAGAGATGGCTTTAAGAAAACTAAATCCAACAACGCCGGGTCAAAGATTTAAAGTAATTAGTGCATTTGATGATATTACTTGCGCTACACCAGAAAAATCTTTGTTGGTACCGATAAAAAAATCCGGTGGAAGAAACAATCAGGGAAAAATGACTATGCGCTATATTGGCGGTGGTCATAAAAGAAAATATCGTCTGATTGATTTTAAAAGAGACAGAGACGGTGTGAAAGCTACCGTTAAGACAGTAGAGTATGATCCTAATCGTTCTGCAAGAATTGCATTAGTAGTGTATGAAGATGGTCAGAAAAGATATATCGTTGCACCAAACGGCATAAAAGTAGGACAGATAATCGAATCAGGAAAAGGAGTTGCTCCTGAATTAGGAAACACCTTGTTTTTATCAGATATTCCGTTAGGAACAATAGTTCATAATATCGAATTAAGACCAGGTCAGGGTGCAGTAATTGCAAGAAGCGCCGGAGCTTATGCACAACTAGTTTCCAGAGAAGGGAAATACGCTATAGTAAGAATGCCATCGGGCGAAACCAGAAAAATTCTGGTTACTTGCAAAGCAACAATCGGCAGTGTCTCAAATTCCGATCATGCTTTGGAAAGTAGCGGAAAAGCAGGTAGAACAAGATGGATGGGCAGACGTCCAAGAGTTAGAGGTGTTGTAATGAATCCGGTTGATCACCCAATGGGTGGTGGTGAAGGAAGATCCTCAGGAGGTCACCCACGTTCTAGAAAAGGATTACTTGCTAAAGGCTATAAAACCCGTGGTAAGAAAAAAGAATCCAATAAATATATTATTGAAAGTAGGAAAAAGTAAATAGTGAATTATGAGCAGATCACTTAAAAAAGGACCATTTATTGACATTAATCTGGAAAAGAAAGTTATTGCAATGAATGAAAGCGGAAAGAAAACCGCCATTAAAACATGGGCGAGAGCTTCTGTTATTCCGCCGGAATTTGTAGGTCACACATTTGCCGTACATAACGGGAATAAATTTATCCCTGTATATGTTTCAGAAAATATGGTAGGACACAAATTAGGCGAGTTTGCACCAACTAGAACATTCAGAGGTCACGGTGGTAAAAAAAATAAATAATAATTAAGTATTATGGGCGCACGTAAAAGATTAAGAGCAGACCAAATAAAAGAAGAAAAAGGCCGGAAAAGTTTCGCTATACTCCGTAATTGTCCGAGTTCTCCAAGAAAAATGAGACTTGTGGTAGATCTGATCAGAGGAGTAGAAGTTGATAAAGCTTTAGATATTCTTAAATACTCTCCTAAAGCTGCAGCTAAAGATGTAGAAAAATTATTATTATCTGCAATAGCTAATTGGCAAGCAAAAAATGAAAGTTTAAGAATGGAAGACGCTGGTCTTTTTGTGAAAGAAATATATGTCGACTCAGGTCGTGTTTTGAAACGAATAAAACCTGCTCCTCAGGGAAGAGGATATAGGATTAGAAAGCGTTCCAACCATGTTACTTTAGTAGTTGATAGTAGAAGAGAAGAATTAGTAAACGAAAACGCATAAATATTCATGGGACAAAAAGTAAATCCGATAAGTAATAGATTAGGCATAATCAAAGGATGGGATTCCAATTGGTATGGCGGTAAAAAATATGCAGATAAACTTGCAGAAGACGCAAGTATCCGTCGTTATCTGAATGCTCGTTTGGATAAAGCAAGCGTTTCAAAGATAATCATTGAGAGATCTTTGAAAATGATAACAATAACAATTAATACCGCACGTCCGGGCTTTGTTATTGGAAAAGGAGGCGATGAAGTTGATAGACTTCGTGAAGAATTGAAAAAAATAACAAACAAAGACGTTCAAATCAATATATTTGAAATCAAACGTCCAGAATTAGAAGCGGAATTAGTTGCTAATAATGTTGCTCGTCAAATCGAGGGTAAAATTGCATATCGTAGAGCTGTTAAAATGGCTATTGCATCAACAATGAGAATGGGAGCTGAAGGAGTTAAAATTCAGGTTTCCGGTCGTTTGAACGGTGCAGAAATGGCAAGATCAGAAATGTATAAAGAAGGAAGAACTCCTCTTCATACATTAAGAGCTGATATTGACTATGCTTTAGCAGAAGCATTAACAAAAACCGGATTAATCGGTGTTAAAGTTTGGATATGCAGAGGCGAAATATATGGTAAGAAAGATTTGTCTCCGAACATGGGTAAAAAAGTTCAGGGAAAAGGTGGAGCAAATCCTGGCCAAGAAAGAGGTGGTAATAGAAAAAGAAGGAAATAATCTGAAAAATTAGAGCTATGTTACAGCCAAAGAAAACAAAATTCAGAAGACAACAAAAAGGCAGAATGAAGGGTGATTCCCATCGTGGAAGTCAAATAGCATTCGGATCATTCGGTATTAAATCATTAGAATCAGCCTGGATTACCGGACGTCAAATTGAAGCTGCCCGTATTGCTGTTACCAGAAAAATGCAACGTCAGGGACAAATATGGATAAGAATATTCCCTGATAAACCTATTACAAAGAAACCTGCAGAGGTTCGTATGGGTAAAGGTAAAGGAGCTCCTGAAGGTTTTGTTGCAAGAGTTACTCCTGGAAGAATATTATTTGAAGCAGAAGGTATACCATTCGATTTAGCAAAAGAAGCTTTAAGATTAGCTGCTCAAAAACTTCCTATAAAAACAAAATTTGTCGTGCGAAACGATTATGATTATAACGAATAATATTGAGCGCAATGAAAAATAAAGAAATAACAGGTTTAACCACAAAAGAAATCGCTGAAAGGATAGAAACAGAAAAGTTCAATCTGACTAAACTTAGAATGAATCATGCTATTTCTCCGTTGGAAAACCCACAGCGAATAAAGGACTTGAGAAGATTAATTGCAAGACTTAAAACAGAACTTCGCAAAAGAGAATTAACCGAGACTAAATAATTACGGACTATGGAAAGCAGAAATTTAAGAAAAGAACGTATAGGTGTTGTTGTAAGTAACAAAATGGATAAATCTATAGTCGTTGCTGTAAAACGTAAAGAAAAACACCCAAAATACGGAAAATTCGTGAACAAGACCAAAAAGTTTGTAGCTCACGATGAAACCAATACTTGCGATATCGGCGACGTAGTTCAAATTATGGAAACTCGTCCATTGAGCAAAAATAAAAGATGGAGATTAGTTAATATTATTGAAAAAGTTAAATAGTCATGATACAACAAGAGAGTAGATTGAATGTTGCTGATAACAGCGGAGCAAAGGAAGTATTATGTATTCGTGTACTTGGTGGTACAGGAAGAAAATACGCTTCAGTTGGTGACAAAATTGTCGTAACTGTAAAGAGTGCTTTGCCTGGTGGCGATATTAAAAAAGGAACAGTTGCTAAAGCTGTTGTAGTGCGAGTTAGAAAAGAAGTAAGACGTCCTGATGGATCATATATTAGATTTGATGATAACGCTTGTGTTCTGTTAAATAATGCCGGAGAATTACGTGGTACACGTATTTTTGGACCTGTAGCAAGAGAGTTGCGCGAAAAACAATATATGAAAATTGTATCATTGGCACCAGAAGTATTATAAAAAATTATTGTCATGACTAAGAAATTACATATAAAGAAAGGTGATACCGTTCATGTGTTATCCGGTGAATCCAAAGGAAAACAGGGTAGAGTATTAGAGATACTTAGAAAACAGGACAGAGCGATAGTTGAAGGTGTTAACCTGATATCTAAACATCAAAAACCAAATTCAGCTCATCCTCAAGGCGGAATAGTAAAAAAAGAAGCCGGAATTCATGTATCTAATCTAATGCTTGTAGATCCTAAATCTGGAAAACCTACACGTATAGGTCGTAAAAAAAATAGCGAAGGAAAATTAGTTCGTTACTCTAAAAAATCTGGAGAGGAGATTAAATAATGGAGAAATATATCCCTACACTAAAAAAACAGTATCAGGAAGAGATCATATCTTCGCTGATGAAGGATTTTGGGTACACAAGTGTGATGCAAGTTCCAAAACTTGAGAAAATAGTTATTAATCAGGGACTTGGGCAAGCAATATCTGATAAAAAATTAATAGATGTTGCAATTGAAGAATTAACAAATATTACAGGGCAGAAAGCTGTATCAACATTGTCTAAAAAAGACATTTCAAATTTTAAATTACGTAAAAAAATGCCTATTGGTGTTAGAGTAACTTTAAGAAGAGAAAAAATGTATGAATTTCTGGAAAGATTAATAGCCATTGCATTACCCCGTATCAGAGATTTTCGTGGAGTTAATTATAAATTTGACGGAAAAGGAAATTATACATTAGGTATTAGTGAGCAAATCATTTTCCCGGAAATAGATATCGATAAAATAAACAGAATATTAGGTATGGATATAACTTTTGTTACATCTGCTGACACTGACGAAGAAGGTTATGCATTACTTAAATATTTCGGTATCCCATTTAAAAATTTAAAAAAGAGTTAGTAGTATGGCTAAAGAATCAATGAAAGCCCGTGAGGTAAAAAGATTAAAATTAGTAAAAAAATACGAAGCTAAAAGAGAAAGATTAAAAGCTGAGGGAAATTATGAAGCCTTGCAGAAACTTCCTAAAAATTCTTCGAAAGTTCGTTTACACAATCGTTGTAGTCAAACAGGAAGACCAAAAGGTTACATGAGACAATTCGGAGTCAGCCGTATCGTATTCCGCGAAATGGCATCTTCCGGATTAATACCTGGAGTTAAAAAAGCTAGTTGGTAATAATTTAAAAATAATTGAATAATGACTGATCCAATTGCAGATTATTTGACCAGAATTAGAAATGCCGTAATGGCAGGGCACAAAGTTGTCGAAATCCCTGGTTCTAACCTTAAACGCGAAATGACAAAAGTACTTTTCGAAAAAGGTTACATTTTGAACTATAAGTTCGAGGATATCGGTTATCAAGGAAATATTAAGATTGCACTTAAATATCATCCTGTAACCAAAGTTTCAGCAATTAAAAAAATTGAGAGAGTGAGTAGACCTGGTTTGAGAAAATACGTTTCTACCGATTCAATTCCAAGAGTATTGAATGGCTTAGGAATCGCTATTATATCTACAAACAAAGGAGTCATGACTGACAAAGAAGCTCGTAGAGAAAATGTCGGTGGTGAAGTATTGTGTTACGTATATTAAAAATTTGAAAAATGTCTCGAATTGGTAAATTACCCATAACAATACCGGCAAATGTTACAGTTACAGTAGGTTCTGATAACATGATTACCGTTAAAGGCCCTCTAGGAGAGCTGAAACAACAGGTTGACAAAAATATTGCCGTTAATGTGGAAAATCAGGAAGTAGTAATGACAAGACCTGATGACGAAAAAGAAATGAGATCAAAACATGGTCTTTACAGATCTTTGATCGCTAACATGGTTAAAGGTGTTTCAGAAGGCTTTACAACAGAACAGGAATTTGTTGGAGTTGGATATAAAGCTGAATGTAACGGACAGGTACTGGATATGTCTTTAGGATATTCACATAACATATTATTCGAACTTCCTCCGGAAATAAATGTAGAATGTAAAGGAGAAAAACGTGGTAACACTATAGTTGTTATGAAAAGTATTGATAAACAACTGCTAGGACAGGTTGCTGCAAAAATACGTTCTTTACGTCCACCAGAGCCATACAAAGGTAAAGGTATTAAATTTGTTGGTGAAGAATTGCGTAGAAAAGCTGGTAAATCAGCTAAGGTTTAATTTGTAAAAACTTAAAGAAATGGCTGTTTCAAAAATAGAAAGAAGGCAAAAGATAAAACGCAGAATTCGGAGAGATGTATTCGGAACTGCTGAAAAACCCAGAATGTCTGTGTTTCGTAGCAATAAACAAATAAGTGTTCAGGTTATTGATGATGTAGCTGCCAGAACATTAGTGTCGGCTACTTCAAAAATTAAAGATATAGAGAGCGCAAAAGCTACAAAATCACAAAAAGCCGCTATGGTTGGAAAACTTGTTGCTAAACGTGCATTAGAAGCAGGTATCACACAAGTGGTTTTTGATAGAAATGGTTACTTGTATCACGGTAAAGTAAAATCTTTAGCTGACGGTGCAAGAGAAGGTGGACTTAAACTATAATAAAGATATGTCAAATAACATCAGAAAAGTAAAAACCAGTGATCTGGAATTAAAAGATAGACTAGTTAGTATTCAAAGAGTTACTAAAGTTACCAAAGGTGGACGTACATTCAGTTTTTCTGCAATCGTTGTGGTAGGAAATGAAAACGGTATAGTAGGATTTGGTTTGGGAAAAGCTAGTGAAGTCACCACTGCAATAAGTAAAGGTGTTGAAGATGCAAAGAAAAATTTAGTAAAAGTTCCGATACACAAAGGTACAATTCCGCATGAACAAACAGCAAAATTCGGTGGAGCAAAAGTTTGGCTAAAACCAGCTGCATCCGGAACAGGAGTTAAAGCTGGTGGTGCTATGCGTGCTGTGCTTGAAAGTGTGGGAATAACAGATGTTCTTGCTAAATCAAAAGGCTCTTCAAATCCTCATAACCTTGTAAAAGCAACTGTTGCAGCTTTAATAGAATTAAGAGATGCTAATGAAGTCGCTTATCAAAGACAAGTTGATCTTGATAAAGTATTTAACGGATAAAAGAATTATTATGGCTAAAATCAGAATCACTCAGATAAAAAGTAAAATTGGCAGTACAGAACGCCAAAAAAGAACTTTAGAAGCACTTGGGATTAAAAAACTAAATAATCCGGTGGAACTTGAAGCAACACCTCAGATTTTAGGAATGATTGGAAAAGTTCGCCATTTAGTAAAAACAGAAGAAATTTAAAAATTTTAAAGAAATATAGTTATGGATTTAAGTTGCTTAACACCTGCAGAAGGATCTGTCAAAAAAAGAAAAAGAATCGGTAGAGGACAGGGTTCAGGAAAAGGCGGAACCTCAACCAGAGGACATAAAGGAGCTAAAGCCAGATCTGGGTATAAAAGAAAAATAGGTTTCGAAGGAGGGCAGATGCCGCTTCAAAGAACATCTCCCAAATTTGGATTTACAAATAGAAACAGAGTTGAATATAAAGGTATTAATGTTTCAACATTACAATATTTGGTTGAAAAGCTTAATATTGACACCATTGATAACGAAGTTTTAATTACAAATGGTTTAGTCTCAAGAAAAGATTTAATAAAAATCTTGGGTAATGGAGACTTAAAAGCAAAAATTTCGGTTAAAGCTCATGCTTTTTCAAAAACAGCAATGGAAAAAATTGAAGCAGTAGGTGGAACCATCGAAAAAATTTAAGGATGAGAAGATTTATAAATACAATTAAGAATATTTTTAAGATAGAAGATCTTCGTACCAGAATTCTTTTAACTCTTGGATTTATTCTTATTTATAGATTGGGAGCACATATTGTACTCCCAGGTGTTAATCCTAACGAATTGGCAGCTCTTGAAAAACAAACAGCAGACGGAGTATTAAGTTTACTTGATATGTTTTCAGGAGGAGCATTTTCCAATGCATCAATATTTGCATTAGGGATTATGCCATATATTTCTGCAAGTATTATAGTTCAATTGTTAGGTATTGCAGTCCCTTACTTCCAGAGACTACAGAGAGAAGGAGAGAGTGGCAGAAAGAAAATGAACCAGATAACAAGGTATATAACTGTACTTATATTGTTATTACAAGCTCCGACATATATTGCAAATTTACGTTCCCAATTACCACCGGAAGCTTTTATTAGTTTTGATACTTTCTTTAAAATATCATCTGTAATAATTCTAATGGCTGGCACGATGTTTGTCATGTGGTTAGGTGAAAGGATAACAGATAGAGGAATTGGTAACGGAATTTCTTTAATAATTATGGTCGGTATTATTGCAAGACTACCATATGCATTTTTTGCGGAAATTCTTGTAAGATTTGAAGGAGTAGGAGGAGGACTATTGATATTGTTTATTGAATTAGTTATACTTTTTTTAATATTCATGGTTTCAATAGCTTTAGTACAAGCTGTACGTAGAATACCGGTACAATATGCAAAAAGAGTAGTTGGAAATAAACAATACGGAGGTGTTCGTCAATATATACCTCTTAAAGTAAATGCTGCCGGAGTTATGCCAATCATTTTTGCTCAGGCATTAATGTTTGTCCCTATTATGATTGCAGGGTTTGGTGGAGATAATATGGGCGCATTTGCTACTGCTTTTTCTAATTATACCGGATTTTGGTATAATTTAACTTTTGCTATTCTTATTATTGTATTTACATATTTTTATACGGCAGTAACGATAAATCCACAACAAATGGCTGAAGATATGAAGAAAAATGGTGGATTTATACCAGGAATAAAACCAGGTAAAAAAACAGCTGAATTTTTAGATTCAATAATGTCGAGAATAACCTTGCCGGGATCAATATTTCTTGCTATAATTGCAATTCTTCCGGCAATAGTTACTTTAGCTGGAGTTAACAGCCAGTTTGCTCAATTTTATGGAGGAACATCACTGTTAATTCTTGTTGGTGTAGTTCTTGATACTTTACAGCAAATAGAAAGTCATTTGTTAATGCGTCACTATGATGGATTAACAAAATCAGGAAGAATAAAAGGCAGAGGATCAGCTTCTGCGATTTAACAAAAGAAAACGTTCTTTGATGATATTTATAAAAACCGAGGAAGAAGTTGAGTTATGCCGGCAAAGTAATTTACTGGTATCAAGGACACATGCCATGCTTGCTAATGAAATTAAGCCTGGCGTAACAACATTATTCCTTGATAAATTAGCTGAAGAATTTATTAGAGATAACGGAGGTGTTCCGGGATTTCTTAACTACAATGGATTTCCGAATTCTCTTTGTATTTCGGTAAACGATGTTGTGGTTCATGGAATTCCTTCAGGCTCTTTTTTAAAAGACGGTGATATAGTTTCTATTGATTGTGGAGCAGTTTTAAACGGATTTCATGGTGATTCCAGCTATACATTTGAAGTAGGTGAGGTTAAACCTGCTGTAAAGGCTTTACTGGTGTGTACAAAAGAAGCTTTGTATAAAGGTATAGAGAAAGCTGTAGTTGGCAATACCATAGGTGATATTGGCAGCGCAGTTCAGGATCATGCCGAATCACATGGATATTCTGTTGTCAGAGAACTTGTAGGACACGGAATTGGTAGGAATTTACATGAAAAACCGGATGTTCCTAATTACGGAAAAAAAGGAAAAGGAATAAAATTACTGGAGCGCATGATTCTTGCTATTGAACCAATGATAAATATGGGAAAAAAGGATATATATCAGGAAAGGGATCATTGGACGATAAGAACAAGAGATGGAAAACCGTCTGCTCATTTTGAGCATACAGTGGTTGTAAGACCAAACAAAGCAGATGTTTTATCTGATTTTAGTTTGATAAAAAAGAAAGATTAAATTTATTTATGGCAAAACAAGCTTCTATAGAGCTGGATGGTACAATTATCGAGGCATTGTCGAATGCAATGTTTCGGGTGGAACTTGAAAATGGGCATATAATAATTGCTCATATTTCAGGTAAGATGCGTATGCACTATATTAGGATATTGCCTGGTGATAAAGTGAGGTTGGAAATGTCTCCCTATGATCTTACAAAGGGGAGAATAACTTATAGATACAAATAAAAATATTTTATAATAATGAAAGTAAGAGCATCTGTAAAAAAAAGAAGTGACGATTGTATAATCGTTAAAAGAAAAGGAAGAATTTACGTGATAAACAAAAAAAATCCTAAGTTTAAACAACGTCAGGGATAAAATTTATTAATTTGTAATAATTTAATTAAAAATAGAATATGGCAAGAATAGCAGGTGTAGATATACCTAACAATAAGCGTGGTGAGATAGCGCTTACCTACATCTACGGAATTGGTCGTAGCAGAGCAAATAAGATTTTGCAAGAAGCCGGAATCGATCGTGATATCAAAGCTAAAGACTGGAATGATGAACAAACGGCTGCAATTCGTCAGATTATTAGTACTTTCAGAGTAGAAGGCGAATTACGTTCCGAAGTTCAGTTGAATATTAAACGCTTGCAGGATATAGGTTGTTATCGTGGTGTTCGTCACAGAATCGGATTACCGTTGAGAGGACAGCATACGAAAAATAATGCAAGAACTCGTAGAGGTAAAAAGAAAACTATTGCCAATAAAAAGAAATAATTAAGTAGATATGGCTAAAAAAGCAAGAGTAACAAAAAAACGTGTAGTAAAAGTAGATGCTACAGGACAAGCTCACATTCACACTTCGTTTAATAACATTATTGTTACATTGACAAATAACGAAGGACAAGTTATTTCATGGTCCTCTTCCGGTAAAAACGGATTCAGAGGTAGCAAGAAAAACACTCCTTATGCAGGCCAGATGGCTGCTGAAGATAGTGGAAAAGTTGCGTTTGATTTGGGATTGCGTAAAGTAAAAGCTTATGTAAAAGGACCTGGAGCAGGTAGAGAATCAGCTATCAGAACTTTACATAACTTAGGAATTGAAGTTACCGAGATTGTTGACGTAACTCCTTTGCCACATAACGGATGCCGTCCATCAAAAAGAAGAAGAGTATAATTATTTATTTTAAAAGTTTTAGACAATGGCAAGATATAGAGGACCACAAACTAAAATTGCACGAAAATTTGGTGAACCAATTTTTGGCCCGGATAAGGTATTAGAAAAAAAGAATTACCCTCCGGGAATGCATGGTTTAAATAAAAAGAGAAGAAAAACGTCGGAATACGGAACTCAGTTAAAAGAAAAGCAAAAAACAAAATATACTTACGGTATGTTGGAAAAACAATTTCGTAATACCTTTGATAGAGCAACAAGAAGCAAAGGTGTAACAGGTGTTGTTTTACTTCAATTACTTGAATCCAGATTGGATAACGTAGTATTTAGATTAGGTATTGCTCCGACAAGAGCATCTGCCCGTCAGCTTGTTTCGCATCGTCATATTATGGTAAACGGTAAATTATGTAACATTCCTTCATATACCGTAAAACCTGGAGATATTATCAGTGTTCGTGAAAAATCAAAATCTCTGGAATTAGTGACTAATAGTTTAAGCGGTTTTAATCACAGTAAATATCCATGGATGGAATGGGATGACAACTCATTATCCGGTAAATTTATGTCTATTCCGGAAAGAGAAGATATTCCGGAAAATATTAAAGAGCAATTAATAGTTGAATTATATTCAAAATAAAAAATAGATAAATGGCAATTTTAGCGTTTCAAAAACCTGATAAAGTAATAATGCTTGAATCTGACGATTTTAATGGAAAATTTGAATTCCGTCCGTTAGAGCCAGGATATGGTATTACTGTAGGTAATGCATTAAGAAGGATTTTACTTTCATCTCTTGAGGGGTTTGCAATTTCATCTGTTAAAATTGATGGAGTTGATCATGAATTTTCAACTATCCCCGGTGTAATGGAAGATGTAACCGAAATTATTTTACAGCTTAAGCAAGTCCGATTTAAACAACAGATAGAAGATGTTAATCACGAAAGTGTTACAGTTACAATATCCGGACAGGAAGAATTCAGAGCTGGTGATATAGGTAAATTTTTATCAGGATTTAAAATTCTTAATCCGGAATTGCTTATTTGCCGAATGAATTCTAATGTAACTCTTAAAATGGAGTTTAACATAATAAAAGGAAGAGGTTATGTACCTGCTGAAGAAAATAAACTTATAGATGATATAATAGGTGTAATTCCGATCAGTTCCATTTTCACTCCTATACGTAATGTAAAATATATTGTCGAAAACATGCGTGTAGAACAAAAAACAGATTATGAAAAATTAATTCTGGAAATCAATACTGATGGATCTATTCATCCTAAAGATGCCTTAAAAGAAGCTGCCAGAATACTTATTCACCATTTTATGTTATTTTCTGATGAAAAAATCACTTTAGATAGTGATGAAAAACAAGAAAATGATGAATTTGATGAAGAAGTACTAAGAATGCGCCAATTATTGAAAACAAAACTGGTAGATTTAGATCTGTCGGTTCGTGCTCTTAATTGTTTGAAAGCAGCAGAAGTTGAAACTCTCGGTGATTTGGTTCAATTCAATAAAACAGATCTTTTAAAATTCAGAAATTTCGGTAAAAAATCTTTAACAGAATTAGAAGCTCTTTTAGATGCAAAGAACCTTAATTTCGGAATGGATACAGCAAAATATAAATTAGATAAGGAATAATATTTGTAGAGATGAGACATAATAAAACAATAAATCATTTAGGTAGAACAAGCTCTCACAGGAAAGCAATGTTATCAAATATGGCTTCTTCGTTAATTTTACATAAACGAATAACAACTACAGTCGCAAAAGCTAAAGCGTTAAAAAAATATGTTGAGCCATTAATCACAAAATCAAAAGAAGATACTACACATAATAGAAGGGTTGTTTTCAGCTATCTTGAAAATAAATATGCCGTATCTGAACTTTTTCGTGATATTGCAATAAAAGTTGGAGACAGACCAGGTGGTTATACCAGAATACTTCGTACGGCAACACGTTTGGGAGATAATGCAGATATGTGCATTATTGAACTCGTTGATTATAATGAAGCAATGTTATCTTCTAAAGAAACTAAAAAGAAAACAAACCGTCGCTCACGTACCAAGGCTAAATCATCAGGTGAAAAAACTCCTGTAGAAACAAAAGTAGTTGTTGAAGAACCTGTGGTTAATGAACAAAAAACAGAAGTAAATGATATTAACAAAGAAGCAGAAGGTTCAATATCTCAGGAAGAAAATAAAGAATAATAATTTAGAATTTTATTCTAAAAAAATAGACTATCTTTTTAAGATGGTCTATTTTTTTATTTTATAATTCACTTTAATAGTAAACATTTCTGAAAAAAATACCCAGAATGATTTAAGTTTATTGGCGTATAAGAAGGGTGATTTGCTAAATAAAACAAAATTAAAATATAATCAAATATTTTTAATACCGTCAGGTATGAATAACCTGGTAAAGAGGTTATATAAATTGTCAGGTGCATGCCGTCAGATATGCGGCTATTGATGTTGTAAAGTTACATGCCTACAGCATGTTTTATCTATTTGGTATATTCTTTTTACCGGGCTTAAATCCCTACGGGATTCAGGAACAATAAAACGGGTTAATTTCAATGAACAATAAAACATCTAATTCACTGATTTTAAGTTTTAACATTTAACGAATTGGATTAAAAAAATACCGATGAACTTTTAACGTTCATCGGTATTATATTTTAATCCTGTAATCTATTTCAGAACAGGATAATCAAATATTATTATTGTACAATAACTTTATGAGTTTCTACTTTTCCGTTGCTTTCAACCTGTATAAAATACATTCCTGCAGTTTGATTGAAATTTAATGTAGAACCAGCATTTACAACCTGTGTTTCAATTATTCTTCCTGTAACATCAACAACATTAACTACTGAATTATCAGCAACAGTTACATTAAATTCTCCGTTTGATGGATTTGGGAAAACAGAAACGTTATCAGTAGTATTTGAAGGAACCGATACATGGCGGGTTACCGATAAAGTAAATGTATTATCTGAAGGATCAGTATCGTCTGGATAAGGAACAGATAATACAACATTAAAACTTCCTGTTAGCCCTAAATCATTTAGTTCTGCAGCAGTCCATGTATATGGAGCTTCTGTGTCAGGATCACTATAAAGGAACCCACGACCTGCATCCAATGGTGAAGATAAAATGTTTAAATTAATTAGTTCTTCTCCATTTGCTGTAGCTGTTAATGTAGTAGGCAGACCAGTAGCATCAGGACCATAATTCCAGACGACAGGGATTAATATTAAACTTTCGTTAGCTTCAAGTGTAATTGTAGATATCTCATCTTGATCATCTACGTTGTTAATAAACCAAGTGCCAAGATCAACTTCTTCTACAATAGGATTACCATCATCAATAAAAAGAGATATTCCCAAAGCTCTAAAACTAGGAGCACCAGTCGTACCAAAGTCAGTGTCAACAATATATGGTCCCCATGGGGTTCCTTCATCAACATATGAATAATACATAAAGTATCCCTCATTTGTTGAAGTTCCTGTTGAAGCTAATCTCATTGCTCCAAGTCCGTTATTAAATTTAACAGATACCCAGAAAGTATTTGTAGTTACAGTATAAGGAGCATCTAATTCTAATTCATAATTAGTTCCGCTTTCAGCTTGAGTTAGAGTAACCGTTTTTGTTACAACAGGAGTTCCAATATTTGTTTCATAAGCACCTGTTATTCCTGCAGGTTCAGTTAAAGTTGGGTTTTCATAAATATTTACAGTATAACTGGTATTTGTAAAAGTTGCAGATGATCCACCTGTAAAATTTACAGTTCCAAGATGGTGATAAAATCGTATTTTGCTGATTTGATCTCCTACTTCAGTAAAATTTGAGCCAACAATGAAGAATTCATCTCCTACGGATGCATTTGACCACCAACTTACAAAAGATCCGCCTACCCATTCGCTTTTTGCATCATCAATAACATTAAAATCAACAGATTTTTCTATTTTAGAAGGATCTAATCTGGATTGTCCAAACATCATACTGCTTACAAGAACAGCAATAATAATAATTGTAAATTTTTTCATAATTCTCTAATTTTAAAATTAATAATAAGTTTAATAAACTTAACAAATATAATAATATTTTTTTAAAAAAAAGTATTTTAACAAAATATTAAAAAAACGCTTCCTGCAATAGAAGCGTTTTTTTTAATTTAATATAAATTTTTCTTAGTTTATTGGTTAAGTATTAGTGGTAACCCATCAGATCCTGAGCCAATTATAACAGTTTTTGAATTGTTGGAATTAGATAGTTTTAATGTAGCTTCAATACCACGCATTTTAAGTAAATTTGGTGTCAGACTGTTGCTTATGATATTATTTGCTCTGGCTTCACCTTCTGCTTCAATACGTTTACGTTCTGCTTCCTGTTCTTCTTTTTGTAACTTGAACTGGTATGCTAATGCTTCCTGTTCTTGTTGCAGTTTCATTTCAATTGCAGACTTTATTTGCGGAGGAAGATTTATTGATCTTATCAATACGGCTCTTGTTTCGACAAAATTATCCTGTAACTTCTGAGTAGTTTCATTCACGATCTCAAGCTCCACCTGGGCACGTTTGGTCGAATAAATTTCTTCGGCGGTATATCTACCCATAACCTGACGCACGGTCGAACGTACTTCAGGAATTATTAGCTGATTCATATAATCTTCTCCGAACTGTTGGTGAAGATATGGAAGTTTAGTGGGTATAGGATTAAAACGTACAGATATTTCTACGTTTATTGATAACCCGTTTTTATCCAGAACATCCATAGTCTCTTCTGTTTTACGTTCTTTTACGTTATAAACGATAAATTCATTCCATGGAGCCACAATATGAAATCCTGGCGAACTTATAAGAGAAGTATCCAGTCCGGAACCGAAAGGTCTGAACACGATTCCGCGCTCGCCGGGTTGAACAATAAAGAACATAGAACTTCCGAATAATATTAATGCTAATAATAAAACAGCACCTGCAATAATTAATTTTTTATACTTCTGATCCATAAATTTTTAATTTTTAATGATTTATATTCTAATTTTTATTTGTTCAATAGTAAGCTAAAATGTTTAGTCCCTGATTAAAAGTTGTTGATTTTTAATAAATATTTTTTTATCCGGATTACTCATTTCTCATTTCTCATTCTTAATTTTTAATTTCAGCTGTTTTCGGGCTTACACATAATATAGGAGCATTTGCTTTTTTAATTAATTTAGTAGCCATGCTTCCGACAAAAAACTTTTGTATCTTTTTTTCCTGCCGGGTCATTATAATTATAAGGTCTGAATTAATATCGTCAGCATAATCATTAATAGCGTTAGCCATTATTTCTACATCATTTTTTGTTTTTATTAATTTAATTGTACAATTTATTTTTTCTTTAACAAAAACGGCTTCTACCTGTTCTATTTGTTTTTCGAGTTCACTGTATTCTTTCCCATCGGAAAAACTTGTTACTGATACGATATGTACAGTAGAACCATATATTTTTGCCAGATCAGTAGTAAGAGCGATTTTCTGTTTTGTCTCTTTTGTAAGATCCAAAGGAAGAACGATATTAGCACATCCGATATTGTTAAAACGTCCGCGAAATATTACAATAGGACAATTTACATTGTCAATAAGCCTTAATGTTATAGATGAAATTTCACTTTTGGAAACATCTGTACCTAAAAAGATGAAATCAGGCAATAGAAATTTTTCCGACTCCAGAACCTGAGGAAATACTTTTCCGCATTCTATCCTGTAAAAAATATTTTCTACTCCGTTTTTACGGGCTTCGGTAATATATTTATCCAGTTTTTTTTGAACCAGTTCTATATGATTATCGGAGCTTAGTTCATCATTTTTTTTACCTTTAGGGATAACATGTAATAAATATAATTCCGAATTTGTTTTCAATGAAAAATAAACACTTTGCCTGAATGCGATTTCAGCCTGGTGTGAAAAATTTGTCGGAACTAATATTTTGTTTGTTGACATAAAAATGAAAAAATATCCCTAAATTTAAAACTTTTATCTTAATAAAACGTTACAAATGTAATATATTTTTTTAATTATGAAACAAATACCAGATTCTGAATTAATCATTAATGCCGATGGTAGTATTTTCCATTTGCATCTGATGCCCGAACAAATTGCCGACAATGTTATTTTGGTAGGCGATCCCGGACGTGTAACAACGATTTCGGCTCATTTTGAGAAAGTAGAACATAAAGTACAAAACAGAGAATTTATTACTCATACAGGTTTATATAAAGGTAAACGAATTTCTGTAATAGCAACAGGTATCGGAACCGATAATATAGATATTGTTGTTAATGAACTTGATGCGTTGGTAAATATAGACCTCAAAACAAGAACAATTAAGAGTGATAAAAAAAGACTTAACCTTATACGTATAGGTACTTGTGGTGGTTTGCAGGAAGATCTTGCTATCGGATCTTTTCTTATGTCTGAGATGTCGATAGGATTTGACGGATTGCTTAACTTTTATGAAGGTCGTGATAAAGTGTCGGATCTTGGTATTGAAAAGGAATTCATAAAATATATGGATTGGAATCCTAAAATTGCTACTCCTTATTTTGTCAACTCATCCGGGGAATTGTTGGAACGCTTAGGAAAGGATATGAAAAAAGGATTAACTATTTCTGCACCGGGATTTTATGGACCTCAGGGAAGAGAGCTCAGGCTTAACATACAGGACAGGAACATTAATGAAAAGATCAGATCGTTCCGTTATGGCGAAAAACGAATAACAAATTATGAAATGGAAAGTTCTGCACTGGCTGGACTTTCGGCTTTGTTAGGTCATAATGCCGTTACAGTGTGTGTAATTATTGCTAATAGATATGCAAAAGAATTTGACACAGATTATAAATTTGCTATGGAAAAACTTGTGAAAATTATTTTGGACAGACTGGCAGTTTAGAATAATTAAGAATTATAAATTAATAATTAAAAATTAATAATTAAAAATTAACAGCAAAACACTAAAAACTGGGTACTAGGAACTTAACACTAGGTACTATAAACAACAATGAATAAATATACAAAATTGGTAAATGGAACTGAAATCCCAATGTTAGGTTTCGGGACATGGCAGATTGAAAATGAAAAATCAGCAATAAATTCGGTAAAGTATGCTTTGCAAATCGGTTATAGGCATATTGATACTGCTGCTGCATATAATAATGAGCAATATATTGCTATGGGGATTAAAGAAAGTGGTATAACCCGGGATGAGATATTTCTAACGAGTAAACTTTGGAATAGCGATCAGGGGTATGAATCTACTTTGAAAGCTTTCGAAAAATCATTAAAAAAGCTGGATACTGATTATCTGGACCTCTATCTTATACATTGGCCCAAAGGGATGAAAAGTATTGAGTCGTGGAAAGCTATGGAAAAACTCTATAGTGAAGGAGCAATAAAAGCTATTGGTGTTTCTAACTTTTTACAGCACCATTTGGAAGACTTTATGGCAAATATAGAAATTCTTCCCATGGTTGACCAGCTTGAATTCCATCCGTATCTTGTTCAACCGGAATTACTGAATTTTTGTAAAAAACATCATATTCAGTACGAGGCATGGAGTCCGTTGATGAGAGGAGAAATTATGGAAATTGAAAGTTTAAAGAAAATTGCAAAAAAACATGAACGGTCAATTGCTCAAATCGTACTGCGTTGGGATATCCAGATGGGAGTTGTTACTATCCCCAAATCAGAACACCAGGATAGGATCAGGGAAAACTTTCAGATTTTTGACTTTGAATTAACCGAAGAGGAAATGAAAATAATTACAGGACTTGACCGGGGTAAGAGGACAGGTCCCGACCCTGATAATTTTAATTTTTGACAGTTTCGGGTTTTGGCTTGCAGATTGATTGATAATCCTGTATCTTTACATTTCAAAAAATTATTTCATGGCTATTTTGAAACCACTGGCAGAGAGATTACGTCCGCAAAATTTTGATGAATATGTAGGACAGGAACACTTGGTTGGAGAAAATGCACCTTTAAGAAAAATAATAGAATCGGGCAAGGTTCCTTCTATGATATTATGGGGACCTCCGGGAGTAGGAAAAACAACTCTTGTAAATGTTATTTCCAAAATGACCGACAGGAATTTTTTTACTTTAAGTGCTATAAATAGCGGCGTTAAGGATGTAAGGGAAATAATTGACAAAGCACGTAAAAATAATCTGTTCTCAAAAGCGAATCCGATATTGTTCATTGATGAAATCCATCGTTTTAATAAATCGCAGCAGGATTCGCTATTAGGCGCAGTGGAAGACGGAACTCTGGTTTTGATAGGAGCTACTACCGAAAATCCATCCTTCGAAGTAATATCACCGCTATTATCAAGAACACAGGTTTATGTGTTAAAGCATCTGGAAGAAAGAGATCTTGACAAACTTATCGACAGGGCAATAAATGAAGATGAAGAATTAAAAAAACTAAAGATAATAATTGAAGAAAGAGATGCTCTTTACAGATTTTCAGGAGGAGATGCCCGCAAGCTGTACAATCTGCTCGAATTGGTTACTAATTCGGCAACAGACGGTGAAATTATAATAAATAACAAAAATGTTGTCGACAAATTACAGGAAAATATAGCTCTGTATGACAAATCAGGAGAACAACATTATGATGTTATCTCTGCTTTTATAAAATCGGTAAGAGGATCAGATGCAGATGCCGCCGTATATTGGCTGGCAAGAATGCTGGAAGGAGGAGAGGATATTAAGTTTATTGCACGCAGATTAGTTATTTTATCTGCCGAAGATATAGGATTAGCAAACCCGAATGCATTATTATTTGCGAATACCTGTTTTGAAGCAGTAAGTAAAATAGGCATGCCTGAAGCACGTATAATACTTTCGGAGTGTACAATTTACCTTGCAACAAGTCCCAAAAGTAATTCCGCTTACATGGCAATAGACAAAGCTCTTGCTATGGTTAGAGAAACAGGTAATTTACCAGTTCCGCTTCATTTAAGAAATGCTCCGACGAAACTGATGAAAAATCTTAATTATGGCAAAGATTATAAATATGCCCATTCTTTTGATAATAACTATGTTGAACAACAATACCTGCCCGATAAAATTGACGGAATAGTTTTTTATGAAGCCGGCAAAAATGCAAAAGAAGAAAGTATAAAAAAATACACCGATTATATAAAAAGTAAAAAATAAAAATTGTATTATAGTTAAATTATGATAAAAATAATATCTAAAAACATTTATTTTTTAGTGAAATTGTCTGATTTCTGATTTTTATATCCGGCTTACTTCGGCTTGGTTCGACTTACTTCGACTTGGTTCGACTACGCTCACCAGTCGCCGCTCACCAATCGGTATTCAGTAGACTACACTTAGTAACCACTGCTCTTCAAATTCTTAATTTTTAATTCTTCATTCTTAATTAATACGTATTATTATATATACTTCTTTCTTTCTTTAACTTCAGATCCTGAAGCATAGCAGATTTTACATTGATCTGGAATTTATACGATCTGTAATTACCGAAGGGGACTACATGCAGACTTGCTTCCCAACAATGCAGATCCCGGTATATATTTATGGAGCTTGTGGTTATTTTCTTCATCTTTATATCATAACCCGTATTAATATCAATTTTCCATTTTTCTGTGAGGTTAAAACTTCCGGATACATTTACCGTTTGTGTAATAGCAGGATTTATGCTGGTTTTAGAATATATCAGGCTATAACGTATACTTATGTTCCATGGAATACTGAAATCTGCATATTCGTACGGATAACCATATAAAGATTGGTATGGATCATATTGGACTTTACTTGGCGAAGCATTCTTATTTAATGACAGACTTACTGAAATATTTGCAGATGTTAGCCTTGCAACCCTCCATCTTGCAGTATCAATTTTATATAAAAATTCATTTACTGTTATATGGTTCCCGTTTTCATTTATAACATAGGCATATGGATTAAAAATAGCTCCAAAATCAAGATTTATAAATGATATTTTTGTTCTTCCCGTAACATTTAACGGAGCCCAGTTTAGACTATCTGCAAATATATTGTAGCTGGTTGTTATGTTAAAACTTTCCAGGATTTTGACTTTCTGATCGGTTGTTGCAGTATCATTTTTATTTCTTAATTTCATTTCCAGATTATTTGCAAGAGAGAAGTTTACCGTACCGGAACCACCTCTTGGAGTACGCGAAAATGGTAATCCTTCAAATCTCGAATAATAATTATATGTGGTATCATATTGATTAAGCTCGGGATAATACTTTACGTTATAATACTGATCGTAGAACTTATATCTTTCTTTTTCGAAATCAGGATGGAAACTGAATCTGACCGAAGGAGTCAGCATATGTCTCAATGCTTTTACTTTTCCGTTCCCTTTAAAATTAAATGTTCCGTAGAGTGTTGTTGTCCAGTCGAGAGATGCATTGTAATCCCATTCCCTGGCAAAGCCGGGAACATAATTCTGTATTACTTTTCCGGAATATCCTGTTGCATCGGTCGGATCTTCCTGCCAGTATTTTTCCATGGTTTTCAGGTACCATCTTTCATTATATGTAAAACTTGGAGATAAAGTGGTATATTTTAAAAAGCTGAAAGATGTTTTTATCGGAATACTATGGCTGATCCCATTGTTCATATCATTAAAACCAATATCAAATAAAGTCGAATCGGTTGTTTTTATAGTATTTTCCAATCTCATGGTGTATGCCATTCCTATTTTTTCATACCATCTTGTTTCTCCTGTTTTTGTTTTACGTTTCAGCGGATAGATAGTACTCATAGAAAAATTCAGGTTTGGCAGTGTCAGACTTACTTCTTTTGTCTGGTTATTCTGGTAATGTCCTATGTTTGCAGACAAGTTGAACGGAGAGTTGGCAAATTGTTTGGTATATGAAATACTGGACTGTTTATTTGTTGTTAAGATGTTATTAATATTCGTAGAATTATTTTTATCATAATTTGCACTACTCATGTTCACGTCGGCAGAAAAACGTGAATTAGGGCGTGCTTTCTGATCCTGATTGAATTTCCAGATAAAAGAATACATTTGTTCTTTTCTGTAGTTGGATAATCCCTTATAACCAAAAACATTTTCTGAATAGTTAAAGGCTAAGAATCCGTCAAACTTATAACGTACTTTATAATTACTTTTTAATCCTGCACTCCAGCTTCCTTTTGTGAAAATACTTCCTAAGAAAGTAAGATCCACATAATCATTGATCAGCCAGTAATAGCCGGCATCCTGAAGAAAAAAACCTCTGCTGGGGTCATCTCCGAAAGAAGGAATTAAGATACCTGAAGAGCCGCCTTTAGTATTTGGAAAAAAAGCGAAAGGTATTCCCAGTGGTGTGGGTACATCTTCAAGAACTAAATATGCAGGCCCCGAAATTATTTTATCATCAGGTATTACTTTTGCTTTTGTAATTTTAAAATAAAAATGCGGATGGTCTATATCATCACAGGTTGTAAATTTCCCGTCTATCATGTGAACATGCCTGTTCTCATGTAATTTTGTTTTACCACCGTGTAGGTAACTGCCTTCAAACTCGGTTGTGACATTTTTTACGATTCCTCTTTTGGATTTGAAATTATACCTTATAGTATCAGCCTGGAAAGTTTCGCTGCCTTCTTCAAAAACAGGTTTCCCCGTTACCTTTCCAAGACTGTCGGTAATTCCATGGGAAAAGACTTCATTTTTTTCAAAATCCATCTCCATGTAATCGGATGTTAATGTAATATTTTCATATTTTACAACAGCATTTCCATATAAATACGCTTTCTGGTTTGCAAAATCCAAAAAACCTTTATCATCCGAAGTATAATATACCGGATAATCGAATTCCATACCTGATTTTTTCTTTGCAGGAAGATCACCTATTGTATCAACAACAGGAATGCTGTCTTCATACATTTGAGATGATATTTCTATCGTGTCAAATATTTCGTAATTATAAAGCCTGGCATAATCATATTCATCAACAACAGAATCTTGTGTTGTAACAGTAGCATTTATTGTTACAATATTTTTTTCCGGAAAAATACTATCTTTGGTTTCGATTAAATTGTTTTTTAATGTATCAATAATTGCCTGATCAGAATAAAATTCATTATTTTTATCAATATTAGGAATTGTGGAACGGGTTTTGACAGAAGGATTACATGAATAAAAAAAGAATATCAGACCTACTATTATGCTAAATAATAATGGCTTAAACATTTTTTTTAACGATATGAAAATAATACTTTTGTACAAATTAAAAATTTGCCCAAAACTAATGAAAAATTCATTAGTTTGGTATAAAACAACTATGTTTATGAAACAAAAAATATTTCATATTATTTTAGTTTTAAGTATAATAGCGGCTTCCGGTGAAAATAAATTATTATACGGGCAGATAAAAAATATTCAAAAACTAAAGACAGTAGTTATTGATCCCGGGCATGGAGGCAGCGATCCGGGAGCTGTCGGGAAAACTTCCAGAGAAAAAGATATTGTATTGAAAGTATCTTTAAAGTTAGGCGATTATATTAAAGAAAATTTTAAAGATGTTAACGTCGTTTATACCCGTACGGATGACAGACATGTGGAATTGTACAAAAGAGCTGAGATTGCAAATAAGAACCATGCAGACCTGTTCATATCAATACATGTAAATTCATTTAAAACAGGAACTCCTTACGGCACTGAAACTTTTGTAATGGGAACATCAAAAAATGCTGCTAATTTACAGGTTGCCAAGCTTGAAAACTCAGCTATTTTGACAGAAGAGAATTATCAGGCTAATTATGACGGATTTGATCCTAATGATCCTGAAAATCACATAATTTTTAGTTTGTATCAAAATGCTAACCTTACTCAAAGTTTGTTTTTTGCTCAGCTAACACAAGAGAATTTTACGGAAAAACTTAAACGTTTTGACAGAGGAGTTAAACAGGCCGGTTTTCTGGTTTTGTGGAAAACTACAATGCCGAGTGTGCTGGTTGAACTTGGATTTATAAGTAATGCCGAAGAAGAAAAATATCTTAATTCTGCCAAAGGGCAGGAAGAGTTGGCAATATCTTTATTTGACTCTTTTGTTGCATATAAATCCTATTATGATGGAGAAAATTATGATGTTAAAATAAAACCTGTACATGCAGAAAATAAAAATACGGAAAACAATTCAAAAAATTCTGATAACAAAGTGGAAGCAACTTCGGGAAATAAAGAAAAAATAACATCAGATGTATCCGACGGAGAAAAAACAGAAGAAAATATCGAAAAAAATAATGGCGCAGAAAGTAGCAAAATATATTCTCCCGACCAGATTGTATATAAAATACAAATAAAAACATCACCTGAAAAAATCGAATTAATTCCTGAAAATTTTAAATCTTATCAAAATGTTAGTGTATATTTGCAGGATGGTATATATAAATATACTATAGGAGAAGATACTGACTATAATAAAATTATAAAGTTGTTTGAGCAGGCTAAGAAGGATTTTAAAGACTGCTTTATAGTCAAATTTAAGAATGGAGAACGAATTTAGTAAAGTAACTAAACAAAATGCCTAAAAAAGAATTACTCAAATAATGCAAAAGTCTAAAAAAATTTATATATTATATGGTGTTTTCGGGTTGATAATTTTATTTGTCGCATACTGGGGGTTCAATTTTCTGAGAGGAAGTTCCCTTTTAAATGAAAATTATGAATATTATGTATATTATGACAGGATCGAAGGGTTAAATACATCAAGTCCTGTTATGGTAAATGGCTATAAAGTTGGGCAGGTAAAAGAAATTGAATTCCTTCCTCAGGAAGGACGCAAACTTAAAGTTACCCTGGAAATAACAAATAAATTTTTACTGCCTGAATCTACAATAGCCAGGATAAATAGCATGGATCTTTTGGGAAGCAAGGGAGTTGATCTTTTGTTTGATGATAATTCCACATTATATCATAAGCCCGGAGATGTGTTGAAGGGAGAAGTGGAACAAAGCCTTAAAGACCAGGTAAGCCTTCAGATGTTACCGATAAAAAATCAGGCAGAAAACCTTATGAAAGAACTTTCTAATGCTATAGAAATAATATCATATATATTTAATGAAGAAACACGTGAAAATCTTGATAAAAGTTTTGCCAGTATAAGAAATACCGTTGCCAATCTCGAGCATGCTACTTATAATCTGGATACTTTACTCAGCGAGGAAGCGGGCAGGATAGCAAGGATACTTGCCGATGTGGAATACTTAACATCTTCGTTACGTGAAAATTCAGGAAATATCAGTAATATTATGAATAATCTGTCTGATTTTTCCGATACATTAGTAGCTTTACAGATATCCAGAACGGTTCTGGATATAAATTCAGCCCTGGATAAGTTTAATTCAGTAATGGATAGAGTCAACAGAGGAGAAGGAACCATCGGTAAATTATTGAACGATGAAAAACTTGCAATAGAACTCGAAAATGCTGTCGGCAGCCTTGATAAACTGCTGATTGACGTACGGCTTAATCCTAAGAAATACGTTAATTTCAGTCTTATAAGATTCGGCAGGACGATTAATGTTACGGATGAAAGTGAGTTATCTCCTAAAGATAAGAAAAAGATAGAAAAACAAAAAAGAAAAAATGACACATCTTCAGTAATTGAACACGAAGAACAAAACGATGAAAATATTCCGTATGTTTATTTTGTGATACAAATAAAGTCTACCACGGAACCAATATCTTCCGATTCTCCCGAATTTAAAAATTATGACGGAGTTATTGAAAAATTCCTGAACGGAAGATACAAATATTTTATGTTTATTCATGAAGATCCATCCCAGACCTCATATTTTACAGAAATACTAAAGGAAGATTTTCCGGATGCATTTCCTGTTGCATTTATGGGAAGTGAACAGATACCATATTCAAAGGGAATAGAATTAACAGTTTTTAAAGATTAATAATAATTAAAATTTTACACTTAAGTTTTAATTCCGAAACCATCTTAAATATAAATCAAATATATAGTCGGTTATAATAGCTTATATATTAGACTATTGTACCGCTTTTTATAAATTATGAAAAAAAAATATAATAATAAATAAAAAATATCTGCAAAAATTTTGTTAAATCTATAAATTTTATAGTTTTACATGCAAAAGGGAAGCCGAAAACTTTAAATAGAGTAGGCATAAAAAAAAATATAATGTTATGGAAATGAGAGAAGTACAAATTAGCTATGTTGATGCCCTTAAAACAAGTTTTACATGGGGGCTTAAAAATTTACCTTCAATTTTAGGAGCAGTTGTTTTATATGTGTTAACATGTTGGGTTCCTTATATAAATATCGGAACTACAATTGCACTGGTGACATTACCAATAGAATTGAGTAAAGGTAAAGTTGTTTCTCCTACTTTTATTTTTGATGGTAAATACCGCAAATATATGGGGGAAATGTTTTTATTGTGGGGATTGAAATTTCAGGGAGTATTTTTAGGAACATTGTTCTTTATTATTCCTGGGATCGTAATAAGTTTTTCGTGGCTTCTTGGAAGCTTTCTGGTTATAGATAAAGGTTTAAACCCACTTGAAGCACTCACTAAAAGTAATCAATATACAAACGGAAATAAGAAATCTATTTTCCTTACATATCTGATCATTGCAATAGGATTAGGTCTTGTTACATTTATTTTAGGTTTGATACCTGCAGTTGGTGGAGTACTATCATTTTTGGTAATAATTGCATGTTCTCCTATGTTTATAAGTATGGAAGCATATTTCTACAAAAAATTAGTTCTTGATAGAGAAAATACTCCAATAGAATAATATTTATTTTTCAAAAAATGAACTGTTCATTTTTTGAGCAGTTCATTTTTTATTTATTTTATAACCTGTTTTATTGCAGTAAGATATTTGCATAATTGAACATAATTTATATTAACATATTTATTCAATATAAATAACACAACTACTTTTATACTTATCTCATAAAACGAATTTGTAAAAAATCAAATTTATTTTGTTAGAAAAAAATTCTATTATTCATGTTTAAGAAGCAAGATTATTATTAAAATTGTTAAGCAAATTTTTAATAATATGGAATCGGTTCAGGATAGAATTATAAAACTTACAAAAGAACTAAATAAACACAATTATAACTATTATGTATTAAGTGATCCGACGATCAGCGATTTTCAGTTTGACAAAATCCTGGAAGAGCTTATTGATCTCGAAAAAGAATATCCTCAATTCCGGCAGCCGGATAGCCCAACTTTACGTGTAGGAAGCGATCTTTCCAATAATTTTGATACAGTAGAACATGAATTTCCGATGCTTTCACTTGGTAATACATATTCGGAGGACGAGTTGCGTGAATTTCATAAAAGAGTGGTAAAAGAGCTTGAACAGGAACCCGAATATGTCTGTGAACTGAAATTTGACGGAGCTTCAATTTCCATGACCTATGAAAATGATTTTTTTCTTCGTGCAGTTACACGTGGCGATGGAACAAAAGGAGATGACGTTTCCGAAAATATAAAAACAATAAAAAGTATTCCGTTGTCAATAAGTGGCGAAAATATTCCTCAAAGATTTGAAATTCGTGGCGAAATAATAATGCCTCATAAAGTTTTTGAAAAATTAAACCTTGAGCGTGAAAAGAATGGTGAGCCTTTATTTGCAAATCCCCGTAATGCAACTTCGGGCTCAATAAAAATGATAAATCCCAAAGAAGTTGCCAAAAGACATCTTGATTGTTATTTCTATTATATGATGGGACGTACAAAACCGGCAGCCACTCATTATGAAACTTTGCAACTCCTTTCAAAATGGGGATTTAAAGTTTCGGAACATACAAAACTTTGTAAAAATATTGATGAGGTTTTCGATTATATCCATTATTGGGATGATGAAAGAAAAAAACTACCTTACGATACCGATGGTGTTGTAGTAAAAGTAAATTCATTTGCAATGCAGGATATGATGGGGTTTACGGCAAAGATCCCAAAATGGGCGATCGCATATAAATTTAAGGCAGAACAGGTTGTTACAAAAGTTTTGAGCATTGACTACCAGGTAGGGCGTACAGGAGCAATAACTCCGGTAGCAAATCTGGAACCTGTTTTTCTATCGGGAAGTACCGTAAAACGGGCTTCACTCCATAATGCAGATCAGATGGCTCTTCTGGATATACGTATAGAAGATATGGTATATGTAGAAAAAGGAGGAGAAATTATTCCTAAAATAGTTGGTGTGGAATCGCATGCCCCCGGTTCGGTTCCTACAGAATTCATAAAAAAATGTCCGGCTTGTGATACAGAACTTATAAAATATGAAGGTGAAGCACGTCATTTTTGTCCCAATACCGAAGGATGCCCGCCACAGATAAAAGGACGTATCGAACATTTTATAAGCCGTAAAGCCATGAATATCGACAGTATGGGGGAAGAAACTGTTGCATTGTTTTATGATAACGGATTGATAAGAGACGTTTCCGATCTTTATACCCTGAAAAAAGAACAGATAATACCACTTGAACGAATGGCAGAAAAATCTGCAGAAAATATTATAACCAGTATAGAAAAGTCTAAAGAAGTTCCTTTCGACAGGGTTTTATTTGCATTAGGAATAAGATTTATCGGAGAAACTGTTGCAAAAAAACTTGCATTTGCTTTCGGAAATATGGAAAAACTTGCAAATGCGGACAAGGAAGAGCTTATGTCGGTTGATGAAATCGGTGATAAAATAGCAGACAGTCTTATAGAATATTTTGCAGATATAGATCACATAAAGCTTATTTCACGCCTGATGGATTATGGTTTACAATTTGAAATGCAGGAAACTGAGAAACTCTCGGAAACTCTTAAGGGAATGTCTGTAATTATTTCAGGAACTTTCAACAACTTTTCACGTGACGAAATAAAAGCTGCTATCGAAAAACATGGTGGTAAAAATGTAACATCTATTTCTAAAAATACAGATTTATTTGTAGTTGGGGAAAATATAGGACCTTCAAAACTTGAAAAAGCTACTAAACTGGGAATTAAAATGGTGAATGAAGATGAGTTTATGAAAATGATTGGTTGATTTGAGAATGTGAAGATTATTTGCAAATAGAATAGGGTGAGATATAAAGTTTTTCTGAATTTGTAATACAATATAGCATAAATTTTTCAAATCTCAATTTTCAATTACTTATTGTACAGCAGACTACAGACTATCTAAAGGGCTTTTTATTTTTGAAAGTTGTGTATTGGTTACTTTTGCATAGATTTCAGTAGTTTTTACATTATTATGTCCAAGTAATTTTTGAATTAAATACATATCTGTGCCGTATTCAAGTAAATGTGTTGCATAACTATGCCGTAATCCGTGGATTCCTATCGGTTTGTTTATGCCGGCTTTTTTCATTGTATTCTGAAACATTGCCTGAACACTGCTAATAGAGTATTGTCCGCCATATTGTCCTTCGAAAAGATAGTCTTTGGGTTTGTATTCATGATAATATATTCTTAATTCTGGTAATATTGTTTCGGGAAGCGGTACGTAACGGTCTTTTTTGCCTTTTCCTGATTCTATCAAAACCAACATTCTCTTACTATCAATATGCGATATTTTGAGATTTACAATTTCACTGACTCTCAATCCCATACCATAACAAAGTTTTAGTATTACCAAATGCTTCAAATTTGAGGTGCTGTAAAATAATTTCTCTATGTCTTCCTTGCTTAGAACTTTTGGGAGCGACGATTTTTTCTTTGGGCGCGGGATATCTATAAAAAAATTTTCTCTGTGTAAAACTTGTTCGAAATAAAATTTAATAGCGTTTAATCTACTATGAATCAAGCTTTCTGAAACTTTTAGATTATTAATACAATACAACAAATAAACTCTTTATATAATCTGAATTGATTGAATCTACTGAAATGTCTTTAAGAAAATATAATAATTGAGCAAATTCTATACTATAAGTTTTTATTGTACTATTGCTATACGCTTTTAATTGTAGCTGTTCGATAAGTTTTGAGAACGCTTGACGATTTATAGGGTAAATGTGCTTTATTACAGACTTTTCATTATAAGACAATTTATTCATACCTAATTGTTCTCTTATCAAGTTATTATTTGGAACATACCAAGACTTTTCGGTAGCACTCCATTTAGCAAATGGGAAAAAAATCTTAATTCTTTTTTCAAAATATCATTATAAGGAAATTTTATCCAAATTACGGAATTACCTTTATGATTTCCCTCAGCAAATTGATAGTTTTTAATTTGAAACGCCATTGTTTAAAACAAATAAATTTTTATAAAGATAAAAATAATTATCCAAAATGCGTATTGCGCATTTTGGATAATTATTAAATGTAACAATTTATGTAATAAGTATATGCGAAATGTTTTGTATGTATTAGAAAAAAAATTTATATTGCGTGTATTTATGAGTTAGCAGCCATTTAGCAAACAGTAGCAATATGTGGAAATATCAACAATATAAAAGTTTTAGGAAATCGCAGAATAAATTTGCCAGCGATTGGTTTGTAAAGAAGAATTTTACAGTTCAAGATAAATATCCTTTCATTTTGAGACATAATTCTCAATGGAAAGAGAATATTATTTTAGATAGCGTTGCGAATTTTATTGAAAAAGTGAAAAATGAATATGAAATTAAAAAGGTACCATTTCCATTGCACAAATACGTACACCACGGATTGAGTAGTCAAGCAATGCTTTTCAATTTATTGGGAGAATCAACGTTGAAACACGATACACATTTCTTTTCCTCTCTATTTGCATACAAAGATGTTTGTATAGATGGTAGTTCAGAGCTTTTATTTGAATATTCTGACAGAAAAACCTTTAATGAATTGCAACGACAACCAACCTCTTTTGATTTTGCAATAAAAAACAATAAAGGGAAAAATATATTTCTTGAAGCAAAGTATGTTGAAACTGAATTTGGAAAATGTTCGACAATTGAAGGAGGAGAGTGCGATGGGTTAAACCCTATAAACGATGTAGATTCTTGTTATTTAACTCATTGCGGAAGAAATTATTGGGAATTAATGATTAAATATGGATTGAGTGAACCATATAAAAATTCACTCATTTGTCCTTTTGTCATTTATTATCAGTTCTATAGGGAATTGTTGTTTGCGGCTAAAAATAACGGATATTATGTGATTTTAATTGACAAAAGAAATCCCGCTTTCATGAAAACTGACGGTGTAAACGAAAGAGGTTTGATTCCTATTCTAACAAGTCGTATTTCAGAGGAAATGAAAAGTATAATAAAGATTGTATTTATCCAAGATGTGGTTGAATTATTAGAAAAATCCAACTATTCATGGGTGGAAGAATTTAAAGAAAAGTATGGATTAACAAAATAAAAACGGCGTCTAACAAGGGTAACTGTTGCACAACCCTCAAAATTCGTCCATAATTCTCCAAAAGCATAAAATTTCGGCTTCAAATAAGGCATTTTAGGCGAACTTAATTTTGTAGTCGGATTATTTTTTCTCAAAAATATTGGAGCTTAAATTGAAGAAAAATAAGTCTAATAAGGTTTGAAATATAAAATAAAATATTTTCTCCCATTTGCTTTGTAATTTGGAGATAATTTACCTGAACTTGCAATTTTATCGGGCGGGATTTCATCATTTTCTTCAGGTTATAGCATAGTGAAGCCATTAGTACATGTTTTTGAGCTTGCTTGATTCCTCGTGTGTAAACTTTTTTCATACCGCCGAAGTTGAGCAGCGTTCCCAAAACCGGTTCTACTGTCGAACTTCGCTTTCGTACCATTTTTTTTGCATACCTTTCATTTTCAGTAAGTTTCTTGTGTTGGCGATCGTATTGTTCGTAGTATTCACTATGGGAGATTTTCTTGAATTTGCTTTTCTGTCCACAGCATTCGGCTCGCAACGGGCAGTTTTTGCAATCTTTTTCGCTGCTGCGGTAAATCATCATTCGATGTTTTCGGTCAGTACGAGTATTTTTGTATGGAAGTATTGCACGATTACCGCGTTGGCATTCATAACGATTTTCTTCTTCGTTGAATATAAATCCTTCTCGTTCAGGCTTATATTGACCAAAGTTTGGTATCCATCCATTAATTCCTTTTTCTTCGAGATATTGCAAAACTTCGCCACTACTGTATCCTGTATCGGCAAGAAGTTCATTCATAGTTATATGGTTATTTGCAAGATTCTCAATCATTTGTTCAGTTAATTTCTCCAAACATTGACTGTCGCGTTTGTCGGCAAAATCTGCAGTTGCTCCTGTGATGACATGATTTGAAGTATCTACGCCGATTTGTCCATTATAGTTCAGCTGGCGAGATTTCCCCGGTTTGGTAGATATTTTGGCATCAGGATCAGTGGGCGAGTAGTGCGTGTGATTACTCAAAAACTTCGGACGGATTTCGTTGCCGTTTTTGTCAAGTTTTCCTTCCTTATAATCGCTTCCGGGCTGAGTGTTGTATGTCTTTTTTTCCACTGGTGGTGTTGTTCTACCTGTTTTTTCTTTTCTGCCGAAACTTTAAATTCGCTGCCTTCGTTAAGTTCGTTGGCGTAAGCAGCAACGTCTTCAACCACTTCTTTTTCTAACAATGAATCCATGCCGGCATTGGCTTTGATGAAAGCCGAATCCACAGCTTGTCGTCTTCCGCTGACCATGCCTTTTTCAACACACAATCGCAAAACTTACTGAAAAAGAGACAAAAATACTTCTTCGCCAAACAGTTTTCGTGTCCTACTGATGGTGCTGTGCCATGGAAGTTCTTCGTCCAAATCGTAACCTAAATACAAGCGAATGGACAAACTGTCGGCACAAAATCGAATCAGAGTACGGTCGGAAGTGATGTTATTCAGGTATCCGACGATACAGATTTTGAAGAAAACAACAGGATCGATGCTTTCCTGTCCTTCTGTGCCGTAGTAGGATTTTGTCTTTTTGTACAAAAATCGTAAGTCAATAGCATTGTTGAGTTTACGGTAAAAATCGTCTTGCGGAACTAAATCATTTAAACTTAACGAATAAAATAACTTTAGTTTAAAATCTTTTTTGCCCTGCATATTGTAACTGTTTGATTTAAAGATAAAAAAAATATAAATACAAGAAATGAATATCTAAGAAAATATGAATATATTTGTAGTTGTGCAACAAGAACAAGCGGTTTGGCATAAGTGGCGGTATATGCTCGCAGAAACAGTAGTGCAAATTTGCAAGTGCTTATCCCGCAGAAAGTTTATCGTAGCCGCCACTTTGCCAAGCCGCCGGCCGTTGGCAGTAATGCGTCCGCACATCCCCACAAACAACATTATCATTGAATTAAAAGGAGCCAACTACCCAAGATACTCTTTCACCGAAAGACCTTCAAATTGCTGAAAAGCGCGCCGCATAGAAAGTACGGAGCCAAATCCCGACGACGATGCCAAATCGTCATTGTCAATTTTCGGATTGATTTTCAGCAGTTTTTTCGCATATTCAACCCTGTATTTATTGATAAAATCGGAAAACGATAAATTCAACTGCTGATTAACTATTCGCGAAATATAGGCTCGATTGGTACACAAGTACGCCGCCACATCCGAAATTCTTAAATCGGGTTTTAGATATAATTCTTTTTCTTCGACTATTTGTATCAGTTTTTCCTTCAACAACTTCATTCTGTCCGGATTTTCCAATTCGGAGAAATCATCGGACGCAATTTCGTTTTTATCGCTGGTGTCAATATCTTTCACCATATCGTCGATGGAAAAATATTGGCGAAATCCGACAAACCCTACCGAAAACAACATCGCGACAAATCCCACCGAAGCCACCCAAACCCACCCTATCGAATTTTGAGTAAAAAAGTGCCGTCCAATAGAGTTAAAAGCAATGGAAGCAACGGCGGTAATGATAAAACAATACATCAGTTTTTTTACAGGAGCAATTAGTTTTTCGTCGGGATTGGAATAGTATTCGGATAACTGCCGCCTGTAATTGATAATCCGTTTAGAGCCAAACCATACTACAAACGGAATTTGAATATTAAAGACAACGGCTAACAAAATGACATTTATTCGCTGAATATTGATTAATGTCGTTATTTCTCCACTCGCGGGTTCCTTATAAAGTATTTGCCGGCAAAAAACATCTAATTCTTCGGGACTCATCAGCAGGAAAACCGTAAAATAGGAAACGAATATCAGCATGGACGGAATCAGCACCCATAACGATTTAAAATTCAGCCTCTTTGAATCGGTAAGCGTGCGCAGATACAGGTAATAAACCGGAAAAACCAAAGCGGTGGCGAGCGTATAAAACGAATCGTAATTTGCCGTGAGCCGGTAATCGTGGTAGCAATAAATAGCCTGACCTAAAAAATGCATAGTCGCCACGAACATAAACACCGTCAGCATATTTCTTGCCCGCGTGCGGTGGTTTACGTCCACAGCAAGCGTGAGCATCCAAAATGCACACGTAAACATAGGGGCAGAAGCAAGAAGTCCGTACAACATATCGAAATTTATATGTTACAAAAGTAACAAAAAAAATTGACGCTCTTAATGATTATACCTGTTTAAAATCAACCATTTATAAAATTTATACGATTTGAAACCGCTTTTTATACGATTTGAAAAGACTGTCATTGCCTTAAATTATACTTTTACATTCTTCTGTAAAATTTTAAAATGGATATATTATGAAATCATCAAAGTTATTTTTTCTATTTCTGTTTTTGGCAAGTGCGACTTTTCTTTCCGCGCAGCAAAAAGTAGTATTGCAAAGCAACGGAACCACTACGGTTTTTGGCGGAGCACAACCCTTTACTGACGCTTATAACGCCTCAGCAACCGGCGACACAATCTATCTTCCCGGCGGAAGTTTGGTATATCCTACAAACATTACCAAAGGATTGGTAATTTACGGAGCAGGTCATTATCCCGATTCTACTTTGGCAACCGGCAAAACGGTTTTGAGCGGCAATTTAACCATTAACGTTGGCGCCGATAATCTTCATTTGGAAGGCGTTGAATTGACAGGCGGTCTTTTTTTCTCAAGTAATGTTAAAATAGACAATGTTGTTTTGCGCCGGTGCCGTTTCGGAAATATAAATTATGTGGGCAATGCTTCGCCTTGCGAGAATAGTCAAATTATTCAATGTGTAATAAATGAAGGTATTACTTTATCCAATGCAAAATCATCAACCATAAGTAATTGTTTTATTGGAGGGCAAATTGGTAATGGTTCCGAAATAGCTATATTAAATAATGTATTTTTTTATAATACGACCGTGGCATATCATATTTTTAACGGTTTAAAAAATTCATCTGTTTCGAATAATATATTTCTACGCAGAGACCGTGCTGACTGTATCCAAACTGGTTGCAACGGCGTTGCCTTTAGCAATAATATTTTTAAGCATTCTACAACTAACATAGACGCTAACAATTCGGATATAAATAACTATAAGGGAATTGATATAGACAATTTATTTGTCAATCAGAGCGGACAGGTATTTGATTATTCACACGATTATCATTTGTTGTCGCCCACTATTTATACCGGTACAGACGGTACACAGGTTGGCGTTTACGGCGGTTTGTTTCCGTACAAGGCGTCAGCTGTTCCGTCAAATCCGCATATCAGCACAAAACTTATTGCTCCGCAAACCAATAATAACGGCGAATTGCAGATACAGATTAATGTGAGTGCGCAAGACGAGTAAGTTGAAAGCAATGTACTTCGCAAACTAAAAAAGCAGAACAATGAAAAGTATAAAATATATTATCGCAACCGCGTTATTGTTGGTAGCGATTTCTGGTTTTTCGCAGAATACTATTCTGGGATACGAATATTGGTTTGATAATAATTACTCGGCGAAAGTAAGTCAAACCGTTACGCCCGAAGCTAATTTCAGTCTCAGCACACAGATTCCTACTGCGGGATTGGTTCCGGGTATTCATACTTTCAATTTTCGCACGTGGGACAATGAAGGCATGTATAGTGTCGTGTTGAGTAGTTTTTTCTATAAAATTCCGCAAACTTCCACTGCAAACAAAGAGATTGTCGTGTACGAATACTGGTTCGATAACGATTATGCAAATAAAACCACAATCGCAGTTGCTCCGCAAACACATTTCAATTTAAGCGAACTGTTAGACACCGAAGAGCTTGTAAGCGGAATACACACCTTGAATATTCGCTTTAAGGATAATTCGGATTTGTGGAGCAGTACGCTCAGCCAATTTTTCTATAAACTGATAATTCGGGAAACAGAAATTGCCGATAATTATATTACGGCATACCGTTATTGGTTTAACTCCGATTTTGCAAATGCGGAATATGTGCAACTCGCCGAGCCTGCAAAAAATTTCAATTTGATTGAGAATATGGATTTCACACGAATCCCGAAAGGCGAATATGAAATAAGTTTTCAATTTCGCGATACGCTCGGCTTATGGAGTTCGGTAATTACTGACGAAGTAGAAAAAGTTGCCTTTCCGATTGCCGATTTCAGTTATGAACTAAATACAACCTGCGAAAATACGACTGTAACATTTACCGGCAACAACTTCGATAACGATACCCAATCGTGGAACTTCGGCGATGGCGAAACAAGTGAGGAAATATCGCCTGTCTATACTTATGGCACTCCAGGCGATTATACGGTAAGCCTCACAGTTACGGATACCGAAACCGGCAACGACAGCACAAAAACAATCGTAATTTCCATTCCCGATTTGCGCACAACCCACAGTTTTTCCGAAAATGTTTGCGACACTTACACCGCTCCCGACGGACAGGTTTATACAGGATCCAATCCGAACATTACGGCAATTATTCCAAATGCTGCGGGTTGCGACAGTATTATAACAATCAATCTTACCATTCATGAGGTTGACACTTCTGTGGAAATAAACGAAAACACGCTTACAGCAAATGCTTCTTCGGCAGAATATCAGTGGCTGGATTGCGATAACGATTATGGTGAATTGCAAGGAGAAACCGAACAGACATTTTCTCCTTCGATAAACGGTAATTACGCCGTACGTATTACGCAAAACGGCTGTGTCGATGTAAGTAATTGTCATCATATAACTACTATTACTTCAATAAATGAAGTCGAAACAGTAAATTATATAAACATTTATCCGAATCCGACAAATGGAAGATTAATCATTGAAAACGAACAATTAAAAATCGGAAAAGTAATAATTTACGACATGAACGGCAAAAAGCTTTCAACTTTCAATTATCCGTTGTCCATTGCAGAAATAGACTTATCCGATTACGCCAACGGAATATATTTCATTGAAGTGAACAAAACAACACATAAAATAATCAAAAAATAATCTTACTCTCTTTAAGCCCCTCCAAAAACTATTTTCCTTTTTCTCCCCCTTGTGGGGGAAGTCCCGAAGGGGATAGGGGTGCAGGGGTTTGGGGAGGTTTAACTAAAAATATATGAAAATCCAGAGAAATTATACAGGCAAAGACGTTGATATGCTCACCGCATGTGCCACCATAGTCGAAAATGCCATTGCCAATCAAGACTTTCTTGTAAGCAAACGCAAAAATTGACAAGAGCCATTTTTTGATAATCTAAAAACTCGTATTAATAATGCTTTCAGCCAATTTCTCGGAATCGACAGCGCCGCCGAACAGCGAAAATCAACCCAACTTGTAATACAAATTCAAGCAACCGCGCTCAACGATTTGGCAGAACTCAAAATCCAAATCGAAGAAGACTTCAAAACCAACAAACCCCGTCGCAAAACCATAACAGAAGAAGCCGTAACCGAGTTCAACGCCCTTTACGATGAAGTAATTAGTGTAGCCAAAATTGCACGTAATTTCTACAAAGGCAATTCAACTAAACAAGACGAATTTTCTTACGCCAAAATACTCAAAAAACTGAATGCTCCGACACGCCCCGCAAACGAAGAAATCGTAGAAGAATAAACTCCAAGCGCCCACGTCACTCAAAGAAAAAAAGAGGAACAGGTGGCTTTGCCACCTATTTTTTTATTCCGTTTTATGTCTTCTAAACCCTATTCTGTATCTTCGACAATTTAATCGGTATCTTCGATGTTTTACTTTGTATCTTCGATACTCTGCTTTATATTTTCGACAACTTGGTTGATGTTTTCGATATTCTATTTTGTGTCTTTGATAGCTTAGTTCGCATCTTCGATATTCTACTTTATATCTTCGATACTTTAGTTGGTATCTTCGATAAACAAATTGAAGACATCAGTAATCACTAAACATTTAAGAAATAATTGTATATTTGTGCTTGACAGATTGATTATAGTGTAAAAACAATAATGCACTACTGCCAACAAGCGATTTGCTGTAATACGGGGTGTCGCCCGCAGAAAGTCCTGTCAGACTTTCAAGCGTTCACACCCGCGCAAACATTTGTAAACCCCGCACTACAGCAAGCCGCCAACCGTTGGTGGCAAGGCTAACGACCACACCGTACTAAAATTTAATTTGACAAAAGACAAATGAACATTCTAAAAAATATTTTCGGCAAGAAAGACGAACCAATCAAAAATTATAGCGACTTTTGGAATTGGTTCCAAAATAATGAAAAGACATTTTTTAATGTGGTTAAAAGTAAAAAAGACATTGAAAAAGGCTTCTTTGACAAACTTTCTCCCAAACTTGCAGAGCTGAAAGATGGTTACTTTTATCTGGCAGGTATGTATGATGACAACACCGTTGAGTTGGTATTGACTGCAGACGGCAATACTAAAAACATTGTTTTCATAGAAGAACTTGTAGAACAAGCACCAAAAATAAACGGTTGGAAATTTACTGCTCTCAAACCCGCTTTGGACATTGAAAATTTTGGAATCAATATGGCTGGATATAAATTTGACAGCGAAAATTTATTCTTCTATTCCAATGACCACGCTAACTATCCTGACGAAATTGATATTTCTGTAATTCACAACGAATGTACGGAAGAAAATGAACAGCAAATTGGAAATGGGGCTTATGTTTTCTTAGACAATTATTTAGGCGAACTGGACTTTTTAAACAACATAGATAGCCTAAAAATAATTGGCAGACAGAAAGCCGAAAAGGAACTTGTTCCTATTGTGAAGCTCAAAGACTTTTTGACTTGGCGACAAAAAGAATTTATTGAAAAATATGACGGAGTTCGTTATGATACGAGTAAAGATGAACACTCAATTTTGGAAGCCGAATTAGAAAGTGGAAACATGTTAATAGCAGTAGTAAACACTCAACTTCTTAATTGGGACAGTAAGGCTTCACACCCTTGGATTGCTATAATCACTTTTAAGTATGACGGAAGTAACAGCAATGGAATGCCTAATACTAATGATTATCAAAGTTTAAATGAAATTGAAGAAAGTATATTGCAACAACTTTTAGACAAAGATGGTTATTTATATATTGGTAGGCAAACAGCAGACAATGAACGAGAAATTTATTTCGCTTGCAAAGATTTTCGCAAACCTTCAAAAGTATTTTTCAAGACACAACAAGATAATAGCAATAAATTTGAAATAGAATACGATATTTATAAAGACAAATATTGGCAATCATTTGAACGATTTAGACCTAACTGATGAAAAGCCCAGCCACCAACAAACTCTTAGTTTGTAAATTAAAATAAAAGCAATGTTAATTTTTACTTTTTACTTTTTTTGTATTAAAGTAGGAGTTAACAGACTAACAAGGTAAACTATATAACAAGCCAAGCACAAAGCTTATAAACCGAAATAGAACACAATCCTAAAATGAGAATCTATTATCAACGAAAGTTAGCAAAAGGTATGAGCATGAAAGTTGTGATAAATAATGTAAGAAGCAATCTATTAATAAATTATGTTTGCTTTGGTTAAAAAAAGGTCAAACATATATAGATGATTATGAAAATCAGGTGGAAATAAAAATTAATATAAATATATTTGTTAAATAATTTGGATATTAACAAAGAATTCGGTTTGGCGTTAGGTGTACAATGTTATAAAAAAAAACTTTAGTGAAATAATATGACTAAACAACAAATTAAAAAGAGATCCGAAACCGAAACTCAAAAATTAGTGATATCAGAAGACAACGGTAAATATGGTTTTATAGATAAAACAGGAAAAGAAATTATTCCGCTTGTATATGATGAAGCCCGTTATTTCAATAAGGATGGCAAAGCAAAAGTAAAACTGAACGATGAAACTTTTTTTATAGACGAGAATGGAAATATAATCGAATAGATATGGAAAATAAAGGAATAAAATATGAATTTACCGCTAAGCCTTGGTTAAGTTCACCGTCTTGTGGTTGGTGTTTTGTTTGCCTTCCGAAAGAAACAGCAAAAGAAATAAGAGAAAATCTTAAATTTTTAGAAGAAGGCTGGGGACGAATGAAAATAGCAGCAAAAGTTGGTAATAGCGAATGGGAAACCGCAATCTGGTTTGACACAAAACATGGAACTTATTTACTTCCTCTTAAAGCGGTAATCAGAAAAAAGGAAAAGATTGAAATTGACAAAGAAGTAAAAATAAGTATTTGGATTTAAGGAAATAGCAAAATGTACGAACGGCAACAAGCATAGATAAGCGAATCCAATGATCATTAATGATACATATAAACCGTGTAAAACAATGAATAATTCAAAAAACAAAAAATATCTAAGTATTAGTCTCAGTTTTGGAATGGCTGGAATAGATATTTTATCAATATTATTTTTTACTCCTCTTATTTTCATTCTTCCTTTATTTATGGGAATGGAATTAGTTCAATTAATTCACTATTTTTTAACAGTAAGTTCTACATTTTTCATATTGTATTTTATCAGAAAAAAAAGAACCGGTGAAACATCTTTCCATTTTTCTACTCCCAAAATATCTATACTTCCATTTATAATAATAGGAAGTTTTGCAATGGTGTATGGAATAATGAATCCTTTTTTCGATTTATTACCTATGCCTGAAATATTCACTGGATATGCTGAGTATCAATCAGTAATAGAAAATATTGAAAACCAATATCCTTCTATAGCCGGAAAGTTTAGCGATTATATCGAAAACCTTACCGGAGATTATCCGATAGGTATCCCAACATTTTTCTCATTAGTTGTATTAGCTCCTTTTTTTGAAGAATTAATTTATCGGGGAATTATTCTTGATGGTTTATTGAAAAGATATTCTGCTGTTACTTCTATTTTAATATCAGGTTTAATATTCGGTTTACTCCATCTTAATCTGGTGCAAATTATTCCTGCGTTTGTTGCAGGTATTTTTATAGGGTGGGTATATTATAAAACAAGAAATTTAATTTGTACAATTATAATTCATGTCTGTATGAATTTGACCGGTTTTATTGAAGGTATCTTTTTTCAAAAATTTCCACAATACGAAAATCCTATAGAACTTTATGGCGGATTAGGATCATATATTATTGTTATGATTATTAGTATTTTAGTATTTGTCGCTTGTGTTTTCTATTTAAGAAAATTATTTAATAAGCAGGATAATCTAATTGGAAAAAGAGAAGAATAAAAGAAATAAAAAACTAAAGGAATATTTTGGTAATGACAAAATATAATAAACATTATATTTATAGTTGAAAGAAATGCCTGTGCATAACGGAACAATTTGCCGCAAACGTGGCGTAGTTCTGAAAATATAGAATATGAAACTTAGAATTTTGTATCTTCGTCGTAGCGTTTATATAGCCACGCCTTCGGTAAGTCGCCAACCGTTAGCAGTAATGCCTGAACAGCGCGGTTACAAACGACAAATTTTGATAATAAAATAAATTAAAAATAATTTTAGTAAAAAATATGAAAGAACAATTGAAATTAATGTATACGCTTGTAGATACTGTTATTGGCGGTACGATGTACGAACTTGTTAAAGAAATGAATGGGTTATTTAATTCAAAAGAGGAAACAACAGATATGTTTCTAAATGGTGATAAACTATTAGAAAAATATTCTAATGAAGATAATTTAGAAAATATTCTGAAAGAAATAGAATCAAATAACAATTTAACTTCTGAACAGGTTGCTAAATGGAAATCAATAGTTGAATTTGTTAAAAAAGAAATGGATAGAATTGGTTCAAGAGCAATAAGAAAAGCACTTGAAGAACAAATAAACAATAAGGATTAACGGAATATTAAATAACAGTTGATTGGAAAGAAAAAGTCACTGCTGCTAACAGGAGTTTGCTGTAATGAGGGTGTATGGCAAGCAACATGAGTACTTCTAATCCGCAAGACCATTTTTTTCTTTACTTTTTCATATGTTAGCAAAAAATGGTATTGCTTACCGGGTGTAAAATTGAAAGTGTCGGACTTTTAACTCCCACACTGACGGCAGATACTAAGCCGTTACATGTTATTGGGGCTAAAACGTAAGTGGAAACAAAAAAGATAAGGAAATGGAAATTAAATCACTTGGGAAAACAGACATTGAAACAATAATTAAAGCATTTAGCCGGGCTTTTGCCGATTATGATATTCAGATAAATGCTGAAGAGCTTCAAACCATGTGGAAAAGGCGCGGCTTTAATCCCGATTTGTCGTTTGCCGCATTTGAAGAAGGAAAAATTGTTGCATTTACATTAAATGGAATAGGAAATTTTAACGGAGTAAGGATGGCTTACGACACGGGGACAGGAACACTGAAAGAGCATAGAGGAAAAGGTCTGGCTACAAAAATTTTTGAATATTCAATTCCCTATTTAAAAGAGACCAATATAAACCATTATTTGTTGGAAGTGTTGCAACATAATACAAAAGCAGTTTCTGTTTATCGAAATATCGGCTTTGAAATAATACGTGAACTTAATTATTTTGTGTGGGAAAACGAGAAAATCAAAAATGAAATAAAAAACATTGAAATTTCTTGTTCCATTGAGAAAATTGACATTGAAAAACACCATTTTGTTTCAAAGTTTTGGGATTTTTATCCTTCATGGCAGAATAGTTTTGAATCAATCCAAAGAGCAAAAGAAGACTTTATCGGGTTAGGAGCATTTTTCGACAAGAAGCTCGTAGGATATTGCATTTTTGAGCCTAATTCGGGAGATATTACACAAATAGCAGTTGATAAGCCATTTAGAAGAAAAGGAATTGCTTCGTTATTACTTCATGAAATAAAGAAACTCAATAAGATTACAAAAATGAAATTACTAAATACAGATATTTCCTGTATTTCAATTGTTGATTTTCTAAAAGCAAAAAATATTGAGATAACAGGAAAACAATTTGAGATGATAAAAAATATCTGAGCGGCGGCACAATCTCACAGAAAATTATGAAAAAATTTGAAAGTTTGCCGTTCTTCGGAGCATCTTCATACTCCACATCAAGCCAGGTTATCTAAGACCAGGCGTGTTTATACGCGCGAAGTTGAAAGTAAATGAGATCGGTTGATAAAATCTTAATAAAATTTAGAATTATTTGCATTGAATGATTTTTTATTTACTTTTACAAACCAAACGGTAGGTATCATGATAAATGTAACAAATTCAAAAGAACAAATATTACATACTGCATTGAAACTGTTCTTGAAAAACTCGTATAAAGATGTTTCTCTAAGAGATATAGTTAATGAAGTCGGATTGACAAAAGGAGCATTTTATCATTATTATGAAAGTAAAGAAAAACTGTTTGAGGATACGGTCAAGCATTTCTATAATAATATGATAATAGCTGATTATAAAAGCTTTCCGAAAACTTCTTTAAAAGAGTTTTATGAGTTCTATTTGAAAAAATTGCAGGAACCCGATGAATTTGATGAACTGGACGATGATATGAACTTATTCATTTTTATATCGGAGGCTTCTAAGAGGCTTCCTGCTTTTCAGCAAATCCATAATGCACACCATCAAAAAGAAATTTGGGAATGGTCAAAAATTATTGAAACCGCAAAAAGAAAAAAGGAAATCAAAACTTTTATTCCAAATGAAGAATTAGCCTGTATGTTCCTCAATTTAAGCGATGGAGCATTAGTGCAACGGACTACGACCAATAAAACAGGTGCAGAATCTTTGACAGACATAAAAAGAGATTGGGACAATCTGTACAATCTGCTGAAAGTCAATAAAAGATAAAAAAATATACTTTTTCTTTTCTTTCCATAAAATATATTTCCATCCCGATTGTCTTTATAAATAGAAACGTTTTCAATTATTATTTTTTTATTCACAAACATACCTAACGGTAGGTATTTAAAAACAAGAAAGAAATGAAACAAAAATTTATTACAATTTTATTGGCAATATTGACTTTTACTACAAGTAACATATTTGCCCAACAAACTAACATTAAAGGGAAAGTATTTGATTCAGGCGATGAAACACCTATCGCATTTGCTAATATTGCCCTATCGAGACAAGATTCATCATTTGTGACAGGCACAACAAGCAATTTAGACGGTGTATTTGAAATAAAGGAAATTACTCAAGGAAATTATATCCTTACGCTCTCCTATATAGGTTATGAAACAAAATGCATTTCAATTACCGCAAATGAAGTTGAGGATACAATTCGGATTTTATTGAATCAATCTGCTATAAATTTAGACGAAATAACGATTCAGGCAAGTGCTGTCATTCAAAAAGAAGACAGGAAAATTATTCTTCCGACACAAGAACAAATAAAAATGGCTTCCGATGGTACTGATGTAATACGAAAAATGCAACTTCCCCGTATTATGGTAGACCCAACTTCAGGTGAAATAAGCATGTCGGGAAACGGGAATATTCAGTTACGTATTAATGGAGTATTGGCAACAAGCGGAGAAATCGCCTCTATTCCGCCGGCCGACATTCTTCGGATTGAGTATCACGACGATCCGGGCGCACGTTATGGAAATGCCGACGCGGTAATTGATTATATTACACGACGGAAAGAATCGGGAATAAATATTAATGGCGTTGCATTTAATGGCATAGGGAACAAAAGACTTTCGGCTGATAACAGGCTCTCAATTAAATACAACTATGGAAAATCTGAATTTTCTGCTAACGCAATGTTTGTTCAACGCAAACAGAATTGGACACGCGAATATGACGAAAAGTTAATTTTTCCCGATAACGAAATACATAGACTGGAAATCGGAGAGCCGACACTTTTTAACAAAAAAGTATTCAGTACAAATTTGAACTACAGTTTGCAGGAAAAAGATAAATATTTTTTCAATGCTCAATTCAGATTTACATGTAATGATTTTCCGAATGGATTTGAAGATAGAAAAAGTAAATTATACCTTTCTAATTCCGATACTGTATTATCCATTTTTGATCATACAAAAGAAAAAACAAATTCGCCTGCAATCGACTTGTATTTTCAACGAAATTTAAAGAATAATCAGCAACTTATTTTCAATGCCGTGGGAACATATATTTCGACTAACAGCACACGTGTATATCATGAAAAGGAAGATAATATGTTTGAAACGGATATTTTGTCGATTATAGATGGAGAAAAATATTCGATTATTGCTGAAGGAATTTATGAAAAGAAATTTGGTCCGGCAAAACTAACAAGTGGGATAAAACATTTGGAATCAAACACTTCGAATCAATATCGGGGAACAACAGTCGATGATATTTCTATGAGGCAGTCGGAAAGTTCGATTTTTGCAGAATTTCAGGGAAAAATAAAGAAGTTCGGTTATATGCTAAATCTTACAGGCGTTCGATTGTATTACACGCAAAATGATATAAAAACTGAAAAATATGCCTTGCAACCTTCGGCTCGATTAACATTTGAACCTAACGAAAATTTATATTTCAGATATCGGATCAATCTTCGAAACAATCCGCCTTCACTTTCGGCAATGAATAATGTGGAGCAAGCCGTTGATTCGTGGGTTGTGATTAGAGGAAATCAAAATTTGAAACCATATCCTACGCTAAATCAAAATTTTACCGTAGGATACAACAAAGGAATTTTTAGTGTGGATTTTTTGTTAACTTACGATTATGAGTTTAATCCGATTATGGAATCTGTTTTCTATGAAGATGGAAAGTTTATTAGAACTTATGAAAATCAAAAATCATTTCAAAATATAAGTAGCGAAATTTCGTTCAAATTTAAAATTTGGAAAAATCATTTAAATTTGTCAGTTGCACCAAGAATAAATCATTATATAAGTACAGGAAATGAATATGAACATACTTACACAATGTCCGAGCTGAGAGTGAATTTAGATTTCACATATAAAAACTGGCTGGCAAATTTTACAACAATCACACCACCCAGGTTTATGTATGGTGAGCAAATGACCAAAAGCGATCAAATGTATACGATCATGGCAGGTTATAAACTATCGGACTGGACTTTTATGATTGGCGTAATGAATCCGTTTACCAAAGAATATACTACCGAAAATAAAAGCTGGTCGGCTTTGAATCCGGTTGATTCTAAAATACATACGGATCACAATAAATCGTTTCTTGTAAAAATAAGTTTCAACTTAAATTATGGTAAACAATACAGAAGCGAAAGAAAACAGCTTAACAATACGGATACAGATTCAGGAATTATGCAGGGTGTGAAAAAGTAACAATAATTTGATTATTTTTGTACGGGAGTAATAGAAAATAACTGTGTCTAACAAACAGTTTAGCGTAATGCCGAAGTATTTTACTACTGAAGCTTTCTAGTGAATTGAAAGGTTTCTACAGGAATATTCATGTTTCCCGGCATTACGCCAGGCTGTTGGATATTAGGCATAAGTTCAGTTAAAAAATAGAAATATAAAAACAGAAAAACATGAAAAAATTATTTAAGTGTACATTTGTGGTGATTTTATCTTTTATTTCAATACAAGTACAGGCTTTTACCTCCGAGATAAAAACAATTACATTATCAGACGGAGAAAAAACAACAACCCGGTTATGCCTTCCCGAGGAAGGTCAAGTAAATACTATTGTTGTTACAATTCAGGGAACAGGGCCTCAGACTTATCTGACAAAAAGAGAAGGATTTAATTATTGTGATGTTTTAGCTGACGGATTTTGTGAAAAAGGCGTTGGTTTTTTTACTTATAACCGCCGTGGAGTCGATATTGGAGAAACACCACCTTTATTTGAAAAAATTGACAGCAAAAAGTATTCTAAATATTTGCCTTATAATGAAGCTGCAGATGTAGAAACTATGATCACTTATCTGAGAAAAGACAAACGATTCAAAAATTGTAAAATCATTCTTTACGGGATAAGTGAAGGAACGATCATTGCTTCTATGGTAGCGGAAAGAAAAAAAGTAGAAGTAGACGCTTTGTTTCTGCACGGTTATGCACATGATAATATGTATGATATTATTAAATGGCAAAATACTGGAGAAGGATCTATGATTATGATTAATTCTATATTTGACAAAAATGAGGATAAGGCTGTAGACAGGGAAGAGTATGAATCTGAAGACCCTACAGTTGCAGCATACAGAGGATACTTATTTCAAAATAAACCTTTTGATTCGATTAATGTTGTACAGGACAATTTTATAGATATAAAGGATATAATGGCAATGCGGGGAGATTTTCAAGGACTTTTAATGACTAAAATTGCTGAAAATAATGGATTGTGGATTTGGATTAATTATACACGGGTTACTGTTGAATGGTTTAGAGAACATTTTGCTCTTGAACCAAATAAAACAAGGCTTTTGAGAGTTGACATACCCATATACATATTTCATGGAAAAGAAGATGCAAATGTTCCCGTTGAAGATGTTTATGACCTTGAAGTGAGGTTCAAAACCTGTAATAAATCAAATTTAAAAACTTTTGTATTTGACAAGCATAATCATGATTTGAATTTTCAGGATTGGATTACAACAGATAAATATTCAGAAGGATTGCAAAAACTTTTTGAAAGTGCAAAAGAAATATAATGCCAAGCTGCCGGATTTCAGGCATTGGTGAACAAAAAAAGTGAATTTAATGACAAAGTGAATATGGATAAAGTTGAAATTCCTTTAAGTAAGAAAAAGTTAATTCTGGGAATTGTAGGTTCTTTTCTGTTTGTTGTATTAGGGCTATGTCTTTTTACTATAATTGCAGAACAACAAACAAGATTTTCTCCGGTATTTGTAAAGGGAGTAGGTATTACAGGAATATTATTTTTTGGAGCAACAGGTATTTATGGGACAAGAAAGGTGTTTGACAGAAAAGTAGGTTTGATTATTGACGAGTATGGAATAATTGATAATACTAATGCTTCAAGCGTAGGGCTTATTAAATGGAGTGATATAATTGAAATAAAAACAGAAAAAGTTGCATCGACTAAATTTTTGTTAATATACACTATTAACCCGGAGCAATACTTAGATAAAGCAAAAGGATTTAAGAAAAAACTTATGGAAGGAAACAATAAAATGTATAGCACTCCTTTGTCAATAACATCAAGCACATTGAAATACAAATTTGAAGATCTGGAAAGAATAATAAACGAAAGATTTAATAAAGAAAAGCTAAATGCCTGACTTTATAGTTGCATTTCCTTTTACATTGATTGAGACAATTCCATGTAGAATAACTTAAAAGTAAATTTTCCTATCTTGTATATATGAAAATATAAATTTTTGATGAAATTTTCAAATTATTTTTGTATTTTTGATAAAACTTTACAACAAATACTATTGGCTTGGGCGCAGACAAGGTTCAGTTGTGGTTTGATAAATTGATTTTGATGTTAAATATTTTAAAAGTTGTACCCGACACGGATAAGGGTTTTTGAAATGAAAAAATTATTTTATTTATTATCAATTGCAGCACTATTAATAATTGTTACAGTTTCTTGTGAAAAAGATGTTACAGGTATTAGTCTTAATAAATCTTCTTTAACTCTTAAAATAGGAGAAACAGAAACGTTAATTGCTACTGTTCAACCAGGAAAAGCTACAAATAAGACCGTAACATGGACAAGTAGTAACCCATTGGTTGCGACAGTAATGCCCAACGGATTGGTAACTGCATTATCAAAAGGCAAAACAACTGTTGTGGCTACTACGGCAGACGGTAGCCTTTCTGAAATGTGCGAGGTAATAGTAGAACAAGTATATGTAAGCGGTATTACCTTAAATAAAACAAGTATTTATCTAGAAGTTGGAGAAAAAGAACAACTTATTGCTACTGTCTTACCCGAAAATGCCAGTAATAAAGAAGTATACTGGTCTAGTGACTATCCATCTAGAGTTTCGGTTACACAAGACGGTATAATAACAAAACACCAAAAAATAGGTAACCCTCATGATTATACAACCATTACTGTTAGCTCAATAGATAACAATTATACAGCAAAATGTAGGGTGTATGATAATTAGTAAACAAAAGAACGATAAAATACCGGTCGCTGTGTATCATCAATGATAATAGAGTGGGTGTATTTATATTCGTTTACCTTTCGGTAAAATTTTGATGAAAATCATCACAATCATAAAAAAATCTTCTAATTTTGAATCGGTTAAAAGAATAATTTTAACCGATTCAAAATTTTATAAGTAGAAAATTAATTTAATCCATTATTTACCATAAATATAGTATCAAATGGAAAGTTTAAGACCAAACGAACATAGAGCTAAAAATGCAATCATTATGATTTGGGTTGTTATGGCATTAGAGATTGTAAATATTATTTCAAGTTATATGCAATATAATTTACTTCAGACTATAGCTAATGGTGAATTCGTGTCTGACGCCGCTGCAGAATTAAACGATGTAAGAGAACAGATTTGTGGTATTGTTTATATGATTGCTTACCTGATTTCAGGTATTACGTTCATCATGTGGTTTAGGAGGGCATATTTCAACTTACACCAAAAAGTTAATCACCTCGCTTATTCAGACGGTTGGGCTGCGGGGTCTTGGTTTGTTCCAATTATAAATCTATATCGTCCATATAAAATAATGAAGGAAATCTATGTTGAAACAAAAGGGTTTCTTACAGCAAAAGGTCTTTCTGAGAAAGTAAATTATTCTACAAATTACTTAGGATGGTGGTGGACACTTTGGATAGTCTCAGCATTTGTCGGACAATTTGTCTTTAGATTTGCTCATAATAGTGCTGATACTTTAGATAATTTAATAACGACCACAGTTGCACAAATAGTTTTAGAAATATTAGGAATCCCATTAGCGTTGATTACCGTAAAAATAATAAAAGATTACTCTAAAATAGAACCTCTATTAATTCAAATTAACGATAGAGAACCAGAAATAAATAGTGAAAATGAGATGGAATTGCAATAAAATAACAACATATATATAGAAAAAACATAAATAAAGGGAATCTAAAACAATTAAAAAAATAGTCAAATGAGTATAAGGAATTTTCTTAAAACGGGAATAATACTAATCGCAGTATTAACTTTTGGTGCTAAATTAACAGCGGCAGATGTTATAAGGTTGACATGGTCACAAAATCAGAGTTCGGGATATAAATGTTTAACTGTTAAAGCTACAAGTGGTAAAACTTACACTATAAACTGGGGTGATGGAAGTGCTGCAGAAACAAAAACAGGCACAGGAAACAGTCAGTATTTTAGTCATGCTTATACCGGTACAAGTAATCGTAATGTTGTTGTTACAGCCGGTAGCGGTTGCAGGTTTACCAGTTTTATATGTAGCGATGATTGTAATTCAAGCAGCACAGAAAGCAATAACCGGGTAAGCAGTTTAACGTTTACCGACTGTTCGGCTTTAGAGTATATAGATTGTAGTCATAACCTATTAACAAGTTTAACGTTAACAAATCTTTCGTCTTTAGGAAATCTTAGTTGTGACGATAATAAATTAACAAGTTTAACATTGACCGGTTGTTCAGCTTTAGAATCATTGGATTGTTACAATAATCAATTAACAAGTTTAGATTTGAGCGGTTGTCCAAATTTAGTCTTTTTAAGTTGTCGTGATAATAAAATGACAACGATAACCAATTGTTCGCATATACCATCTTTAGATTGTTCCAATAATCTGTTTACAACATTTACCGGCTGGTCTAATTTAAGTGATTTAACATGTAGCAATAATAAATTAACAAATTTGGATCTAAGTGCATGTCATAGTTTGTCACAATTAAGATGTGATAATAATTTATTGACAAATTTGGATCTAAGTGCTACTCCATTTTTATGGACTTTACACTGCTATAAAAATAAACTTCAGCTGTCCAATTTATTCGAAGTTCATTCAAAAGTAAGTGATCGGGACAGTAAATGGTTAGGTACACAAAATTTAGAGCCACAAACAGTAAGCACACAACAAGCGCTGTTTTTTGACCAAAGTGTTTTTAATAGCATATATACAAGCTATACTATAATTAAAGATGATAGTCCTGCGCCTGAAACCGATTATACTGTGAATCAAGGAAAACTCATATTTAACGATGTCGGCACTTATACAGTAACCATGACTAACTCCGAGATAATTTCATATTCAAGTTATCCCGCAAGAGCAATAATTGTGCTTACAGTTGAAGAAGGGGAGCCTGTTGTAGATGCTCAGACACCTGTAATTACCGCACAACCGCAAAGTGCAACTTACAGTCAAAATGCAACAGCGACTGCGCTTTCTGTAACAGCAACTATAACCGATGGCGGAGAACTCTCATACCAATGGTATAGCAATACGTCTAACAGTACCACCGGCGGCATAGCCGTAGGCACAGATAGCGACACTTACATACCGCCAACTACAACCATAGGAACAATGTATTACTACGTTGTTGTAACCAATACTAACAATAGTGCAACAAATACAACAACTGCAACAACCACCAGCAATACGGCAATGGTAACAATAAATACAGGTACTACTGATATCGCTGACATTGAAAACGATGCAACACTGAAACTATATCCTAATCCGGTTAGTGGACAATTATATATTGTTATTCCGAACGGAGCGTCAGAACTGTCCGAACAAATCCAGATTTATGATTTTTCAGGCAAACTGGTATTGCAAAAAGTAGTTACCCGTCCACAGGCTGAAGTAGATATATCACATTTGCCGGATGGAATGTATGTGGTAAAAACAGGAACTGTTTCGGCAAAAATTGTGAAACAATAACATTAAGCCATAGAAAATAGCTAAATTGTGAAGTGTAGTACATAATTTTGCAGTTTTGTGAAAGTTGGGTAGTTTCTCATTCAGATGAAAGTGCCTGACAAATAGTATTGATTATAGAAAAAAATAAGAAAGTACTCAAATCATGAGGCTGTCCCAAAAGTAGGTCATTAATCCCTTAGAATCGAATATTTGAAATTGATACTGTATAGGGATACGAATAAAACAATGACAAAAATACTTTTGGGACAGCCTCATATAGTGTAGGTTTACAGAAAGTTATATAAGGTTTTTTGTTTATATTTAAAATTTTATTATATTGCGTATATTTAAGAGTTGTGCGTCAGCGGGGCGAAGACGTAGAAGTGCAGAATAAGTAATAGAAAAAACACAAGTAAATGAAAAATCTAAGAGTAATAATTTTCTTGATACCATTTCTATTTTTGGCTTGTGTCAATAAAGAAGCCAAAAACGAAAATTGTATAACTTATGATAGTGGTTTTTCTTTTTGTCAAGACACTATTTTTGTAAATATAAAAGGAGTAATGACACATGCATTAAAATATCAAGATAAATACTATGTTCTTTTTCAGCAAAATAAATCAAAATACGAGTTTCATGGAAAACGATTACTGTACATTTTGTCAAATGGAGAAATAGAAAAAACAGTAAGTTTTCCTAAAGATTTTGGAGCAGGATATTTGGATTTCTTTGTAAAAAACGATAGCATTATTTTGAAACCGTATATGAAAGAACAAGTCTATTTTTTAGATATACAGAATTTTGTATGGAAAGAAATTGACAAAGCAGATGATTTGATATTTGAAGATGAAAAATTTTACGTTTATTCTTTGGACTTTGGCGAATGGGGTGGGAAAACTTGGTTTAAGGACAAAAAGACAGGTGTAGAATATCTGATTGAATCAACAACTCCATTGGTAAATAAAATTGATACAACTTATTTTTTGACAGACGCATACAAAATAGTTAAAATTGAAAATCCATTAAAACTTAACCGATGTGTCGATAATGATGTAACATATGAAAATATTAAAAATAGTCAAAAGTTCTATTCTTGGTATGGCGAACCAATCGGTTTTGATGTAATATATGCCGACTTGGATACAATGAATTTTGATGATAGAACATTTGTTTATCCAAACGAAATTAATATTGTCAGTTCGTTTGTTATGCAAAATGAGTTATTGCATATTCAGGCAACAGACTCAGCAAATTCTATTGTGAAAATTGAAAATAGCACAATAATACCCATGCAAAAAATAGAAAAAGAATTATTTTTTTATAATTGGCATTATTCGTATCGTTGCAGAAATTTGAATGAAAATAATGAATTGTTGAAATTCCGAACAAAAGATGAGCAAATATTCGGATTAGTGGATATTATCGACAATAAAATTTACGCACATTATTTTGTAAACAAAGCGGAATTAAGTCCTAAATTGCTTGGCGCAACAACAGCAGACAGTATTTTCGTAAAACGTTTAGATTTCATTCTGTCCGATTTTGACAATCTGCATTTGAAAGACGTTAGTCAAATGGAACAAGAGTTGGGAACTTTTGAAGATGTTATATTTGACAATAATAATAACACATATACAAAACATACTTATTTGATAAAGGAAGATTCATTGATTTCAAATTCAATTGAATACAATATTATAAGAGCAGATGATTTAGTAAACAGAATCTCTTATGATTGGGATAAAGCAGATTACTCAAGATATGATTTGGATAAATTAACAAGAGAAACCTTTATTGCAAAATTAAAATTTTTGGAAACGAAATTAATCGAAAAATTAGGAGAGCCAACAGAAATAAGAAAGGAAAAAGACAAATATCCTTCAATAATTTGGAAAACACAAAATGGTTTGACGGTCGATCTAATGAATGGAATAAATAGTAAAACAAATTATAACAAGATATTATTGACAATTTCTAAGAATTAAGTAACGCAGAAATAAATGCCGAACGCACAACAAGCGGTTTGCTGTAATGCGGGGTGTATGCCCGTAAAAAGTCCTGTCGGATTTTCAAGCGTTCACGCCCGCGCGAACATTTGTGAAACCCCGCACTACAGCAAGCCGCCGACCGTTAGTGGCAATGTTGGCGGAGTGCAAAAACTGAAGCAAAATGAAAGTAAAGAAGATTAAAATCGGAATATTGTTAGGAATCGTTGCAGGAATTATAGATGTAATTCCAATGATTCTACAAAATCTAACTTGGGACGCGAACTTGTCGGCATTTACAATGTGGATTATAGTCGGATTTCTAATTGCGACAATCGACTTAAATATAAATTCGATAATTAAAGGCTTATTGATTGCTTTCTTGGTTTTACTGCCAAGTGCCATTCTGATTGGTTGGCAAGAACCCATTTCGTTGATACCGATTATTATAATGACGACGATTTTAGGTGGATTACTTGGGTTTTCAATTGAGAAAATAATGAAGAAAAAGTGAGACAATGTTCAGCTTTGACTGTTAGAAACAATAATTACAAAGACAAAAATGTTCAACGAAGTTTGTATATACGAGGCAAAAATTGATAAGCAGGAAGAAATTGAAACTTTAATGAAAGAAGTTGCCGATTTTTATCTCGCTCAAGAAGGAGTTCTTGATGTAAAATACATAAAGAGAACACACCGTCAGAAAGATTTTAACGCTGTAAAAGAAGGAGAATTGCCCGTAAAACTTACTCGACAAATTGGAAAAGTAACCTACATTTTATATTGGGTTTTAGAGAGCGAAGAAGTTCATGCAAGAGTTTCAAAACTCGGATTGGAAAAATTTTATAAACGTTGGACTCGTTGCTTGACAACAATGCCGAAAATATTTTTAGGAGAAAATATCGTATAATGACAGATAACACAGCCACTAGACGTTAGTCGCCACCCGCGGACAGCACAGTCGTAATTGACAGAACGATATAAAATAAAAGTTAAACATTAAAATATAGAAATTATGATAACGAACAAAAAATTAAACAACTTAACAATTACGAAACTATTGTTGGTGTTCGTTTTTGTATTTTGTAGTTTATCTACGACACAAGCACAAGACATTAGAGACAATTTTTTAGTTGACAAAATTTCACGATACGAAAGTTCTTCCAATTATGCTTCGGCTGAGTACGTTTATGATACAGATAATAAATTACAAAAAAGAATTATTACAGGCGAAATGTTTGAACAAGGACAGGTTCGTCCATTGAAATATGTAGATGAATTTGAGTATGAAAACGGGCTTGTGTCGAAAATCAAAATTCAAGACTTGACACATTTTATGTTTAGTTACGATATTCATTTATTATACAATTCACAGGGGGAACTTGTTAGACAGGAAACTTGGATGAATGGTTCTATGATTGGACATTCTAATTATCATTATGAAGGTGGACGTGTTGTAAGTACATACAACGACAATATTGCACCTTTTGAATTCGATACCATTTTTTATGACAACTATGGAAATATTACGAAATACACTTATATTTATCCAAAAATGAATGATTGGGGAGAGCCAATTCCAGGAGAATTTAAAATGCGTGAATTACATTACGAATACGATGATAAACCAAAACCTAATTTTGGACTTGATTATTTATTTGCTTATCAGTTAATTCCTTGGATGGGTACCGCCTTCCCTTGTGAAATAATGAATTTGTCAAACAATAATATGACAAAAGCCATTTTCGAACAACAAACTCATAACTACACTTACAACGAAAACGGGTTGCCCGCAACCTTACAAAATATATTTGACCCTATTGGTCCGTCGCTCTATGGTGGAGATGTTTACACAATAACATACAAACAAATAGGAGAAGCAAGTATATCAGAAATAGTTCAAAATATTACGAATATAAATATTTATCCAAATCCCATGATAGACAAGTTTGTGATTGATTGTGAAAATTATTGTACAATAACACTCTATGATATGCTTGGGAAAGAAGTTTTAAATCAAGATATCAACGGAAAGTCAGAAATCAATATAAACCATTTGCCAAAAGGAATTTATAATGTAAGAGTTGTCTCGGGAAATAAAGTTGTTGGCAATAGTAAAATAATAAAACAATAATGACAAATGGGCGGCGTCTAACAAGCGGTTTGTTGTAGTGCGCGGGGTATTCCCGCAGAAAGTCCTGTCGGACTTTCAAGCGTTCACACCCCGCGCGAACATTTGTGAAAACCCGCACTACAGCAAGCCGCCGCCCGTTGTGCGTCACTCGCGGACAGGGCAGTGATATTTTAGAATGTCTTTTCAGATAAAATACGGATACAATATAAATATTTTGTATCTTTACATTTTAGATATAGATAAAATACGGATATAATATGGATAAATACATTCAAAAACTAAACTTCGATTTTCTGACAAATCAGCGTGTAATGCAACTTATCGCTTCGATTGATGAGTATAGGGGGAAGTGGAATGTCGTTGAAAAGCGAGAAAACCGTTACCTGAAAGAATTGCGAAAGATTGCCACAATTAAAAGCATAGGTTCTTCTACTCGTATTGAAGGTGCGATTATGACTGATGAAGAAATTCAAAAGCTACTTAAAGATGTAAAAATAACGAAATTCAAAACTCGTGACGAACAGGAAGTTATCGGTTACTATGAAGTTTTAGAACTTATTTTCGACAATTTTTCGGAAACCCAATTGTCAGAAAGCTGTATTAAGCAACTGCACCAACTTTTGCTCAAGCACAGCAACAAAGATGAACGACACAGAGGCGGTTTAAAAGCCTGTCAAATAAAGTTGTAGCAACTTATCCAACAGGCGAACAAAAAACGATTTTTGCGACTATCGACCCCGTCTTGGTTGAAGGCGAAATGTTCGAGTTAATCGAATGGACAAATCGACAATGGCACGAAAAAACAATACACCCGCTCATTGTATTGTCGGTTTTCATATACGAATTTTTGGGTATTCACCCGTTCCAAGATGGAAACGGAAGATTAAGCCGCTTGTTGACAACACTTTTTCTTTTGAAACAAGGCTATGAATTTATACAATATATTTCATTTGAAAATTATATTGAAAATCATAAAAAAGCGTATTACGATGCACTTATGACCGCGCAACGTAAGCGGATAACACAAGAAGATATAATTGACAAATGGTTGCTTTTCTTTTTGGAGAGTTTGAAAACGCTGACCGAAAAATTAGATAAAAAATATTACGTTTTCAAACAAAAAGGTGGTTATTTGAATGAAAGGCAAAAAGCAATTAAAGAATTTATTATAGAACAAAAAACAATTAAAGTAGGAGATTTATCCGTTGCTTTTCCCGATATTTCACCAAATACACTGAAAAAAGATTTGCAATATTTGCGTAATGAACAAATTGTTTCAACGGTAGGACAAGGCAGAGGGACAGTTTATGTAATCAATCAACAAACGGAATGAAAATAAAATGAGCGAACGCACAACAAGCGGTTTGCTGTAATGCGGAGGCGTACGCCCGCAGAAAACCCTGTCGGATTTTCAAGCGTTCGCACCCGAACGAACATTTGTGAGACCCCGCACTACGGCAAACCGCTGCCCGTTGACCGTAACTTTGAGGAAGGCAGCATAAATTTAAAAAGTATTGAACTACAAAATTATAAACAAATGAAAACTATTTTCACTATTACTTTTTTTAGCATTGTATTCTTTGCCAAAGCACAAAGAATAGAAAAAATAATTGAACAAACAGAGGAATATCTTGCTGTTTATGGTGGTTTAAGTCCCTGGGTTGAGAATTATCCAATTGGTGATTTCAAATTTACAGAGTGGGAATTAGAAAATGTAGAAATAGAAAACGACAGTATTAGCGGATATTATATTATCAGTATTTATCAGGATAAAATACTTGCTAACATTGATAAAATAGCAAACCATAAAGATTTTCCACAAAAAGGAAGTGAGTTTTTTTTGGTGTCTCCCGATAATAAATTGTTTAACTTTACATTATTTGAAAATACAGGAGGATCTTATAAATCTAACATTTCTGTTATATACTACAAAGAAAATGGTATAATACTGTATAAAGAAGATTATAATGAGATTAATCGCCAGCATCAAAGTAATTTTTTTAATTCCGATGGTTACTACTCTATAGACACAATTCAAACTGATAGTTGTGTAAAATATTTATTACAGGGCAGTGTTATTGGTTGCAATACCTCTTTCTCCGCAAACAACCTTGATTATCAAGGACTTACAGCAAAGAAACCCAAAAAGGAACCCAATTTTAAGGCCTTTTTGGGTTTTTAGTTTGCACACCTCGCGGCTGGCTCCCTAATATAGTTATGAAGAAAATAACTTTTTTATTAATGTGGCTACCTTGCTTTTCCGAAGAAGGAAGTACCCCGCTACCCCAATTACTATTATTGTTATAAGTATCCCCAATATGTAACGCCACTTGTAAGGGTCTTCGGCGGTTTCTTCCGTAAGGTCGGTTTCTAACGTATTATCGGTATTTATTTCTTCTTCCTTTTGCGAAATGTTTTTTTCTTTTGTTTCTGCTATCCCTTTTTCTTCGCTGGTAGAATTTATTATAAAACCTTCTATACTTTTTATTGCTCCTTTGTCGGGCGGCTTTTTATTCGTTGGCTTTGGTTCCTTATTCACATTTCCCGGCGCGGGTTCTTTTTCGGGTTCCGGACACGGCCCTGCCGGTTGTTCTTCCGGCGGATAAAATTCTATTTTGAAATATTTAATATCCAGTCCGGCCCTTTTAGTTGAATCTACAAAAGTGTTTATTTCTCCTTCCGTAAATTCGCTTCTTTTTTCTTCTGTAGTACCCGTTTCCTTTGTGCTGCTTGTTAGGTTCTTAGGCGAAGAACAACCTAAGAACCCGAACAAACAAATATAAAATAGTACTATAATAGTATTTGCTCTCATGTGGTAAATTTTAAGTCGTTAAGCCGGTTAAGCCAACCTTTAATAAATCGCTTTTGCGAAGGGGTGTTTTTTACTATCCGGTTAAAAAACGCTTCGCGTTCTACCTTAATCTTATCAAAGAAGGCGCGCGGGTCTTGGCTGTTTAATGCTGCCAACGTAATAGGGCCTACTACCCCGTCTTCTTTTACGCCTAATACCCTTTGCGGTATTTTGATACCGTGAACGCCGGAACCCCATACCCAATCTACCAAAATGTTAGCTACGCTTTGGCTTTTAATTTGGTCGGCTTTCCATCTATCCCAATAGTGCGGCTTTAATACCCGGTTTACTACGTCTTCTTTCGTAAGTAGTTTAAGGTCGTCTACGTCTATATCGCCGTCGCCGTCCTTATCGTAGCCAACGCTTCGCCAAGTGGCAATAGTAACGCCCATATTTGTAGCCCCGCCCCGGTCTACCGGGTCGTTTACGTATCCGCCTTCCCATCTAAGAATGAAGGGAACTATTTTATTTACGTCTGCCATTACTTTTTTAGGTTTTTAATTCTACTTTATTTTCCGTTCTCCGTTTGCGCCATTAACTGCTTGCGGTAATTGTCTTCAAACCATTGAAGTTTAATTTTAACCGGGCAATTAATAGGGTTATCGACGAAGGTACAAGCGTCCGCGCAAGCTATTGCGCCCTTTTTTTGATAGTATTTTATTTCTTGGATGTTGTAATCGTGTCGAAGCTGCTTTATTGTAACGGCCTGTTCCAAAACCTGTTTTTCAAGGCTATCTATCCGCTTTTCAAAATAACTAAATTCCTGTTGTGAGGCTTCGGCTTCTTTTATACGCTTGTTTGTTTTCAAGAATACCCAAAAGCCAACAAAATTTAGAACTTCGGCCCCGATTAATATCCCTATCAGTTCTACTACTCCTATCATACGCTTTTATTTTCCGTCGAACTCCTGAATATCCGCCTTAACCATAGCCTTAATACTAAGTACGTCCTTCCGGTAGTCTTCGTATTCTGTTTTGTCGGCTTCATTCTTGGAAAGGCCTAAAACAAAATCGTTATACTTACCGGTTAGGCTTAGTTCTTGGCTTGTGTCGTATTTGTCCGCTACTACAAGCGGTACCAACTTCGGGTAGGTAGGCGTTCCCCAAATATGTACGGTATCGTAGTCGTAAGCGGTTTTTGTTGTTCCGTCTTCGTTTTCTACTTCAACTTCTTTTATATTATAGTTGTAATACCAGCTACCGTCGCCTAAATCTTGAAACTTAGGCGGCCTTACGTCTGAATTTGATTTCATAATTTATTTTTTAAAAGTTATACATATTTCCAAAAATACCCACCGGCAATTTTTCTTTTTCCTTTACAACATTGAATAATATTACCTTGGTTAATCCCCGTTTCGCGTTCTGCAAGGTAAGAATCACTAAACTCTGCAATTATTGTTTTGCTTTCTGAACATATTTGTAAAACGCCTTTTTTCTTTCGAGTTTCAGATATTTTATGTTTTGTCATTTCTGAATGTGAATATTCAAGCGTTTTGGTTCTATGTTTTAAATTCTCTATTCTTGTATTCCATTCTAAATTGTCAGACCTATTGTCATTTTTTATTCCGTTAATGTGATTAACCTCACATTTATTTTCACTGTTTGGAATAAATGCAATAGCCACTAACCTATGTACTGTAAAAGCCTTTCGTTTTCCATTTTTACATAAAAACACTAAACAATATCCGTCCCTATTCAAATTTTGATTAAGAATTTTTTCTTTTCTCGTTTTGCTATTACTCAAACTTTTAACGTATCCATTATTGCTAACTTCATATAGCCCTTCATACCCGATTATAGGCACCCATTTTTCAAATTTGTATTCCATATTCAGAAAACTTACTTATACAAAAATAACATTAATCGTATTATAATAATACGTTAGTTAATAAAATAATAATATCTTTTTAAATGAAAAAAGGGGCGATTAAGCCCCTCTTTTCATTGGGCAAAAATTCGCGCCCGTCGCTCTATATCCTTTATATATGCCTCGTGGTAAAGCGTTTGAAAGGTGTCTTTTAATAGGTTAAACGAACTTTCAGCTACATTTATCATCACATTTTCGCAATTACTGTTAGTAGATACATACTTTTTGTATCTATCAAACTTTTGCATTACGGCAACCGTATCGCCGATTATTTCCGAAAGTTCGGGGCAAAGGTGCAAAGGAATTACTTTGCTTTGATTTTCTTTTTTCATTTTGGAAAGCATTTTAAATGAATATTATAGGCAAGAAAAAACGGCTTGCCTGTCCCGTTGCTTTCCACCTTTGACAGGCAGTAGAGGCATTAACCTTCTACACGGGGGTACAAACCGTTATATCATAATCGGGCATAAAAAAGCCCGCTAATAATTTGGCGGGTTACTCCGCCTGTCAAAATGGAAAGCACTGCAAATGTAATTCATAATTTTTAATTGTGCAAATAATTTCTTTAATTTTCCCAAGAACGTACTTAATTTCGGAAGAGTTGGTAAAGAACTTGCGGGCTTCGCTGTCGTTGTCGTCTATGTTAAACTTAACTTTAACAAGAAAGCGGTTAGGCCCGAATTTAGTTTTTACGTCTTCCAAATAATCAATTATCCAAAACGAAAGATTAATTAATTTTTGTTGAGTTGTTTCTGGGCAATTAAAATGCCGATTATTTGCGTCAGGTTGAATTTTTAGGAAGGATAAACTTCCGTCGTCTTGTTTTTGCTCCATACTATTTCTTTTAAAATTTATTACTTTTTTTTCGTGTCGCCACGTGTCGTGTTTACGGGATAAAGCAAAGCCGGGAGCCGATAGACGTACCCGTAGACGAAGCCGCGTTAGCCGTATACGCAGAGCCGAAACCCGCAAACGCGCCGTTAGCCGCAGAACCGCCGAAGAAGACGCCCCTTTGGCTTTCGCCGGAAGCTGGTATAGAAGTATAGAAGTAATCGCAAAAGTAAGTAGTAGAAGCCGCGCCTACTTCTGCCGGCATATTTTCCCCGTATTCTCCTATAATTACCCTTTTTACATAGCCTTCTTTACGCGGTAGCAATCCCCTTACTTGGTAGTTGTCGTAATTATTACTTTGGAAGTTCTCAGGGTCTTCACAAATATAAAGTTGTGAAAGTCCGCCCGAAGCGTCGCTTTGAATGTTTACTTTTACGCCGTCCGTCCAACTCCACAAATGCCCAAAAGGATTTTCTAAACCACGGTAAGAAGGTACGTTAGTAGTCTTCGTTGCGCCGTATTCGGTCGGCATTGTGTATGTTACAATACCAGTCTTATTCCCAAGTGAATTTGTAATACCGCATGGAATACAGGCATATGTTCCGCCTGTCATTGCCGTAATGTTTGCGGCGACTAAATCCGTAACGCCCGCGCCTAAACCGCCTTGTTTATAACCTTCACTTGTTGGTTGGGCGTTATATGCTGCTTGGCAATTCAAGTTAGCATACTCAATAAAATACAACCAAAAGCAAGTTTTTTGAATATCGTAAACATCACAATTCCAACCCGCGCCGTTTCTTCCTGCGGCTCCCCTACGTCGTGCATACGCTCTAAAATTAGTTAAAGAAACTCCGGTAGCTGGTTTTCCAAGAACGCTACCGCCGTCAGCGTCGTGTGCAATCTCGGCGGCCGTATTTCCGCCCCCTCTGAATGCTGTCGAAAGATTTACTACGGAAGCCAATTTAGGTGCGCTACTCGTGGTACGGTCTATTGCTGCTTCGTATGCTGAACGATAGGAAAGCGGTACGAAGTGAAAACCTGGTAATGCATGTTGCGAAATAAAACAACGGTATATAGTTCCGTCTACCTCGAATTTGCGGTAATGTGCCGGTATTTCTACCATTACTTGGCCGTCGGTTCCGTCCAAGTTGGCGGCCGCACCGTTATCTCGTTTTGTACTATCGGTAGCATGAAGGTAATAGTTTACCGTTCCGTCGTCTTTCAAAATACAACGGCGCATACCGCTTTGAACCGGTAAAGCTACATGAAGTTCCGGCCTTCCTATCCTTGTGCAAGCCGGGTTAGCTACGGTAGAATCCCATTCTATACCGTAGTAGTAATCATACGGAAATGTCGGCTTTGTATTTCCAACTCCAATTAATAAACCCATAATTATATACTTTTAGTAACCCCAAATAAGGGTAGCGTTAATACTCGTTTGTCTAATCTCTCTAACTATTTCGGGGTTCCAGCCTGTTTCAAATCGTGTACTTACAAATTCGCCCGGTTCCATTCCCCAAAGGTTTACTTCCAAAACTACCGCCGTTTCGCCGTCGTTTTTGATGTTGAACGGTATTTCTTCTATTTTGAAGTTCCCGTTAATCAGGTTATCAATAACCCCGATATTTCCAATTTGCGGGCTTACTACTTCGCCGCCCCGTGTTGTACTCATAACTTTTTGTTTCAAAATTAAGCATTAGCGTATTACTATAATACGTTTGTTGATAAAAAAATAATCATTTATGTTTTATAAATTTCTCCATGTTCTACCAAAATCAGATGATACCTTTATTCCAGTATCGTCAATTTTTAATTGATAACGCCCCGAATTTGACCTGAAAATAGAATTACCTAAAGCATTTACTAAATAATTGTCACTTTCGCTTGCAATTAGAATTTTATTAGCATTAGAGTTTGACATAAACATGTAATTAGGGGCTAATTTGATGTTTCTAACATTTTCTAAATATATTACAGAGCAATATTGAACATAAGACTGTATTTCTGTTATTACATTAGAAGCCCCTGCTTCTCTTTGGCATACAACTCTTGATTTCAAAGTGTAGTTGCCTAATGGTATATTTGTAAATTGAATTTCTCCATTTAGAGTACTATATTTGTTTATTGATTCTCCCGTAGCAAAACTAAGCGTATAACTACGAATAGTTTGCCCTGTTGAATTATTTAATAGTATTTCTATTCTAATAGTATGCCCTGCCGGAATGATTGAAAAAGATTGAGGAAAAGTAGCATACCAAAAGGATTCATTAGTAACAACTATTAAATTAAAGTTATATGAAGAATTTATTGTTAGGTTTTTTTCATCACTAACATTTGTAAAAGTAGTAGAATTAGGTACTTCGACTTGTGGACGTTCAATAATATAGTTATTTAATCCCAAATTTGGGATTGGCATATTTTTTTTATAAATCATCAACGGTGCATTGTTGTCGATAAGGCTATTATAACTTCCGCCACCCCATAATAGTGCATCATCTATACCAGTCAATCCGCCGGTAACAGTTCCATTTCCATCTTTAACCATGACAATATTAGAAAGTACAAGCCCGCCTGCAACTGTTGTACTTCCATTTTTTATTGCATCCGAAATATAACCTAATGCTTTTTGGTATTGAGTACTTTTTGTCCCCTCTTGTAATATAACATTAGTAAATGTAGCCGTGTTTGATGCGCTTGATGTATAGATATAGAATATAAAACTTGAATATGCGGTATAGTTTGTTAGATTTATTAAATATTCTTTGGTCATATTAATATCTAAATCAATAGCTATCAATGTTCCACTAATACCCCCACTTGTGTTTCTACCTCTAATTCTTAGAGATACTGCAAACGATGTTTGTGATTTTGTTAAATTTCTATAAGAAAAAACATATTTTCCAATTGGCATGTTGTCAGCAAGCAATCCATTTAAATAAGAAGTTGCAGCAATAGAAAACAAATCTGTATTTTCTATTTGTAAAAGGTTTTCGCCACCTATCTTCAATTCGTCAAATGTTGTCAAATTTCCATTCGATAAAAATTTAATATTCCCGCCTATTTCCCCGTTATCCAAATCGAAATAGGTACTTCCGCCGCCGCTACTCTCTATTCGTCCGGTTTTAATAAAGCGTCCGTTTATGGTAGAACTACCATAAGTAAGGGAAACCAAACGCGCGGGGTTTTGCCCGTTACTATCGGTTTCTACGCTGTTTAATACGCCTATCATAAACGTGTAGTACCCGGTTTCGTAATCTACTTTCCGTTGGGTAGTATCCAAAATAATACTTCCGCCCCCGGTATTCATTGAACAACGGGCGTAAATGTAATAAGCCGTATTACTAACAAGATTACTAAACGTTACTTGCGCTATTTCCCAATTCCTAATAGTTTCTTCTATCGTATAGTGTATTAATTGCCCCGCGCTTACACGTATGTAGTTCGGGTTGCTTTGGTAGTTTGGTTCAAAAACTACGTTCCTTAGAACGAATTGCATAGACTTAGCCCCCGCTTGTAACATTGTTGTTTCAATACTAAGGGGCTTAATCTTTTCGCTGTAATAATCGCCTTCCGGGTCGAAAACCATAGCTAACACTTCTTGGCTTGCCCGCCAATTACGGCGCGCTTTGGAAGGGTCGGCAAGGTTGTTAATCTTAATAACTTCGTCTATTTCCCTTAAATCGCTAATAATTCTTGTATATGCGCCTTTTGTTACACTATCCCCCAAGGTTAGCGAATACTTATAAGGTTCTAATAAATCCCGTTTGAATCCGGTAATACGTATAGACTTATCTACCCCTATGTCTTCGTCCTCAATCGGTATGTAGTCGCCAACGGCGAATAAGTTTACTACGGTAAGGTTTCCGGCGAATTGCTTAATAAAATTTTGGTCTATATTTAACCCGTATTGTACCTGTGGTTGACTATTTTGGGCGTAATACGCTTCTCCTTCTTCTTGTAATTTGGCTTCGGCTTCCGTTTTGTATTGGTCAGGTAGGTTTATATCGGTAAAAAAATACTTATCTTCGGGAGAAAACTGAAACGCCGCGCTATATTCACTTGGCAAATGCATCTTATTTTCGTCTTCATATGGCTTTAATTGTATTTCTTTCGTTGCGTGGTTATATGAATGAACATCAAATTCATAACCGGCAAGGTTTCCAGTAGTAAAATGAACTTTTGCATCTACATTGTAAATTAGCCATTTTGTTGTTTTTCCCGCCACATCATTGTAATATATATATCTATTTTCCTGCGTGTCGTCTAATCTTTTTGACGCTAACCAATATTGGTAATCTTCTGTTGTATTTGCAAATGTTTCGTTTAGGTCGAAGTTCATAGTATTATCTATAAAAGCGTAATACTTGCTTCCTAACCCTGTTACTTCTCCGTATCTGTTTGGGAAAATGTTATCAAAGGTTTTTGTATTTTCCTTCAATCCGAAAGCTGCAATAGCGGCCGCGTTCTCTATATAAGAATCATTTTTACCGCTACTTCCCGGAAGGCAAAGTTTAGTATGTCGGTAGCTATTCCCCAAGTTGTTACTTCCGCCATAGATATACAACCGGGTAACAACGTTCTTAGAATTGATATTTTGCCTTGTTAGTTCGTACAAACCGCCCGTTTTCCCGTACCTGAACGTATAGGGAAATTCTACGCCTGCGTTACGAATATGAAGCGTTCTAACGCCGTTATTTTGCGTTATCTCAAATTCTTGGTTATACTCGTTACAAAGGTCTTGTAATACTTCTAAGCAATTCCTACCGCTAAAGGTTAGGGTTTTGTACTCTGTTTCTTCCGGGTATTCCCCAAGAACCCACTTATTAGGAAATACGCGCAAGGCGTTTGCAATTACTATTTTTAGGAAGTCGAATAAATTACCTGTAAAGCTATCGCCTACCGTGTCGTCCGGTAATAAAAATTGCGCGTCTATTAGTTCATATTGTACCCCTTCAAATGTTAAGCTATATTCAAACTTCCGAACGCCTGTTTTCTTTATTGTCGGTAGCTGGTTTAAGGTGTATATTTTCCCGTACACTTCTATCGTGTCCCCTAAAGCAAATTCTAAAGGGGACGCGCTTTTAACTGTAATTGCTACCGTGTCTTCGGCAAGTAACCCTACGGATTGTTCCGCCTTGGTAATACCGGAAGTACGCGGCCCGGAATTTAACAAGCTGTTTGTTCCGTCCGCGTGTTTAATTATAATTTGTTCCATACTATTTTTTATTAATTGCTTTTTCTATTGGCCAACCGTTTTTTAACCTGTAAGATAACTTAGCCCTTTCTATTCCGTATTTTTCTGCTAATTGGCTAATGGTTAGTGTTTCGCCATTGTAGCTATATTTGCGGTTGTCCCTTTTATTATTTCGTTGTACCTTTGTTGTAGCCCAACGGCAATTATCTTTAAAATAGCCCAAATCAACGTTAATCCTATCTATACTTGTGCCTTTCGGGCGTTCGCCCATATCTTCCAAGAAATTAGAGAAGTCGCCCCAACGTTCGCAAACTTCGATACCGCGCCCGCCGTAATTTTTATAGGAATCGTTATTAGGGTTATTGCAACGGTCTGTCATGTGTAGCCAAGTGCTGTAAGTTCTCGAAATATTACCGGCTTTACTGTGTCCGTGTTTTGTGCATACTTCTGTCAATGCTTTAGAAGAAACTTTACTTTTGTGGCAACCGCAAGACTTTGTATGTCCGCTCCGTAAATTTCCGCTACTGGCTTCTGTTTCGTTGCCACAATCGCAAATACATTTCCATACAACGCTTCCGCCCGTTCTCTTATCCGTTTTTTCTAAAACTGTAAGAAAACTAAATTTTTGACCTGTTAAATCTCTGATTTTCATTCAAACAAGTTTTTATTAAATACAAAAATACCAAAGCCGAATTATAATAATACGCTATGTTTATAAAAAATTGGTAACTTTTTAGGAAAGAAGAAAGCCCCAATTAATGGGCTTTTGCTATTCTTTATTCTTCAAATACCTTTCGTATTCGTCGAAGTATAGCGATTTAACGGCACTTTCGAGCAATTTAACCGCACCGTCTGCAATTTCAAACGAATTTGTTTGTTCTTCTTGGGTAATGGAAGCTTCTAATTTTTCGCCGTAGGTTTCTAATTCGTGGCGAACATTAACAACCGCGCAAAAAATAGCGGCTAAATCGGGGCAAAGATTTTTCATTTTGAAGTACATTTAAATGAATTAATAATATGGCAGAAATAAAAAAACGGTTCCGCCTTTCCCGTTGTACTTCACCTTGACAGGCAGTGGGCGCATTAACGCTCCAACACGGGGGTACGAAACCGCATATTTTAATTAACGGACACAAAAAAGCCCGCTAAATAGTTGGCGGGTTGCTCCGCCTGTCAAGTAAGAAGTACACGGCAAAGTAACACCTATTTTTTGAATTGTGCAAATGTTTTAGAAATTAGTTTTTAGAATCCCCTATATCTTTAACGTTGATTATCTTTGTTATATCCTTATCAAAATAGTATTTATAGTGGCCTATTACTCTATTTCCGCTGGCATTATTCGCTCTAAAAGAATGTGTCATAGAAAAACCGCAAAATTCGGGAATCCAATTATTTTCTATTTCTTCGTACTTAGCCATATAGTAGTTCATACTATCCCTGCAAGTATTGAATTTATCCAATGCTATTTTATAATCTCTTTTTCCTATATCAGAAAACAACCAATCTTTATTAAAATCTAACTCATTCTTTGCCTTTTTTGCTTGCTCTATATAATCTTCTATTTTCATTATGTAATCTCTTCCAATCGGGTCGTTTTCGGCGGAAGTAAAAATAGAATCTAATTCCCCAATCTTAACACTTTCATAACTATTATAATCGTGAAGGGTTTCCCTTAATTCTTCTTTAATCAAATTTATTGCCTTTTCTGTTGGATTTTTAGTACAAGAAATTAGCCCTATAATTAAAATAGATAAAAATAATACTTTCTTCATGGCTTAAATGTTTAAAAATTAAGCCACAAAGATAATACTTTAATCTCAAATTTTTTGCCACACGACTATTCCGTTAGTGGAAAAGTTCGTAATATCTTCAATAACCCCCGCTACAATAGCGTAATAAATACCTTCGCTTGTGTATTCGTGGTTTACCGTTACATTTTCGCCGTAAACATCTTCGTTTTTAGTACCGTCGCCCCAAAATATAGTTAAAGCCCTGTTTGAAGTAACCGTAATCGTAAGTTTCTTCGTAGCTTCGCTTATTCGCTGGTGTCTTATAACTCGTTTTACCGGATTAGGCTCTTTAAGTTTCAAGCTAAAAGTTCCTACCATTAATTCGTCATGCCAACGCTTACTAATGGAAACCCCGCTTTCGTTGTAGATTTCATAAACAAGCGGCTTAGTCGGGTGTATGTCTATCGTTAAACGTTGCGTACCGTCCTTGCTGAATATGTCTAAGAAATCGTTTAGTTTATTTACAAAGTCCATTTTACCGTTAGCCTTCATAAAGCAATTAAGCGTTATTTCCCGCGCTTCTACGCGCTTCTTTTGAAGGTCTATTACTTCGCCGTGGTAGTCGTCCCAATCTACCCTAAGCGGGCTTTTTAGCTTCGGGCGGTCAAGAATACCGTTACTTTCCGATACGTATATATCCCATTGCTTAAAGTCTATTCCTTCCAAACTATACGAAAGTTGGGATACCGAATTAAGTAGTTCGGCTATTTGTTCTTGGGTAAGCGCAATATTATAAACCTTAATTTCGTCTACATATCCGTAACCGTTTTCGGTAGAATAAATATCTTGCAAAAAGGCGAAGCCGGTAGGTTGGGCCGGCAAGGTAATAGTTTGTATTAACTGCGTATCCAAGTAAATGTAGATATTAAGCCCGTTCTTAACTACTGCGAAATATCCCCAAGAATCCGTAGGAAGGCTTACCCACGTTTCCCTGTATCCGTCCATAGCTTCCCAACGAACAAAAAAGCCTATTTTCTTCCCGGTAAACCCGTCCGGGAAGTGTTTACTTTTCAACCAAGCCAAAAGGGAAAAACTACCCGAAAGGTTAATAAGGTTTTGCGGTATTTCGCAGTATCCTTCGCCCGTGAACTCTATACAATTCCCTTGCCTTCCCGAAACAAAATTACTTTGTACTACTTCGCCGTCCGCCCTGCTTTGCGAATAGTCATAAGCTATTAAAGAGCCGTTAGGTTCGTCGAACGGCATATTAAGAATTAAATTATTTTCGTTAGCCATGTTAGTATGTTTTTGAATGTTTACGAATTACTTTTATAATAGCGTTCCCCGGTTCGGAATCGGTAATAGTGCTTAGTTCCCCGCCGTAATGGTTTACGCAAACTTTGGCGTTCTCGGAAGCAACTATTTCTACTTCGCTTTGGTCGAACATATCTACCATTACAAAAGCGTTCCCGGAAGCCTTAATAGTTAGTTTGCTTTCGTGCTTTACGAAAACTTGGCCTACTTCAAACCCCGTATATTCGGCTATCCCTTCGCAAGAACCAAGGGCTACAACGTGCCGGAAATTCAAGCTATTTATATTTCCGTCTAAGAATATCCCGTATTTTTCCATAACCCCTACAAAATTTTGCTTAATGAAGGAAAGGGACGGGTATTCATTACTTAGGCAAAAGTCTATACCGTCGAGGTACATTTCTATAAGCCGTTCTTTGCCCTCTGTGTGTAATAGGTCGTTAAACCAATCTTCGCAAATGTTATGCTTCTTAGCTTCTAAGGCTAATTCTTTGTTTAATTTCATATTTTAGTCTATTATACCTTGCGCCCTTAGCGGGTCGGAATTGTTATTACTTAATTTGCTATCTATACTTGCTAAGTATCCGTTAGAAACGCCTACCTTAGCGTCTATACTTGCTAAGTGTAAAAGTTGGCTACGCATTATTTCGTTGCCTTCTACTTGGTTTACTCTAACGGCGTTTGTTTGTCCGGCCAAAAGGTCTATACTTTCTTGGCTTGCTCCCTTAATAGCCCCGGAAAGGCTGGTAGTTGGGGCGCCAGCTTCTTCTAAATCCTTAAATAAACTTTCATATAGTTTTAATTGCTCTGTAAAATTATTTCCAACTTCCGCTATTTGTCTTCTAAGTTTATCCATTTCAGAATCGGATAATCCATTCCAAGAACCGCCGCCGATTTCATCGAAACCCATATCTTTTTGAAGCTGTTTTAATATTGGGTCTAATTGTTGTTCTAAAAAGTTTTTCTTTAATTGATTTAAGACAGCGTTTTTTATAACGTCGTTAGCTACTTTCTCAAATGATTTTGCCGCATCTTCCCCTTTCCCGAAGGCTTCTACAAGAGAGTCCCCTAATTGGCTTGCCAAATCCTTAGCGGTAGTTTGTGTTATATCGTTGGCTATATCCGCTATAACGTCTTTTACTTGCCGACCCAATTCCGCGTATTGTTCTTGGTACTCCTTAACCTTATTGTTATCGGTTTTTTTCTTGCTTTCTTCCTTGCGCCACATTTCTTCTAAGTGTACTTGCTGTTGGCGCATATTCTCTATTGCCGCTTTTTGGCTTTCGTAAACCGTTTCCCCTAAAGCGTTTTCGATAGCGTGAGAAAGGGCGTTATACGCGTTCGTTAGGTCTTTAACCGCGTCCGCGTGTTTGGTAATCGCTTTATCTATTTTTTTATCGTGGATTTTATTTAGGGTAGTTAGCAATTTGAAGGGCAAAGAAATAGTATCCGAAATAGCCCCCATTACGTTACCGCTCTTTAGGTTTTCCCAACCACTCATAGCGGTTTCGTTGATAACGTTTATAGTATCCGCCCAATCCCCCAAGTTATCGGCTGCGTCGGAATTTCCTATACTGTCTTGGTATTCTGCAATAACGTTAAGCGTGTCGGAAACAGCCCGCAAGGTTTGGTAAACCCCTTTTATTATAGCGTCTATTATTGAAAGCGTACCGGCTGCCCCGCCTGCGGCTCCCTGCATAGCCCCGGCCGCTTCGCCCGCGTTCCCTGCAACTTCGCCGGAACTTCCGGCAATACTCGCCATGTCTGTTTTAGCCCCGGAAAACATAGTTTTGAAGCTGCCTAATTTGCTTTCTAAATCCCCTTCGCCAAATAACATATTCATAAACCCGCCGCCCTTTGTATTGCCAAATAAGGCCTCAAATCCGCGCCCTTTGTACGCGCTATCGGCTTGCTTGTTTATTTCGTCTATAAGTTTCTTGTATTGGTCGGCGGTTAGCTTCCCGGCGTTGTATGCTTCTTGCATCATTTTAAGAAGAACCCTACGCGTATTTTCCAACGTCTTTATAGAAACTTCCGAAATATCCCCGAAAAATTCTTGATATTGCCGCGTTTCCTTCATTATCTCTAAATCGCGTTCCCCTTCTAACTTCTTGGCTACGTCCTCTTGGCCTGCAAGCCGGGCGGCTCCTATAAGTTTTTCGTACTCCTGAACTATCATTAACCTTTTTTGCTCGAAGGTTCCCAAGCGGTAAATAGAATCGGCGTTTATTTGGTCTAATTCTTCAAAGCTATCTATATGTAGTTCGTGTAGCTTTTCGTACATTTCTATAATGCCTTCTATTCTGTCCCGTTCTTCTTTGGTTTCGGCCATAGAAGCGCGCCTACGTAGTAACGCCATTTGGTTTTCAAACTCAACGCTTTTATTTATCCGCTTTTCCAAATATTGGTTATATTGGTCTAAAAGCGCGTCGGTTTCTTCCTTGGCCTTCTTCGCTACGTTTTCTTGCTCGCTGTCTATAATATCCTTTTTGCTATTGTCTAAGTCGCTACCGTCCCCGGCCAACTGCTTACGGCGTTCTTCCAAAATGTTAAGCATTTCCAAAATAGAACGCGCGCCGGCTAATTGGTTTTGTAGTTCCTTTTCAAATTCCCCTAATACGGTATCTTTCGTTTCGTTGGCTATTTCGTCGTTTAGCTTTTTTAGTTTCTCCGTTTCTTTTGGGGTACGGGTAGAAAGGGCTAATAATGCTTCCCGTTGCTTTTTTAGGAACTCTAAATAATTGTTTCCTTCCGTAAGCAATCCGGCGAACTCTGTTTTTGCTGCTTTCTGTAATATTTCGTCTTTGGAATTAACCCACTTATAGTATTGCGTATATTGCTTTTTCCGGCTCTCTAACATTTCGGTATAAGGGTCGGTTTTCTTGCCCCCGCTGCCGGAACCTGTTTTTTTCGTTCCCCCTGTAATTGCGTCGATAGCTTTTTGATACCCTTCTATTTCTTTAAGTGCTTCCTTGTATAATTCGGGGTTTGATATTTTTTTTAACGCTTCTTGTTTTGCTGAAATAGCCGCTTCCCAATATCCAACGGTTCCGGCTTCATAATCATTTGCGCTTTTAATCTCTGAATCCGCCAATATCTTACTACCGTTTAATTGGTAATCCGCAGCTTTGTTATAAATGTCGGTTATTTTTTGGTTTAGTTCTTGCCCTTTCTTTTCGTACTTAGCTATATCCGGGTTATCTATTTCGTAAGAACCCATACCGCCGTACATTCCTTTTGAATAGTACCGGGTTACTTTGGGCTTGCTTTCGGCTTCTTCTAATTTTTCTTGGTTCTTAATCGCGTCTTCAATTAAGGAAGCCGCTTTAGCCCGCATAGCCATAGCCTTAGCCTTTTCTATCTCGGAATTGATAAAAGCGGTTTTGTTCTTAACTAAAAGGTTTTCGGCTTCTTCTACGCTTTTAACCGAAACCCCCAATTCCTTAAACTTTGCGGACTGGTCTTCTAAAAACTTTTCCTTCGCTTTCAGGTTGTCGCCTAATCTGTCCCAAGCGTGGGAAAGTTCGTTTATTGCCGCAACGGGTTTGCCTGCTATTTTGGCTACCTCTTTGTTAAATTCTTCTTGCTCCTTTTTGGCTTGTCGTGCTTTGCTACTGAATATTGAAACAAGGGAAATTATACCGGAAATTCCGGCAAGTATCCAACCAAATACGGGAATACTTTTAATAGCAACCCCAACTAACCGGAAGGCCCCGGCAAGTCCTATATTTGCAACCGTTCCGGCCGTTGCCGCCGCCGCTTGCGCTCCGGTAGCTGCTGTATTCGCGGCTTGGGTAGTAGTGTTTGTTGCCGTTGCCGCTGTTTGCGCTCTTTGGGCTTCCGTATTGGCTACCGTTGCTACCGTGTTAGCCGTTTCGGTTGCCGTAGCTTTCGCTACAACCCCGGCCCACCAAGTTTTAATACCGCCAAGCAATACGATAGAAAAATAGGAATCTTTATTAAGGGTATTCGCTACTTGCTGCAAGCCTATTGTTATAGCCATAAGGGACTGAACTTTAACCATAATCTTTTGTAGGTTTTCGTTTTCCCCTGCGAATAAGGCTACCGTTCCTTGCGCTACCGAAAAGGCACCGCTTACCCCGCCAATAGCCGAAATAACGCCCTGTAATCCGGCGTTATCGTGCGACAATATCCGGGCTTGTGTTTGCGCGTCCCCCATAGCGTTTGTAAGCCGTCCGGCTTCTTGCTGTAATTTCCGGTAGGCTTCCGTATTACGTAGCCCGGCTTCTTCCATTGTAGCCAATTCTTCTATAACTTTACGCATTTGGGTACGTAAAGAAACTTGCGCGTTAGCGTTCTTCTCGGTTGCTTCTTTGGTAGAGTTAAGCCGTTGTTCTTCCTTCGCCAACGCGTCGGCCGTGGTTTCTATTTCGGTAAGTAAGTTCTTCCGGGTAGTAATTTCTTGCTTTATGGCTGTTTGCTTCTGTACTAAAGCCTTATATTCTTGGTCGCCTTTCGCCGTACCCTTCATAAAGGCCTTAGCCGACGCTTCCCCAAGTTCGGCATATTCCTTTTCAAGTTTATCTATTGCCGCCTTATGGGTGTCCGCCATCGCGTCTATATCCTTAAAGGCTTTTTCAATGGAAGCGGCCGCTTCTTCAAAAGCAAGTTCCATTTTTTCCCCGCCTTCTACCGTAGCGTCGGAAAAACCTTGTACCCGCTTCTTGCTTTCTTCCAACGCGCTATTTAATTGGCCGTTATTCGCTATTATATCGAACTCCAAAGCCCCGCCTTTTATGTTCATCGGTTTATCTTATTAATCATTTCTAAAACTCTATCGGCGTTGTCGGTCGTTAGTTTTATTTCTTCGCTTTGGCCTTGGCCTTGCCCGTCCGTTTCTACTACGTCCGGCGCGTCTACTAACATCCTTTGTACTACGCCCCACGTTATATCGTGGTGTAAATAATCCCAAGTCCAACCGAAGCGGGCGCAAATCGAACCCCGGCGGCCGAAGGGACTTTTAAGCCCGGTTACTCTATACGACCCGTTATCGGTTTTGTCGTTCTTGCTCCGCTCATTAATCGCATAGAGGTTATAAAATCCGCTAAATTGCTTACGTTGGTTACGGTAGTACTTAATAAAGCCAACTTAGAAGGCTTTATAGCGTGAAAGAATATGTTTGTTAGGCGGTTTAATTCTTTGTCGTCGTTGTACCTCTTAACTTTGCCGGCCCGCGTAATCTCGGTTATATGGTAGTCTTCCCCAAGTACTGCAATCGCAATAACGCGCGCCATTTTCTTAGCGTTTTGTTTGGCTGCCTTCTTAGCTTCAACTATTACAGCCCCTTCTTTTAGGGCTTCTTCGTCTATTGCCATATCTAACCAAATTTCACTAAGGCGGTCAAGTACTGAAAGGGTAGGTTCGTGTATTTCGTAGCTGGTAGTTTCTTCCAAGATTTCCGGCTTTTTAAAGAAGCCCTTAAGCCCTTTATTCCGCTTGCGTATTTTGGCTACTACCTCGAATTTTACCCCGCGTTTAATTAGTAAATTAAGTTGTTCCCGTTCTAAGTCTATATTTGTTTTTTCGTCTTCATTCATATTATTTTATACTAAAAAAGCCCCCGAAACAGTAATTTGGGGGCTTTCGGGTTAATTACTTAAAATGGCTATCTTAAATTTTTGAAGCTGCCATTTTTCCAATTCCTGTTTTTGTCGGCTGTAAAACCGTTCCTACTACATCAATTAACATAATTCCGCTTTTGCTGAAAGTTGCGTTAATCTTAGATGTTAGTTTCATACGCGGAACCTCGAACATAAGCCCTTGTTCGGGTGTAATCCTTACCGATTTTTCAATAACCGGTAATTTATCCGGAGCGTTCCATTTTGCCGTATCTCCGGTTCCTGTTACCGTTCCGCCAAGAAGCGCGGCAAGTGTGGTTAAATCCGCGTCCATAACGGAAAAATTAAAATTCGTTTTTCCTGCACGGCTTAAAACTACTACAGGGTCGTCTACTTCTTCCGCGTAATGTTCGGTTGTTTCCGGGTCGTCCTGTGTCATTGTACAGGTATCTTGGTAGGTGTAACCAAGAGTAGCAAGGGTAGTACCCATATCCCCGTCGCTTGCTATGTCGCCTACTTCAATTTTTGATAGGCCTAATGTGTAAACATTCATAATTTCTAATTTTTAATTTTATGTATATTCCAATTGATACGAAGGTTTGTATAGTGCTGCGAAATTTCCGGTTCTTTGATTACGGTTTCAGTTTCAATCCAAAAAGTAAGGCCTTCAACGTTAGCCGTTTTTAATGTACTTACTACTAATCCTGTAAGGAAACGTAACCTTTCTCGGTCTGCTTTTCGTTGTTCCTGTTTGTTGATTTTTATTTTAAGGTCGGAAACATGAATATTTATATTAGAAGTTCCGCTTTGTGGGTAGCCATGACTTAAAGCAATATTGTTTATTACTATGTCTTCCTTTTCGGAATTATTAGGCCGTTCCCCCTGAACGTAAATACCGCCTTTAATAGCGTCCTTTAGCTCGTCCGAAGCGTTTAGAACTGTAAATAATATGTCGTCTGTATCAAAACTTAGCATAACCTTAAATCCATAATCTACAATGTAATCTACCGAAGTCGTATTTTTGGCAAATTCCTTTAGCTATTACCAAACCCGAAATTTTAGCGGAATCTATAAAGTCTGGTTCTAAAAGTTGATTAGGGTTTACTTCTTCCCGCGTTACTATAATTTCCGTTCCTTCATTTATCCGGACGGTTCCCTTCGGAATCTGAATAAGCGACGCAAATACAAGGATTTCCCCGTTTACGGTTTGGATAGTGCTACCCTTCCCGTTCGTTTCTTCCCTGCAAGCTGCTTTAAGTTCCCAGGAAGGAATCGTTTCTTTCCAACTTCCGTTAGGTAATTGTTCTGTTTCTTCATCGTTGTTGAAGGCGTACAAGTATTGCGGGTATTGATAAGAAGTAATTACCATATATTGCTTTTATTTCTTATTTTGGGTTGTCCTATTGGTACTATACCAACTTCGGCACAAGTCCCGTTATACCAAAACTTTATAGCTTCCCAATTCCAACTAATAGAATATCCGCCTTCCCCAATATTAGCCAACGGTATAAGTGTTGCAAACTCAAAACAAAGAGCTTTCTTAGCGGTCGTAACGTCTACCGTAGCGTCGGGGTCGGGAATTAGTTTACTTTGGTTACAAAGTATTAATTCTACTTCTTCCGGGCCTATCTGAAACTTAGCCGCCGTTTTTGTTATCCATTCTTTGTAAGTCATTGGGTAAAATTTAGGGAAGGGAAGCCCGAAGGCTCCCCTAAAGGTTACTTATTCCAAGTATTACTATCGGTTGCCATTAGATACGAACGTTGAGAAGAAAGCCAAGCAGGGAAAGCGTTAGCTAATCCTATCGTAACTTCTTCTATCGGTTCTTCCGTACTGTACTTCTTTACGCAAGTATGCCCGTTCATCGCCTTAATTGCGGCCGAACCTTTCAGGTTCATATCCGCCGGCTTCTTCCAATAAGTCGCCCCCAAAACTTTAGTTTCAGAAAACATTACTACGTTATCGGCAAATGGGTTGCCGGTAGTACGGCTTCCGTCGGGAAGTTCTACGGTTATATCTTGGTCGATAATAACAATTTGCAAACCTTTGAGGTATGCAAGTCCGCGCATTGCTGCGTTTACTTGCTCCAAACTTGGGCTTTGCGCAATGTTCAATACGTTATTTGCAAATGAAGCCGATAACTTAATTACTTCTTCGGTTTCTACCAAAGTAGAGAAAGTATCAAGGTTCATAAATGCAAACTTCAAAGAAATACCTTTGGCTTTGGCGGCTTTTACAATAGCCTTAAAGTCCTTAGAAAAAGGCTTAGCCGAAGCCGAAGTAGCCCAAGAAGCGGAGCCGGTTTGAAAACCTACTTTTTGGTCGGCGATGTCGTCCCCGAAGTAGTCTACATCAAATTCCGTTACTACAGAACTATTGTTAGAATTGTCGAACTTAACCTTACCCAAAGAAGCGGTTCGCAAAGCTATCCACTCCAAACGCGCGGCTACGCCGTCCCAACAATATTTAGTATCTTCCGCCCACGCTTCAACCAAGGCGCGCAAATCCGGGCTTTGCGAAGTCATAGCGACCATAATGTCGTATTCGTTCAACTCGTTTTCGTCCTTAGTACGCTTAATAGCAATCTTAGGGATGTCGCCCTGAATACGTGCTATTGCTTCGCGTGTCTTCTTGTTAATACTCGCGCCCCTTGCTACCAGGTCGCCGGCAATTTTTAACCCTACTTGCGCTTCGAGTGCCTTCCAAGAAAGCGTATAGTTTTCCTTCAAAGGGAAAAGCGTAGGGTAGTAATACGGTTTAAGGTCGTAGGTATTAATTACGGCCTGCATATCCTTTTCGGTTATGCCTATCATTAACGATTTTTGCATATCAATTCCCTTTTAATTAAATGAATGAAATACCCGGAAGTTTCGCTTTTACGGCGGAACCTACGCCCGGTATGTTTGCTTCTCTCACTTGGCCGATAGTCCAAGCGTTTACAATAAGGTTACTAAGTGCTTCAACGTCGTAACTTTCGCCTACAAGGGCTTTAGGTTCATACAAGAACTTAGAAGCCGTTCCGGTACTTTCTGCGGCTGCTTGGTAAACAGCGTCGCCTATTGCGCCGGCAACTCCAATAGTAGTACCTACCGTTATTACGTCGTGCGAAGAATTGGTAGTAGTGTCGATAGCGGTAATAGCGTAAGCCTTTCCGCCTTCCTTCAACATAATAAAATCGCCTACTTTGAAGTTATGGCCCTTTTTTACGTTGTAGGTTGTCGCCGTTGCCGTTGCTGCAGCCGTAAGAACTGCAACCTTAACAATGTGGTAAAGCCCGTCGGAATCCTTTCCTACCGGTGTACCTTCCGCCAGCTTCTTCTGTGTGAAGTCTTTTACGGAAACGGTAATACCGTCGGGAATATCTGCGAGCTTATGGGTAAACGCGCGTATTACGCGTTCGTCTTTTTGCTTTTTAATAGTTAAACCCATGTCTTAAAATTTAATTCGTTAAACTTCTTTTCCGCCAAGGCTTTTGCCTTCGTCGGTTTTCGCTTTGATGTAGTTTTGAACGCCCGCGCTTACGCCTTCTTGGTTCACGGTTCCAAAGAAGGGTTTACCCTGTTGTCCTAACCCTTGGTCGGCTAATTCTTGGCCGAAGCTGGCTACATCGGTTTTTGTGTCGTTCAAATACTCGTTAAAACTGTCTTCGTCCTTAAAAGCCATACGGTCAAAGTCTTTAAGAACTTTGTTTTTGTAGCTTTCCGGTACGTCTGCCAATTCTTTTACAAGTAGTTCCCGGCGGTTGGCGGTTATTGTTCCGCCTTCAAGCGTAGCTACCTTTTCCAAAAGTGGGGTAGTTGCCGCTTTTACGGCTTCCGTAACAATGTTTTGAATTGCTGCCGCGTCTAAGGTTCCCGACGGAACTTGTACCTGTGGGGTTTCTTCCGTCTTTTTTTCTGTGAAGTCGTACTTCTTCTTTAGGCCGTCTTCGTAGGTTTTGTTCGCCTTAGTAATTTCTGCGTCGGCTTCTTTTCGCCAATCGTTTACAAAAGTGTTTACTTGGTCGGCGGTAAGTTTGCCTACGACCGTGCTTGCTTCTTCTTCGGTAGTAACCTGTAACGCCAAAGCGTTAGCTAATTGGTTAAGCCCGTCTTTACGCACGCCTGCGAAAGCTGCCAGCAGTAGTGCTAAAATTTTTTCTTTCATTTTTTTAATTATTTGTTATTCGGTTGAACCTGTGGCACAAAAATAACGTATTACTATAATACGTTTTCAAAAAAAGCAAGGGTAGTTATTGTTTTTCTTTCAACAATGAATACGAAGGCGAATCGCCGAAGAAGGCGTTTAATTCAGTAGTAGAGCGTATTAGCTTATAAATTTGGAATTATAGTCGAAAACAAACGTAAAGTAATGCAGTGTATTTTATAAAGCAAAATAAGGCGTTTTAAGCGTTTTTCTTTGTTCGGGCGAACAAGAATACCACAAGCGGGTAAAGAGTGGCAGAAATCGAAGAAAAAAGGCTAAATTCGGGTACTATTCCTTTTGGCTTGTTTTGCGGTTTCGGCGGCAGCCAATTTTACCGGTTTTCCCGATTTGAAGAAAAAGTTTTCTTGTTTCGTGAATTTCCCCTTACGCGCGAGTACGCGTATGCGCACACACGTACGCGCGCTAATACTAAACACTATTATAAATATAATATATTAATATTTATCCTTATCTTTATCCATAGGGGCTATATATGCCCCTTGGAAGGAGCTATACAAGCCCCTTCCAAGCAGCTTGTTTTAATTTAATTATTTATTTGATTTTCAATTAATTGTATTTTTGCTCGCTACGAAAATTTTAAAAAAGCCCGCGCGAAAAATAAAGCTTCTTCCAAGCCCCTTATAGGCTCTTTGGGTGGGTCTTTATAGCGTCTCCCAAGCCCCTTGCTTGCTCCTTGTTTTAAACCTTTTTTTGGCTTTCCATTGCGGAATGATTAGAAAGCGTTATTTTTGCAGTTTAATTATAATTATCAATCACTTAAAATTAATAAGTTATGAAGAAAATGTTTTCTATGTTAATGCTGGTAAGCGTTATTCTGTTTTCGGGTTGCTCGGACGATGACGACAATGGGTTTGATTATGATGTTAATTTGCTTATTGGTAAATGGCGGGTTACTCATGTTGAACAAAAAGACGGTAGTTATTTTGATGTTACTTCCTCTATTGCCGAATCGGTATTTGAACCTACTTACGCTACCTTTAATTCTAACGGCACGTATTCAGGAAGTGGGGAATTTGGTAACGGCTCCGGAACTTATACTGCGGTCGGAAAAACGATTATTACCAAAGTTGGCGGAGATGAGTATTTGCGCTATGATGTATTAGCCCTTAGCGGTAATGAATGCGAATTGAAAATGTACGAAAAAGGCGATGATGCAAGCCTAAAGATTAAATGTAAAAAACAATAACCAAAAGGGCTTCGCGCCCTTTTTTTATCTCTAATTTTCGTATTACTATAATACGAATTGAGTATTTTTTGCTATTTTTGCTTCCGCAAAACAATGTAGTTTTGCGGAAAATAAAACAGGTATGAAAGTAATAAAGAAAACGCTACTTAGGATTATAGGTTTCCTTTTATTGATTGTAATCTTCTGTATTCCGCTTGTGTTTATATTCTTTGTTGGCGGTAATGAGGCTTGCGACAAATGGGCAAATAAATTTGAATGGTTGGCTAAGTGGTTTGATTAATCCTTGCAAAACAAGGCTATAATAGAAACAATTAAAGCCAAAAGCGAAAAAACAAAAGGAAGCCAACGGAATTTAAAGTACCATTTGCCTAATGTTCCTTGCCAATGGTAATAATTTTCTTCCTTCGTTTTTCTTATTTTTTCGCGCTCGGCTTCTTTTCTCTCATTTTCAAGGTAAACCAAATATCCGCCTTTCTCTATTATAGAATGAGTTACAGGCGTTGCAAAAATACGCTCTGTATCCCGCACGTCTGCTAATCGTTCGTAAGCTATTCTATCTAAAATTATGTTTTTGATGCTTTTGTCGTTTATCCCAATTTGTAGAAGATAATCGGAAATAGAAAAAAGACGACCGCCGGGCTTAGATGCCTCTACGGCACATTCAAGAAGATGAGCTATTGCTTTGTTGTAGTCTGTGTTATTCATATCTATTTTTTTTTGCACAAAGTAAACAATTTATTTGCAAACTGCAAAAATTATTGTATCTTTGCCCTTGCTTAACATACTCAAGGGCGGAGTACCCGCTAATTGTTTTGCGGGCTTTTTTATGTCCGTAAATCAAGATATACGGTTTCGTACCCCCGTGTGTGCGCGTAATGCAATCACAGCCCTTGAGGTGTTAAGCAACGGGAAAGGCGAAACCGTTTTTCTTTGCCTACAATCCATTAAATGCTTAACAAATGGAAACAAATTTAAATCCGAACGCTACGGGCGTTCAAATCTTCCAAAATCCCGCTTTCGGTCAAATGCGGGTACAATCAACAAAAAATAACGAAGCCTTATTTTGTCTTAATGATGTATGTACTGTATTGGGGCTAAGCAACGTTACAGAAACAAAAAAACGATTACAAAAAAAGGGGTTAAGTAGTATTGAAGTCCCTACTTCCGGAGGTCGTCAAAAAATGCTTTTCATTGACGAACCGAACCTTTACCGTTGTATCTTTCAAAGCAGGAAGAAAGAAGCGGAATCATTCCAAGATTGGGTAGTAGAAGAAGTCTTACCGCAAATCCGCAAAACGGGCGGTTATTCTGTGCGAAGTGTTAAGTTACGCCAAGCTGCAGATGTTTATCCAATTAAAGAATTTAAAAGCCCTTACGGTTGGCTACGTGCTACTACGGTAGAAAACGAAGTAATGTTTTGCTATATTGATATTTGCCGTGCAATAGGCGTTAAGAATGGCACGTCGTTAAAGAACAAACTAAACCTTAACGGTTTTCGTTATATCGAAACTCCAACCGGAGGCGGCATTCAAGTGCTTTCTTATATAGACGAACCTAATCTTTCGCGTATTTTCTCCCGTAAAGTAGGCAAGGAAATAACTATACTTCAAGGCTGGATAGAAAGTGAGGTACTTACGGTAATGCGTTCGGAACCTAACGTAATAGAAGCCAAACAAACAGAAATAATACCGAAAACAGAAGCAATTCCCGAAACTATCCCTATGAAACTTTGCCCGGAACTTGCCGAAATAATAGGCGGAGCTTGTATTGTTATACAACAACTTGAACGGTATAAAACGCTTGCAGGAATAAGGAAGGAAAACGTTATTATGAACGTTGCTACAAGTTCGCTAAACTTAGTTAAAGACGCACTTGCTACCTTATACCAAGAAGCCTACATAAAAGACTTAGAACGAAAAGTGCTAAAATAAGTAAAGCCCCTTAATTGGGGCTTTCTTCTTCTGTTAAAGCGTCCGTTTCAGACTGCCAACGGTCGTAAACAGGTTCTAATTCTTCACGCTTCCGTTTATATTCTTCCGGGTTATTTTCTCTAAGGTCGTCCCAATAGGTACGCCTTTCATCCCGTAGTTCTTTTAATTCTTCAAAAGTCATAATTCACTCATTTTAATCCAAATTGTACTACCGTCTTCTATCCGGTCGGTAATTTTAAACTTGGTTCCTTTATCAAATAATACTTCCTTCTGATTGTTAGGGGCAAAGATACCGTTAAATTCCGAAATGCGCGATATATCCCTTCCGTTTTTACTTTGTATCTCGAATACTACTTGTACTTCTGTTTTCTTTAGCGTCCTGTATTCGGAAAAATCAATAGCAACCGAAGGGGAAGTAGTAGCCGAAGTAAAGATAGAATGATTAACAACGCTTCCCGAATATATCCGCTTGTATTCTTTCAATTTTAGAATAGTTCCCCTATATACCGTTCCGTTTATTTTTGGTAATTCGTTAAGCCCTTTACTTATTAACCTTGCTGCAGCTTGGTTAAAATCCGTAATTTTTCCTTTATCTAATTGCTTATTTAATTGCCTGTAATTTCCGCCCGCTTTAGTATAGTGATGTATTGCCGCAAGTTCTGTATTTTCAAGTTCGGGATATAATTCACGTAATTCCTTTACGGCTCTATTCATAGCTAATTGTACTTTTCTTGCCCGAGTAAAAGTATATTCGTCTTTTGAATAAGTACCTACGTTAAATTCGTTATCTATAAATTGTTTGTTATCCCTGGCCCAATAAGGCATATTCTCCCAACCTTTGGCGCGTTCTTTATTTTCCTGTATCCATTCGTTTAAAGCTTTAGGCGGTTCTTCTATCTGCTTTGGTGTGTATTCTTTGCCTTCCGCCTTCGCGTCGTACATTTTGCGTAATTCTTTACCTGTTATTAAAATAGGGAACATATCGCAACGGCACTGCGGGTGCCAACCCGTCCAAAGGAATGTTTTAGGATAGTCCCCGGCCAAGTCGTCGCAAATATCCGTAAACGGTTCCGGCTGTCCTGTTTTAGGGTTTATACAAGTATGATTATTTGATAGCTTTATACGAATTCCTATTACCATAGGGTCGTTTTGGTATTTCTCCCAAGCTGCCCGCCTGTAAGCTGCCGCTATTTCGGTTCTTGCCAATCTCATAGCATTTTTATATGCCGAACGGTAAACCCCTTGGCCCGGATGATATTTTTTAGCGGCTTCGCTTAGTTCTAATTCCCCCGTTTCTTTGTTTCGTACCTTCCTAAATAGCTTATCAGGTTCTTTTAAGTGCTTCTTTAGTATTTGGGCTAAGTCGTCGGCACTTTTTCCTTCCTTCATTCCGTTTTGGATAATAGTTTCTATTTCCTTTTTCATTCCGTCGCCAAGCTTCCAAACCCTATCCGAAAGTGTTACGCCGCCTTTTTTCTCGTTAGCGAAGCGAAGCGCGGAAGCTTTACCGCTTGTATTGCGTTGTTCTTGCGTAGCTTCGGCTCTTATTTGGTCGTAGGCTTTTCGTTGGCGGGTGTTTTTCGATACTTGCAACTGTATTTTGTCTAACGCGCTTTCTTCCCCTATTTTCCACGAACGTTCTATACCGTTCAAGAACAAAGAATTTGTTTGTTTTGAAAAGTCGGCTAATATCTTATCCATTGCTTTGTTAGCCGAATAATTACCCGAAAACCAAAACGGCTTATCCCCCGAAAGGGAATTACGGACTTGCGGAATATTAAGCCCCGAAAGATACGTTTGTTGCATAAGTTGCTGTAACTTCCTTAGTATCTTTTCTAATTCCCTGTTTAATTCGTCGTCCCTTTTCATTGTATTTCAAAACTTACCCCAGTTCCGCTAAACATTGTTTCAAGGTTTTTACTTAATATAGAAGGTAGTTGTAAGGTTGCGCCGGTTAATACGTCCTTCCCTTTGCTTTCTACATAAATAGCGTAAGGCATACCGGCAACAATTACCGCAACTATCGGCGCGTCGAGTTCGGCGGCCGAAGCCGAAGCAACTTTTTTACCTGTACTTAAACCCTTTTCGCCTTCTTCTTTTCCTATCGGGTCGGTTTCAAAATATTCTTCTATTAAATTGCCGTCTTGGTATAGTTGAAATCCGGTAGAAGCACTTAACGCCCCGCTTTGTACCGTATAACCTTTATTTTCTTTAGCGTAATTAACGGCTTCCTTGCAACTCAAAGCAAAAGCCTTAATAACTCTACCGTTTATTTTTTCTAAAAAGGCTTCCTTTACCTTTGTGAAATCTATGTTTGTTTTAACCTTTATTCCCATGTTTCTTTTTCTTTATAGTGTTTACAAATATGCTCCCATGTTCCTTTTTTGTATCCGCCCGGATTGGCTTCTTTGTTGCTGCAATCAATTAGGAAATTTTCTACACTTCCGCCGAATGAACAATTAACGCCTTCTTCTTTTACTTTTTTCTTTGCCATATTATACTGTTGGTTCGTTAATGTCTGAATAGGAACTAAACCCTTCTTCATGTAATATTTGTTCGTACTCCGCTTCGGTATCATTAACCCAGCCCAATAGTTGCGTAGTGGTCTTTTGCGATGCAACCGGCTTGCCCCCGTTGGCCGCTACAAGTAAATCTACCTTCGCCTTTTCGTCCTCAATCATAAACGGCACTATTTCCGGCTCAATAGTAAGGCTTTGGCAAGCTGTTTTAAACTCCTTATCCTTAGTATTCATTTCGGATAAGTACGCTTGTACAACGCTTAAACGGCGTTGTAAATAGTCGTCGAAAATTTCCATTTTGTCCTGAACCTTCAAATGTGCGTCCAAGAAAAGAAGTTTTAAGGCAATCCCGGAAATAGCCCCAAGGCCTTTAACGGCTTCAAAAGAAATGTCCGGCGTTTGGGTAATCGTGTAAATCATTCGTAGAAGCGTTTCTATTTCAAGTTTTACGCTTTCCGGCGCGTTCTGCCAAGCCAAGTATTCGGCGGTTGCGCCTTCTTCCCCTTCAATGATAGCCCCCGCTTCTCCTTTCTTGGCAAAGCCTACAATAGTACCCGTTGTAAATATCTTCGGGCTTGCGTGGTAGTCGTTCGTATCGGCGAAGTTAGAAAGTAGCTTTTCCAAGCGTTCTATAAGCCCTTGTACGTCTTCCCACTCTACGGCCGGTTGCCTTCCGTAAATAACCGGAATCTTACCTATTGTATTTACTTTCGGGTATCCTTCTACTATTTCCCATTGGTTGTTAGTAGTTATCCACATTTGGTGTAAGTCTTCCGTATAGGTTTCAAAGTAAGTAAACTTAACCCCTGCGTTATCCTTCCGGGTAAACTCGCGCGAAAAGGCTATCATATCGCCCGTTTCGTCAAAGTAGGGGTAAAGTTTATCCCCAAGAAGGGGGCTAAATATGGCTACCCGAAGTTTGTACTTGGAAGAAAACCCGTAATTCTCGTTAGGCTTTTCTACCGGGTACCAACGTTCCGCCGCTTCGGTACAACTGAATATATTACGGGCTATTTTGCGGTTTAACGTCCGGCTTTTAGTGTCGAATAGAACGCGGTTTACTGCTTTTAGTACGTCTTCTTCCTTTGTTCCTTCTTCCGGTTCCGCGTTAAGTTCTACCGGGTTACCGAAGGTAAAGGCTACCGCCCGTTTTACTATAAGTTTTTGAAGTGCCAAGGCTATACGGGCTACTTTCTCGGTACGGGTATTTTCTTCCGTTTCCCCGTTTGTAACCTGTATTATTTTCCCGTTATCTTCGGGCTTATCTATCTTTACTTTCTTATCCGGCCGCTTTATTGGGTCGTTAATATCGTGTCCGTCCGGGTTTAGTTGTGCTTCAAAAGTACCTACTTCGGGTTCGGCTGTGGTTCGCCCTGTCTTTAATTCCGCGATAACTATACTATGGTCTTCGCTGGCTAATAAATTTTTAATGTCCATGTTTTATAAATTTAATTGTTAGTGTTTAGAAGTAATCGGCGGCGCGTCCTTTCTTGGCGTTCGGTCTGAATTCAATAGTACCGGTAAGCGCGTCCGGGCCGTCGTCGTGCTTATTACCGCCAACTTTCATGTAGCGCGTAATAGTTTGGTAGAAGTCCGGCCACATTCTATCCCAACCCCTCGGAAAGTAGGTTAGGTTTTGAACTTCCCCGCTTCGGCTGAATATCCGAACTTGCTTATTATCCTTTTGATGAAACCACTTTATACGGGTCTTGGCGTTACCCATTAACCGGCATTGGGTTTCTACGTTCCGGGCGAATCCGCGCCCCCCGTTGTTGCTTTCTACTAAGGCTAATTCTACGGCGTGTTTAGTAAGTATTTCGGCGGTCTTCGGCTCGGTGTACTCCATAGCCTTTTGGGTATAAAGAACGTCAAGTACGAAGTTCCCTACTTCGGTTTCCAAGTAGGTAATAGAACAAAGGAAGTCTTCGCCTGTGTCCGCCGTATCGGTATAGTTCTTTACCTTCTTCGTTTTGGTAGCCGGTAGTATTTCGTATTCCTTAAATGGGTTTTCGTACATAAGCCCTTCTAACGGCTTCGGTTCTTGCTGGTAAAGGCTTTCAAATACGTGAGGGTTCCGCTTCCTTACGCTTTCTAACTTCTGCAAGTTGTGTCTTTCCGGCCATAGCGGGTCGCCTTCTTCGCGCGGGTCGTATTCTGTCGGTTTCCCTTTCTTAATGGCTTGGTAAATTACGACTACCCAACCGTCGGGGTTGTCTTCGGAATAAATACCTTGTTGTTCCAACAGGCGGCCGGCTAAATCCAATTCGTGCCAACGGGTAAATACTATTAATTGTTGGCTATCATTGTGTAGACGGGTTTCGGCTACTGTGTCGTACCAATCTTCAATAGCCGAACGAACTACGGGCGACCAGGCCGTTTTAGCGTCCTTATAAATGTCGTCCATAATAAGGCAATCTACCGGCTCCCCTGTAAGAGGCCCGCCAACCCCTACGGTTTTGAAACCGCCCCTATGTCCTACTATCTCGCATTCGTCGGCGTTCCTTAGCCAACTACCCGCAACGGTAGAAATGTTTTTAGAATTTAGACGCGTTTCCGGGAATATTTCGGCATATTCCGGGCTATCTATTACCCTTTGTATTTCTCGGTTAAATTTGCGCGCTTTAGGGGAAGAATAACTAACTACGGCTAACTTGGTATCAGGATACCGCCCAAGTATATAACCCGGTAAACGGCGGGTAGAACCTTCGCTTTTCCCATGTTGTGGCGGCATAAATACCATTAACTTTTTAATCAGTTTTTCGGCAAAGTCGGTAAGAACCGAATAATAACGCTTATGAAAACCCGCCGGAACGAAAGTAGGCATAGTAGCAAGCGTAAACGGCAAAAGGTCAGTACGGCCCTTCCTTACTAACCTTTCTTGCAAAGCTGCTAAATACTCTATTCTTTCGTTCCGTGTCATACTTGAAAAATGTATTTTAAGAATGCATAGAACGGCCTATTATCTAAGTATCCTATCTTTTTTTCATTTGCGTAGGCTTCGCGTTCAAAACTGATATTTCGGTAGGATTTCTTCCCGTAGAAAAGAAGTTTTACAAGCCATTCCAAAACGTAGGATATGTAGAAGAAAAGGTATAGTAGTTCCTTCATTTGCCGGGTATGTATTGTTTCGTGCTGTATTAGCCGGTCGGTTATAGTTATCCCTTCCCGGACGAACAAAACCCCGAATAGGTTTATAGCCGCGAAACCCTTAAATGGAATGATATTATTTATTATTACTTTCATTGCTTTAGCCTGTTTTCTAAGTCCGCTATTTTAGCGTCTAATTCGTCGTCAGTATATTTCCCGAATAAGTCCTTACCGTCTTTTCCGGTTACTTCTGTATTTTGGCGGTTCTTCCAATTTTCCGGCTCGCCGTTGCAAAGTGTAAATATGATTGCCGCCGTGTCCGGCTGAAAGTGTTTATCTACCGTCTTTTGTTCTTTTATTTTGGGCTTTTCTACGCCGTTTACATCGAACTTTCCGGAACCCACTGTAGTAGTATGTTTTTCTTGTACTGTGTAACCCTGAATCTTTTTAAGAAGGCTTTTTTTGGCTTCGGCAACGAAAAAGGCGGTTCTTGTTTCTTGGGCTTTTTTTATAGCGTCGGAAAAGTCGGGTTTCGTGTTAAGCCAATCGAAGTAAGTAGATCGGTCAATCTTAACCATACGGCAAATTTCCGCTACTGTATAAGTGTCGGCTTCAATTAGCGCACAAATCTTATCTACTAACTTTTGGCTGTATTTCGTTGGTCTTCCCATACCTTACAATTTGGTTACTTCTACTTCGGGGTCGAATAGCTTAATTCGGTCTATTATTACTTGGCAATACTTAGGGGAAATTTCCAACCCGTAGCAATTTCTTTCTAATTGGTGCGATGCTATTAAAGTAGTTCCGGAACCTAAAAAGAAATCTATAATAAGGTCGTTAACTTTGCTGCTATTGCGAATTAACCGACCTACTAACTTTACGGGCTTCATGGTAGGGTGTTCGGCGTTTACTACGGTTTTGTTCCCCGCTATAATCTTATTGTTTTTGTCGAGCAAAATAGAACGTCCCGCGCCAAATTGTCGTAGGCTTTTTTCTATTAAACTTTGCCCGTATTCGGTTCCCTTATTAAAATTTACGTCGTCTGGGATAAGCTGGTCTATCTTCGCCTTTATAATTTTTTTTTCTGCCATAACTGATTGTTTGTTATGGTTACAAAAGTAAAAAAGCGTATTATATTAATACGCTTTCAAAGTAGAGAATCAATTACTTAGAATTGAAAAGTTACCAACATTAAAGGGCTAAGTATTGCTTAATGGTATCGCGGAAGTCGTCTAAAGAACGGCAAACGACGTATTTGTAGTTATACCTTCCGGCCGCTTCTTGGTACGCCTTTTGGTTGTCCGTCTGTTTGCTTCCTTTTTGCTCGGTTTTCATTTCGATTAAAAGGGCGTGGAAGCCGGAAGAAGGGAAAAGTAATATTAAGTCCGGGAAACCGGCGCGGGTTCCTAACTTCTTAAACCGGGCGGCTTCCCTTGCGTTCCTTTTTCCGCCATTCGGGGAATGGTGCAATAGTAAAGCTAAGTCGGGGTACTGATAGCCGAACCAAGTAACGCAATTTATTTGTATGTTATCTTCAATATGTCGCATTACTTCCCCTTTCTATTGGCTGGTAGTAGTCGCAATCATCGCAATGTTGTACACAGCCTTCTCTATATTCGTGCTTCCCGTAGGGGTTGCTATTTGTACATTCGTATTCTTCCGGTAGCGGTTCTACTTCGTCCGTTTCTTCGTCGTATGTATGGCAATCCGAGCAATAGTGTTTACCGTCTATTTCTTCCCAATATCTGTAAGGCTGGTCGCCTATTTCGTTCTTCGCTTCAATCTCGGAAGAAAAAACGGGTAAAAAGTCGTCCTTTTCGTATCTTTTCCCGCAACGGTCGCACTTAATTGTATATGCTTCAATCTTTTCTATACTCATAATCTTGTTGATTTTATTAAACTTACTTTTAATTCGTTCGCCGAAGAATCGAAGAAAGCCCTATATTCATTTACTACTACTATTTCTTCGCCTAAACAAAGGTCTACTACAATCTTTTGCCGACTAAGTAGCTTGTTAATCTTCCGTAGGGCTGTCTTCTTACGTTTTTTCGCTATCCTTCTTTTCATATCAATAATTTTTATTCTTCAAAAAGATTGAAAGGATACCAAGTTTGTACATCAACATCATTTATAATCCAATATCCCCGCGAAGCTCTTTTAAGTACTTCATACGATTTTCCAACTGTCAAATAATACCCGTTTGGGTTTTTAATACATTTTACTATCATAATCTTATTTATTTTAATCCCAATATCCAATTTTCGTTAAGTCGGAGTAGCTTTTTACTGCTATAATCTTCTTACCTTCTTCGTTTGTCTTGAAAGTATAGTCTTCGTTCAAAAGCCTAAGAAACGCTTTCCTATGGTCTGAAAAAGCGGGTTTTTGTTCGTCGTTAAAAGCAACGGCTTTAACTTCTTCCCCGTCTTTATTTGTATATTTGAATATTATACCTTTCATAGTTGTATCTTTTTAGTATAAAACCGTCCAACTGTCCGGGCCTTAACCCAATAAAAGCACTGCATAAATCCATACTTAGAAGTTCTTCCTATGCGTTCAAATGCTTCTTTCATGTTGTATTTGAAGTTGCAATAACGAACGCCGGAAGAAGTGCTTTCCAACAAATAAGCGTAGGCTTCTTTTCGTGTTTTGAAATATGTATTATTATACATTATTTCGCCGGAATGTGTTGTATTAGGCCAGCCGTATTCTTCGCAAACGTCGCTAACTACGCAACCTTTTTCAATCGTGAAAACGGGTAAATATTCTATAACGGTATCCGGCGTATCTATTAGCTTGGCTAATACCCCGTTTTGTTCGTCCGCCTTTATAGCTTCATTATACCGGGCTAAGTCTTCGTTTGTACTCCAACCGTCGTTATATTTCCCGTCTTTGTACTGCTTAACTATTTTAGCGTCTTTAATCCTTATTACTATAATGTCATGTATGTAAGGGGAACCAATACAAATACAACGGCCGCCGTATTCTCTTTTATTATGAACTGCTACAATATGTTTTATATCGTAGTGCTTTTCTACGTTCTTGTATCCCATAACTAATAATTTTTGCTGGTTTTATGATTTTTGTTATACTGCAGTTTCAATTCAACGTGCAACCACAAATCAATATTAAGAAGCTGGCAAAGCCTTTCAATATTAAGTAGTGCGTAAGAAATCCTTTCCGGCTCCGAATATTTGTAATAAACAATATCCTTGCAAATAGAAAATATATTTTCCGTAAAAGTCTTCTTTACGCTTACCGTTGGGGTAATAAGGAAGTCTTTAATATCATTATACCCCCTTAGCCCTATTAAGTCAAGCAACCGTATAACGGTATCCGCTAATTCTTCTTCAATAGAACCCTTTATAGTTTCGTTGTATATTACTTCGTAGGCGCGTTCTTTAGGCACTTCCGGGTCTAATCCTTTGTAGTACCTACTTGTACTAATACGTCTATTAAACCACTCCATATCCGCCCGTTTGTGGAAACGGTTACTTCGGTCGGCTTCTACCGCTTCGGAAAGTTCCGTTACTACTAACATTAAAAAATGTTCGTTACTATATTCTTCGCAGTGGAATCCCTTAGCTTTGTTTATTTCAAATACTTCTTTTGCTAATTCGGGAATATTCGGCCTTGCTTTCATACTAATACCTTTCTTTAGTGAAGTGAATAATAGCGAAGTCTAAAATAGTAGCGTTAGAAACGGCGGAAAATTCCGGGTACTTCTTTTCCGCTTCGTCGAATACAGGGGCAAACCAAGCCTTAAATTCTTCTAACGTAAGCCCGTCGTTAGCTGCTATAAGTTCTACGGGTGTGTTACGCCCTTCTACCTTGGCCGTCCAATCGTAATAATAGGTTCCTACGTTTGTCAATTCGTCGTAAGTTTCTACTTTTTCCCGTCTAAGTTCTAATTTCTGAACCCCTACAAGTTCGGCCGGAATATCTATTATTACTTCTTGGCCGGGCTTATGGTAAGGCATTCCTATCCATTGCCGAACGCTTAGAACGCCGCCTTTCTCATTTAGGCGGTCTATTATATCCTTCCAATATTCGTAATTCTTCCTACAGGTATGCTTCTTTTCGCGGTCTAATACTTTTTGCGCGAAATTGTTAGCTTCGCCCCCTCTAAAATGATATTTGAAGAATGTTTTACTTAATAATACTACTACTTTCATATTTCTTGTTTTAGAATGTTTAATAACTCGTTTGCTTGCCTTATCTTTTTGAACTCTTTTACCGTGTGCCAAAAAAGGAAGTTCTTAACTTGTACGGCGAAGGAAATTATTACTTCCGGTTGGTTGTATTCTTCTTCCGGCCAAGTGCTGTTAATGGTGTAAACCTGTTTTTTTACCCTGTATTCCATAACTATAAGCCGTTAAAATGGTAAGTCGTCGCTTCCGTTATCTGAAAATTGGGCTTCGGGTTGTTGATATGCCGGAGCCGGTGCAGGCTCCCTGTTTTCCGTTTGTTGTTCGGTCGGTCGGTTTCCGCCTAAAAGCTGCAATTCTTTAACCCTACAATTTAATCCAACTTGCGGGGTTCCGTTAGCGTCGTAAATCTTTGCCGAAAGGTCGCCCCGAACAAATACGCGCGTTCCTTTCTTCAAATAGTTTATTACCGCGCTTTCCCCGTATTTAAGGCAACTAATCCAAGTTGTCCGTTCTTGCTTTTGCCCTTGGGCGTTCGTATAACTTTCGGTATGCGCTACGCTGAAAGAAATATAATTTTGGCCGCTAAACTGTTTAATTGTGGCATCCGCGCCAAGATTGCCGATAATTTCTGTTACTAACATAATTTTCTGTTTTAATTGTTAATTATTTATTTTCAAAACTCATACAAGCGTTATCCATTCGCTTAACCGCTTTTACCCCGTAGGGGGTACGGTTATTCTTTTTAATTGTGCAATACCAATACCTATTAGAATAGGGATTAAGGTTTGCTATGTGCTTACAATCCCTACAATGTTTTCTGGGATAAGGAAGGCTTTCTTTCTTATCTATTGGCGGAATATCAAATAGTGTGTTCATAATCCGAATTATTAAATAATTTTAGTTGTCTATTTTCGTCCGGTAGTTGTATTCCAACCGTTCGCAATGCTTCCCGGTAGGTAATCCCGTTATTAGTGTAATTCATAAATAGTCTATAAGCCTTTGGGTGTAAATCGTAAAGAAGTTCAAAGCGGGATACTTTTTCTAAGTGTGCGCCGAAGCCGCAAAACATACAGCCCGTTCGTGTGTGTCCTTTGTCGTATAATTCGCAATACGGAACCTTAAATTTCCGTAGGTATTCCCATATATCCCTATCCGTCCAAATGCTAATAGGGTAGCTTGTTAAATTATTTTCATTAAACGAGTTGCAACCGCCGCGCTTTACGTATTGGCGTTTTCTTTGGTCGCTTTCGCCAGCCATAACCCCAATAATAGGGACTTCGTTAGTTTCTTTTTGGTATATCTCAAAGGGGCGTTTCTTCAAGTAATCGCAGCACTTTTCGGATATCATAAAAGGCGCGTTAATTAAATACTGCCAACGGTTGGAAATCTTGCCGGTAGTATGTCCTTTCTTCGGGTCTGAACCGTATAGCCGAATAGAAAGTAATCTTTCGCTTTTAGTGGTCTTAGCTTGGCGTATTCCGTGCGCTTGCTCTTTGGAAATAAGCGGAAAGCCGTAGTACTCCAATACTTCGGGAACCGTTTTTAATGGTCTAATTATCGTTACGTTTTCCGTACTCCTTACAAACTTTACTATTTCGGGGTATTCGTTGCCTGTATTGCAAAATACGGCCTTCATATCTTTATCAAAGAAGCGACGTATAAGGTCAAGTAAAACCGTAGAATCTTTACCGCCCGAAAAGGAAACGTAGGGCGTTCTTCCCGTTTGGGAAACAAACGCTTCGATAGCCCCTAAAGAATGGTCTATTTTTTTGCTCAAAGTCCAACCTTGCCTGGTTTGTAGTTCTTTGGTAGTCATGCAACTTTCTTTAATGCTACGTTTAATTCTTCTACCAAGGCTTCGCAAAGTACCCGCGCTATGTTTACTTCTACCGCGTTGCCTATAAACTTCTTTTGGTCTGCCTGCGTTCCTATAAGTTTGTAGTTCTCAGGGAAACCCATAATTCGTTTTAGTTCCGGTATTTTTAACATTCTCATTTTAATATCTGCAATACCGTATAGGGCCATAAACTCTTTAATCTTTATCATTGGTTCGCTATCCGTTTCGTAAACCTCAATAGTTATAAAACCTTCTTCGGTTGCAACCAGGTAAGGTGGCATTTTATCCATACGCGCAATAAGAGTAAAGCAAGGGTTATCTACCGAACTGCCCGCATTAAAAAATTGGGGATTCATTAAATAATGCCATTTTCTATTAGCAGTTATCGTTTGGCTTGGCTCCATAATTGAGCTTCCTATATTGGAAAAGTTGGTATTCATTAGCCAATGTTCACAATTAACAAGGTTATATTTCGGGTTTTGCGTTATTGCTCCAAGTGGTTGGTTTATACTTGCTGGTTTTGATTGTCCAAATTGTTGGTCTATGAACCTACAAGCTACTAACCGTTGTTTGGGAATCGTAGTTAATCCGGGGCAAGGGCTATCTATTTCGCTATGTTGCCCGCCGCCGCTATAATAGTTCATAAAGAACGGTGTAACCTTTGCTAACCGGTCTTTACACGTAATTGTAGGGGAAGGTTCGTTTATACTATGATTATTCCCGTTACCGTAGTAAGCTGATAAAAATTCGGATTGTATAAGGCTAAAGCAATCTTTTGTACGAATGGTTCCAGCCGGTGCGTCTATTGATTGGTTTTTATTTTCCGGATTACCGCTATAATATTTTGTAAGGAAGTTTATTTTTGCAACTCCTAACCGGTTTTGGCAAGCTACGGTAGGGCAAGATTCATCTATCGACGGCGGTACGTGTTTTCCTGTTTTTTTGTTTACGGAATTGTATTTAATCATAAACGCGTCCTTTCCGCCTGCAACAAATTTTATAAGACCGGCGTAAATCCGTTCCAACGTTTTAGGCGAAAGCGGTTTTTTGCGGGTAAATATACTTACCCCTTCGTCTGAAAAGTCTAATACCTCTTTTACCGGCTTCCATTTTTTTAAGTCGTCAAATAAGTCTTTACCACCTATTTTAGAGTGGGTAGGCTGCGGGAAAATAATAGGAATGCCTTGTTTTGCAAATATTCCAAAGAAACGCTTCCGGGAAGTATAGGCCCCGTAGTCGGCTGCGTTTAATAATCGGAAATCGAATTTATAACCGTAATTCTTAACGTTTTCAACCCATTGTAAATATAGCCTTCCCTTGTCTTTGCTAATTGGTTTCCCGTTTTCGTCCAAATCCCCCCAGCACATAAATTCTTCTACGTTTTCTATCTGTATCAAATCGGGGTTAATAGCGTCTATGTATCTAAATAAATGTTCTGCAAGTGTCCGGCTATCCGCGTCGCGTGGTTGTCCGCCTTTGGCTTTGCTGAAATTTGTACATTCTAAAGAAGCCCAAAGTACTACTTTCGCATTAGGGTACTTTTTGCGTTCTTCCAAAATATGTTTAATCAAAGGGGATAATTCTAAAGTTCTAATATCTTCCGTAAAATGTAACGCTTCGGGATGGTTTGCCGCGTGGCTGGCTATTGCGTTCGCGTCGTGGTTTACGCAAGCTATAACCTTAGCGCATTTCTTACCCTTGTAATGTGCTTTTTCAACCCCCGTACTTGTGCCGCCGGCACCACAAAACAAATCAATATAAAGTAGTCTAATATATTCCATAAATGATTATTTGAAAATTCCTAATTCTTTATTAATCTTATCGTTACAAATAATTACATATTCTGGGTTTAACTCGAATCCTATATAATTACGGTCTAACTTCCTCGCTACTATTGCGGTAGTACCTGAACCTATAAAAGGGTCAAGAACTAACCCGCCTTCCGGGGAACCTGCTTTAATGCAATCAACTATAAGCGTGTCCGGGAATACTGCAAAATGATTTTCTTTACTTGGCTTTGTCGGTACGCTCCAAACGTCCCGCTTATTAACCTTTTCGGTAGGTGTAAAAGTCCTATCGGTATTTTTTCTATAAATAGGGTCGGCGGTATCTACTTCCGTCCTTTTATTGCCGCCTATCCTGTAAGCTGCTGGGTTTAGGTTCGGTTTGGAGTTGTAGTTATATTCCCTATTCCGAACTACGCCGGAAGGCCTGTTTTCCTTCGTTTTGGCTGGTATCTGTATCGCTTCTTTGTCGAAGTAATAGTTTGCTGATTTGGTTAGCAAGAAAATATATTCGTGACTTTTCCCGCAACGGTCTTTTACGCTTTCGGGCATTGCGTTGGGCTTATGCCATATAATATCTTGTCGCAAATACCAACCGGCCCGACGAAGTGCAAAGGCAAGCATCCAAGGGATACCTATTAAGTCCTTCGGCTTAATATATTCGTGCTTCTTATCGGTTGGCCTTGTATATCCTTTTCCCCCGAAGTTACAACACGAAGGGGTTATAGTGTTTTTATCCTTAAATCGTTGTTCTTGGTATTCTTGGCTGCTACTTCCCGACTTCCCTTTCCCGCCCCAGTACGAATCGCCTATATTTATCCAAAGCGTACCAGTTGGCTTCAATACCCTATAAACGTCCATAAAAACCCCTACTAATACTAAGCGGTCTATATATTCTTCCGGCGTGTCCTCTAAGCCTATTTGTTCGTCTTTCCCGTAATCCCGCAGCCCGTAATAAGGCGGGGAAGTTACGCAACAATCTATACTATTGTCGGGAAGGCTTTTTAGCCCGCTCTTGCAATCATTATTATATATAATATTAATATCCATAGCGTATTATAATAAGACGGTTTAGAGCAAAATTATATCTTTGACAGGGCGTTTTCTACCAACTTTACGCGCTCCCTGAAATCAGGGTTATATTGGTAGTCGTCCTTGTATTTTCGTATGTAGTAAACTATTGTACTGTGGTTATGCTTCATTTCATCAGCTATACGCTGAACCGTTGCGCCTTGCTCCCTACAATAATTTGCGAATATCATACGGGCGTAAACTTGTTTTCTTTCCCTGCTTGGGCCTACTATATCTACAAAAGAAATTCCCATAGTTTCGGCTATTGCTTCTTTTATGTCTAAAAAGGTTGGTACTTCTTGATATATAATTTGTTTTCCCGTAAATTCTGCTATCTTTTTTTCAAGTGTAGACCCTTTTGAATAAGCCCAATCCGGCAACAAATAAATAGCTTGGCAACCTATAAGTAATAATATATCCATAGCTATATGAACTTCCCAAGGGGCGTTATATGGAATCCCATTTTTAAGCGGGTTTATAACTTCATAACCTTGCTCTACTAATTCGCTTTCTATATTGCTAAACTTAGCCTTTGTTTCTTCTAAAGGAAGTCCGCTAATTTGTCCCGAAATGTATATTTTCATCTTCTATAAGTTTTATTTTCAAAGTGTATTTTATCGAACATTTCCGTAAATCTATCGGCTATTCTTTCGCCGTATTTATCTGCTAATTGTTCATCGCTTAAATTACTTGTCATTATTGTAAATAATTGCCTATCGTATCGGTAATAAATCGTATCTACGAAAGGGCTAATTTCGTTTCCCCAAACCTTTATAATCGAAGGTTCGACCCCTACGTCGTCAATAGCCAATAATCCCGCCTTTTTCATGCTTTCAAAACGTACAGTTTCCTCCTTTGCAATATTTGCTAACTCTAAAGCCGAAACAGGTACTATATATTTTCTTTCGTCGCTATATGTAGAATAATATAAAATCCCAACAAGTCTACTAATCGCACGTATTAATGTTGTTTTCCCATTACCTACCGAACCGTATAGAAGTAATCCGGGCTTAAAATTGCCTGTTATCCATTTTGCCGCTTTATTCAAGTGTTCTATAGTTGCTTCATCATTTTTAAACTCAACTCCGCGCCTTGCTACTTCATCTATATAGCATTCACGTAACATTATTGGAATATCATCTACATATTTATCTATCTTAAAGCGTGTTTCGATAGGTCTTTTTTGCAGTGTTTCCCGAAATTTCTTTATATCCACTCTTAGTTGTTCTTGTTTTTTCATTTCCGTTTACATTAATTCCGTTTTTCTCCCAAGTGCGAACGGCTGCTTTCCAATCCTTCATAGGATTTTTACCAACTTTCCAACCGTTAGAGGTATAATGGTCTATCCATTGTTGCGGGTCTACGCCGTTACCACGCTCTGTACAATATTCTGCTACTTCTTCTAATGTTGGCTTAACAAAAAGTTTCTTTTTGCTCCCTGTTTCCTTAGTTTCTTTTTCTTCCGTAGCTCCTTGTAAGGGGGTTAAAAGGGGCTTAACTTCTCCTTCTTGGCTCCATTCTTTTAGAATATTAAGTAATTGATACTTAGAAAGTTTTTCTATAGCCGACCTATGTGCCGGGTTCTTTTCGTTTAACTCGCTTCCGTATTGGAATTCTATAAAATCAGGAAGAAAAGCCTTTGCGTCGTTATTGAAGAAATATATTCTACCGTCGAAGGCTTCCTTAATGTCTTCTATAGTGTACTTATGTCCGCAATATAATTCCGTTGCTTCTATATCTACTTCCAAAATTCCGGCGTTATCACATTCACAAAAAAGGTAAACCCAAAGGAGTTTATAAGCTCCTTTTAACCCCCTAATAAACCTCTTTTTAAATAGGTCTGAATCTATAAATCTTTTAGCCATTTTTTACGCCTTTTAAAAGCTACCCCAACCGGAGCCAGGGTAGCTGGTTATTTTTCTTCACTGTCGAAATATGCTAAACAAAATTCTTTTTCTATGATTGAATTACAAGGGAACGGGGTAGCTGAAAGTATAGATAGTTCTATTATTCGGTCTTCTCCTTTCTCCTTGAATTTGTTGTTAATCCATGATGTAATTACAACCTTTGCTGTATCTACGTCTTTTGTTTTAACAAGAAAATCATAGGGGTAGCCTTCCGTTTCTTCGTCTTCATCGCTGCTAATTTCTACCTTCGCTTCAATTTTGTAATATTTTGTGTCGTCGCGCTTTTCTTCTCCATCGTTGCTTTCTTTTTCTTCATTTTTCCAAACTTCCGCTACTTCTTCGTTGCTTTCTGAATCTATAATACGCTTCTTAAACCTATCATTTAGTATAATGAATGATTTTAAGGCTTTAACCCCGCTAATATCAAATCCCGAAGTATAATTAAGTTCTATATAGTCGGTTGCAACCTCAATAGCCTTTGTTACGCTTTGCGCCTGTAGTATGAAGGCGTAATTTTTACCGCCTATAACCGCGTTTATTTTGAAAGGCCATAAACTATTTCTTTTATTATGGGTTGCTAACCTTCGTTGGTTACTTACTTCTACTTCCTGTATCTCGCCACTTTGAAGGCTAAAGTTTATTTGTGTCAATAGGTCGTTATCGATGTACTTTCCTTTCTCAAAAAGAACCTCGTTACGTTCTATCGTAACTATTTCGCCAGAACTCTCATCTACAAAGTCTTCTTTCCAAGTATTTAAAACTCTTTTTGATAAGAATTTTCCAAACATTTCTTTAATGTTGGAAGTGGTAAATTTTACTTCGTCCTTTCTTGTTTGTACATTATCCATGGCTTATTTTATTAAAAAGAAATCATTATAAAGGTCTTCAAACGTTTTTCCGGCGTACGCGGCGAGTTCACGGGTTTTAAAGCAAAGCCGGGAGCCGATACCCGTACCCGTATACGAAGCCGAGTAATTCGCATGCGCAAAGCCGAAACCCGCAGACGCGCCGTTATAAATAAACCAAGGCCAATACTTATACTCATTGCTATTAGTCCAATCAGGTTCCCAACCTTCGTTAAGGGCTTTAGCAATGGTCTTTAACTTACGGTAAGCTATTTCGTCCTTTGTAAAACCTAACTTTAGTAGAACTTCGTCTACAATTGGTTCAACCTTAAGGAACTCGCAAGCGTCCGGGTAAGTCTTTATACGCTTTCTAATATCCTTTGGGGCTGTTTTCGTTACAGCCTTTAGCGTAGTTACTTCTACGCCTAATTTTTCGGCTAAACGTTCCGCTTCTTTTGTAGCAGTCGTTTCGTTGTCATACTTAACCGTTGGCGCGCCTTGGCCGTCGGCATAATTCATGAAAAAATTTTGTTTCATTTTTTTTTAATTTAATTGTTAAATAAATTACCTTGTTTACCCTCTCTTGTTTGCTGGTAAAGAATCCGTCTTTGTCTTGCAATACTTAACCGTACTTGCTTTATAGCATCTTCGCGGCCTTTTAGGCTTTCTTCGTACTCTAAAAGTTCGTCTTCCGTTTCTGCAATAAAATATCCTTCGGAAGTTGCTATAAGTCCTGGTACAAGGTCGTTAGTACGAATATGGTTTATAATTTTCCTTACCCTTGCGTCTGAAATATTATAAGTATGTTTTAGCGATGTTACTATATGTTTGTTTGTAACCGCGCTATTATGTCCTATTTTCGTATGTAAACCTCGAATTAAAAGCGGAAGAAGTACCTCCGCTTCGTAATCGGTTAATGGCTGTGTTTCGTTTTCGAATCCTTTTATCATGGCTAAAAAGGGGTTTTATTAAAGTTTATTTCTAATCCGGGTTCCGCTATAAATACCCTTTTTCCGGTAGCTTCTTTTATTCCTTCTTGGAATGCTTTAGCGTCGCTATTCCCGTCGGAAAGGTGTATAAGAACAATGTTATTTACCGCCTTAATGTCGTTTGCTTGTAAGGCTTCCAAACAATGTTTATAGCTGAAATGTGATTTTATAGTACGGTTGCGAACAACGGAAGGAACCCGACCGGCGGCTATATTGTCTTCCAAAATGTCTAATCGGTAATTACATTCTATCAATACGTTATTAAGGCCTGCGAACTTGCAAGGCAAGTAATAAGTATCGGTAGCAAATAGAACCCTTCCCGTTTCTTCGTGGTTAATGAAGAAGCCCAAAGGTTCCGCGCAATCGTGCATAGTATTGAAGGGTATTATTTGGAAGCCGCCCAATTTGAAAAGCGCGCCGGCTTCGCAATAAAGCGGCAACCGGTCGCCTTTTATAGTTGTATTCTTAATAGTTCCTTCGGAAGCCCAAACGGGAATACAAGCCCCTAAAAACTCGTTAATATATCCGGCGTGGTCTTTATGTTCGTGGGTAATTAGGCAGCCGACAACCTTCTTTATATTGAAGTCTAAGGCGCGTTTTACTTCCGTAAACTTAACGCCAGCTTCCAATATAAGGGCTTCGCTTTCGTTCTCCAATATGTAGCAATTACCCCGGCTACTACTGCCTAATACTTTCAGAATCATAATTAAAAACCGGGTGTTTTAGCGTTATTCTTAGGCGTTGCTTGCGTTGCTTCCGGGCCAGGCCCGGCCGGTTGTTGGTCTTCCGGCTTGGGTTGGTCGTCAAAGTTTAACGTTCCCCCTGCGTTCGCGTTCTCCTTTATTTCTACCGTTACTTTGTCCGTAACGTCGATATATTCGGTATCTACTACGTTGCTTTCTTCTTGGGTGTACATAGCCCCTAATTGTGCCGGGAACGCTTCGCGTAACGCTTGTACTTTTGCGACCTTGCTAATCATTGTACTTTGTTTTTCGTTCCAAGTACTTTGTTTTTTGTCGTATTCTTCTAAGCGTACTTTTGCTATTATCGGAAACTTTCTATCTTTTCGGAAAACCTTAGCCCAGCCCCCTGCTAACTTATCGGTAGGCAAGTAAAAACATCCTTCAAGTTCTACCGCTTCGTTATTTCTCATTACGATAATTCCCGCCTGTATTCCTTCGTATTGCTCGCAGGCTTCCGCCCGCTTCATTAAGGCCTCTTTGCTTACTATCATTTGGGCCGGCTTATCTCCAAACTTAACTAAATAGGCTTCGTTTAAGAAGGGGTTTAGCTGGTTGTACTTGCAAATACAAATGAATTGCGTTAAATCTTGGTCGGAAACTTGCCCGTTCCCTTTTGTAAGGAAGTTCCGTACAATCTGATAAGACAATGTTACGTCTTGCCCTGCAACCGAATAGGTAACTTTACCTTTATCGGGCGTTGCTACTGCTTTTGTTTCGTTACTCATTTTCCGTAATTTTTTGGAAGGTCAATAAATAGAAACTCAAAATATAAATCCCGGAACGTTTCGCGGGCGTAACGTGCTAACGCGGACGTTTTAAAGCAAAGCTGGGAGCCGATAGACGTACTCGCACACGTAGCCGCGATATTCGTAGCCGCAAAGCCGAAACCCGCAGAATCTAAGTAGAACCAATTATAATACTTCCATTCGTTCCAATCCAACCAATTAGGCTCCCAACCTTCATTAAGAGCGCGAACAATCACAGTTAGCTTATAGAAAGCTATTATAGCCCTGCGGTCTTTTTCCGGCAAAAGATCCGCTACGGGATGTTGTTTAGGGTCTAATCCTAAAATGTTACAAGCGTCTTCAAACGTTTTTACTCTGTCTGTAATAATTACTTCTTTGTTCATAATTTCAATTTTTGAATGTTTATACTATTGTTAATTCTTTTTCGGTAGTTACAATTAGCTTTATTAGCTGGGAAGAAACCGGGAATACTTCGTTTACCCCTTCGGCGTTATCTATGAAAATAGGCGCGCTTACTTCGTGGAAGTCGCAAAGGGTATTAATAATATCCAATCCGATATTTATCTTATCGGCGTTGTTGGTATCTAAGAACTTCGCCCCGGTAGTTTTGCTTATTAGAATACAGTCCGGTTTTTCTCCGCCGTTAATTTGCTGGGAATACATACGGAAGCGTACTAATTGGAACTTTTCGTTTACTCGGCGTTCTACTTCTTCCATACGCGCCTTTGTAAAGTCGTCTATTACAAATTCCTGTTTTTCTAAGTCCGCCTTTTGTTGGGCTAAGTCCTTTTCTTGGCTTAGAAGTTCGGCTTTACGCTTTTCGTTGCTCTCAATAACCGAACGAAGGGAAAGTTTACGCTTAACTTCGTCCAATTCCGCCGTAAGGCTTCTTTTTTGCGCTGTAAGTTCTGAATTATCGGTAACGGGTTCTTCTTCGATGGAAGCCGAAAGCGTTTTAATTTTGGCTTCTAATTCGTTCCAAGTCGGCAAATCTTCCCCTTTTATATTTGTGTTTACTTCTTCCAAAGGGGTATTTTTAACAAGGTCGCTTAAACGTCCTAATTCGGTCGTATATTCCGTTTTCTTGTTAGAAATTTCGGCGGTTCGTTCGGTAAGCTGCGTTCTTAGCCCGGATAAAACTTTGTTCTTTTCGGCTATTTGGTTGTTCAGTTCGCAACCGGCGTTATGAATTTCGGTAAGTGCTTTTTCCTTGGCTTCTTCAAATGCTTTTTTTGCCTTGCCCTTAGCTTCGGAATCCATTTGTAAAACGCTGGCATCCGAACAAAGCGTTTTATAAATCGGGCAAGTAAGGCCGGTAGTAGAAACTTGGTACGTTTCTTCGTCCTTTTGGCTCCATTCCTTGCGCTTATCTATAACCTTATTCGTAAGCGTTGTTATATCCGCTTCAATAGTGGAAATATTGCGGTTTATGTCGCTTATTTCCCGGTCGGAAGAAGCTATATAACTATCAAATTCGCGCTTCTTGGCTTCGTATTGGTTCTTGGCTTCGTTGGCCTTGGCGTTCTTTTCGTAACCTTCTTTTTGCGCCGCTTGCTTAGCTTCAAAAAGTATGTTTTGTTGTTCCGATCGGTAGCCGTTTATTTCCTTTTGGGTAGCTTGCGCCTTTTCGTAGTGTTCGCGGTTCGCCTTCGACTTATCATTCATAGCCGTTTCTACGGCTTCCAATGCTTTACTAAGTCTTTCTTTTTCCGCTTCCAATGCTGCGTAATCCGGTGTAACCGGTGTATTACGGGTAATTTCGTCTATACGCGTCGGAATCTTAGTTAGTTCTTCTTGTATCTTCTTTTTCCGGGCAGAAATTTCCGCCTTAAATTCGGCTAAGTCTTTCCCGGAAAGCTGCGTAAGAATAGCCTTAAATTCGTCTTTTGAGTTGGCTATTTCTTCGTATGATACCCCGCCGGCAATCTGTAATAGTATTTCCCGTTGTACCGGCCAATCCAACCCGGCGAAGTGAAGCGGGTTAGTTATCATTTTAAATAATTGTTCTTCTATAAGGGCGTTAATCTTGGCTTTGTATTCGCCTTCCTTCAGGGGAACCCCGTTATAGAAATAGTCCGTAGTATGTCCTTCAAGTACAGGCGAAGAACTACCGCGCTTTGTTACCCACTTTTCCGTATAGCAACGGCGTAGGGTAACTTCTTCGCCGTTTACGTCCAAAATAGCCGTTACTTCGTGGTCTAACTTTTCGTAAGCCTTTCCGTCCGGCCCTACCGTTTTAATACCAAACTTAGTATCTCCGTTTCCGTGCGCGTCTTTTCCGAATAGAACCCACATAAACGCGTCGTTAATTGTACTTTTACCGGTAGCGTTTGCCCCGCGTATTTCCGTCGTTTGTCCGAACTTAATAGTTCGTTTCTGAATGCCCTTAAAGTTTAAAAGGGTCATTTCTTTTACTGTTACATCTTTCTTCATAACTTTTTTTTCTTAGTGTATTTATTCTTTTCTATCCTTCCGGCGAGTGCTATTGCTAAATCCGCGTCTACTACTATTAGGTTCCCTATTTGCCTTACAGCCCCGTCTATCTTACCGCTTTGCTTTATCCGGTTGGCAGTAGTTTTTGAACAGTTAAATATTTCGGCAATTCCGGCAAGCCCGTAAACGTATCGCTTGCTTTCTTTCGTAGTGTCTACTACTACCTTAGTATTTACCCGTTCTTCGATAAGGTCTAAAAGTTCCCCTACGGTAACGTCTATAAGCCGTTTATTTAAGTTCGTCATAATTCGTAAAACCTTGTAATTTTGTAGCGTCCTTCGCAATCATAAGTAGAAACCTTTCGTACTCTGATATTGGCATATCGTTACGGCGGTCTATTTCTTCGTCGTCCCGGAATGTTTTTACTTCTCCGGTCTTAATATTCGTTACAACCTTAACCCTGTCGCTAAATGTGTGAATCATTAAGTTATCGGCCGTAATAAATTCCGTACTCCAATTATATTTAGTTGCTTCCATGTCGTTTTATTCAAAAATTAGGGGCAAACCAAACATTACAAACAGGGCGAAAACCGCTACCGCAATTATTACTAAGTCGCCTTCATAAATTTTTATCCTTTTCATACTCAAACTATTAAAAATTAAACTTCTAAATAAAAATCGTTTTCGTTCCGTCGCCTTCCGTTCCTTGCCCTGCAAACCCTTACGTTTTGCGTTCTTGGCGTTCTGAATTGCCTTACTATGTCTTCGTTTGAATCGGCAATTTGTGGAAGTGTTATTAGAAGCAAGGCGATAGAAAGAAGCCTACGCTTAATTGGGGAAAGGTCGAAGGAAACGCCGCAATGTGTACAAAACCACCATACGCACAATTCAGTAGCTTTTTGAATACCTATTTTTTCGTAAACGCTTCGCGCTTGGTTCTCTACCGTTCGGGGCGAAATACAAAGCATGTCGGCTACTTCCTTCTTGGCCGCTCCCCATGCCAGCAACTCGGCTACTTGTTTCTCACGGGTCGTAAGTCGTACGTCGCTTCGCATTTTTCCCAAATATTTTCGGTTATACCATATTTTTCAAAAACTTTTTCTACCGCTTCCGCTTGGCTGGCTTTCGGCTCAATTTTTCCGTTTTTGTACTGTGTGAATGAAGTACGGTTATTTACTCCTAACGCTTCGTATAGTTCTGCTTGCGCTTTGCTTATGTCTTTTAGTTGGAGCTGCGAGAAGCCGCCCGAAAATCCCAATTTGTAATTTTTTGTTGTTGTCATTGTTTGTTATTTATTAGTTAAAAATTTGTTCGTGAAAAATATTTGCCCCTTTCCGGTTATTTTTGGCGTTGTAGTTACTAACGTAGTTCCGTCGGGTTTGATAATTGAAGTTTTCTTTACTTCCATAAGTCCGGCGTTCATTGATTTTTGAGTAGGAAGGTTATAATACTCGCCTTTGTATCCTAAGTAGCCGTTTTCGCGTAACCAATGAAAAAGGCGGTTTTGCCCGATATTTACCCCGTTTTGGCAAATTATTTTAGCCAATTCGCCTACAAGTACCGCCTTATCGGAAGTTTCTACGGCGTGGGCAAAGGTTATTTTCGGAAGGTCTTTTGTACGCTGTTTGTCGCGTTCTTCTATCTGAACATTTAGCTTTGTGGTTTGCTTTTCCAAAGCGTCGGCGCGGGCTGTTTCGTAATCGGCGCGTACCTTTTGCGCTTCTATGGTTCGTTGTGCCAAAAGCAACGCGCGGGCCATAATTTCTTCCGGCGTTTCTTCCGGCTGTGAAACCATATAGCCGCCGTTTTTCCTAATTGAAGGTAATACTTCCGAAGTTACCCACTTGCGGAATTGCTTAGCTTCCGGTTTCCGGCTGTCGAGTATTACGTCATATAATCCGTCTTCGGTTACGAAGTTGGCAAGTTGCTCCCTGCCAATGTTATCTACTATGGGGTACTTTGAAAGTACCCCATCTTCCAAACGTTGGGATACCTTGCTTGGAGTTAGTTCTAATATCCTGCATAAATCTACAAGACAGAATAACGGTTCTTCTTTTGTTCCGGCTACTCTCACTTCGCCAAACATTTCATTCTTAAAAATTTGAATTTCATTCATAACTTTAATTATTTATCTATTAGGTGTTTTTTGTTATTTTTCGTATTATATTAATTCGCTATCTTTGTACCGAATTAGTTTTAACTCTGCAAATGTAGAATAATAATCCGCATTGCGCAAATTTATTTAGATTATTTTTCTACATTTTGCGGAATAATATTTTAATAAAACATGGAAAATTCTGTAAAAGAACGACTTAAAGAATTTATTTTGTACAAAAAAATTTCCATTAGGGAGTTTGAAAGGTTATGCGATTTATCAAATGGGTATGTGAAAGGCATAAAACACTCTATTTTGCCAAACAAAATGAAGAGTATTTCTCTACATTTCCCCGACTTGAATCCGATTTGGCTACTTACGGGAAACGGCGAAATGCTTCAAGGCAGCGAAAAGAAAGAAGAAGCCAAGCCTTCCGGGGCTTCGCCAATGGAAATATTGGAAGAACTGCGTAAAAACTATATAGAAAAAGAAGAAAGGCTATTACGGCTTATCGAAAGCCAACAGGAAGTAATAAAGAATCAAAGCGAAGCCCTGAAAAAAACGGTTGCCCAAGCGGACGACAATGTAATATGTGCCGCTGCAAGTGGTTCGGAAATTCAAAAGTAAGTTTATATTAATACGAAAAACAATAAAAAAATAGGTATGGAAACAATAGAAATAGCAATAACGGAATACTACAACAAACCCCAATACTTCCCCTTTATGCCGGAAGTTGTATTTAATACTTTGGAAGCTGCTTTTTTGGAAGGGAAGGAAACGGCAGAAGTTCCGAAAGCTGAATTTGAAAGTATGCTTTCAGGATATCAAAATAAAAAGTAATGAAAACAACGAAGGTAATAACCCCAATAGTCGAAGGAATAAACCGCCGCTTCTTTGTGGCAATGGAAGCCATTGTAAGCCTTGGGCGGGTATCTTCGTTAGAATCCTTTTGTAAGCTATACGGCCTTAGTCCTTCTCGGTATCGTGAAATACGCCTAACCTACGGAATAACGCCTAATCCAAATTCAAAGCCTTCCCGTTATAAACAAATCGAATTAGAAGCCCTACATAGCTTATGTATTAATTATAGTATTTCGACCGAATGGCTGTTACTTGGTCGGGGAAAAATGTTTAAGAATGAAACGAACCGTAAAATTTGACCTATTCCCGAAGAAAGTAAACGGCGTATTAGTTGAATGTAGGCCTATCCGTATGCGTGTTAGTTATGCGGGCAATAGGGTAGATATAAGGGTAGGGTATAGTATTGAGCCGGAAAAATGGAACGCCGAAGAAGGGCGGGTTATTGCCGGGTCAAAGAATCGCTTCAAACAAACTGCCGGAGAAATAAACAAAACTATCCTAAGTTGCGAAGAATTGGTAGAAGAAGTATTTACCCGCTACGAACTATTGGAAAAGCGCGTACCTACAACAAACGAACTAAAGGCGGCCTTCGATGAAATAGCCGGGCGAACGGAACCGGAACCCCAAGAACCCGGTAAGCAATTCTATGAAGCCTACGCGGAATTTATGGAAACTATGGGCCGGCAAAATAATTGGACGCAGGCAACCTATACTAAATTCAATTCGTTATTAGAACACTTGCGCAATTATAGCAAAACCCTTGCTTTAGAAACGCTAACCGAAAAGGAACTACGGGAATTTGTCGTAAGCCTTCAAAACTCCGACCTACGCAATACTACCATATCTAAATATATTTCCTTCTTCCGCTGGTTCCTTCGTTGGGCTTTTAACGCTGGCTACTATGAAGGGAAGCTACACGAATCCTTTAAGCCTAAGTTTAAGGGGGTAGACGGCAATTCTAAGGAAATTATATACTTGGAATGGGAAGAACTGTTAGAATTATATTCTTTCAAGTTTCCGCCCGCTAAAACGTCCCTTCCGGCCGTCCGGGATGTGTTTTGTTTTTGCTGCTTTACCGGTCTTCGCTATTCTGATGTAGCTAAGCTAAAGAAAAGCGACGTAAAGAAAGGCTATATTACCGTTATTACTCAAAAAACGGTCGATAGCCTTATTATTGAACTAAACAAGTATAGCAAGGCAATACTAAAGAAGTACGAAAACGTAGGGCTTCCTAATGATATGGCCCTGCCGGTTGTAAGCAACGTAAAAATGAACGAAAACCTTAAAGAAATGGGAAAGGAAGCCGGGCTTACTACACCCCAAAGAATCGTTTATTTTATGGGAAACCAACGCCACGAAGAAGTATTACCGAAATACGCCCTTCTTACAACTCATTGCGGAAGGCGTACTTTTATAGTGAACGCTTTAAGGCTTGGGGTTCCGGCCGAAGTTATAATGAAGTGGACGGGCCATAGTGATTATAAGGCTATGAAACCTTATATTAAAATCGTGGATAAACTAAAGGCTTCCGAAATGGAAAAATTCGATAACTTTAAGGTTCAAGAGAAAAAGGAAAAAGAACCTAAAAAGGGCAAACCCAAAAAAGAACCCAATTCTTAGTTACCTACTTGGTTATAAGTTGAAACGCTTAGTTCCAAAGTGCCAATTAAAAAGACTGTTTTACAGGGGGTTGGCTATAATTGGTTATAAAATGTACTATTGTTCTTAGTGCCTGTTTAAACCAATATATAAAATTGCTGCATTTTGAAAATAACGGATTTATAAACAATTTTGAGTACGAATTAAATTCCCGGTTTGGAAGTGTAGAACAATTTGGTTATGATGCGGAAACAAAAACAATAACTATTGAGTACACTGAAGACGACCTGAATGGAATGTACGATTATGAAAGACGTTGTGGAGATTATCACTTTGAAGTATATCGTTTCAATGGCGAAACATTTGAATCCGTTGAGACACATTGGAAAAAGTGTATGGGGGATATTTTTTTAATGGAGGAATAGAAAAATTATAAAAAGAATATAGCAGGTAGAAATTCAATTCCGATTGTTTTTCGGAGCGGGAAGAAACCTGGAATATGAATTATTACCAAAATGTTATCAAGAATGTTATCAATATTATTAAAAGCAAAATTACCTCTTTGCATACTGTTTTCAATTTCTGCGATTGCCCAAAATCCGGAAATCAATTATTCACAGGCTGAATTTGATAGTGATACTTGCTGTTGGCGCAAACTTGCTGATTCAGGAAAATATGAAGAAGGCGCAAATTTGATTTTGGAATACTTAAAAGAAGGCAAGCCTGAAAATAAGCATTCGTTAAAATGGCATGCCGGTCAACTTTTTGCAAATGCAGAAAAAAATACGAAAGCAATAAAATATTTTAGAAAAACATCAAATATATTTTATCGTTGGTTTGGTGGAGAAGACGGACGTGCGTGGTATTTTTATGTAAACGGGACAAAAGCTTTTTTAAGAAGGGATAAAAAACAGCTGCAAAAAATTATAAAACATTGGAGTAATAAATTACCTGAAGATATGAATTATAAACAACTCGTTTTACTTTTAGAAAATTGGGATGAAACATATTTGGAAGCGCTAAAATAAAGTCGGGAAATTTTATAATTTTGTACATAAAGTAATATTATGTGGAAGATTAGATTTTAGTTTGTTTTTACCGGACGACTAAATATTGAAATAAGTAAAAATGCTAATAATCAATAATATGAATAACGCATCAAATAAAAAACAGTTTTTAATTTTTCTTATCGTTTTTTTAGGACTTGTAGCACTGATATGTTCTTTACCTTATTTGTTTACAAATTATCCCCTGTTAGGAATTGATTTTTCAGATAAAGGATGGGTTGGAAGTGTGATAGGAGGCGTTATGGGGCCATTTATTGCCATTGTGGCAGCATTTTTGACTTTTCTTGCTTTCTGGATTCAGTTTGATGCAAACAAACAACAAAGAAATGATATCTCCGTAGAAAGGCTGGAAAATAGCATGCAAAGATTTATAGATATATACAGGGATATTGTAAATAATATGTACTTATATAAAAGTAGCATTAAAGGGCAACCTTCTTTTCATTTCCTTTTTTATGAATTTAAAAGTATTTATATCTGTGTTTTGGATATCATAGAAAATGAAAATAAAAACAAAAAAGATTTCTCTTTAGATAAAAATGTAAAATCAGATATTGAATATATTGCATTTGAAATATTTTTAAGTGGAATACTTACAAAAAATTCAGGTGGAGAAAAAGCAAATTTTAAATTAAACAAAAGAATTATAAGCACAATAAAATTAAAAACAGTAAATACTGTTATAAATGGATTTATTGAAGATAAAACTATACAGGATATTGAAAATAAATTAATTGAAAACCGGGCAAATTATGATGAAAACCACAGGATAGAAGGATTTCCGGATGGCAGATATGAAAAAGAAACAGTTCAACAATTATATAAAGGAAATTTGCCGAGATTATCTTCTTATTTCAATCATTTTTACAGTACCTTATCTTTTTTAGCAGAAAAAGACTCTGAAATAGATAACCTGAAAAAAGATTTATATTCTGCTAATTTGAGATCAGCAACAAACCTGAGTGAAACAATGTTTTTTTCGCAGATGGGAGTACATGAAATAGCCTTATTGATTGCATACTATGATTTCTGTGAATATTATAAAAACGTTGATAAAACAAAATATGACGAAAAAGAGAAAAAAATAGACTCATATATAGAAACATTGAAAGACCAATTAAAAAATTATGAAAATGTATTTATCTGGGATTCAGATAATTTTAGAGATCCAGATGTATAGAGCTGTCTTATACACGTTTAATATGTAAATAGGTGAAAATAAATTCGGTAGTTTTATGTATATTGTGTTGTTTATTTTGACTAAAATGTCATATAAATAGCTAAAATATATTAATAAAAATAGTTAAAAAAATGAAGCAATATAAATAAAATGTTTATTAAGTTTTAGAAGTACAATTTTTTTGATATTTTAGAATAGTTTAAATTAAAATATGATAATAGAATTTAAAACCAGCGAGCAGGATTTTTTAGATTTTCAGTTATTTACAGCCTCGCAATCTGATAGAATAAAACGAAAAATGATAAATGGCTGGATATTTTTGACACTTATTTTGGGAATAATATCCGCCTGTTTTTATTTTAAATATAACATAATAATGGCAGTTTATTTCGGAATTGCAGCTATTGTTAGCGGATTATTCTATCCAATGTATTTCAGATGGAGATACAAAAAACATTACAAAACCTATATTAAAGAAAATTATTCTAACAGGTTTGAAAAAACAGAATATATTGAAATAAAAGATGAGGCCATTTTCATGAAAGACAGTACAGGAGAAGCCACATTAAACATATCGGAAATAGATAAAGTTGATGAAACGGAAAAACATTTCTTTATTAAAATAAAAGCAGGAACATATTTGATAATCCCGAAATATAAAATACAGAATCCTGATGAAGTCCGTGATAAATTTGAATCATTGGGATTTACTGTAAATAAGATAACAAATATCAAATGGAAATAATGAACTATCATAATAAACAGTTAACCCTGTTAATCTCATACTTTGAGAACCTTAGAACTTAATTATTAACAAAAACAGTAAAACGATGAAAAGATCATTTTTAACATTACTCATTTCTGCAATTCTTTTACTTCAGGGTTACGGGCAGACAACTTGTGATATCAGGGATCATTATGAAGATTTTATAATAGTTAGCAGATTTTCTTATAATGATAATTATTATTTGGTAAAAAGAATTGTAGAAACAAATAAGGAAAGTTGTATTTCCGGTCTCGTCAACAATAATATTAATATTTTTGACTATTTACTGACACACTTTTATTCAAATACAAATTATCAGGAACTTTTGATGATAAGCGATAGTCTGTCTTTACACAAAGCATATATTTCGGATTTAAAGAATGACAGTTTATTTAATTCGGTTATGTATGGATTTGTAAACAAGACATTAGAAAAAACGTTGCCAAAAGATACCGTAACTTTTGATGACCTACTGAATATTGCAGTAAAATACTTTTCAATTATAAGATTGAATGATGAAGGAAATTATGTTGGTAAAGTTTGTGCCGGGCTTAACGACATAAAAAAAACAGAAGAAGAAAGAAAGCCTTATATTGAAGCATTCTGCTTTTCTTCAATAATCAAACATTACCAAAGCGAAGAATTTAGCATGTACGACGAATTTGTGAAATCAATCAGGGAACTATATAAAGTGAACCTTGGCATAGACCAAAACGAAAGGCTATTACGGGCGCAGGGAGCAATGTTCTTACTTATGAGAAATAATGAGAACCTGAAAAAAATGCTAAAAAGTGAGTATGAAAAAAATAAAGAATATTTACCGTTTATACTTGCGGAAAAATAATTTTTGTTGATATCAGCTTAATACTTACTTGCAACTATAGTATATATCAGTTATGATAACCAATTTGTGAAAGCGATGAATTATCAAACATTTGAACCCGATGAGAATTTAAGAACATTTGTTAAATGTTATTGGATTCTGGAAAATCCGGAAGAAACATATCCCGAAGTGCAGGAAATTGTTCCTGACGGTTGTATGGAAATGATTTTTCATTGTGCAGATCTGTACGAACAATATGATGAAAACGGAACTAGTATAATACAACCGAGATGTTTTGTTATCGGACAATTGACTCGTCCGCTTAAAATAAAACCTACAGGAGAAACGAAAATTTTTTCAGTTCGTTTTCATCCTGAAGGCTTTATGCCGTTTGCAACTATCCCGATAAAAGAAATGGAAAACAGAGCTGTTTCCCTGAAAGAATTATTTGGAAAGGATGGATACGAAATAGAACAGAAAATTGTAAAATCCGGTTCCGTTTTTGACAAAATAAAACATATTGAAGAATTTTTAATAAATAAGTTATCCCGGACAGAAACTATTGACCGGATGATAAAATCAACAGTAGAAACTATTTTAACTGCAAACGGACAAATTTCTGTTGAAGATCTTACCAGACAAATAGATACAAACCGGAGGCAGCTGGAACGTAAATTTTCTTCTGCAATCGGATTAAGTCCTAAGCAGCTTTCAAAGATTGTCAGATTACAAATGGTTTTAAAATTATTAATGAGCGGAAAATTTACAAATTTTATTGATTTGGCTCATTACGGAGAATATTATGACCAGGCTCATTTTATAAAAGATTTTAAAGAATTTACAGGATATACTCCTAAAGAATTTTACGGAAAAAATCTGCGAATGTCTTTTATTTTTTATGGAATGGATTAAGCTTGTCGCATTTTTACAATTTTATATTATTGAATATTTATTACTTTGTAACCAATAAAATAAAAATTATAAAAATGGAAAATTTAATTAACTGGTTTGAAATACCCGCAATAAATTTTAGCAGGGCAGTATCTTTTTATAAAGCAATATTAAATATTGAAATCAATGAAACCGATATGTTCGGTACAAAAATGGGATTTTTTCCTTATGACGGTAAAAATGTATCAGGGGCAATTGTTCAGGGAGAAGATTATAACCCTTCAACGGACGGTGTTGTTGCATATTTGAATGGTGGAAATGATTTACAGCGTGTACTTGACAAGGTTGAACCAAATAATGGCAAAGTGATAGTGCCTAAAACACAAATCAGTCCGGAAATGGGATATTTTGCAATGTTTATAGATACTGAGGGAAATAAAATGGCAATACATTCTAATAAATAAAAAGTGATAATATGAATAAAAGAATATTGTTAATAATTGTTGGTTCGTTTATTTTTTGTAATATTTTCTCACAGGAACTAAAAACAGCAAAATGGCTTATAGGTGTCTGGGAAAATAAAACAGACAGGGGAAGTATTTATGAAGAATGGATAAAAATAAATGATAATGAACTGGCAGGGAAAAGTTATGTATTGAAAGGCACAGATACAATTGTATTCGAAACAATGAGAATTGTACATGAACAAGAAAAAGTATTTTACATTCCGATAGTAAAAGGTGAAAATAATGATTTACCTGTATACTTTAATTCAAAACTTATTACCGGCGATAAATTAATATTTGAAAATCCTGAACACGATTTTCCTCAGGTTATCTCTTATACAAGAACAGGTAAAAAATCATTGATAGCTGAAATTTCAGGGATTAATGACGGAAAAGAAGAGAGAGAATCATATCCCATGAGAAAAATTAAATAAAAGAAATATATTATAGCTTTATTAAAAACTGGTGTTATTTTTTAACATCAGTTTTTTTGTTAAATTGCAGAATGTTTCGTTCATAAACAATTATAAAATTTTAAAAATATTGTTTATGATTTTTTATATAACCTATGGAAATATCGGATTTCGAAATAATAGTCTGGCTGTTACCTGTAATATTTATGATTCACGATTTTGAAGAAATAATATTTTTCAAATCCTAGATAGAGAAGAATAAAAATGTCTTGTCAGAAAAATTTCCGGCCTTATCAAAATCTTTTTTACGGCGTTTTGAAGGATTGTCGGTTCAGGGATTTTGTATAGCAGTAGCCGAAGAATTTGTTTTGCTTAGTATTGTTACAGTTTTATCAATTATATTTAAGACATATTTACTTTGGTTCGGATTATTTATGGGATTTTTTGTACATTTATTAGTACATATATTGCAGTGGTTGGTTTTTAAAAAATATATTCCGGCTATTTATACAAGTTTTATTGCATTGATATATTGTTCTTTTTCATTATATTATATTTTAAATAATCAGATCTTTCAAATTTCCGAAATGTTTTTTTGGACTTTTATTGGGGTTTGCATTGTTGTAATAAATCTGATTTTTGCTCATAAACTGGCTGAGGTTTTTGATAAAAGAAATAAAATTAGTTGATCGATATATACAGAGTTAGGATAATATATTGTTCTAAATTCTTTTAACTTTGAACTTTAATCTTTTTATATTTTCTTTGTTGCTGAATTAATACTATAAATGTTATGAAAGAGAACTTCTTTAAACGTAATTTACCTCATATTGTTGCCGTATCGGCTTTTTTGCTGCTTGCTGCCATATATTGTATGCCTTTATTCCAGGGTAAAAAGATTATTACTCACGACTATAGCGTATACACAGCTATTACCAAGGCTAATGCCGATTATGAAAAAGAAACCGGAGAAATAACATTGTGGAATAATAATATGTTTAGCGGTATGCCTTCGTATTTGATAACATCTCCTAAACAGGAAAATATTTTTGCTAAAATATATTCTCTTTTTATTTTCGGAAGTTTTACTCCATTTAACTTAATATTCTGGTATTTACTCGGATTTTATATTTGTTTGAATTTGTTCAGGGTAAATCCGTGGGTTTCGCTACTTGGAGCACTGGCTTTTGCATTTTCTTCTTACTTTTTTATAATAATAGATGCCGGCCATTTTACTAAAGCAACAGCAATAGGATACATGGCTCCTATAATAGGAGGTGTTTATTATGCTTTCGACCGTAAACGCCCCTGGATAGGCATGTTGATTGTCAGCTTTTTTATGGCGCTGCAAATAATTGCCAATCATGTACAGATTACTTATTATACCGGCATCATAGTTTTTGTATACGGTACTTTTGAACTGGTAAATGCAATAAAAGAAAAATATGTTCCAAGATTTTTCAAAACAGTAGGGATATTAGCCATAGGAGTAGTGTTAGCTGTAGGTATTAGTGCTGCATCCCTGCTGACAATTAATGAATATATGCCTTATTCTATAAGGGGCGAGTCTGAACTTTCCTCAGGAATACACGACAGGACCAGCGGGCTGGATAAGTCTTATGCTACAGCCTGGAGTTACGGGATAGATGAAACATTCACACTGCTTATCCCTAATATGAAAGGAGGAGCTTCATACGGCCAGTTAAGTGAAAGTTCTGCTTCGTATGGTGTTATTGATAGTTTTTTTGGAAAACGGGCTGCAAAAGATGTTGTTAAAAATATGCCTACCTATTTTGGTGATCAGCCTTTTACGCAAGGACCTGTATATGTCGGAGCTTTTGTGATATTTTTATTCGTATTGAGCCTGTTTGTCGTAAAAGGCAGGATAAAATGGTGGTTACTTTCCGTGACGATTTTATCAATACTATTATCATGGGGACATAATTTAAATTTTCTTACGGATTTTTTCCTTGATTATGTACCGGGATATAACAGATTCCGTACAGTTTCGATGATATTGGTAATAGCCGAATTTACAATCCCATTTATGGCTGTACTTGGTCTTGTTGAAATATTTAAAGGAAAAATAGACAAGAAAAAACTGATTAATTATTTTTATATTGCATTGGGAACTACAGGTATTATATGCATGATTTTTGTAATAACACCATCAATAACCGGATTGAGCGGAAAAAATAATTCGGAAAAAGAATTTGTAAATACACTTGTTTCTTATTTTCCGCAGGACCCCCAGTATGAACAAGCTAAAAACGAATTTGAAGTATCAATGACCAATGCTGTGTACGAAGACAGAGCATCGTTGGTAAGGAAAGACGCATTCAGGTCTTTGGTATTTATTATGCTTGGAGCTGTTGTAGTATATCTCGTGATCCAAAATAAAATAAAAGCAAAATATGCTTTGATCTCTATGGGGGTAATTATTCTTGTAGACTTGTGGCCAATAGATAAAAGATATCTTAATGACGATAATTTTGCTTCCAGGAAAAAGTTTGAAGTTCCCTATGATAAATCTAAAGCTGATGATTTTATTCTTAAAGATAAAGATATTCACTACAGAGTATGTAATATTGCCGTAAGTGCATTTAATGACGGAAGTACTTCATATTATCATAATTCTATAGGAGGATACAGTGGTGCAAAAATACGTAGATATCAGGAATTATATGATTCTATAATGGGTCGTGAAATGCAAATATCCTTATATCTCATAAATACCGGTTATCAGAATGGGTTTGACGCTTCGCAGGTGCAATCATTATTTAGGTCGCAGTCAAAAACTCCGATCCTTGATATGCTGAATGCAAAATATATTATTTATGATCCTAATTCTGCTCCTGTTGTTAATGACAAGGCATTAGGAAATGCATGGTTTGTTGAAGACATTGTATGGGTGGAAAATCCCGATCAGGAAATTATGGAGCTTAGGAATATCGATCCGTCACGACAGGTAATTGTAAGTAAACAATTCCAGAATCAGCTGGAGGGATTTAGAGTTCCTGACGATATTTCAGGAGAAATTCGTCTGGTTGATATTAATCCTAATATGGTTACATATGAATCTAAAACAGATTCGGAACAATTGGCTGTTTTTTCGGAAATATATTATCCTAAAGGCTGGAAAGTTACTATTGACGGTGAAGATATTGAGCATTTCAGGGTGAATTATGTTCTTCGTGCTATGAGAATACCGGCAGGTGAACATATTATAAAATTCAGCTTTGAACCTCAATCCTATAAAACCGGAGTATTGATTTCTTATTTATGTTCTATTGCCTTGTTGCTAATGATAGGTGGAGCAATATTTTTGAAATACAGGAAAAATAAGAATGAGATTAATGTTACAAAATAAAAATTATAAACATTTTGTAATTTGTGGAATAATCTTAATAAACTGAGTAAATAGTTGATAAATAAATAGTTAATGTGTGAATAAGCATCCTTTTATTCACACATTAACTATTTACTTATGCCTTTACAGGAATAAATATATTTTGAGCCGTTTTGAATCTTTAACTTTAAATCGTTAATTTTGAATCTTAAATAATAAATAATAAATAATAAATAATAAATGGAAATAATATTAACCATAATAGGATTTGTTACCGGTTTTGTTATATCATGGATAATTTTTAGACCGAAAGGAAATATAAATTCAGATAAGATCACTGACCTGCAAAATAAAAATATAGAATTAGAAAAAAATATAGCAAAATTTGAAACTGAGAAAAATCAATTTGAAAAACTGAATTATGAATATAAGAACGAAATAAATACAATAACTAATGAGAATAAAGATCTGAATTCATCGTTAAAAGTAGCAGAGACTAATATTAAGAATCTTGGCGAAAAACTTGAAACCCAAAAAACAGAAATAGAAGCATTACAAAAGAAATTAGTACTCGAATTTGAGAACCTTGCCAATAAAGTTCTTGAAGAAAAAACAAGGTCATTTAACGAATTTAATAAAAACCAACTAAATGCTATTTTGAATCCCTTCAACGAGAATTTGAAAGAATTTAAAACAACCGTAAAAGAAACATACGAAAAAGGGCTAAAAGAACGTACAGAACTATCTACCGAATTAAAACAAATACAACGTTTAAACCTTCAATTGCAAGAAGAAGCATCAAATTTAACGAAAGCCTTAAAAGGTGATTCACAAAAACAAGGTCGCTGGGGTGAAATGATACTTGAAAAAATACTGGAATCATCAGGATTGGAAAAAGGTATACAATACAAATTACAGGATTCTTTTACAGTTGATTCAGGAAAACGTTTTCGTCCGGATGCAGTTATTTATCTGCCTGAAAATAAGCATATTATTATAGATTCAAAAGTTTCATTGGTTGCTTATGAAAAATACTGCAGTGCTGAAAATGACGACGAACGGTCTAAATATATAAAAGAGCATGTACAATCAATTAGAAATCACATAAAAGAATTATCCTCAAAAGATTATATAAATAATATCGGGATAGAAAATCCGGAATATTTATTAATGTTCATACCTATTGAAGCTTCTTTTAGTGCGGCAATGACATATAATAATTCTGTTTTTAATGAAGCCTGGGATAATAAAATTGTTATTGTAAGCCCGGCAACCTTGATTGCAACTTTAATGACGGTTTCAACTATCTGGAAACAAACTTTACAAACAGAAAATGCTTTGGAAATTGCAGAACGGGGCGGTAAACTTTATGAAAAATTTGTAAGTTTTGTTGAAGATCTTAACAGGATTGGACAAAGTTTGTCAAAAGCCAGTTCCGATTATGAGAATGCTATGAAAAAACTTTCCACAGGATCAGGAAATCTTGTAAAACAAACAGAAATTATCAAAAAACTTGGTGCTAAAACAACAAAATCCTTACCTTCAGATATTATTACACAGGCTTTTACCGATTCGGAAGAGGATCAGCAGATACAAATTTCGGAGTAAGGATTATTAAATTATTTTTGTCTGTAATATGCTTCTATAATGTTATTGAAAATGTATCCTGCCGGTGGTAAAAGTATTTCTTTTTTGTTATTACATAATAACCCTATCGGAACAGAATTTTTTGATTCATAATCATTAAATATCTTTTTTAGGGTTTTGTTAATAACTGATTTATCTATTCCACTTCCGATAGGACTATTCAAATAATATGTAGTATAATTTATGTCGTATTTTTTTGTTAATTCTTCAATCTGGTTTTTGTTTTTTGCTAATCCTATTATGGCTATACTCAGTTCTTCATCATCTAAATCCAGGGTGTCCAGAGTATTCTTAATATGCGTTTCTAAATTTTCTATACTAGCACCGCACCATGTAGTATAAAAAAATAATGCAGTATATTCCTTGTGTTCTATAATAGTATTGATGTCTTCTGCAGTGATCTGCTGAACAATATTTTCTTTTTTACCTAAATCTTCAGGTTTAAATTCTGAAACCTGAGATTGGGAACAAGCAATATTAAATAATGAAAATGATATAACTGTCAGAAGTGGTAAAATTCTTTTTTTCATATTATTTTGCTTTAAGTTTTTTAATTATTTGCTTGTTAAACAACAAATGTAGAAAATTATTTTAACCAGCATTGCTCATCATCTATTTTTTGTGAAAAGATTTTACCGTTTTCTTTTTTATCTTTTGCCTGATGATATTTGAATATCATGTTATCATCTTCATAGATACCTAAAATTTCTATTTTACCGTTAACATGTGACATACAAAATTTAAATCCTTTTCCCTGGCCGTTTTGCATGCTCTTTGCTTTTTCAACTATTTCCAGCCCTCTTTTTAACGGAACCTGAAACTGATTTTTTACACCTTTCACCGGACGACATTGAAATATATAATAAGGCAATACTCCGATAGAAGTCAGTTTTTTCAGTAAAGTTCCCAATGTTTTGGAAGAATCATTTATTCCTTTTAAGAGAACAGTCTGGTTTCTTACAGGAATTCCGCAGCTAATAAGAGCTTTTACAGCTTTTTGCGATTCAGTTGTTATTTCCGCAGGATGATTAAATTGGGTTACTACATATATTTGTTTCTTTAAATTATAATCTTTCAAAATTTGTGTCAGTTCTTCATCTTTGGTAATTCTTTCGGGAAAAACTACAGGCGTACGAGTTCCGAATCTTATAAATTCAAGATGCTCAATTCCGGAAAATACATCCAGAATTTTTTTGATTGTTTTGTTATTGTTAAGAAAAGAATCGCCACCTGAAATAAGCACATTAGAAATTTCTTTATGTTTTTTTACATAATTTTCAATAGGGGTAAGATCTTCTATAGTTTCCTGTTCGGGAACACCTACAAGTCTTTTTCTAAAACAATGGCGGCAGTACATTGCACATTGATTTGTGGATAGTATCATGGCTGTTTCGTCATATTTATGCTGTAAACCGGTCAATATCGTGTTATTTGCTTCTCCGCTGGTATCGTAGCTTCCATCGGGAATTGTTTCCGATTTTGATGGAATACACATTTTTTTTATCGGATCATTATTGTTTTTTTGATCTATTAAAGAAAAATAATATCTTGTTACAGACATAGGATATTTCAATAATAATTTTTTTAATTTTTTTTGTTGATCTGACGAAAGGTTTGAAAAATTATCAAGATCTTCGGCTTTTGTGAGATTATTTTTTAATTCGTGTTTCCAATCCATACTATAAAATTATTCATTAAGAAAAATCAGCACATTTACTTACATGCCCGGTTGATAGTTTGATTTATGCTTACTTGTATAAGATGTTAATACAAGTTTTAATATCAATTTGTGTTGACTATATAATATAAAACATAAAAATAACCGGTTTATTTCAGTTTGGTTCGAAATAAACCGGTTATTTTTATATCCGGAAACAATATATTTATTGAATTACCTTATCCTGTTTAATGATCTTACCAAAGCCTCGTCCCTTGCTATTCCCCTTATTGCCAAAAAAGTTAGAATAGCTGCAGCTACAGGTAATATTATTGTAAACTTTGTTACAAAATCTGTTCCAAATTTATTTGAAGCCAGATATAAGTAAAAAAACATCAATCCTGTTGAACCTAATTGCAGGATCATATTTAAAATATTCAGACGCATTTGCAGTATTCTTTTTTTATATAAAAAAATGGAAATAAAAGTTATTAAAACGCTAGGTATTAAGATAATCAATATCGGCCATGAAGCAAAATTCATTAAATCCCCATTATCATTTGTATAATCACATCCGAAAACATCCAGGGATATAAGTTCTCCGTTATTTGTAATAATTGCTCCGAACGGAACGAAAAAAAGTACAACCATACAAGCCAGTGCCAGTATTAAGAAGAAAGTCTGAATTCTTTGTATCATATTTTTTTTTTCACAAAAATATATAAAATAATTTATTATTTGACTTTTACATTACTAAACATAAACTGAAAATAAGGGAACAAAGTTTTAAATTAAAATATTTTGTTTTTAAAAACTCGAATTAAATTTTCTTATAATTTTATTTGTGCATAAAAATGCCTTTTTTATTAAGATTAAATTAATAATTGGATAAAATTTAAACCAGCATGTTGATTTTAATTCAATACAATAAGATTTAAACTTTGTTTTTATTTTTTTAAATAGAATCGGAAATTTAGCTTTTTCATATTACAATAATAATAGTATTTTTGTCATTAATAAATATAAAAAATTATGACGGAATATAAAGACAATGTGACAGCTATAGATTCGTTAAGGCAAAAATATCAGGAATTGCTCAGAGAAGTAGAAAAAAAAATCTACGGTCAGGAGCAGGTTGTGAAAGAAGTCTTAATTTCCATCTTTAGTCGTGGACATTGTTTACTTGTAGGAGTTCCCGGCCTGGCAAAGACTCTTTTGGTTACTACAATTGCAGAAGTATTGGGATTAAAAAATAAAAGGATCCAGTTTACGCCCGACCTGATGCCTTCAGATATTATTGGTACGGAAATTTTAGGAGAAGACAGGCAGTTTAAATTTGTGAAAGGTCCTGTTTTTGCTAATTTTATTTTAGCTGACGAAATAAACAGAACTCCGCCAAAAACTCAGGCAGCTTTACTTGAGGCTATGCAGGAACGTTCGGTTACAGCAGCAGGAGTAGAATATAAACTGGATGAACCGTTTTTTGTAATGGCAACACAGAACCCTATTGAACAGGAAGGAACATACCCTTTACCGGAAGCACAACTCGACAGGTTTATGTTCAATATTATGGTAGGATATCCGAGTTATGAAGACGAATTAACTGTTGTGAAAAATACTACCGTAGATAAGGAATTTAATCTTAAACAAGTATTGACAGCAGAAGAAATAGTATTTTTTCAGAAATTAATAAGAAAAGTCCCTATAACCGATAATGTTCTTGAATATGCAGTTACGCTAGTCAATAAGACACGTCCCGGGTCTTCTTTTGCTACGGAAATTACAAAAAAATATTTACAATGGGGAGCAGGTCCGAGAGCTTCACAATATCTTGTAATAGGAGCCAAAACACATGCAGTTTTAAATGGAAAATATTCTCCTGATATAGAAGATGTAAAGGCTGTTGCAAAAATAATATTAAGACATCGTATTATTAAAAATTATAAAGCTGAAGCAGATAGGATAAGTATTGAAGATATAATTGATGAATTACTTAAAAACTAAATGGTCCAAAACATAAGAAAAATAATATTATTTATATTTTTTATCATTGCCTTTTTTGAGTATTATTCACAGGAAGTCAGGAAAATAGATATAATCAAGGCTAATAGCATGGAGTTCAGCGAAAAAGTCGGAGAAGGGGCAAAAAGATTGATCGGAGATGTTATTTTCAGGCATGAAGATATGTACATGTTTTGTGATTCGGCATATTTTTTTGACGATATAAATACAGCCATTGCATACAATAATGTAAGGATAAGACAGGGTGACAGTATTCTTATGATAGCAAAATATATGGAATATGAAGGTAATGAGCGTATCGCAAGAATGCGTGATTCGGTCGTTCTTAAACATAACAAATCTTATCTTGTTACGGACTCTCTTGATTACGACAGGAATCAGGATATGGCTTATTATTTTGGCGGCGGAAGAATATTTGATGCAGATAACAGGTTATTTAGCAAAAGAGGATATTATTATACGCAGTTTAAAGATTATTATGCTGTTGATTCGGTAATTCTCAGGAATCCGCAATATGTTATCAATACAGACACCATGAGGTACAATACCGATTATGAGATCGCATATTTTTATGGTGCTACTGATATAGTTTCCGATTCAAACTTTATATATTGTGAAAATGGATATTACAATACAAATAATGATGAGGCAGCTTTTTCGCAAAATGCATGGATAAGATCGGGATCTAATTATCTTATGGGAGACAGCCTGTATTATGACAGGAAAATACGTTTTGGAGAAGGCTTTAATAATGTATTTATAATTGATACGGTTGAGAATATTATTGCAACCGGAGATTACGGATATTTTTATGAAGAACCTGAAAATGCTTTGCTAACAAAAAGGGCACAGGTCATATATGTAAACGAAGGAGACAGTATATATATTCATTCGGATACAATACTGCTTACTGTAGATACATTGAATTACAGACTTATGCGGGCATTCAGGAAAGTCCAGATTTTTAATGATGATATACAGGGACGTTGTGATTCATTAACATTTTATTCTTTTGACTCCATTGCACACATGTATTATGATCCTGTTATCTGGGCAGAAGGAAATAAACAGATAACCGCCGACCATATTTCGGTTTATTTTGAAAATGAGGAACCAAAGACATTTTATTTGAAACATAACGTTTATGCAATCGAACAAATAGATTCCGTACATTATAATCAGGCTAAATGCGATAATATCGAAGGGCATTTCGATAATAGTGAGCTTTATAAAATAGATATGTACAAAAATAGTAAAACAATATACTATTTAATTGACGATGAAGTTGATGAAATTGTAGCCCTGAACAGATTATATTGTGTTGATATGACTTTCCATATGAAGGATAATCAGATAGAAAATTTGTGGTTTTATGGTAATCCGGATGGGGAGATGATCCCGATCGAGCAGGTAAATAATGATAAATTATTTTTAGAGAATTTCCGATGGTTGGATGAAATAAGACCTAAAACTAAAGAGGATATTTTTATTTGGAGAGATATAGGTATTAAATAAAAAAGATGAAATATTTGTGGATTATATCAGAAAAATAATTCTTTTAATATATTCATAGTAGTAAATTTGTTTTTTTAAAATCAATATTTGTATATTAAATTTATTGTTATTTATTTAAAATATTTGTTCAATAATGTTAAAATAGTTATATTTAAGTATAAGTCAAATAATTGTATACTGTTTTACTTATATTAAAAATATATGATATAAATATTTATAATATAATTTGTAGTATAAAATGAAATTAGGTAATCTCCACTTGTTAAATAACTTGCCTACTTTTAAGACGTAATATTTTGATTAATTTTAATATGGGAATTATAGGGATTCATAACATTGGAAAAGTGTTGGAGTTAAGGCTTTATGAGCTTGGGATAGATAGTTTTGAAGAACTAAAGTCTTTAGGTGCGGAGAAAACATTTTTAAAACTTTACGAAGTTAATAAGAATACCAGCAGGAGTATTTTATATGCACTTGAAGGCGCCATTGAGGGGATCAGATGGCACAATCTACCTGAAAAAAGAAAACAAGAATTAAAAGTGTTTTATGATTCGGTAACAGGTTGAAACTGTTTATCCTTTGGTTGTATTTAGCCCTGTTGTTAACTCTGTTTAAGCAAATATTTCTTATAGGTTCATAGAACAAAGCTGGTTTTGTTTTATATGTGTTCATAATTTGTAGTATCAATAAAATTAGTATAACACGAACTTTTATAATGTAAATTACAGATAATATTCCCTGTGTAGTTTTTTGTGAAATAAATTTTTTTTGTTTTTGATTAGTAAGTTTTTTTTTCTGATAAATCTCAGTTAATATAGTTTTTTTATTTTTGTATTTTTAATACGGAAAAAATTACATTATATTATTTAGAGAGAAACTATGCAGAAAATAGAAAAACACCCTATTCTTAATGTTCCTGAAACAGAAAAAAAAGAATTTAAATTTAATGGAAAAACTATAATAGGAAACAAAGGATTTACAGTTGCTGCAGCATTACATCAGGCAGGTTATCCGGTACACAGTCATTCTCTGGATGACAGGAACCGTTCGCTGGAATGTGGTATTGGAAAGTGTGGAGCCTGTGAAATGCTTGTAGATGGTAATATACGTAGGATCTGTATTACAAAAGTTGATAATGTCAATGAAGTTTCGGAAATAACATCAGGATTTCTTCCTGAAAAAAAAGAAATAAATTCAGATAAGTCTATATCTGTTTATAAAACCGATGTTGCAATAATAGGTGCCGGACCTGCCGGTTTAGCTGCACGTGAATTGCTGAATAAATATGGAGTCTCAAATATCGTTGTTGATAATAATGATAAAATCGGTGGACAATTTCTGATGCAGACACATCAGTTTTTCTTTTTTGAAAAGGAAAAAAAATTCGGCGGAATGAGAGGTTTCGAAATTGCAGAAACTCTTGCAGGCGAGAATAGAGATGGCATTATGCTGAACTGTGTTGTCTGGGATATACTTGAAGGGAAAAAACTTGCTGTTAAAAATATTGATACTAATGAAATATTTTATGTAAAAACAGATCATTTAATTGTAGCAACAGGAGCAATACCGTTTATGCCGGCATTTAAGAATGATGATGTTCCGGGAGTCTATACAGCTGCTGTTGTTCAGAAAATGATGAATAATGAATTTACACTTTTAGGAAAAAAAGTTCTTACTATTGGAGCCGGCAACATAGGTTATTTAACTTCTTATCAGTTGATGCAGGCAGGTGCTGAGGTTAAGGCAATAATAGAAGCAGCTCCGCATGAGGGAGGTTTTCCTGTTCAGGCTAATCGTGTAAGACGCCTTGGAATACCTGTAATTACAAAACATACGCTTATAGAAGCAATTCCTAATGATGATTATAGCGGAGTAATAGGAGCAGTTATTGCTGAATGTGAAAATTTTAAACCCATACCCGGAACAGAAAAAACTATAACAGGCATAGATGCAATTAATATTTGCACCGGTCTGGTCCCTGATGATCAGTTGATGATTAAAGGTGTTCTTTTATTCGGAAGAGATGCGCATTCGGTTGGAGATGCTTCAAGGATAGGAGAGGGAACTTCTGCTGTGTTAAGAGGCAAACAGGCTGCATACGAAATACTTGAGAATCTTGGAGTAAGGTATCATTATAATGATTATCTAAGTATATCCAAGGAATATATTGATTCTCAACAACATCCTGTAAGAGTTATTAAAGATCCGTTTTTGCCTTCAAGAGAGAGGGCAGAAAGTAAACCATATGTATTAATTGATTGTTTATATGGTTTTGCATGTAATCCTTGTGAATTTGCATGTCCCCACAATGCAATAACAAAAACATCCACAAGTACTGTACCTCATATTGATTATGAAAAATGTGTAGGATGTATGGATTGTGTATATCAATGTCCGGGTCTTGCAATGTTCGGTTATAACGAGAAAAAGGACTGGTTGTTTTTACCTATAGAATATGAAGCAAAAGAAGGACAGGAAGTTTATCTGGTGGATAATAACGGGAAAAAATTAGGAGAAGGTGTGATCGAAAAGATTTTATTTAAACCTAATAAAACAAATGTAGCACGTGTTAAGTCAAAAGATTTGCATGGAGAAAACCTGACAAAAGCAAGGGGATTTGTTATTAAGGAGAATTATCCGGAACCTTTAATCCTAAATCATTTAGATGGTGAAATAAAATCAGAAACCTATATATGTCATTGTGATGATGTAAAACTTGAGGATATTCTTAAAACAATTGGTGACAGGAAGTTTATTTCTATCGATGAGGTTAAGCATACGACAAGGCTTGGTATGGGAGCCTGCAGGGGTAAACGTTGTATTAAAAGGCTAAAACAGGCTATAGCTCCATATGGAATAGAAATAATAGGAGATGCCACACCGAGAGCTCCTTTGTCGAGTCAGGTCAATATGGGAGACCTTTTTCCACATGAAAAAGAAAATACATATACCAATATTCATAAAAAAGCAAATAAGAGAATTAAAGTTCAGACTTTGATAGCAGGAGGTGGAATGGCAGGTTCTTCTCTGTTCAGGTTTATGGCAGAAGCAGGAATGAGCCCTGTTCTTCTTAATAAAGAGAGAGGTTCTTCGTGGAGGAATATTGCCGGTGGTCGTCCTGCATTTTCTCTTCCTGCATTAGCAGACATTGCATTGAAGAACAGGGAATTGTTTGTCGAACTTCAGAAGATTTCAAATATTGATTACAAACCTATAAGATATATAAGTTTTGCCCATGATGACGCCACTTATAAAGCCCTGGACGTTTCCAGAGCCTGGTCGGATGCTTTTATGGTAGATAAAAAAGACTTTATTAAAGAAATATCTCCGTATTTCAATCCCAGGATACAAACATATAAAGCTGCACTGGTTACAAATGATTGCTGGCAGGCAACACCGGGAAAAACTATAGATCTTTTGCGCAGGATAGGTATAAGCAAAGGGGGAAGTGTCCTTGAAGATTGTGAACTTGTGGATGTACAGAAAGATAAAAATAACTTTATTATACTTGTCAGGGATCATAATAAAGAGTATCTTGAATATGAATGTGAACATTTTATAAATGCTTTGGGAGCAGAGGCAGGTATTTTTGCGGATAAACTGGGGATAGAAACCGGTCTTTATCCGGTAAAACATCAGGCATTTATTACAAGACGCCTTCCTTTCCTGGGTAAGAACGGAGTAAATCTTGATATGTTGATAGATCGTCGTAAATATAAAGGATTTTCAGCTGTTTACGGACAACAGTTAGCAGAAACAGGACAGATAATTGGTTGTGCATCGCCGCTTGTTGACCCGATGGAAACAGATAAAGACCTTAGTATATCATCAAAAGAATTTCTGGAAATAGTTTCAGAAGTATTTGTCGACTGGATCCCAAGACTATCGGATGTGGGATTTCAGGCAGTGTGGTCCGGATATTATGTTGAACCAAGATACATAGTTGATCCGGAAAATGGCTTATTTATTGGTATGCGCGGACATGGTTTTATGTTATGCCAGTATCTTGCTAAACTTTATACCGATAGCTTAATGGGCAGACCAGTGCCCGATTATTTTAATGAATTAAAACTTTCTGGTGCCGGATTGTCCGAAGCTGCATTTAAATAGAACAGAAAATATTATAATAATATGGTAAGGGTGTGCTTAAATTTTGACACACCCTTATTATTTCTATATTTATATAGATAATGACAAAATGAAATATATTATAATTTTGTGTATGGCAACTTTTCTTGATTATTGTAAATCCTTATCAATGTTATAATTAAGTCCATAAAAGCCTGCAAATTGTCTTGCCGGAATTTGAATCAGACACAGGAGAATTTATATTTTTTTGAAAATTTTTTTTGAGGTAATTTATTTTTTTTGTAATTTTGGCATTTGAATACTATATTTAAATTGTTGCATGACCGGTATACAATAATTTAGTTAAATAGTAGAGTATTAATAAGTTAAAAGTTGGTATAATTTTTGTAATTATAGTATTGTAATACTAATTAATAAAAAATAAAAGAAATGAAAATGAAATATTTGATAACGATATTATTATCGCTGTTTTTAGGACATGCTTATTCTCAGGTGGCCATAAATACAAATGGCAGTAATCCGGATTCATCTGCAATGCTTGATATTCAAAGCGATTCAAAAGGGGTGCTGATTCCCAGAGTTACACTTACAAGTAATACGGATCAGGTTACAATAGAAGATCCGGCAGAAGGGCTATTAGTTTATAATACCGGAGATAATGAAAATTTTGAGATAAAAGGTTTTGTATTCTGGAATGGAAAAGAATGGAGAGTTTTACATAATAAGTCTGTTGAATATAATAATACCGGAGAAAATTCGCCTGAACCTGAATATTATTCAACAAGTTTCATTGGAAGATATTTTGATCAGGAGGAAAACGGTATAAAACTGGGAGACTTTTGCTTTCGTTTTTATGTCAAATCCGATCAGGTAGGAAAATATACAGTAACAGATGATAAAATAATAACACAAATAAAATATGTAGGTACAAAATCTTCGGTAGAATTGGCTTCCATGGCAAGCGGAGAATTCGAACGTGAACTTTATTCCGAAAGTGGAAGTACTGCTTTTGGGCTTGGAGATGTACGTAATACAAATGTTTTACAACGAGATGTCTGGTACGGTTGGGGAGGAGCTGGAATTGAAACAAGGAACGATATTGAAAAAAGGCAATATACCCTTATGAGTACCGATCCTGATGAAAAATATTTTTATTTCTGTGAGTTCATGGTTGTTGATTATAGCGGAACAAATTTTGGGAATACAAAGGTTTTTATGCATGTAAAAATGACTGAAAGCAAATAGAATGATATACTATAGTAAAATTAAAAAGTCTTAAAGGAAATTATTATGGAAAAAATGATAGTATATATATTAAAATCATTATTATTTATATTGATAAGTATTTCCTTAAATGCCCAGACCTATTGGGTGAATGAAGGCAGTACTGTAATAAATCAGGGAACCGTACTGATATTAAATAATATACGAAATAATGATAATGGAAAATATTATCTGAATGGAACTATTACTATAAGTGGAAATTTTAGTAATCTAAGCAGGCAGGACGTATTTATTGGAGACGGGCTAATTGAATTTAACGGTATTGAAGAGCAAAATATATATAGTGTAAGCCCTGTTAAGTTTTCTAATGTTTTAGTTAATTCCAATGCCATTTATGCTGATACATCATTAAAACTTACTGGTAATATAGATTTAAGTAAGGGAATTATCAGTATGAAGGATGATAGTGAATTTATTTTTGACGCTTTGGCAACATGGACACACGGAAGCGACCGGAGTTTTATTGATGGTAATATCAGTAAAATATTCGGATCGGCAAATAATGACTTTATATTTCCGGCAGGGGACAAAGATAAGTTTGCACGGATAAGTTTGAATAATGTAAAAAATACTGATACTGAAACAGCATTTACAGTCAGATACTATAAGAATGCTCATGAAAACTGGAATAATTTCGACAGAGATAACATTTCAACTATAAGCCAAATGGAGTATTGGTCTGTAAATAACAGATCAGGTTCATATTCAGGCCTTTCTGTTTCTTTATATTGGGATGATGGTAATTATAGCGGGATAGGAGACGTTTCAAATCTGGCTATTGCACGTTATAATGGTTCGGAATGGGTAAAGCTGGAAGAATCTGTAATTATAAATGGAGATGAAGAAAGAGGTGATATATCAAATACAGGAGTTATAAATGAATTAGGATATTTTACTTTTGCCTCAACAAATAAGATTGATACTCCTTTACCGATAGAGCTGCTTTCATTTTTTGTTGAACCGCTGTCGGGCTCTGTAAATATTGAATGGATAACAGCCAGTGAGTTAAATAACGACAGGTTTGATATTGAAAGAAGTGAAAATGCTGTAGATTTTAAAAATATAGCAACAATATCAGGAGCCGGAAATTCCAATACTGAAATAAGATATAACTATACAGATAATGACGTTAATAAAAATACAGTTTATTATTATAGATTGAAACAGTCGGATTATGATGGAAACTTTACTTATTCTCCAATAAGAAATGTTATAATTACAGAATCGGACAATTTTTCAGTATATCCTAATCCTGCTACCGGAGGATGGATTGAGCTCAGCACATATCTTAATGATTTTGAAATACAAATTATAAACAATCAGGGACAAATCCTTATTTCGGAAAAGAATAATAAATATATTAACATAAGCAATATAAACTCAGGGGTTTATATTATAAGATTATTGGCAGGTGATATTATTTCTACAGAAAAATTAATTATAAACTGGTAATAATATCTTTTTTTAGTCCGGATGCCTGTTTGAACAATTTTAGATCTTCTTCGGTTTTCGGCTGAATTTCTATGTTATGAATAGTTGGCGAAGTATTTTCATTTACATGGATAAAAGTAATGAATCCTTCAACAAAGATTTTATCTTCACCTTCTTTAGTTACATTTATATATGCAATAAGGCTTGTTCGTCCGGTATAAACTATTTTTGAGCTGAATTTTAATATCTCTCCTGCCTGAACAGGATTTGAAAATTGCATCCCGTGAATTTTCAGGCATACAATATTTTTAGGATTCAATAATGATGCTGCAGCAATAAATCCGGATTCTACAAACCATTCTGCCGATCTGCCTGCAAATAGAGTTCCATGATGATTCAGATCTTCACTTTTTACCAGTCGTATGCTACTTGTATATTTAGGCTCTATTATTCTCTTTTCCATAAAATTATTCTTTTTCGCAAAATTAAAATAAATATAAAACCGGAATGTAATAAATAATTAAATTTTTTTAAGTTTGTTAGCTATAATAAGAACTAAATCACAATTGATCTGTTACATCTTTTAATTTTTAAGATTTTAAGAAAACTATATGTAAGATGTTGTCAAAACACAAAAAAATATGGATAATAGCAGGAAGTATATTCCTGTTTGTACTGTTAATCGCATTTGGTATTATTAGTTACCTTTTTAATAATATTGAAAACAAAGCATATGCTTTTCTGGCTGAAGAAGTGGAAAAAAGCAGTAAAGGACTGTATCATCTTGAGATTGGCAATATGAAGATAAGGATATTTGAAAAAAAGATCAAACTATATGATGTAAAGTTTAGTTATGACGAAAAAGTTTTAGATTCCTTAAAAAATCAAAATGCAGAACCTGCTTTTATATATGATCTTAAAGTTAGGCAAATAGATATTCAGGTAAATAATATCATGGATGCTATACGCCGCAGAGCTTACGATATCCATTACTTCACTGTTGATAAACCCGATTTGGATATTTTTAAGAATGATGTGAAAGATGCTGATAAGGACACTATCCGTACTTTTGATAAATTATTACCGGATTTTATACATAAATTGTCTTTTGATAATGTTTTAGTAAAAAATTTCAATCTTGGTTATGCATATATGAAGGAAAATGATACAATACACTATACTATAGAAAATTGTAGGTTGGATATAAAAAAACTAAGACTTGATTCGACTACCAATATTCATAAGAAATTACCGGAATTTGATGAGTTTATACTAAATCTTGGAAAATTTAATTATGAATTAGTCAATTATGACCTGGCTTTTAAGAATATTTCGCTTGATCTTGCTGATTCGTCTCTTCACATTGATACGGTAAATGTAATACCTCACTATGCAAAAACAGAGTTTGCATATATAGCGAAAGTTCCTGCAAGAGTAGAATTAGTATGTAATGACATAGATGTCGCAAATTTTGATTTTAAGGAATTAGCATATAATAAATTATTGTCGGCTGACAGTATAAATATTTATAATATAGTTGTGAACAGTTATAAAAATAAAAATATTCCGCCTACGCCTAAAGTGAAGCCCTTATTCCAACATATAATACAACAATTACCTATAAAAATAGACATCCCATTGATAAATGTAAATAATGCTTATGCCAGGCATGAAGAACTGGCTCTGGGACGTACCCAATCAGGATATATTGAGTTCAGTAATATGAATGCACAGATCAAAGACTTAACAAATATAATATCTGAGCCTGACCAGTACTTTACATTTGAAGGTGAAGGAGTATTAATGAAAACAGGAAATGTAAGCATTTCATTACTGCTTCCTGTTGATCCTGAAAATGAGCTTTTTACGATAAAAGGACATTTGTCTGATCTGAATATGGCAGAGGTAAATACAATAACAGAACCTGCAGCGAATATAAGTATTACATCCGGTAAAGTGAATAATCTTTATTTTAATATGAACGGAAATAATACAAATGCATCTATAGATATGCTTATGTTATATGATGATTTTGCAATTGCCTTAATGACTGGGGATAATACACGCAAAAAGTGGGTATTATCTGAATTGGCAAATGGTCTTGTACTTGAGGGAAGGAATCCTGATAGTAAGGGAGTAGAACGTAATGTTAGAGCATCTGTTAAGCGTAATTTTTATCTGGCACATTTTAATTATTTATGGATTGCTTTGTTTGAGGGAATAAAAGAATCTATAGGATTTACAGCTCAAAAACAAGCCCTTATCAGTAATTTCCAGAAAAATAACGATAATAAGAAAAAAATTGATCAACAAACAGTTAATGAAACCATAAATAAATTTAATGATAAAAATGATGAACGTCTTAAAAATAAGGAAGAACGGCAAAAAAGAAAAAATATACGTAAAAGGAATGTAAATAAAATAAAGAATGCAGGAAAAAAAGAATAGCTTAGCTATTCTTTTTTTCTTTTAATTCATTTGTGAGGGCGTCACAATTATTTATACAGGTTTTTAAATCTAATGGTAAAACCTCTTTTGAAGCTTCATATTTTGCTTCGTTATCAATATTTTTTAATTCGTTTAATCTTTTATGAAGATGATCATCAAAATTTTGTTTTTCACAAGCACAACCCAGTGTTCCCATATGATCTGCAGCATATTTATATATTTTTTCTACTGTAGAAAGATTTTCTTCAGAATATTGAGAATCTTTTAAACGTTGGGCAACTTTTGATTGTCTTACCAATTCTTCTCTTACTTCCTGTATTTTACGAAGGTTTTTTTCATTATCAATTTCTATCATAATATAAAATTTAAAATGTTTAGTTTATGTAGAAACATGAATGATGATAAAATGTTTTAAGAAAGAATAGCTATTAATAGCTTTATTTACGGATATAATTAGGCATTTCTGCAGGTATTGGTAACGATATCTCTGCAAGTCCTGCGATTTTATTATTTTTGTACCAGGGACATTGATATATGAGCTTCTTTTGTCCGTTTTTTTCAATGGTATAGGAATTTGTACCACCGGTTGACAGTAAAGATCTTATTTTTTCGGCAGATTGCGGACTATGACAATCAAACAAAGGTTTACCAATAAGTTTTTCATTCTCACTTTTCTGAAAAGTTTGAATTGATCTGTCATTCATATATATTATGATTCCTTCGGTATCGCATGCCGTTACCGCAAATGGAAGTTGTTTAAGGATATCTTCTGTTAAATGCATATTAAATTATTTTTTCGATGTGTAAAATTAAATAAATATTATTCTTTATTAAAGAATTTAATTATCTTTATATTATTGTTATTCAATTGTCAGATATTTTTGCTTGAATTTATTCAAAAAAACAGGTGAATTTTATAGATAAATATTATTAACCTGTCTAAGTTTTTGTATTTATTTAGGAATATAATTGCTAATGTTATAATGGTAGTAGTGAATCAGTAAAAACTGCAAGTAGCAACAAAGTACTAGTTCATCCTTAACTTCTTTTTGTTACTTTTATTTTTATTGTGTGATAGTTCAACAAAGAGATAAGTTTTAACGTATAGCTTCCCAATAAATTATCTTTTTATTTTTTATAACAAATATGTAGCTAATTTTTCTTATGCCGGCTTTGTCTAATGATTCCGAATCGTCAAAGATATAATAATACTTATCTGCATTTTCAAAGTTATGTTTTATATTTTTAGTATCTTTTATTTCATAAAGTATTATTTTATTATCTGGTAGATATTCTTTATTTATTTCATCAAATCTGTCTGTTTTTTTTGAATCAACAGGGTCTCCACAGTCACATGTCTGCCTATTTATTAAAATAGAAGTGATATAGTCTTGCATATTTATTCCAATATCTTTCTTATCAAGAAAACTTATAAGATGGCTTTCTCTATCATAATCATTTCCAACTTTATTTTTATCTTTATTATTACAAGATAAAATAAAAATAGTTAACAGGAATAGAATAAGAAATTTATTTATATGATTCATCTTAATAATTTATTAATGTAAAATATAAACGATTTGTGTCATACTTGTATGTACTAAAATATAAAATGCCATAACTTGTTACGGTAAATGTTTTATATAATGGATTAAGTTCTCTTTTTGTTCCTAGTATACAATCTGAGGTTTTTTTGTAAGAATTATTAAATAAAGCAAAACCTATTTTTTTATCTTTGAAAGTAGAATATTCGCCATTCTCATTGATCTCATTTTGACTGGCTTCATAAAATCGTAAATAATTATTTTTATACTTATCAAATAAAATTGAAGTATACTTGAAATGTAATTTTGAAGCTTCATGTTGTAATTCCGGAGAATTTTCCAAATCATTATCAGAAAAAACAGGAATATCATCACAATTTTTTGTATCCATTTTCTTAAAGAAGGTAGTATTTTCTTTTGTATTATAAATAAGTACAGTATGTGGAAATGAAAAAGAAGTTATGACCTTTTCATCAAAAACATCAAATTCCAGGTTATGATATGTAGCCATATTTTTATAATTTTCAAATTCATTTGGATATGATATAGGAAGAACTTTAAACTCTTTTGTTGGTATATTTAGTTTTGATAAATAATACAAATTATTATCATCCTGATCAATATTTTTATATTGACATCTTATATAAAGATTGTCATTTTCAGAGTCGTATTTTACTGCATTTGATTCATATGATAAATCTGAATATAAAATTACATTCATATTCTTGAGATGCAGTAAGGTGTCAAATTTTTTATCGGGTCTGTGATAGTTTATAATTAAACTTTCATTCTGGGCTATATGTAATTTTGAATAGAATAAAATAATATTATTTGGGGAAATGGGATAAAATGTTTCAAATTTATAATCTCCAGAATTTAAACATTCACTTATTTCATTCGGGATATATATACTATCATATAATGATATATCATTGGGTTTATAGTTTAAAACAATTATTTTACTGTCGTCCATAATGTATATGAATACACTATCACTATGTTCAATTATTCTCAGGTCTGTGATTGTTTTTATATTATCGGGTAATATGGAATCTATAATAAAACTTATGTTTTGTAAACTACAACCTGAATTCTGATCTTTAGTATTACAAGAAAACAATAAAGTAATACTAAATAAACCGATAATAATTCCTGTATTAATTGATTTTCCTTTCATTTCTTATTAGTATTGATTTTTTATTGCCAGGTTTGGTAGTTAAAATAAGGCTATCCTAATATTTATTCTTCATTATATAATCAGGATAGCCTTATAATCTTATAAAAATAAATCCTATTATAAATTAGGATCAAATGGATCAGGATTCATAGGAATAATGCACGTAGTACCAATCCGTTTTTGATAATCTGTGCAATATGAATAAAAAGGATAAAAACCAATCAGGCAACTCCATCCTTTTTCTCCACTTGGACATGTTACCTCAACCCATCTCCAACCATCACCTGCTCTTTCTACATTGTCCAAAGAAACAATAGAAAGATCAGCATCGTTTTTTAATTCCGGACTTTTAGATTCAGTAAAGCCAAAAAGTACCAGTAGAATTACAGTTGATAAAATTAAAAATAAATTTTTCATAGAAATAAAATTTAATTAGTAATGATTTTTTAAATAACCTCATTACAAATATACTATTTTTTTCTTTATTATGGACATTTATATAAAAATAATTTATTGTTGCAGAAATTTTTCTTCCGGCTTATAGTTTAAAACAATTATTTTACTGTCGCCCATAATGTATATGAATAGACTATCATTGTGTTCAATTATTCTCAGGTCTGTGATTGTTTCTATATTATCGGATAATATAGAAACTGTAATAAAACTTATATTTTGCAAATTACAACCTGAATTTTGATTTTTAGTGCTGAAAGAAAATAATAAAATGATATAAAATAAACTGATAATAATTCCTATACCTACAAATTTTTTGCTCGTTATTTATTTTTATTCCAAATTTTATAAATAAAAAATAAGGCTATCCAAACTATTTTTATTATACTTATAGGATAGGGTAACCTTATCTTTAATAATCAAACCACTCTTAATAACTATAAGTTAGGATCAAATGGTTCAGGAGTCATAGGAATAACGCATGTAGTACCAATCCGTTTTTGATAATCTGTACATTTCAAGCAATGAGGATAAAAACAAAACAGGCAGCTCCATCCTATACTCCCACCTGGACATGTTACTTGAACCCATCTCCAGCTATCACCTGATCTTTCTACATTGTCCAAAGAAACAATAGAAAGTTCAGCATCGTTTTTTAATTCCGGACTTTTAGATTCAGTAAAGCCAAAAAGTACCAGTAGAATTACAGTTGATAAAATTAAAAATAATTTTTTCATAAAAATAAAACTTAATTAGTAATGATTTTTTAAATGACCTCTTTACAAATATACTATTTTTTTCTTTATTATCGACATTGCTATAAAAATAATTTATAGTTACAGAAATATTCTCTTCCAGTTAATATTTGATATCAATTATTTCAATATATTGATTGTTTTATTGTTTTTAGTATTAATGTAAAAAATCGAGATGACTTCATTGTCAGAATTTTATTAATTGTATAAAATTTTATAATCTTGTTTAAATTTTTGTAGTTAATTCAACTTTTTTGAGAAGTTTTTGTGTTTATTTCAGAAAACAATTCTTGATAATATAATAGTTAACATATTGCAAATTTGATAAGACATAGGTATATTATGTATTTTATATTTCAAAACATGCCCCTATCGTTAAATGCAAAACTATGTCATGATAAGGAAAATAATTTTATAAACAACAAATGGCAAATAATTGATTCGCATATTAATACTAATAAGAAAAAAATTACATATTCTGTTAATCATTACTATAAGATTTCGATTTAATAAATCTATAAGTAAGAAATAAGCCTATTTTGAGGGCTAAAATAATACTTTGCTGATATTGAAACCAAATTAATAAAAATTAATTGTTACTCAATGTTTTGTCTAAATTGTTTATTTTTGTAAAATCAGTATAACAAAATAATTATGAATTTACTGAATTAATCTCCAGATGAGGCAAGTTGTATGTTCAATAATATTGACAAAAAATCAACTACTGTTTTTCAATAATTTAATTTTTATTGCAGTTTTTTTCATTATAAATTATTTTAACAGACCTGCACATGATGATTTTTATTCGATGTTTGTGGTTCGTGAAATGGGAATTGTAGAAGGTACTTTATTTCAATATAATAATTGGTGTACACGATTTATAGGTGTTTTTATAAGTTTTCTGGTTACTTCCGTTCCAATTGCTTCAAAATATTTTTTATTTAATACATTTCTATTTGCATTATTTTTATTTGCAATTTTTCTATTATACAGGAATATACTTAATGATCATTCAAATTTAACAATTTTAAACATATCCGTATTTACATTCTCTGCCTTGTTTTATTCGACCATTGATATTGGTGAAACGTGGTTTTGGTTGTCAGCTAATAGTGCTTACACTTTGAGTTTTGCTTTGTTAATTATTGGAATTGCTTTAATAATCAAACCAGAGCGTAAATATTATGAATGTTTTCTTATATGCCTGATATTTTTGCTGATAGGAGGTCTTAATGAAATTTTATCTGTATTTGTAGTTTGTTCAATGATATTGATTCTTTTTTTCTATAAAAAGATGAATATTTCCTGTTGGCAAATAATTAAACTGAGTATTGCAGTATTATCAATAGCTTTGACTTTAACTATTTTAATTTTAGGAGAAGGAAATAACTATAGGGAAGCTTTCTTTGATAAGATATCTGTTTTTAATGGTATGATTCTTAATATAAAAATGAGTGGAATTATATTTATAAAAAAATTACTGCCAAAAATTCCAATTGTTTTATTGTCGGCAATTATCCTATCTGTTATTTTACCAATTAATAAAAATATTTATAAACAGGTAAATACGAGAAATTTTAATTTTGCAATTATTTTAATGTTTTTCATTATTTTATACATTTTTCAATTGCCTGTTACTTACAAAACACAGGATATATCTGTTTTAAGAGCTTTGTTGCCAATAAGTTCTTTGTTTTTTGTAGTCGTATATATCATTTTGAATTCGTTTTCATTCTTTAAAAAATATATTAAAATATTTTTAACTACAGGTTTATTAATTCAGTTATCATGTTTTGTTTATCAATTTAAAGTATGTAGTGTATATTCAAACGCTTATGACAATCGAATGTATTTTATATCCGAAAATATTGAAAGTCGCGATACAATAAAAGTTCCTGTACTGCCTGATTCCGGTTGGATAAAATCTTCTGAAATTTCAGACTATTATGGAGCATTTCCAAACCAACATATGAAAAAAGGTTTAAACCTGAAAAGCGAAATAATTGCAATAGATAATCACAAAGAATCTTACAAATAAGCCCCATAATATACGGTTTTGCACAAAACCTTAATTCAATAATGTTGGCTCAGTGCAACAATATTTTCCTGTTCTAATTATTTTGGAACGCAATTTATACTGGTATAATGGTAGTGGATTAGTAAAATTTGATACTAGTTACGTAGATTATTTAGTGTAAAATTATTCTTGATTCCAAAAAGAAGAATAGGGAATTGCTTTCTCTTTAAAAGAATCATATTTATTTCCATTACTTTGCTCATGCTTTAATTTGACTTTTTTAACTCGAAAGGCTAATACAGAATCATTTCTTTCAAAATATAATTTTCCATTTTTTTAACATATTGACGATTTTTTGTTGTCAAAAATATTTTTTTCTATGGAATAATAAAGCGTGTCCGTAAATGTAGCGAATAACATTCCTTTTAATAGATAAAAGCCTTCCGCGAATGCAACGGAATCTTTAATATGAATAAATACAGATATTTGAGGAAAAAATCCTTTATTTTGCCCATAATATAATCCATTTTTCATGTCTTCGTGTGGATTATTCATATTTGTATACTGTATTAATAATAATAAAATTAATAATTGCATATATTTCATATTTAAATTAATACGGATGGTTGTATAAATATGGTGATGAATATATCCCCAATTGTCTAATTAATAATTGAGTATTTAAAATGTAAGGATGTAAATTGATTGGTAATGTTGGAACTCCGACTGCCCATAAAGAAAGAGATACATGGTTAACACAACTATATCCAACTAAATTCCATTTTAAATCGCCCCATAGAAGCCCTTTGTCATTTTGTATATTAGTGGTCATATTTTGCAAAATTTTCTTATTATCATTATTCAATTTCAGTGTCCATGTTCCTTTATCATTAGCATAATTAGACCATTTTTCTCCATTTATTATTTTGAAAAAATTCATTTTAGATAAATGGTTATTGGGACTTGGCCCTACAGATATATCTATATCACCACCTGTTCCAGATGAATGTCCCCACCACTCGGTTTTTGTTTTGGAAGCATTAATATTATAATCCGTTCCTCCTCCAAATAAAGATACAACATCAGATAAATTCGCTAAAGTGCCAAAACCATAAGCTATATTTTGATACCATTTGTTACCTTTTTTTCCAAGATAGCCAAAAATTCCATTCGTGAAATCATAAGAAGCAACACCTAAACTAATTGAGATTGGCATTTGTCCGCCTGTATAAGCCCAAACCCCCACCGAGTAAATTGACGAAGATCCTGCTATCGCAGCAGTGTTCGCCATTGGAATACCTGAACCTGCTATCGACGAACCTGCATATCTGCTTATAGCACCAATTATACTGCCTCCATACATAAAACCCCAGGTTTGCATTGATCCCCAATTCCATTTTCCGGGGTTATATTGTCCTTCGTTTGCAATAATACCACCTGAGTATGTATCTATTACAGTTCCAATAATCACAGGTACAAACCAGGCTACTTCCCCGCTAGGATCTGTATAACTGAGTGGGTTGTTAAAACAATAAGTGTACCTGTTATAATTATATGCATTACCCGGAGCCTGCACATAATTATCGGGACTGATCACCATTGCAATTACCGGATCATATAAACGTCCGTTCATATTTAGCAAACCACTATATGAACTTTCATTAAAACAGTTTGAGGATATATCAGCCGTATAAATTATGGTTATTTCAAAATCATAAAAGTTTTCCACAGTTTTACCATCTTCTATATTATGGAAAAACAGCGGTAAGGCAGTATGATCATAAACAGATACCATTAAGTATTAATTTTTACAAGCATAAAGTTAGAAAAAATTATATACTACTAATAAAAAAACAGTATTATTTTATAAAAAATAAGATAAAAATAATTGTATCGTACTTAAAATTATTCCTTTTTTGTGTAAACTTATTTTTAGACAAGGCACTAAAGACTTCTTTTTGATTATTTCACAAACGGAAATGTTACTCCCTCTATTTCGTTTGCATATTCATCTGATTTATAAAATTTATATAAATCCTGTCCACAAAATGGACAATAGACAATTTGTATCATAACGTTATCTAAATCAAACTTTTCGTAACCAGTTGTTATCCAGAATCTGTAAGGATTATCTCCATTTATTAAAAATTTAGACTTATATTTTATTATTCTAATATTTGGAAATGTTCGTTTATGTGCCTGATGATAAATACTAAATCGATCACAGCAATATTGAATTTTATTGGTTTTCATTCAGTAATTTTTTATACAAAATTTATTTAATCATTGAAAATGTTTTTCCTTCAATCTCATTTACATATTCATCAGAGTCATAAAATTCAAATAAATTTTTCCCACAAAATGGACAATATGTAATATTAATCATTACGTTGTCTAAGCTAAAAACTTCATGACCAAATGTTATCCAAAATCGGTATGGGCTATTAATTTTATTTTTAGAAAGATTAGTGTTTATAAAAAAATCATGAGTATATTTTACTATCATAATATTAGGCCAAGAATGATTGTACGAACGATGTCTTGATTCAAAAAAATCACAACAATATTTTAAATTTTTATCAATCATCTGTTTTGTATTATTTTGATTATATATATTTTTAATTGTTGATTGTGAATAACATATTCTCCTCCTCGAACTCCATTAGAATAATTAATACCAACGTTTGTTTCAATACCAGGAAGAGAAGAGTTTCTAAGCTCATAATAAGCTGTCTTATTTATCGTAATTTCAACAACATCTGCACTATAACTACGTGCATATTCTGGAGAGTCTGCTAAAAATAAAGGTTTATTTGAATTTTCATGTCCGGTTATTCCTCTATACATCTTTACATTATTTCCATTTGCATCAGGAGAAAAATCATAGTCTAACAAATTTAACTTTTGAGTTAAACTTTTTCCCGTCCACGGATTTATTCCTGTTTGTTTTGCACCATAATACCCACCTGCAAAACCTGTTGTAACCCCAATTCCAGCCCCCATTTTTAATCCGCTCATTCCTGATTGATGAGCCAAATTAGCATCACCGGTCATCAATAAACCTCCGGTAAAACCACCTGCATAGCCTCCGGCAGCTCCCCCTGCAGCTCCGGTAACCGCTCCTTGTAAAACAGGACTATTTATTTTAAATCCGTTTATTACAACTCCTCCTAAATGTTTACCTGCCCACTGTCCTCCATAATAACCGGCAACTCCAGAAACTCCCCCGACAACTGTATTTAATCCAAATTGTCCCCAATCAACATTATTTAATTTCCTATTTAGGGCGTTGCTTCCCCAAGTTGAGGCATTTATTCCCCGGTATGGATTATAATATTTCCCGAATAAATTTATAATGGAGCTGTTTGAACCTACATGCTATATAAAAAATTATGGATATGATATAGTCCAACTCATATTCTCTAAATCTTCCTTAGATAAGTCTACTTTTCTATAATATTTTTCTCTTTCAATTATTTCTGTCATATTGTAAAGTTTTGTTGTATCGGAACTAATAATCAATAATCTAACCATGCCTGTAGGATATGAGCCAAAACGTTCCTCCCATGTATCATTGGTACATACCTCCTTTTTACTATTAGGAGATACCTTATCTTCTAAGCAATTTCCTGTCCATTTTATACTATCCGGATAGACTAAACATTGAAAACAAAACCACAAAGTCTCGTCCGTATTATTTATAAGAATGGTTCTACAATCCATATATTTTGTACATTGAGAACTCATTAAAATTAAACATATAAAAAACAATATTACTATTCTTATAATTTTCATAATTTTAAAAAATTTATTATTAATAATTCCATAAAGGCATAAATGGCCATAAAGGTGGTATTAATGCTTCCCACCATTTGAGATTATTGTGGCTTTTAGGATACCTATCGTTATTCCAATCGGATATTTTCCTATCATAAGTTCCTGTGTCAGGATTGAATATATATTTCTCATATACTGGCATTTTATGAGAATAATATTTAGAAAAATATCCGTATGCCCTCATATTTGCGTCTGTTTCAGGTTTTGTATAATTATTTGTAAAAACACTCGGTAAGGCATACTTTATGGCATAAAATGGTCCTACTTTTTGACTTTGGATATAATGTCCGTATTCATGTATGAAAGTTGCACCTAATCCTTCTTTTTCTTCTCCGCTTATTGGGTCTAAGTAACTTTCATAGATACTATGATATTTACTTAATTGGATATAAGAACCCAAACTGAAACTTCCTTTTTTCCAAGATGTTTCTAATACTGTTGCTCCTCCAAAATAATCTACACTATACACATCTTTGAAAGTATTTGTAAAATGTCCTGTAAAAAAACCTGCCAAAGTATTAGGAGCTTGCCAAGTAAATCTTGAAACAAATTCCCATATTCTTCCTCCGTTACCTTGTTTATTAGGATCAGTAATAAACAGTCCTCCCCAAATCCTGATCGAATTATTTATTGCCGTACCTTTTAATGTGGGGTCCATACGTGAAATATCACCATGTTTTATGGCATCAACAACGCTTCTTAAGAATCCAAAGATAAGCTCTCCACTAGGGTCTGTATACTTCAACGGATTATTCAAACAATACGAATACCTGTTATAATTATACGCATTCCCCGGAGCCTGCACATAATTATCGGGGCTGATCACCATTGCAATTACCGGATCATATAAACGTCCGTTCATATTTATTAATCCGAATTCAGGTAACATTTCATGCCCTGTAAACCCTCTGTTTACTATAAAATCAGTATTTACATTATCATAACTCCAGGTTGTATAATCCCTCATATTGCCCCAGGCATCATAACTGTGGGATCGTACTATATTCTGGTCTTTGTCGGTTACAGCCATTACGGAACCAAGATGATCCTTTGCCAGATAGTAAGTAACACCTGACTGTGAGTTCCCGTTTGTGATAATATGTACTGCTGCAATGCCGTCGCCTCCTGGAATATAGTGGATCTCCCTGGTATCGCCCCCTGCTGTTATTTCTTTTTCGTAAAGACCGGAATAATATTTTGTAACTTTTAATGCATTGTTCTGGTATAACAGTGTTCTTTTCCTTTGGGAATCGGCACCATATATTATATCACATTTGTAAATATTTGTTCCTTCCCTTATCTGCGAAGCCTTATGCAAGGGGTTGAATGTCACATACTGATTGTTTACACTTTGTAATCCGAATACATTATTGCCGTATACTTCACTTACTGCATGAGGCTTGTCGCCCTTGTAAACATAAGTCCCTACATCCGACTTTTCGGTAATATTGCCTTTATTTCCTGAGTTTATATCATATGTAATGCTTTGCTGTGTTTGTCCGGAAACCTGCCAGGTCTTGAGCCTGTTCGTATTATCATATGTAAAACTTTCATATTTCCCTGTTTTATTATCGGTACGCGATGTTAAAGTCCCTTTGGTATGATTGAAAGAGTATGAATAATCAAAAAAGTTACCGCTTGTTATGCGTGTAAGTTCATAATAAGTATTGTATGAATATGTAGTATTTATATTGTTGGGGCCCAGCTTGTAGTTCAGCAATTGCCCGGCTTCATTTATATAACCAGAACCGGATACCTGCCATACTGCCCCTGTTGAAGTGCTTTCTTCCGATACTTTTGTAAGGTAACCGCAGGGATTGTATGTTTTATTTATTTTAAACCCTGAAGGATATGTGTAAGTTTCAGGATTATTGTACTGGTCGTATGTATAATAATGGTTAAAAGTGTTTCCGCCTATATATTCCTTTATATAAGTGATATTACCGTAATTGTCGTAGGTATATTCCCTGTATGTATTGTTGTTCATACTTTCTTTTTGAAGCATGCCTTTTGAATCTCCCGAAGTATAATATGTATAAGTTTTACTGAATGTAATATTATTGCATGTTTCGTTAATTAAACGTCCTGCATTATCATATACAAATTTAAAGTAACTTTGTTTAGCATCGGTCTGTTTTATTAATTCTCCGAAAGCATTATATTCATATTCGGTTCTTCCTGAATTTGCGTCAATTAATGCCGACTGCCTGCCATACTCGTCGTATTCCATATCTGTTACAATTCCATTGGCTGTTATTTTTTTTGGTTGTCCTGTGGAATGGTACAGATAGTTGATACTGCCTTCCGAAGATGTTACATTAGTCGTTTGTCCGGCATTGTTGGTGTTTATTGTATAATATGTTCCGTCGGGATATGTGATTGTTTCCGATTTTGTTCCGTACGAATATTGTGTTGTAAGGTTTAATGAAGATATGCTTACAGGTCTTTTTGAGGCATTATAAGAATATGTTTTCCATCTGGAAGCTGAACCTGTAGAGAAATAAGGAAGGCTTTCTTTATATAATGTACCGTCGGGATTATACTGTTTTTCGGTAACAATAGTCTGGTTGTAAAAATCAGTACTTGATTTTATTTCCCTGCCGAGAATATCGTACCATACTTTGGTTTGAGGTCTTCCGGGGCTTGTGGTCGTGACCGAATATGCCACATTGTTCTGCACACTGTTTTCCCAGGCGCGTTCTATATCTGTTGTATGACCTGTAGGTGAATGTATTTTTATAATATTTCCGAATCCGTCGTATTCATATCTTGTTAAATTTCCATAATCATCGGTGTGCTTGATAATATTTCCGTATAAGGGATCATAAGCCATTGTTTCGGATAATCCCGTATTATCATTTGTACTTACGGTTACAAAACGCTTATATCTGTCATATTCAAAACTTACCGATCTTTGTGCTGTTGTGGTGCTTTCCCCGTCGCGTCCGATTGTAAGTTTATTTGTAATATTACCATGATTGTCATAAGTAAATCTTTCCGTCAATGGTTTTTCTCCAGAAGGATCGGAGTCCGAAATAATTTGATATATTGTTCCGTTGGAGTTATATGAAATAGTTTTTTTAGTTACAAAATTATCATTATACCCGGTTAGTTTTCGTGTTTCCTTTATGACTGACGGCTTTGATGCACACCAGGACCCAGCTGAAGAATATCCGCTGAAATTGGTTGTAACTTCATGAACGCCGGCATAATCTACTTTTATTGATTCGGGATTTCCTAAGAAAGTTCCCGAATTTAAATTCATATAATTGTAGGTTGTTCTTACATAGTTTTCGCAGTATCCGGAATAGTCTGTCTCTGTTTGAGTCTGTGGAAGCATAGCCAGCCATGCCGGATATGCTGATATATCCATTTGTTTTATAAGCATTTGGGAAGATTGTACTGAAATGATCGTGCCGCTGTATGGAATAGTTCCGGTACCTGTTGTTATTCTTGTGGTTGATATTACGTAATGTTCATAGTTAAATGTATTCTGTATGGTCTTATACAAATTTGAAGTTGTATTTTTTGCAATAATCTCACCGAATCCCAAAAATCCTTTTCCATAGTAATGTATTCTTCCGTTTCTATATTGATAGGAAGTTTGAGACAAAGTAGTACTGTTTAATCCTGTTGATTGTTTAAAAATACTCACTACATTTAAGGGACCTGTAAGCAGGTAAGTATCTGCCATATTAAAGTTGGAACTTACGGGGAAATTTATTTCTCGGTTATGTTTTGCTATAGTTGTATATGTAAATTCATTTATATTTTTAAAACCATCGGTTATTTTTTTTACCATACGGCTTTTATCGTTTTTATTGTGATAACAGATTGATGGTCGTGTTTTTCCGTAAACAATATCGGTTATGCCGTCGCCGTCAAAATCGTCGAATCCCAGGGGACATACAATATCTCCGTTCCCGCTGGCATTAATAACATTCAAAGCTTTGAACGTTCCATCCCCATAAGAAAGATTTATCCGTATTTTCATAGGATTGATATCGTAAGTATCTATAATGTCTGCCATACCGTCACCGTTCATATCTGCCAGGTAAATTACCGAATAGTATGTATCAGGATAAAATGTTCCTTTTTCAATATATTTTGTACCGTCAGATATATATACTTTCCATGTATTTACTTTTGTCCCGGCTTGTTTAACCATTAAATCAGTTTTTCCGTCACCATTAATATCACCAAATTTAAAATTTTTATATGATTCGGGCAATAAGAAATTATCGAAATTAATTATTGAACCTGGAATTTCATATAAAACATCCAATATTCTTGTAGTGAGATTAAATTCATATATTTTTAATGAGTTATTATCAATATTGATAAAATCAGTAATTCCATCACCGTCAAAATCAAGACTTACAGGATTATATGACAACTTATTTTCTGAATAATTATAAATTTTTGTTGCAGGTATGCCGTCAATAATATTACCAATAGAATCATAGGTTGTTAAAATAGTTTCGGATATAAATGAGTTTCCTATTTTATCCTTTTGCATAAAGAACATACTTTTTTTACCATTACCGTAGAAATTCCCCGATAAAAATATTCTTTTTATTCCTTCTGCGGATGATTGAGCCATATAATTTTCGGATGACCATAAATAACTATTATAATCAAGGTCAATATAAAGCCTGTCAGTTTTGCCGTTTTTCTGGTCTGTCAATAGTATTTCATCTAACCCGTCATTATTAAAATCGCCGGAATATATCCCATAGAAATTATCCTCGCTTAAACACCTTTGTTCTTTACTGAAAGTACCGTTCCCATTATTCAGGTAAGCAATAAACCATGAATTCTTAATAGGCTCTCCAAATGATGTATAAGCATAATTGATAACAGCGGCAAAATCTCTTAATCCGTTACCGTTAAAATCACCGGATACCCAACTGATAAAAGGACCTGAAGTTATCGGGCTTTGCAGAAAATCATATTCCGCACCGATAGTATTAATAGAAGCCGTACCTTTAGAATTCCATTCTATTACGGTAGAATTCAGGTAGTTACCGTCACTGTCATATTCTGTGATTTCACTTAGTTTTGCCGGATAGCCGTCTTCCAGCATATATTTGAAAACATATTTTTTTACCAGAAATCCGTTATGTTTTATATCGATCCTGTTTAACAGTACAGATTGTTTTATTTCTGTGCCGCTTACATAAGCTGTTGATACATCATCGCGTTCCGAATAAAAAAACTCAATAGAATTATAAGGTCCGAAATTTGTGGTTCCGGTATATGATATTTTCTTTATCTGCCTTTCTCCGCCGATTTCATAATATTCATAATTTATATAATTACCGTTTCTGTCCTCTATCTTATTTATCAGCCAGTTCAGTGTTTTTGAATTATTCCCCGATGTTATTTTATATCTGGAATTATTATTATTTCCATAATGTGAAATATATCCGTTTTTGCTGTAAACTTTAAATATATCATTATCATAATTAATTCTGGCAAAAGTTTCAATTTCGGTCCTGTATACCGAACCGCTTTGTCCGTATGTTCCGCCTGTACGTACAAGCCTGTTGCCGTCAAGTGCATATCTTATGCTATATCTGTCTTTGGGAGTGGAGGCATTATTGAATTTTACTGCTTCAAAATATCCGTCATTATAGTACGAATTTGAAGTAAGAGATATAGCTGATAGACCGGTTATATGCCATCCCATTCCAAGGATACCATTTCCTGACTGGCTGTTGTAAGTTACAGAAATTGATGGCTCCATTCCTGCAGTTCCTGGACTTGCATAAATAGGAATTGTATATGTTGCAGCACCGGTAGCTGATACGTCGGCAATCCCGGGAATACTCCCTACCGGAAGGCTATTATTGTGTTGATACTGATTTTGCGAATTATAACCATTAACTATATGTTGGCTGTTAAGTTCGCATATCTGATACGGATCTGTAGATGCCTTTAGCGAATTTGAACCGGTAGGTTTATAAGAAAATCCATGTTTAAAGTGTACATTCTCTTTTGAAACATAGTCGAAACTATTTCCTGAATGTTGATTTGTTTTTATTAAAGGATCACAACTATTCTGACCATAGAAAGGATTTTCAGATAATAGTAGGTAAATCAGGATTAATAACGATATATAGATATTTTTTTTCATATTTTTATGCTATTCTTTTATGATCTTATAATCATAGAACTCATTATTAATATATACTCTCAGAAAATACATTCCCGGAGGAGAATTGGTGAAATTTATTTCAGAAGCAGATGATTGTAGTAGCCTTTTTTCAGTTATTCTGCCATTTATATCGGAAATTTCATAATTTATATTTTCCGAATTGTTTATCCCCTCGATTTCAAAATGAAGTATTTCTTTTACCGGGTTCGGATAAATATTTATAATTAATTCGTCTGAGATTATTTCAACACTTTCTTTTTTTACTTCGGTTTCAGTTTCATCGGTTTCCTGAAAGATATTTTCAATATCGTCTGCAGGATCAGTGTATTCTGCTATAATTTCGCCGATTGTTTCAATATTTATAGAATCTCCTTCAGGAAGAGCTTGCTTTTTTAATAAGAATACTGTTCTTGATGTCCTGTTTCCTATCGCATCATAAAAATATTCTACCGAGATTTGCTGACTGTATGAACTTAAGTGTATAATTATTAAAAATATGAATGAAAAAAATATTTTTATAGTTTTCATAACATTTATTTTTATTTGTTGAGTTTATCATGTAATTCTTCTATCATTTTTTGCTGCAGCTGAGATGCTTTTTCCAGATCTTTTAAAAGTTTTTGCTGCTCATCGATCAGTTTCTGTTGTTGTATCGTATATAATGTCAATTCTTCGATTTTTTCCAGAAGAATATTATCCATATCTCCCAGATTGATACCTTTTTCTTCGATTTCATCTGCTTTTGGAACTTTTGGAAGGTGATTGTTTTTGTTGATAAATTCTTCAAGTTCGGTTAATGATAATAAGTCATAATTTTCTTCAAATACATAATCGGGCCAATATGCTTTCGTTTTGCATACAATTTCTTCAGCTATCATTTTTCCGGCAACAGCAAAGCGGTATCCTTTAGGGTCTACTGTGCCGATTGTAACAGAACCTCCGTGCGGATTAAGAGCAAGAGTGGCATTACCTGTATTACACTGTTTTGAGTTTATATACGAACAGGATTGGCTTTTATCTGCTCCCATAATAAGAGCAAAATCATCATTTTCCCACCCTGTCCATATTATAAATGGAGAATCATTACTCCATTCGTTTGATGTTGTGGTGGCATTTCTGCTTTGTATTGTCACTTTTGCATTGGAACACATTTCCCCGCCAAAAATCACGCTACCTCCCATAAATCTTAATATAAAATCAAAATCAATTACAGACCAGGAGCTATCATGAAATATACGTAGCCTTTTCCCTGATTCGGAAGTAGAACCTATGTAATATCCGTTACCTACCGGAATATAAGTACTTCCGTTCACATGCAGTTTTGCTATTGGCGATACCGTTCCTAATCCGGTATTACCATTTACATAAAGTCCGTTTGATGGTGCTGAAGTATTTGAACCTATGCTAACACCGCCATTGGAACCTACAATTAATTTACCGGTATTATTTACACGGATATATAAGGGTGTTTCTCCTGTTGCACTATTAATATCCAGCTTTGCAGCAGGGCTTGCTATGCCTATTCCAACACGGCCGTTAGTGTTGAGATATAGCTGATTAGTGTTAAGATCTCCTGATGTATTATGTGTTCCTAACATTAACCCCTTACCGGTTGCAGAATTCTTTATTATTCCTTCATTAGTCGCACCGGCAATATCTATTGATGTTGTGGTGGAAAAACTAAATCTGGCTATAGGATAGGAATTTGTAGTAGAATACACACTGAATAATCCTTCCGGAGCTATTGTACCTATGCCTATTTTATAAGGCGATCCCGACGACTGGTAAACAATACTGTTCCCTGTTGTTCCCGATGTGTTTGTATATCTCGGGATATAACCGGTTGTTTGTGAATGCAACAAAATACTGATACAAAAAATACTAATGAAAAGTAATGATATTCGTTTCATAATGAATGAAGTTTATGTTTTTTTATACAAGCTTAATTTCTTATGTTTTAAAAGATAATAATATTAATGAGGGCAAATTTATATATTTTTTATTTATAAAGTCAAGTTTTTTTACAAAAAAGTTACATTGATTTATGTTTATTTTCTGTAAATGTTTTATTTTTAATGATTAAGACATTTTTTGCTTGATATACATTTATTTCATAATGTTTACTCAAGTAATTCGGTATAAAAAATGAGGCTGTCCCAAAAGTGTTTTTGTCATTGTTTTATTCGTATCCCTATACAGCATCAAATTCAAATATTCGATTCTAAGGGATTAATGACCTACTTTTGGGACAGCCTCAACTATTTGATTTTATGGATAAAATCGATAAGATAATAAAATCTTCTTACTCAACAATTATCAAATAATAATTTTTCTTTCCTTTCTGTATCAGGATATATTTATCTTTTATAAGAAATTCCTTATTTATTGTACCTTCTTCTTCAGTATATTTTTCTTTGTTTATACTTAGTCCGTTTCCTTTTATCGTACGTCTCAGTTCTCCTTTAGACGGGAATATATCTGTTTTTTCAGTTAAAAGATCCAGTACGGGAATTCCGTTTATAATTTCATTTTTACTTATTTTATATATTGGAACGCCATCAAAAATACTTAACAAAGTTTTTTCATCCAGTTTTTGTAAACTTTCACTTGTGGAATTTCCGAAAAGTATATTGGAAGCTTCAATAGCATCTTCCATATCTTTTGCAGAATGTACCGTTGTTGTAATTTCCGCAGCCAGTCTTTTTTGCAGAATACGAAGATGAGGAGCTTCCGAATGTTGACCTATCAGATCGTCAATGGTTTTCTGGTCTAATATTGTAAATATTTTTATATATTTTTTTGCATCGTCATCAGAAACATTCAGCCAGAATTGGTAAAAAGCATAAGGGCTTGTTCTTTCCGGATCCAGCCATATATTACCTGTTTCTGTCTTTCCGAATTTACCGCCGTCTGCTTTTGTTATCAGAGGACATACCAAACCGAATGCTTCTCCGCCTGCTTTACGGCGTATTAATTCTGTTCCGGTAGTTATATTACCCCACTGGTCGGAGCCTCCCATCTGAACTTTACAATTTTTTGTTTCGTATAAATGCAAATAATCATAACCTTGTAGCAACTGATAAGAAAATTCTGTAAATGACATTCCTTCATTGAATTCACCATTCAGGCGTTTTTTTACAGAATCTTTTGCCATCATGTAGTTAACAGTAAGATGTTTACCTATGTCCCGGATGAAATTAAGGAAAGAATAATTTTTCATCCAGTCATAATTGTTTACCAATTCGGCAGAAGTTGCAGAATTATCGTCAAAATCCAGAAATTTTGATAATTGATTTTTTATTGAATTCTGATTATGAAGAAGAGTAGCTTCGTCGAGGAGATTTCTTTCTGAAGATTTCATCGAAGGATCTCCGATCATTCCCGTAGCGCCTCCAAGTAGCAGAATAGGTTTGTGCCCGCTGTGCTGTAAGTGCTTTAACATCATAACACTGACTAAGTGTCCGATATGTAAAGAATCGGCGGTAGGGTCGATCCCTACATATGCGGTAACGGTTTCTTTTTCAAACAGCTCTTCTGTCCCAGGCATGATATTATGTATCATACCTCTCCATTTAAGTTCATTTACAAAATTCATTCCCTTTTCAATTTTGAATTATTATTTTTTTATTTATCAGTTTATTATTGGCTATATCTCTTAATTCCAGAATATATAAGCCTGGTTTGAGATTATTGGTTTCTATTTTTATATTGTTAGAATAATCATCGTATTTTTTTTGAAAAACCATCTGTCCGTAGATATTGTAAATGTTTATATTTCCTTTGAACGTGTTTTCTGTATTTATCAGGAAATTTCCATTATTTGGATTTGGAAAAATAGTTATATTATCGCAAAACGATGCAGAGTTTATGGAATTTGTATTTATATATTTTTCCCAGTCAAAGATTCCCAATGAATATTCGCCTGCTCTTAATGTGTCGACCGTAAACTTCTTAGACAATTTGATATTGGCCGCATTCAGTATTTCCCAGTTGCCAGACCTGTCATTGCGGTATAACAAAACTAAAGAATCCAGACTATTTGTTATAAAATTATTGTCTAAATATGATCTGCTGCTATTATCATATGAAAATTCACCGTTTGCACGGAAAGAATCAGGAAAATTTCCTTCAACCGTCCAATATCTGTGGTCAGCTATGATTAAGCCAGGAATGTTTTCCTTCAACTTATCGGGGGCAACAAAGTTATGTGTAATTCTTAGTAAGGCAGGTTCTTCTTCAACTGCAGAAATAATATTTGTTTTGAAATATGTTGAAGTATAATTAACAGAATTTTGAGGTGTAGTGAATATTTTTGAAATATCAGTAGTAGCATCTGACAAAACTTCGTTATAATCACATAATATTAATATAGGTTCGAACGGAATCAGGAATGTCTGCTCCCCGTATTCTCCATCAAATTCCATGATTTTAGTTATCACATTAAAATTTCTGTCGAGAAATGAAACTTCAACCCTGTTTGAATTTGCAAAATTAGTCCGTCCTCTCAGTTTCTGTTTCATATATACAGTTATTTCATAATCATTATTGAGTTTTGTTATGCATGCAGAATCAATTGAATAGTGTACAAATCCTCCGGTAAACACCCAGTCGTTGAAAAAATCTGTCATATCAATACCGGTATATTCTGTAAGAAAATCCCTCAGGTTGTAAGATGAAACTGCAGAATAAGAATTTCGCTGTAAAAACTCTTTTATTGCAGGAAAAAATATATCATCTCCAATATACCCTCTTAAAGCATGAGTAACACTTCCGCCTTTTTCATATACAGTACTTGAATATGTTAATGACTGATCCATAGGGTAGAGGGCATGAAAACCTCCTTCTGTTACATTAAAATCCTTGATTACACTTAAATGAGAATTACGTCTGTAGGTTAAGGCATTTTCCCTGCTGTACATAAACTCCCTGAAAATTGTTTCGCAATATGTTGCCCATCCTTCGTTGAGCCACATATCTTCTGCGCTGGAACATGTGATAAGGTCACCAAACCAATGATGAGCGAGTTCATGATAAAAAAGGTCTTCATAAGTCAGAGAACCATTTATATATGAACGCCCTATAGCGATATTTGTAGCATGTTCCATAGCTCCGCCATTGAACGGTATAGCAACATATCCAATTCGGTTCCATTTATACGGACCGAATTTGTTCTCAAAAATAGATAGCGCTGAATTTAAGTTCGCAAAAGACTGTGCGGTTTTGGCACTATCTCCGGGATATACATATATGCTTACAGGGATTTCACCGTTTTGTCCGTTGTAAGAAGATTCATAACAGAAATACGGGCCGACCGAAACAGAAGCCAGATATGTTGGAATAGTTTCATGTAATTGCCACTCAAATGTTTTTACATTATTTTCTGTATTTTCGGTTACAGACAAAAGTTCTCCGTTGCATACCGCAGTATGTTCCGGTTTTGTTGTAATAGTGAACTTATAAGAAGCCCTGTCTGTAAAATCATCGTTACATGGAAACCATGTTTTTCCATAGTTATGAGGAATATCTAAAATACCGACGCCCATATTAAAAGCATATCCCCCTGAAAAATAAAAACCTCCGAACCCTGAGGGGTCTATTAAAGGGGTTCCATGATAATAAACTTTAATACCGATTATATCTTCAGCACTAAAATGTCCGGAGAGGGAAATGCTTATTGTAGTATCATTATAATTATAAGAAAGTCCGCTTTGAATACAGGTTATTGAATCTATTTCCAGTTTCAGCAGATCAAGTTTTACAATATTAGTGTTCTCATTTACGAGTTTTAAGTTGACTTCAGTATGTCCTTTGATCCGGGAATTATCCATATCTGTGAAATCAAGAACGATATTGTAGTGTTGCACATCAATTATGTTGCTGTATGATTCCTGGGAATAAGTGTTATTTATCCACAAAAGTAATAATATAATTATATATATATGTTTCATAAAATAAATACTAAATTTTTAATAAAATCTAAAACCCAAACAATAAATTCCAAATAAGCACCAATAGGTTAAATTCCAAATTTCAAATGCATTCTGTACACCAAATGCCTTTTGGAGTTTTGAAAATCGTATTTTGGAATTTATTTGTATTTTATTATTTGTCATTTGTTATTTATTTCAAAATAGTGTTTGCTGAGTATTAGGATTTATTTTGTTTAAATGATAATAAGCTTTTTCGGTAGCTTCGCGTCCTCTTGGAGTTCTCTTAATAAATCCTTCCATTATTAAAAAAGGTTCATAAACCTCTTCTATTGTACCTTCGTCTTCGCCCACTGCTGTAGCTATTGTTTTTAAACCTACAGGTCCGCCTGAGAATTTATCCACAATAGTAAGGAGTATTTTATTATCCATTTCGTCCAGTCCATATTTATCAATATTTAAAGCTTCCAAAGAGTGTTTTGCAATTTTTAAATCTATCACACCGGTACCTATAACCTGGGCAAAGTCGCGTACTCTTCTGAGTAATGCATTGGCAATACGAGGAGTTCCCCGGCTTCTGCGTGAAATTTCACTTGCAGCATCAGCATTTATCGGAACTTTAAGTATGCCAGCCGATCTTATAATTATCTTACAGAGAACTTCTGCAGTATAATATTTTAAATGACAATTTATTCCGAATCTTGCTCTTAACGGACTGGTCAGTAAGCCGGATCTGGTTGTTGCTCCTATTAACGTAAATGGTTCCAGTGGAATTTGTACCGAACGGGCAGCAGGTCCTTTATCAATTAAAATATCTATACGGTAATCTTCCATTGCCGAATACAGGTATTCTTCAACAATCGGATTCAACCTGTGTATTTCATCAATAAAAAGAACATCGTTTTTATCAAGGCTTGTTAATAAACCTGCAAGATCTCCGGGTTTATCAAGTACCGGTCCTGAAGAAATTTTAAACCCTACATTAAGTTCATTTGCAATAATATTTGCAAGGGTAGTTTTACCAAGACCCGGAGGACCATGTAAAAGCACATGGTCAAGAGCTTCATTACGCATATTTGCAGCTTTTACGAAAATTTTCAGGTTCTCAACAATATTATCCTGCCCGCTAAAATCATAAAATTCAAGTGGCCGTAATATCTTTTCGAGTTCCTTATCGGAATTTGACAAATTTTCAGAATCAGCTCTTAAATAATTATCCATCAACTCTAAATTTGCACAAAGTTAATAAATTTGAATAAAGATTACATTTTTGATATCAAGATTTAAATAAATCATTTATTGAAATTTTTTCTATATCATAAGCAGGATTTGGAACGGCATCAAAAATAAGGCTTTGTTATTACAAATAATAAAACTTATTTTTGTAGTTCATTTATTAAATTAACAGTCATTTATAATGGAAACAAAAAATAGCGGATTTAACACTAAACTGGTTCATGCCGGTGATTATGAAGATTGTTTGGGAAGTGCGGTAATGCCGATTTATCAGACATCTACTTTTAAATTCAGGAATTCAAAACATGGTGCCGATCTTTTTGCAGGAAAAGAACCGGGATATATCTATACCAGAATCGGAAATCCTACGATAAATTCTCTTGAGGATAAACTTGCAGAACTTGAGAACGGATACAGAGGTATTGCTGTTGCAAGCGGAATGGCAGCTGTAACTACAGTTTATATGGCACTTCTGGGACAGGGATTACATGTAATTACTACTGATGCAATGTATGGTCCAAGCCGCGGAGTTCTGGAAAGAGATTTTTCACGTTTTGGTGTGGAAGCCGATTTTGTTGATACATCAGATATTGAACAAATTAAAAAAGTAATAAAACCAAATACAAAGTTATTGTATATTGAAACTCCGACAAACCCGACAATAGCTATTACGGATATAAAAGCAGTTTGTGAACTTGCACATAAGAATAATATTCTGGTTTGTGTTGATAATACTTTCTGTTCGCCATATTTGCAGAAACCTTTGGATTTAGGCGCTGATATAGTATTACATTCGATAACGAAGTTTATAAATGGCCATGCCGATATAGTAGGTGGTGCAATTATTGCAAAAGATCCGGAAGTGTATAAAAGATTGCGTCAGACAATGGTTTATATGGGTGGAAATATGGATCCGCACCAGGCATATATGGTAAGTCGTGGTGTTAAAACGCTGTCTCTCAGGATGGAAAAGTCTGAGCAATCGGCAAGAGTTATTGCAGAGTGGCTTGAAAATCATTCAAAAGTAGAATGGGTAAAATATCCCGGATTAAAATCACATCCTCAGCATGAACTTGCAAAGAAACAAATGTCTGGTTTTGGTGCAATGATAAGTTTCGGACTTAAAGGAGGATTTAAGGCAGGTGAAATATTAATGGATAATGTAAAACTGTGTTTACTGGCAGTATCATTAGGCGGAGTGGAAACTTTAATACAACATCCGGCGTCAATGACTCATGCAGGATTATCAAAAGAAGCCCGCGAAGAAGCAGGTATAAGTGACGGGTTAGTAAGATTTTCCGTAGGAATCGAAGATTGTGATGATATTATTACAGATCTTGAAAACGCGTTGAAACTGATATAATTAAATTGGGAAATTAAGAGTTAAAAATTAAGAATGAAAAATTAAAAAAATAAACTGCGTAGCCAATTCTTAATTTTTAACTCTTAATTTTTAATTCATTTTTGTAAATATTTTCCGTTTTTTCATCAAAACAGACAAAAATAATTTTATCAAAAACATCATTTTCTTTTACAAATTTTAAACACTCATCAATGGCAATTGTGCTTGCCTCTTTAACAGGATAAGCATAAACTCCCGTACTTATTGAAGGAAATGCTATAGTTTTCAGGTTATTTTCCATAGCTGTTTGTAAAGAATTCCTGTATGCATTTGCCAGGAGTTCAGGTTCGTTATTGTTTCCTCCGTGCCATACAGGTCCGACAGTATGTATCACAAATTTTGCAGGCAGATTATAGCCTTTTGTAATTTTTGCTTCACCGGTTTCACACCCGCCAAGTTTGGAGCATTCGTTTAAAAGATCTTTTCCGGCAGCATTATGTATTGCTCCGTCAACTCCGCCGCCGCCCAGTAAAGTTTTATTTGCAGCATTAACTATTACATCAACATGTAATTTCGTTATATCGCCTTTATATATTTCAAACTTTGTTTTCATATTCATGTTTTTTTCAAAGATAAAAAAATGGAATGTTTTTTACTATATGGAAATTTATAAAAATGGAAATAAGGATATCAGGAAATGTTATATAGAATTCAGACCTGACATAGATGTATCAGTAAAATAAGATTTAAATTGAATAATTTGATATTTTTATATAAAATAAATAGCGTTTAATGTAAAATATTTAATAATAATTATAATGATCGTTTTATTTTATGGATGAATTTTGTTTTTCATCCTTTTAAGTTCTTTCAAACAAAATGACTTTGATTAGGTTAAATATATCAAAAAATATAATACTTTTGCCGGTCAAAAGTTTTTAATTTTTTAGATATGAGTTTCTTAACAAAAGAAAAACTGTTTTCTGGCAAATGGTTCAGAGCAGTGTTGCTTATTTTAAGCGGAACTTTTATAATGGCAGTAGGCTATGTGTATTTTATTTCACCTTATAAAATAGTTCCCGGTGGAATTTATGGTATTGCAATTGTTTTACACCACGAATTCGGATTTCCCATGGGGATGGTATCTTTATGCATAGATATCCCGTTAACTATTTTAGGAATAAGGATATTGGGTCCGAGATTCGGATGGAAAACAATTCTTGGATTTGTATCAATGGCTATTTTTGTCGATTTGTTGTCTTACTTTCAGGGAGATAATCCGTTAGTGGAAGGAGATGCTTTACTATCTTCAATTTTTGGAGGTTTGGCAATCGGTGTTGGTCTGGGTTTGGTTTTTAAATCTAAAGCAACTTCGGGAGGAACTGATTTAATAGCAATGATATTAAATAAATATACAAAGATATCTTTGGGACAATTAATGATATATGTAGATTCTGTAATTGTATTAATCGGTCTTGTAGCTTTTAAAGACTGGAAAATACCGCTTTATTCGTGGGTAGTGATTTTTATTGTCGGTAAAGTTGTAGATATGATCCTTGAAGGAGCAAGCTATGATAAAGCATTATTTATTATTTCCGATAAATATGAAGAAATAAAAGTAAAAATTATTGATGATTTGAACAGAAGCGGAACTATTCTGAATGGTAAAGGCATGTACAGTAATGAAGAAAAAAAGATCATATTCTCAATAGTCAGCAGACGGGAATTGCAGGTATTAAAGGATTATATATATGAAATTGATCCGCGTGCATTTATTTCGGTAATGGATACAAATGAAATACTGGGAGAAGGATTTAAATCCTTAAAAGAATCGGTTTCTGATAATACATAATTTCATCAAAATTTAGTTACAGGATCTTTAGTAGATTTAATCTTATTATGAATTTAATAATCATAATTATTATGATTATTTTATATTTGCAATAAATAAAATAAGAAAAACTTAAGTTTGCTGAAGATATTTTTAATAATATTAGGAACAATATGTATTTCTCTTGGAATATTAGGGATTTTTATTCCCGGATTACCCACAACCCCATTTTTACTTTTGGCAGCAAGCTTATATGTTCGTTCTTCCGATAAATTGTATAATAAACTTATCAATCATAAAATATTAGGAAAATATATATATAATTATCGTAAAAATAAAGGAATAACCAAAAAAACAAAAATTTACTCAATAATACTTATGTGGGTAATGATAAGTTGTTCGGTTATATTTTTTATAAAAATATTTTATGTAAAAATCATTGTTCTTACAGTAGGACTGATAGGTACAATTATTATGGGATTTGTTATAAAAACAGTTAATCTTCCGGATCAGAATTCCTGAGCTTTATTGATTAAATTATCATAAAAAATAAGCTTAGATTTTTTTCATTCCGATCTTTTTTTCATCTTTGTGTATAATATTTGAGATAAATGCGCAGGTCAGAAACATTACCGATAAACGAATTACTGAAACTTTGCATAAAGCAAAATTCCAAACTTGAAGACGGAATTGATAATGTAAGGATAAAAGCAATCTGGAAGAATGTTGCAGGAGAACATATCTTCAAAGCAACAAAGGAAATATATGTTTCTGATAAATCACTTGTTATTGCTGTTTCGTCTTCAATAATAAGAGGAGAGATTCTGCTGATAAGAAGTGAATTAGTAAAAAGAATTAACTATGAAATAGGTCGTAATTTTGTTTCGGAAATCATTTTAAGATAAAATTTATAAAAATTATTGATTATGGAAAATGAAGTTTTAGGTATAGGCTCAAGGGTAAAACATAAAGAATATGGTATAGGTGTTGTTATTCAAGTTAAATCTTCCAGTTATCTCATAACTTTTGTGGATTATGGTAACAGAGAAATTTCCAGAAATTATGACGGATTTGAAATTATTGACTTACTTGAGCCGGAAGAAGATCTTGTAAGTTTTGAAATGATAGAACAAACTTTGATAAAGATCTTGCGAAATTTTTCAGATATTCAGGAAACAGTGCCTATTGCCGACAAATGGACTGGTGGCACATTGATTTTAAAACCATCAAATCCGGATCTTAAACCTTATGAAATGCCTATTTCTACTTTTTTCAATAAAATAATAATGATAAGAGACAGGCTCAGAGTGTTGGAACAAAAAATAAATACCAGTAATATAAGCGATGAAGAAAAAATAGTTCTTCAGCAATATATTACCAGGTCGTATGGTAGTCTGACATCATTTAATATCCTGTTCAAAAATAAATCTGATAGTTTTGTCGGAGAAGGCTCCAAATAAATAAAATTTAATTGAATAAATTTTATGTACCGGAAGCAGAGGGGGCTTCGGCTGCGCTCAGCCTCCGGAATGTTATGATTATCTCATAGTGAATAATAAAGTAATTAAGACATAAAACTCTGACATATATTTAATAGTAGTTGCTTTATTGTGTAGATATCATAACAATTCTTCAATCATTTTTTAAACTTTAATTCTTTTGTTTTTTTACTAAATAATAATATATTCACGCTGTAAAACTACAGCAATGAAACTTAAAAGTTATACCTATCAGATAATAATAGTTGTCTTTACATTTATTCTTTATAATAATACTTTAGGTCATCAGTATGCACTTGATGATAAAATGACTATCTGGAATAATAAATTTACTCAAAATGGAATAAATGGGATCAGAGATATTCTTTCATATGATTCTATGGCCGGAATGTTCGGAAAAGAATCCAGGGATCTGGAGGGCGGCAGATACAGGCCATTGTCATTAATAACTTTTGCTCTAGAAGTTGAGCTTTTTGGAAAAGAAACTACTGATGTGGCAGCCAGAGAAAGTTTCATAGGAAATCCCATGATAAGTCATTTAAACAATATTCTTTTATATTGTATTTCTTTGTTAATTCTGTTTACTGTGTTGAAAAAACTATTTAGGAATTATAAACCCAAATATGAGTTTTTAAGTATTCCTTTTATTGTAACAATGCTTTTTGCAGCACACCCGTTACATACGGAAGTTGTTGCCAACATAAAAGGTCGTGACGAGATACTGGCATTTTTGTTCAGTATTGCTGCACTTAATTCTATAATCAATTATTTTGATAAAAATAACAAGCTGGAACTGGTAAATTCTTTTATTTTTATTTTTCTTGGAGCAATGTCTAAGGAAATAAGCATTACATTTCTTGCAGTCATCCCATTAAGTATTTATTTCTTCAGAGATAAACAACCTTTAAAAAAATATGCGATCAGTATGATCCCGCTATTTTCAGGAGTTATATTATATCTTATAATAAGGAATATTGTGATAGGAAATGCCACATCAATAGAATCTGCCAATCTTATGAATAACCCTTTTCTGGAAGCAACAAAAGGGCAACGTTATGCAACAATAGCCCTTACATTGTTAATTTACCTGAAACTTCTTATATTTCCTCATCCGCTTACCTGGGATTATTATCCGTATCATATTTCTATAGTTGGCTGGTCGAATATCTGGGTAATTTTAAGTGTCTTAATTCATTTAGGATTAGCTGTTGTAGCAATTTACGGGATAAAAAAGAAAACAGTATATTCATATGGTATAATTATTTATGCGGCAACATTATCGATAACATCTAATGTTTTCTTTAATATAGGAGCTTTTATGAGTGAAAGATTTGTATATGTTTCACTGCTTGGATTCTGCATAATAATAGCTTATCTTTTATCAGAAAAATTACCCGGGTTAATGCCGGACATCAAAAAATACTGTACTGTCGGAATTACAGTTTGTACTATTATTTTATTGACATATTCAGTAAAAACTATTTCACGTAATAAAGTCTGGGAAAATAATCTTACCTTATTCTCACATGATATTAAAATAAGTTCAAATAGTGCTAAAGGAAACAGTTCTTATGCCAGTGAGTTGTATAAACTTTCGGAAGATGCGGAAGAGGCTGGTGATACAATTACACGGAATAAGTATTTGAAAGAAGCTTTACCGTATTTCGAAAAAGCAGTGGAAATATATCCGGCTTATGACGAATCGCTTGTAGGATTGGGAAATATATATTACAGGATGTATGGAGATTATCATAAAATGTTCGAATATTATAAAAAAACATTAAGTTATTATCCTTTACAAGCAGATGTCTGGTCAAATACAATTGGTGTTCTGACTTACAATATAGACGATCCTGATTACGAAAAACAACTATGGCTTGACTATATGGAATTATCCCCGTCGAGATATGAATCTTTTTTTCATATGGGAAATTTATACTATTTTGTTTCGGAACCAAAACCGGACTCTGCAATATATTATTATGAAAAAGCAAAAAAACTGAATCCTTCAAATTTTGATGTATTATATTATCTTGGGATTAATTACGGAAATACAGGAAATTTTGAAAATGCAAGGGCTAATCTGTTGTTAGCCTCAGGAATAAAAGAAGATGCTGAAGTATACAGATATCTTGGAATATCTTATGGTATTGAAAACGACGATATAAAAGCATTAGAATATTTTGAAAAAGCATATAAGCTAGATCCTCAAAATGAACAGGTAAAACAAAATATTATGATTGCACGCCAGAGAATAGCTTCAAGAGATTAATCCCTCTAAATTAAGGAGATCAATATTTTCAGAATAATTTTGCTAGTTTGAAATATTATTGTAAATTTGATTAGTACTAAATTATAAAAAATATACTTATGAAAAGAACACTACTATTATTAATTTCATTTGCATTAGTTTTAACATATAATACAAATGCACAAGAGTTTATCTCAGATGATTTTGAATCTTATACAATCGGACAGGGAGTAGCTGCACAATCCTCTGATTGGAACACATGGAGCGGTGCTGCAGGTGGGAGTGAAGACCCTGTAATTTCTGATGCTTATGCAAATGGCGGAACAAAATCATTAAAAATTTCGGGTACCAACGATGCTGTTATCAAATTAAACGATCGTTCGGAAGGACGATATTTTGTCGAATTTTATATGTTTGTTCCAAGCGGAAGACAGGCATATTTTAATCTTTTACAAAAATTTACAGTATCCGGAGTCGGAACAATATGGGGAACCCAGCTGTATATTAAAAACGGAACAGTTACAATTGATGGTGCCGGAAGTGCGGCAGCATCAACTACTTATACGCAAACCGAATGGATAAAATTCCAGCTTGTAGTGGATCTGGACAGCGATTGGATCGAAGTATATGTTAACGATCAACGTTTTCATGCTTATCAATGGAGTAAAGGATGTTTTGATGAAGGCACAAGTATAAACAGATTGGATGCTGTTAATTTTTATGCATGGGACGAAGGCGGGACTCCGGAATATTATATTGATGATATTGTTGTAACTGAAATTGATGCACCACCGGCTCCTTTAAACTTAAGTTATGTTCTGGAAAATAATTTTGATGTGAAACTAACATGGGAAGCTCCGGAGACAGAAACTCCCGAAAGTTATATTATTTCCCGCGGAGGTATCGAAGTTGCTACAGTAGATAACACAACATTAACATATACAGATGTACATGTTTATCCTGATTCTTATCTCTATACTGTTTATGCTAACTATGGAGCATTGGGAAGTTCAGATAATAGTGCAACCGTAGATGTTGTAATTCCCGGAAGTATTGCAAGAAATTATGTTCTTTATGAAATATTTACAGGTACATGGTGCCAATATTGTCCTATAGCAGCACGTGCAATTGACCAGGTTGCAGCAAACTCTGATATGGATGTTGCAATAATAGAATATCATGGTGGCGATTCATATCAAACTAATGCAACATCAATTCGCGAAGCTTTTTATTCTAATGCATTTAGTATTGATATTGGCTATCCGGCTTCAATTACTAGTGGAATGTATGTATCGTCAGGAGCTCTCCCAACAGTGGCAGATCAAAAAAGTTATTATGATGCTCTTTACAGTGTAATTAAACCTAAATCATCTATATACAGGTTAGATACAGATATTGAATTAACAGGGAGCTTCCCATACACATTTGATCTGAATATTGAAATAGAAGAATTAGCAAGTTATTATTCAGGTGATATAAAATTATTTGTTGTGCTTACTGAAACAAATATTGCAGAAAACTGGCAGACATTATCCGAAGTTAATTTTGTTGTAAGAAATGTATATCCTAATGCAAATGGTAGCCCTTTGGATTTTTCTACAGAATCTGTTATAAACAGGACAGTTCAAGTAACTATCCCTTCGGGATCTGATGTTAATAAATGTGAATTAGTTACTTTCGTTCAATTAATGAATAGTGAAAGTAGTGAGATATTACAGGTTAGTAAAAATAAATTATCTTCTTCTACAGCTGCTGAAGAACAAAATTTTGCAGCTATACAGGTGTATCCAAACCCGGCTGATGATATTCTTAATATTGCATCAGAGAATAACATTGATAAAATTGAAGTTGTAAATATTACAGGTCAAACAGTTGATATTGCTAATCCTAATGCAGATAATTACATTTTGAACACTTCCGGTTATAATAGTGGAATTTATTTTGTAAAAATATACTCTGCAGATAAAATAACAAACCATAAAATAACAATTCAATAATTAAAAAAATACTTTTATATTCGGCACTCTTCACCTTCTGTGTGAAGAGTGTTTTTTTATGTACTGTTTAAAAATTAAAATATATACCATAAAAAGATTATTTTTGTATTGGATAATAAATAAAAAATAAAAACAAAAATGGGATTACATTGCGGAATCATTGGGATTGCCAATAGCGGAAAGACAACTTTGTTTAATTGCATGTCGAGCACAAAAGCAGAGACAACAAGTTTTGCATTTTCAAGTAATAAATCAAATATAGGAGTTATAAATGTTCCTGATTCCAGGCTTAAAGAGCTGGAAAGACTACAACCGACAGAAAAACTGGTTCATGCTACTGTTGATGTTGTGGATATTCCCGGGCTTGCAAAAGGTTCAAGCCATGGAGAAGGAGTGGGGAACCAGTTTCTGGCTGATATACGTAATTCAGATGCATTAATTCATGTTTTAAGGTGTTTTGACGATGACAACCTGCCGCATATCGATGGCTCTGTTGATCCGGTAAGGGATATGGAAACTATTGACCTCGAATTGCAGGTAAAAGATCTGGAATCCGTTAATAAAAAAATCCAGAGAATGGAAAAACTTGTGAAGGTGGGAGATAAAGAAGCCAAACAAGCTATTGAAGTTTTGAAAGTTTATCAGGATCACCTGGAAAATATGCAAAACGCCCGTACTGCTCCGGTTAAGGAAGACGATAAAAAATATATTTCGGATCTTTTTTTACTGACTGCCAAACCTGTAATGTTTGTTTGTAACATTGATGAAAGTTCTTTAATGACAGGAAACAAATATGTTGAAGCTGTAAAAAATGCGATTACCGAAGATAATATAAAAGTACTTACCGTAGCGGCAGCTTTGGAATCAGAAATTGCCGAACTTGAAACAGATGAAGAAAAACAGGAGTTCCTAAATGATTATGGTCTTACTGAACCAAGTGTTAACCTTATAATACGGGAAGCTTACGATTTATTGAATTTGCAGTCCTTTTTTACAGTCGGACCAAAAGAAATAAAAGCCTGGACCATAAAAAAAGGAATGACGGCTCCCGAAGCAGCAGGTGCGATACATAGCGATTTGCAAAGAGGTTTTATAAGGGCTGAAGTTATGAAATATGAAGATTTTATAAACCTTGGATCAGAAAATGCTGTTAAAAATGCAGGTAAATTTCATGTTGAAGGAAAAACTTACATAGTTCAGGATGGCGATATAATACATATCAGGTTTAATGTTTAAATGAGATGGTGGCTTCGGCTTCGCTCAGCCACCGGTGTAAAGTGAAAAAATAAAAAAAATGGCACAACAAATATCTATACCAAAAGGTACACGTGATTTCGGACAAAAAGAAATGATACGCAGGAATTATATTTTTGATAACATAAAATCAGTATTTCGGAAATATGGATATTCTCCTATTGAAACCCCTGCTATGGAAAATCTTTCTACACTTTTGGGAAAATATGGTGATGAAGGAGATAAACTATTATTTAAAATATTAAATTCCGGGAATTATCTGGAAAAATTGGATAAAGAGAATTTAACTGCCGACAACCTTTCAAAAGTTACCGGGATTATTTCCGAAAAAGGATTACGCTATGACCTTACTGTTCCTTTTGCAAGATTTGTTGTACAACACCGGAATGAGATACATTTTCCATTTAAAAGGTACCAGATGCAACCTGTCTGGCGTGCCGACAGACCACAAAAAGGCAGATACCGTGAATTTTACCAATGTGATGTAGATGTTATAGGATCAAATTCACTTTTAAATGAATTTGAATTATTGCAAATAATTGATGAAGTTTTTGATAAACTGAATATTAATGTAACAGTAAAATTAAACAACCGGAAAATATTATTTGGACTGGCAGAATCGGCCGGAGTCCCTGATAAATTTATGGCTGTAACTGTTGCTATTGACAAATTAGAGAAAATAGGTCTGGATAATGTAGTTAAAGAACTGGAAAATAGCGGTTTGCCGGTGGATGCTATTGAAAAGCTGATACCAGTACTGGAGCTTACAAAAAATATTCATGAAAATATTCCGTTTATAGAAAAAATGTTTGAAAACAGTGAAACCGGAAAAAAAGGAATTGAAGAAATAAAAACAATTTTTGAATATCTGGAAGAAAATAAATTAAACACAAAAGTAGAATTTGACCTTAATCTGGCAAGAGGATTAAATTATTATACCGGAACAATATTTGAAGTAAAAGCTAACGATGTTGAGATAGGAAGTATTTGTGGTGGCGGAAGATATGATGACCTTACTGCAATTTTCGGATTAAAGGACATTTCAGGAGTTGGAATATCTTTTGGAGCTGACCGTATATATGATGTAATGACACAGTTAGAACTTTTTCCCGAAGAAGCACAAAAGTTTACAGATATATTATTTGTAAATTTTGGAAAAGAAGAGGAAAGACAATGTATAAAGCACGCAAAAAGGTTGAGAGAAGCGGGAATAAGCTGTGAGATTTATCCGGATAAAGCAAAATTTGATAAACAATTCAAATATGCCGATAATAAAAATATAAAATTTGTGGTCATTATTGGTGAAGAAGAATTGAAAAATAATACATTATCTGTAAAAAATATGATAAACGGAGTTCAGGAAAAAATATCCATTGACAAATTTTTAGAATATTTTAGTACAGGTACGGCTTAAGAATTTATTTTTGCACAATACTTAATGATGATATTTGCAAAAAACTGTTTTGCTGATCTTTGACATATTGAAAACGATCTATAATATAGTTGTCGATCTCCGGGAAAAAATATATTATTGGACATCGACAACTTTTTTAATAAAAAAAATATAATTTTGGAGATATAACATATTGATAAAGAGTTATATAATTTTGCCGTTTTTACGGCTTTTAATTGAACAATGATTGAATTGAAACCTCGTAGTGAACACCTCATACCCTGTACCTCCTCCACTTTTAATTGAACAATGATTGAATTGAAACGAATATTTTAGATCTAAAAGCGTACGTTTATAAAATCTTTTAATTGAACAATGATTGAATTGAAACTCGAGCCGAAGTGGAAGGTATCTTCTGTATATCCTTTCTTTTAATTGAACAATGATTGAATTGAAACTTATTCTGAGACTTCATAAAAGACAAAATAATAGGTCCTTTTAATTGAACAATGATTGAATTGAAACACTATTAAGCTGAACAAACTCAGCTGCCAACCAACCTTTTAATTGAACAATGATTGAATTGAAACTTGACAAATTGCCGGGAGTGGAACCGATCGTCAATCACTTTTAATTGAACAATGATTGAATTGAAACGAATTACTCACGAATGTTGGAATATTAATAGTAATATTTTAATTGAACAATGATTGAATTGAAACGAACGTACCGTTATTACCTGGCGAATTAGAGGTGTCTTTTAATTGAACAATGATTGAATTGAAACCACAGAACTATATACCACATTCATAGAAAAAAACCCTTTTAATTGAACAATGATTGAATTGAAACTACAATACAAATAAAACGGTTGAATACTCATTTGCACTTTTAATTGAACAATGATTGAATTGAAACATTGCTTAAATAAAAAATAAACAGCAATTAAAGAACTTTTAATTGAACAATGATTGAATTGAAACTTGATTTCATGCCAGTTTTCCACATCTGAAGCAGGGCTTTTAATTGAACAATGATTGAATTGAAACGAATATTCCTTACCATTCCAAACATTAAATATTTCTTTTAATTGAACAATGATTGAATTGAAACGAATTAACAGATCCTGTATTTATATATTCACTTTCCTCTTTTAATTGAACAATGATTGAATTGAAACATGACTTGATAATAATGTATCTGAACAAGAGCAACTTTTAATTGAACAATGATTGAATTGAAACTCCAGAAAATGTGTTTTTTTTCGGAATATTCCCATTCTTTTAATCGAACAATGCTTGAATTGAAACAAAAAACAATTAGCGAATGTTTACAGTTTTTGCAAGCTTTTAATTGAACAATGATTGAATTGAAACAAAGGAAACACGCTCTGATCCGATGCTTGCTTATATCTTTTAATTGAACAATGATTGAATTGAAACGTAGGAGAATTAATATAATAGCTAACTACATTACCTTTTAATTGAACAATGATTGAATTGAAACTGTTGACGGAGGCATCGTAAAAGGGCATAAGAATCCTTTTAATTGAACAATGATTGAATTGAAACATCCATACACATTGGGAGATTCGGAATTTGCAGAACTCTTTTAATTGAACAATGATTGAATTGAAACGATATAAAAAAAGATTACATTAACGTAATAACACCCTTTTAATTGAACAATGATTGAATTGAAACGCAAGAAGTTTATCTTTTGCTACTTCCTCAGATACACTTTTAATTGAACAATATTTGTATTGAAAACAGGAAAAACACGCCGAACAATTTAACCGGCAGAAACTTTTAATCATAGAATATTGAAAAATAATTAATTTTCTGTATAAATATCTATCTTTAGATAATTGATAACTAATTTCAATTCATTATATGAATATTTTCTGTCAGCTTCTTCATATAACTGACGGAGGGAAGTATGCTTCTTTTCGTTCAGGTAGTTTGTGATCTCCTCTACTTTTTCTTTTGACAACACCGAAGTTATTTCCAGTTCTCCTTTTGAAATAAAATAACTCAAATGTCCGAATATTGTAGACTCTACGAGCCCCCTGCTTTCAGCTATTTCATTTATATTTTTTCCCTCTCTGAACATTTCCAGGCTTAATAATTTTGTATCTGCTTTCGGAGCTTTTTCAGGTTTTAACTCTTCAATTTCGGTTTCGTTTCGTTGTATATCATTTCTTTCGCAATAACTGTCAATTATTTCCAGAATATCTTCACCGTACTGGTTGAGTTTTACTTTACCAAATCCTTTGATCTTTGACAGTTGTTTAAGATCGGAAGGTAATTTTTCTATTATTTCTTTAAGTGTTTTTTGTGGTAATACCATGTAAAGCGGAATACCGGACTCTTCGGCAATTAATTTCCTCCATGCGTTTATTTCGGCATACAGGTCGTAATGTTCCGATGTTTGGAATGTTGATGCGGAACGAACGGTTTTTTTGTTGAAAACAGGTTTAAAATCAATATCTGCATCGGATACTGATTTTAAATAAATTTGTGTGTCAAAACCGTCAAGAGACTTTGACAAGCTTTGCTTTTTAGTATATATAGCCTTTTCAAGTTTTTCTATAGCGTCCGAAATAGTCTTTCTTATTTCCTTATTGTCGGAATCAAAATAAACATTACTGAAATTTTTATTAAAAATTTCTTCTATTTTTTCAAGGTAATAACCGGAGGCTTTTTTTATTCTTTCCTGTAAAGCATTGTTTTCCTGTGGTAAAGTATTATTACTGTTTATCAGATAGTTTATTTGAGCAATAAATTTGTCGCTTATTTCAAAAATGTCCTTTTTTGCAGTAATTTCTATAAAATCAATAACTTCTTTTAATGTATTTTCAAATTTATTTGCATTTTCATTAAATATTTTTTTGAAATAATAGAAGTATTTCTTTAATTCGTTAAAGTCAAACTGATCAATAATAAGATCTTTTTGATATAAGGATTTTGAGATATCAAGTTGTTCTTGTGTTGGTGGATTTGATTCCGCTTCGGCATTGAATTCTTTTATTGTTATATCAGATTTTATACCATATGGAGATATTTCAGACATTAAGATTATACCTTCCAGAGACCGGCATCTGCTAAGTGCGACATATACCTGACCGAATGCAAATGCAGCATTTACATCTATAATTGCTTTATCAAAAGTAAGTCCCTGGCTTTTATGTATTGTTATTGCCCAGGCAAGTTTTAAAGGAAATTGCTCGAAACGTCCAATTATAATTTCTTCAATTTCTTTGGTCTCTTCATTAAGGCTATATTTCACATTATTCCATGTTTCGGGTTTTGCCGGTATTTCTGAATAATCATCAGGACATTTTACATATACAATATCGTCTTCAATACGTGTTACCTTGCCGATTTTCCCATTATAATAAAGTTTGTCGCATGAAGGATCGTTTTTCACGAACATAACCTGTGCTCCCGGTTTTAGTATCAAAACATTTTCAGTAGGATACATGTATTCGGGAAATTCGTCATAAATATTTGCCTTTAATTTTACACTTTTAGTTCCAAGTGCATTTAGATGTGTTTCGTTTATATTCGATGCCGAGTTGTTATGAGTTGTTAATGTTATATAACCGTCGTTTTCTTTAGGGATAAAATCCGGGATATATCTGCTGTTAAGTGTATCAAGACCTGAAGATGTAAGTTTGTTTTCTCTTATTTCGCCAAGCAGATTTATAAATTTCTCATCACTCTGGCGATAAATGTGTTTTAACTCTATTGTAACAAAATCTGTTTTTTGCAAAGCAGTACTTCCGAAAAAATATGAAGTTTTATAAAAATCTTTTATAATATTCCATTCATCTTCTTTAATTACCGGAGCAAGCTGGTGTAAATCACCTATCATAAGTAGCTGAACTCCGCCAAAAGGCTTACTGTTACGCCTGTAAGTCCGTAAAACATCGTCGATCGCATCCAGAAGGTCGGATCTGACCATACTTATTTCATCTATTACAAGCAAGTCAAGGCTTTTTATGATTTTTATCTTGTTACGGTTCAGTTTATTCCTGCTGAAAGTATTTTCTTTTTCTGTAGTTGTATCTTCTTCTGCAATAGCAGGCATTACATTTTTAGGAATAAAGGGAGTGAAAGGTAGCTGGAAAAACGAATGAATAGTAACGCCTCCTGCATTTATGGCTGCAACACCGGTAGGGGCGACAACTACCATTCTTTTCGGGATCGAAGTACGAAGATTTTTTAAAAACGTTGTTTTTCCCGTACCGGCTTTTCCTGTAAGGAAAATATTTTTATTTGTATTAAAAACAAAATCGTATGCCAGATTTATTTTTTCGTTTGTATCAAAATTCATGATATATTTTAGATATTAATAACAGATTTTAATTATCATAAATATATAAAAAATATTATTTTTAGGACTTTTTAGAAATTATTATAGTTTTAAGTTAGTAATTTTTATAGTTTTATGAATTTCAGGATTATATATATTTACAAAATATAATCCTTCCGGTACATTTGTAAGATCAATAATATTTCCTGAGAAATTTTTATATTCTGTTATAATTCTACCGGAGATATCAGTTATGGTTATATTATTGGTTATGATGTTTTCCAGACCGTAGATTTTGAAAATTCCGTTTCCGGGATTAGGAAAAACCGAGATATCCCCGGTATCAGGATTAATATCTTCAATATATACATCTTCACATACAACCGGATTAAGTTCAACTGTTGTAAATTCGGATTTACATGCTATGGTTTTTATTTTCCAATCATAAAAGTAATAATAATAAGAAGTTTCGTACCCTATTGCACTGGAATATTTTATGCTTACAATATTTTCGATATTATAGGGATAGTTTAAATTTGCAGTATTATCCGATCTGAACAAGTATGGTTCGCCTTCTCCTACAAGTTTATAATTTGTTCCTTCGGGTATCTCAAAATTTAATGTAATTCTTGAAACTCCGTTAGGAATATAAATTGTTTTCTGGTCAATAATTTCGTTAATATTATTTTTTATAGAAATAATTCTGTTGCCATTACCCTGGGCATTTACTAAAACAGATTCCAGTACAAAATCGGAATAGACATCAAACACCAGGTAATGGATAGAGTTTAAATTTCCGAAATAACTTCCGTTGTTGGTATTGTTTACAGGTCCTACATTATATTCAGCTTCATTAAACGTTTCTCTGACATAATAAACAGTATTGTTGCTTATTGGTGCATGTACCCATGAATTTCCGGAATAGACAGGAAGCGGGTCATTAATATCGCTGTACCATTGAGCTTCTCCTTCAAATTCTACATTTATTCCAAAGTTGCGATTATTGCAAGCTAAAATATTTCCAATTTCAGGAGCTTCCGGCATATTGACGGTTATATATTCCGACATTAACAATGCTCTGGTGCCAAAGCTATTGGTTGCTGAAAGTCTTACCGGATATACACCGTTAGCAGCATATTGATGATCTGGGTTTTGTTCCGTACTGGTATTACCATCTCCAAAGTTCCATTCCCATGATTCAGGATTATTATAAGAATTATCTGTAAAACTTATCAATCCGTCGCAGGAATATGTTTTGTCAGCTGTAAAAAATATAGTTGGAGGAATCTGATTTCCGACACATGAATATTGTATTTTGAACCCTGAATGATTTACGTATGAATCGCTAAAAAATTCAATGGTAATATATTCTCCCGTAGAAGAGATAGTTCCCGGGTTTCCGGTGGTATTACAATAGTATGTGGAGTTTATCAGTGTGGAGTTTGTAGAATTTCCATTATAAAATGCTATGTAATCATAATCACACGAATTGGCCCCACCTGCTTCGATATCAAATTCCAGTATATTTAAAACAATAGATGATGCTCCGGGAGAATGTATTGTAAGTACAGATGTTGAATTTTCTAAATAATTTCCATCCGGACCTCCGGTGTCATATATGGTTCCGCTGCAACTTTCTATTAATGTTTGACTGTTATATGGCATTAGTGTGGCACATTCTAATTCTTCACTTATGATTATATAGTCTTCTTTCAGTTCAAAATCTGAACCGCATCCGGAACTGCTTGTAGTTAATTTTACGTTATAAAATCCTGATTCGGTATAGATGTGTGTCGGATTTATTTCATTGGAAGTTGTGCCGTCACCAAATTCCCATAAGTAATTTTCGCTGTTGTAACTTGTGTTAAGAAATTCTACTGTAAAAGGAACAGTACAACTTTCTCTTAATCCGGCGACTTCGAAAGAAGCAAAAGCTTCGTTTACATATGGTTCCAAAATTACGCCAATTGCATAAAATGCATTACCAACAGCTTCTACTTCCGGCGAACAGTTTCCATATATGTCGGCAGCTGCCTGAAGTCCGTAAAAGTATGCATCAGAATAATTCGAATTTGGTGTAAGGTATTCTGTTAATAGTTTGAATGCAATTTGTTCTGCTTTATTTATTTGAATTGCAGAAACATTATATGAATTTCCGAGATCATTTACTCCGCTGCCACCCTGGCATAACAGATAAAACCAATAATTCATAGGACCGCTGTTAGTATGAACGCCTCCATTGTCTGAGTCTCCGAAATTCCAATAATCACCTTTGTATGTATTTGGGTCGCCGTAAGCTTTCGGATTCTGTAATGAACGCATTACATAACCTATATCTTCTCCTATTGTCCAGTCTGCAAAACCTGGCACTGCATAAAATTCTATTGCAGCACCGAAAATATCACTGAAAGCTTCGTTTAAAGCTCCGGATTCATAAGCATATACTAAGTCTGCAGTATGTTGTGTTAATCCATGGGTTACTTCATGTCCGCATATGTCAATTGTTGTGAGTGGAGTAATTCCATTATATATATCACCATCTCCATAAGTCATCCAGTAGCCGTTCCAAAAAGCATTTACATTGGAACTATAGCCATACTCAATTAAGTTGAAATGGATAAATGATAAGAGTTCATGTCCGTTATTGTCCAGACTGTTCCTGTTGTGGATGTTCAGATAATAATCATAAGTTTTTGTGGTTGCAAAATGAGCATCGGTTGCATATTCATCAAGTTGTGCGTTTACATTATTCCAGATATTATCGTTGTCGGTAAAGTCTGTGGCTGAATAGTAATCGATACCGTTATTTGCATTTAATGTAACTATTCCGTTTCCGCGTGTATAATCTTCCAATGTATAGTAAGAACCGTGATATTCGGTTGTTATTTGCTGAGTTCCGCTATATTGGGTATGTGCGGTTCCTGTCGCACTTGAAATATGGATCAATGGCAGGTCGAATAAAATATCTCCGGTTCCTGCATCTACATATACAGCTTTTCTGCCATAAGGTTGCAGCGAGAAAATATCAAATTTATATGCGGCTTTCAAATCTGATTTTTCAAATAATATTTTGTCAGGTACAATTACTTTTTCTGTTTTAGGATAGTATGTTGCATTATTGTCTTTTTTAAATGTTTTTAAAAGTTGTTCTTCATTTTCATTTTGCCACATATATACTTGTGCATTTATGTGATTTAATGCATATTCCAGAGCTTGTTCTTCTGATATCGAAAAATTATTGCTTACTACAGGATTATCCAGAATTTCACCATTGGCAGCATAAACACGGCTTCCGTTAAAATGGATATTCCATGCTGAAAATTCTAAAGGAAATCCGTCTATTGTTTGAATATAACGGTATGTTAAATTATCTCCTTTATTTTTCTGAATATTTTTTAATTCTAATTTGGCATTATCATTTTTTATAAATTCATTAATTACTTCCAGTGATTTTTCTACGTCAATATTATATCCGTTTTTAAAATGAATATATGCAGGAATTTCCGAAAATTCTTTAAATCTTAATATATCCGAACCATATATCAGGTTTTCAGCACTTTTGCCTTTATAAACCTGGGAAAATAAAAACTGTGATGCTATTGCAAAGATTAATGTTAAATATATTTTTTTCATAAAAATGGAATTGCTAAAATGTAAAGTTAAGAAAAAAGTATTTATGGTGATAATGTTTGGTGAAATTTTTGAACATATATAAATAAAAGAATAAAAAATTTTTTTATTCAAAAAATGATGACTAAATTTGTCAAGACAAATTTAGTCATCATGAATAATTTAGGTAAAAAAATAAGAGAACTAAGGGAATGTAAAGAAATTCCATTGCGAAAACTAGCATCAATCCTTGAGATTGACCAATCGATTTTGAGTAAGATTGAAAGAGGAACACGTAAAGCAACTAAAGAACAGGTAAAAAAACTTGCCGAATATTTTGAGGTAAGTGAAAAAGAACTTTTAATAGATTGGTTATCTGATAGGATTTTATATACACTTTCAGGCGAAGATGTTGCTCTTGAGGCTTTGCAGCTTGCAGAAGAGCAGGTTGCCTATCAAATATCGGAAAAAACAAACCATTTAAGATATATAAAAATTATAAAATCAATAATGGTAGATTTTCCCGAAGTAACGAAGGCATGGATTTTTGGTTCCTTTTCCCGTAAAGATGATGATGACAGTTCCGATATAGATATTGCCATTGATGTTACAGATAGTTTTAGTTATTTTGACCTGGCTGAAATTAAGTATAAGCTGGAAAAAAAATTAAAACGGAAAATAGATATTGGATTTATTGATTCTGTAAAACCTCATGTACTTAAAAATATAGGACAGGATCTGAAACTTATTTATGAAAAAAAATAATAAAATTGATAATCTGGCAAGATTGGAACATATAAGTAATTCGATCCGGCTTATCCGGTTATATACTGAAGAATTAGATGAAGTTTCTTTTCTTGAAAATAAAATAACTCAGGATGCTGTTTTATACCAGTTTAGTGTGATAGGTGAAGCAATAAACCATGTTGACAGGGAAATATTGGATAAATTTGAATATCCGTGGTACAAAGTTCGTTCTTTCAGAAATTTAATTGCACATGAATATTTTAATATTAAACTTACTGCAGTATGGAATGTCATTATAAATGAGTTGACAGAACTGGAAAATATGATTCAAAAAATAATAAATAACGTGAATTACGGATTTCATGAGTCATTAAAGTACTGATAGTACAATAGTAAAAGTTAAGAGATATTAATGAGCAAATATGAATAGGCAAATAAGATATGCTGAAAAGAATCTTATTTACCTATTCACTATTTTTTATTGATGATTTTAAGAACCTAGTGGTATTGTCAATTCTAATCCCATACTAAATTTAGGCAGATCTGTTATACCCTGCAAAATATCAGTAAACCTGTATTGTCCGTATATAGCAAGAATTTCATAACCAAGTCTTACTCTTGCTCCGCAATTGAAATCTCCTGATTTTAATAATGCTTTACGGTTATATTTAATATCCGATACTTTGTAAGAATCTGTATATTCGTTTTTAAAAGCCCAGTTACCATATATTCCGGTATCCAGATATAGACCAAATCCGGGCATACCGCCTGCTAAAAATCTGAAACGCTGATATATTTCAAAATTTAATCCGCCGATATTGAATTTTTGTTTATCAATGTTAGTATTCATATCAGACTGGAGAAAACCGGGATTAATAACAGTAGAGGGGAAATCTTTCACAAAATAATTTGTTTTGTTATATTCCAGAGCGCAACCTAAATTATACCATTTCTTTATATTGTATTTATAGCGCAATCCGACAATAAAATTATTTGATTTTCCATACTTTACTGAATATTCATCAATATTAGAAGGTAACATCATCCCGTAAGAAATATACAAACTATATGAATATTTGGAATTTACTCCATGTCTCGATTGGGTCTGATTTGTGACATCAGTAGCTAAAAATGCTCTGTTCCCTGAAATATACCTTGGATTTTTAATATTATTATCTTTTGCGTATTCTATTTCGGTAATATCTTTTTCATCTAATTTATAAGAACTTACATAACCATCATATAAAACCGTTAATGTTTTATCAGGATATAATTCCGATTTTTTTATTTTTATATTATTTTCAGTCCATGGAACTAAATCGATTTGAGTGTAATAATCTAGGACACCATTTGAATTTTCAATATGATAAAATAAAAGTTTATTATTTCTATTAATTGTATTTATGGCAATTAAAAACGAATCAACTTCAAAGTCAAAAGTTTTTATTATTTCTTTTTCTTTATTGTTTGTGAAATAAGAAGCCTGAGGGACTCCATATCCAAAAGAATAATCAAAATACGGATATAGATCAGCCGATTTTTCTATTTCTTTTTTCATTTCCATTGCGGTTAATTCTCTTTTTGTTTGCCATGCACATGCTACAAAGCCTGCAACCAGAGGACTTGAAAAAGATGTACCTGATGCTGATCCGAATATCGGATTTTTTTTGTTTGCAACCCTGGCTTCTCCGAATGCACATACATTTGGCTTCATTCTTCCGTCTGCTGTGGGGCCTACAGATGAAAAGTATATTTTTCTGTATCCGTCTGTAGCTATGCCGCCGATGCTTAGAATACTGTCGGCATCAGCAGGTGCACCTATAATAAGCCAGTTTTTTGAAGAACCTTCATTCCCGGCAGAATTACAAACTAATATTCCTTTTGAGGCAGCCATATTTGCAGCTTTGGTTACAATTGTGGTTTTTCCGTCCATTTCGTATGGATAGTGGCGTTCAATACCATAACCTAAAGAACTGTTTATTATATCGGCACCATTTTTATCTGCCCATTCTACAGCTTGTAACCACCATACTTCTTCTTTTCCAGGTTCGGGTCCGACTTCTGTTCGTGCTAATAAAAATTCTGCACCTGTTGCCAAGCCAAGTAGTTCGCCATTAGGGTTTATTCCGGCTATACAGCTGAGAACCGATGTGCCGTGAGAATTCCATCCATATACGTTTTCTTGCTTTTTTGGAAAATTCCATGTTTTTATAATTTGATTGTTATCTCGTAAATGTTTGAATGCTACGTGATTATCTACATTTGGGAATCCTCCGTCAAAAACAGCAATTCGTAATCCTTTACCATCTATTCCGGCTTCCCTGAATTTTCTACCTTGAAAACGTTCAATTTGTGGAGTGATTATTAAATTTTCATTATTCAGATTTTTAGATAGTTCATAAGAGAAAGTATTATCAATCACTTCATAATGAGCAGGTTGCATATCACTATAGATATGTACCACTTCTTTAACAAAGTCAAAATTGCGTATGTATTCAATGTTATGTTCTGATGTTGAAATTGCGATAGCATTAAACCAGCGGGTTTCTCCAATATACTCATCTGATAATTCTGAAACCTGATCCACATAACTGGAATTCAAAGGATAATCACTGATATCGTAAAGTGATATATTATTTTTTATACGTCTTTCAATTGCTTTTGAATCGAAATACTCATAAGGATCGAATTCCGTATTTGCCTTGTCTTTAAAAAAGACCCAATAATAGTTTTGTGCATAAGAACTCAAACTAAAAAATAACACTAGAATTAAAGATAAAGAGTAAATTTTTTTCATGTAATATAATTTTTGTTTCGTAAAAATTGATAACTAAATATAGAACTTAATTTTTCAATATGACGAAAAGCCTTAGTAATATGTTACAAGGTAATTAAAAAAATATGAAAATTTATTCACTTGCTTCTTTCAATCTTTCAGCATTTTCAGCCATTATAAGCTGATCTATAACTTCGTCGAGTTCTCCTTGCAGGAAGTTCGGAAGGTTATACATTGTATAATTAACTCTATGGTCTGTAACTCTGCCCTGAGGATAGTTATAAGTCCTGATTTTTGCAGACCTGTCACCTGTGGAGACCATAGTTTTACGTTTTTTTGAAATTTCATCGAGATACTTCTGGTATTCAAGATTATATAATCTGGTACGAAGTTCTTTCATAGCAGAATCCAGGTTTTTCAGTTTTGATTTTTCATCCTGGCATGTAACAACAATTCCTGTAGGGATATGTGTCAAACGAATAGCTGAATATGTAGTGTTGACAGATTGTCCTCCGGGACCTGAAGAGCAAAATTCGTCACGTTTGACATCTGCCGGATTTATTTTTATATCGACTTCATCAGCTTCTGGTAGAACTGCTACGGAGGCCGCAGAAGTATGGACTCTTCCCTGTGTTTCGGTTTGGGGAACACGTTGTACACGATGAACTCCCGATTCATACTTTAATATTCCATATACACCATGTCCTGTAACATTTAATACAATTTCCTTATACCCACCCTGAGTTCCTTCAGTAGCACTTGTGACTTCAGTTTTCCATCCTTTACCTTCGCTGTATTTTACATACATACGAACTAATTCTCCGGCAAAAAGACTGGCTTCGTCTCCACCGGTTCCGGCACGTATTTCAAGAATTGCATTTTTATCATCTTCAGGATCTTTAGGAATTAGAAGCAGTTTTATTTTTTCTTCCATGGGATCAACTCTGTGAACAAGATCATCAAGTTCCATTTTAGCCATTTCTCTCATTTCTTCATCTTTTTCGGTGGCTAAAATACTTTTTGCATCATCAATATTTGAAATAAGCAGTCTGTATTCATCAAAAGCTTCTATAATAGGCTCCAGATCTTTATATTCTTTATTGAGTTTTACATATTTATCCATATCAGAAATAATAGACGAATCGGTAAGAAGGTTGCCTACTTCTATAAATCTTGCCTTTACTCCCTGAAGTTTATCTAATATCAAATTATTTGCCATAAATTTTATTTAAAATTCCTAATCTTAAAAAATAAATCCTAATTAAATTCTAAATTCCGAATAACAAAATTTAAATAAATCCAAAGTTCAAATGTCTTAAATTACTAACAAGACTTATAAAGCCACTAAAGATAAGTTTCAAACTTTGTTTACAGATAAATGTGGTTTGAATTTTGAATTTTGTCATTTGAGATTTGTTATTTATTATTTAGTATATGAATTTCCCTTTTTCAGAAATTATTGTAAGTTTTTTTGTATCGCTGTTTTCGCAATAACCTATTATTTGAGCATCAATTCCGAAACTTTTACTAATATTAATTATATCTTCAGCAATATCTTTTTCTACATAAAGTTCCATTCTGTGTCCCATATTGAAGACTTTATACATTTCCTGCCAGGAAGTCCCGCTTTGTTCCTGAATTAATCTGAATAATAAAGGAATTTCAAACATATTGTTTTTTACAATATGTAAATTATCCACAAAATGCAGGACTTTAGTCTGAGCACCGCCACTGCAATGGATTATTCCATTTATCTGATACCTGTATTTTTTCAGTATTTCTTTTATTACCGGAGCATATGTACGGGTAGGAGACAAGACTAATTTTCCGGTGTCGGTATATGGCTCCTCAAGTTTTTGAGTGAGTTTATATTTCCCTGTATAAACTAAATCCTGCGGAATCCCATTATCATAACTTTCCGGATATTTTGCGGCTATGTAATTTGCAAAGAAATCATGTCTGGCAGATGTTAAACCGTTGCTTCCCATTCCTGAATTGTAAAAATCTTCATAAGTTGCTTTTCCATATGAAGCTAATCCGACTATTACATTTCCTGCACTTATTTTTTCGTTTGTGATAATATCTTTGCGCTTCATCCGGCAAGTGACAGTAGAGTCAACGATTATTGTACGTACCAGGTCTCCGACATCGGCAGTTTCACCACCGGTTAATTTTATATTTATACCCAGATCCCTTAGTTTTTCGCAGAATTCTTCAGTTCCGTTTATGATAGTGGAGATAACTTCTCCCGGAATCAGTCTTTTATTTCTCCCTATGGTTGATGAAAGTAAAATATCATTATCTGCACCTACGCAAAGCAGGTCGTCAATATTCATTACAATTGCATCTATGGCAATGCCTTTCCAAACAGAAAGATCGCCGGTTTCGCGCCAGTATAAATATGCCAGCGAAGATTTTGTTCCGGCTCCATCGGCATGCATAATGTTACAATAATTTTTATCATTGCCGAGAATGTCTTCAATAATCTTGCAAAAAGCTTTTGGATATAAGCCTTTGTCAATGTTTTTGATTGCGTTGTGAACATCCTCTTTTGAGGCCGAAACTCCACGTTCACTATATCTTAAATTGTCTGTCATAAATCGGGTACAAAAATAATTAAAACCGGATACTTATAAAAAGATAACAGCAGTTTTTATAAAAACTGCTGTTATCTTTTTATAATATTTTCGCTAGAAATCGCCGTCGTCGTTAGTTTTTATTATAGCTGTTCCTGTATTAGGCTGTTTTTCATCTTCAATAGGTTCTCCTGATTTTGTTCCGTAATCTTTTGATATTACACTGAATTCCGTACGCCTGTTCAACTGGTTTGCAACTTCTTGCTGTGCAGGTGTTAATTTTAAAATGTAAGATTCGGCCAGAACATCATTTACTTTAAAGTATGGATAATTTTTTGCTAATTCTTCGTCAATAACCTTAGGATCTGTTTCGCCAAAACCTCTTGCTTTTAGTCTGTCGGGTTTTATTCCTTTTGAAATCAGATAATCAACACAAGATTGGGCACGCCTTAATGATAAGTTCATGTTGTAATCATCGTTTCCTCTGTAATCGGTATGCGCACGTAACTCTATAACTAGTCTCGGGTTATCGTTAAGGGTTTTAACCAGATCGTCGAGAGCGACAGTGGATTCCGGTTTCAGATCGGCTTTGTCATATTCATATTCTATGTTAGGTAAAGTTATGATTCTGGGAATTCTGGCTAAATTTATTACAACATTAATTGCCGTATCATATTCTACGTTATGGGTTGAGAATGATATTGAACTGGAAAAATAATCGTCGCCACCGTCAGCCAGTATTTTATAACTTTGATTTTCCTGAAGTTTAAAATTGAAACTGCCTGTAGCTGAGGAAATAAGTTCTCCTGCAATACCTGCATCATTTGTTATTTTTATTTTAGCATCACTTACCATTCTTACCTTAGTCATATCAGTAGTATCTCTGATAACTCCGTTAAGCGTTATTACCAGTGGTGGCATTGAAAATCCGTATATGTCATCGCTGCCTTTTCCTCCTTTACGGTTTGATGAAAAATACCCTGAGTTTTCCTTACCTTTGAAAATGATTCCAAAATCATCAAAAGAAGAATTGATAGGTGGTTTCAGATTTTCTACGGAAATAATGTTGCCATTATTGTCTTTTTTAATTTCGTATATATCCAATCCTCCCATACCTTTATGCCCGTCTGATGCAAAATATATTGTACCATCGGAATTTACAGTAGGATACACTTCGTCTCCTGCAGTATTGATTATGGGGCCCAGGTTTACAGCGTTTTCAAATTTATATCCTGATGTTCCTACTCTTTTTGCCATATATAGATCCATTCCGCCGTAACCGTCAGGGGTACTTGCAGAAAAGTATAATATTTTATCATCCGGCGATAATGCAGGATATCCTACTTCATAATTGGAAAATCCGGCTAAGTCAACCCAAATTCCATCACTCCAGGCATTACCTTTTTTTGTAGAGTAAAAAATACGACAAGGTTCATTTGTATTTTTACCACCTTTACATCTTGTGTAAAACATTTCAGTACCTTTCATATTAATAGTTGCGGCACCTTCGTCATCGGGAGTGTTAACAGCACCTGCAATCGGTACGGGTTCACTCCATGTTCCTTTTCTGTCTTGTGTAATTTCGAAAAGGTCGGTAAATCTTTGTCCCGATCTTCTGTTTGTACGGTCTCCCTGAGTTCCGTCCCTTGATGATGTGAAATATATTGTGCGAAAATCTTTAGTTGCCCAGGTAGGAGAAAAATCAAAATATTGTGAATTGAATTTTGCAATGTTTGTAACTTTGTATCTGGTTGGTTTATTTAGCCATTTTGGAGCCAGTTCGCTGGATTCCAGCCCGCTTTGTCCGCGATAATCACTAGGTGCCAATCTGATATATTCTTTATATATGTCTATTGCATCTTCATATTTACCGTTCATTCGTAAAGCATCCGCATAATACAATAATACATCGGGAGGAGTTACTCCTTGCGAATAGTTTTTCACTGCTATTCCGAAATATATTTCAGATTTTTCGGAATCATGAAGCATTTTGTAACAATATCCCAACTTGTAGCCGACCTGTGCTTTTTCATTAGTATTGGATATACTGCCTAATGCTTTTTCGTAATAATCCTTAGCCAGGTCGTACATATAAGAGTAATAATATTCATCACCTTTTGCAATAGAGGCTTTTTGTGCATGCATTATAACAGGTGTAAGAATTATTAAAAATAAACCAAGAAATTTTTTCATACCCTTTTCTTTTTATTAAAACTTTGTCAAATATAATATTATTTTTCAAAAAATATATCTCTGGTAAAATGTTTTGTATCTGTTAAATTTTTAGTATTAACTTCTGCCTTTTTTATTGGAAATCCTTCTGCTTTATAAAAAATGATATAGTTATTGTCCGGTTTCAGGTCTACTTCGTATTCTCCTGATTCATTTGCCGATTGCGTATCCATAAGCACATATTCGTCATTCATGATCTGTATATCTACAAATGGTATAGGTTCGTTAGTATTTTTATTCCATATTTTTCCTGAAACGGTAAATCTTATTTCCGGAAGTACAAAATGAAAAAGATCGGTTTTTCCCATTCCTCCTGTTCTCCATGAGGATAAAAAACCTTCTTCCCGCATTCCCATAAATACAATTCCAAAATCATCATGTGAAGAATTCAGCGGGCTACCTAAATTTTCAACTTTATATAATGTCCCTTCTATGTGTTTTGCGCAAAAAATATCAAAGCCACCCATTCCTGTGCGACCGTTTGATGAAAAATACAGGTCTCCGTTACTGCGTATGTAAGGATGGATTTCGTCCTGTTCTGTATTAATATGTGGTCCCATATTTTGCGGTAGGTTGAACGGTTGATTTTTTCTTTCTCTTACAACCTTAAAAATATCTTTACCGCCATAACCGCCCAATAAGCTGTCTGCAACAAAATATAACGTTAATTCGTCGTCACTTATTGCAGGATGGCCTATGGAAATATTGTCGGGAATTCCCCGTATTTCAACTTCCTGTACTTGTCCCCAGGCACTTCCGGTTTTTCTTGCTACATATATTCTACATCCTTTGTCAATATTTTTTTCGTGTTTACAACGTGTAAAATATATGTTACTTGATTTTCTGTTTAAACAAGCAGCTCCTTCCTCGTCTGTAGTATTGATAATTCCGGGTACTAATGCAGGTACCGACCACCTTCCGTCTTTATTTTGTTCCGAATAAAATAAATTTGAGCAAAAATCTCCCGATTCACTGTTTAGTGTTATATGGTTTGGTGCATAACGTGTAGATGTGAAGTATAATTTTTTATTATTTCTTGCTTCAAAAAAAGGACAAAAGTCAAATTCTCCGGAATTTAAAGCTCCTATAATTTTTACTTCATATCTGGTAGGATTATTTAAAGATGCATAAGTGAAATTTATGCTTTCAATTCCCTTTTCTGCAAATTCATGATTGGGAGCAAGGTTTTTAAAAATCTCGTAATTTTGTAATGCAAGTTCATATTTTTGTGTCATTTGTAGCATTTCTCCATAATAGTAATACACTATAGGATCTTCATAATTCTTTTCGATAGCTTGTTTAAAATATTCGGCAGCCAGATCAGGATATGATAATTCTTTGTAACAATAACCTATTTTAAACGCAGCTTCGGCAAAATTTGTGTTGTTTATATTTTTTTTATCAATATAATCGGTGAAAAAAATTATTGCCTGATAATATTGTTTCTGTGCAAGAGCCTGATCCCCTTGTTTCAACTTTTTTTGCGGAAAACAGGCCAACGATATTGTTGATAATATAATTATACATATTATTCTTGTGTACATTGAACTTTTCATAATGTAAAAAAAGAAAATTTATTAAACATACACAAGTTTTAATTTAATGTAATAATAAAAAAAACAGGTTATCCGGGGAAGATAACCTGTTTTTTGTGTAGTTGATAAATTATATAAGTAGGAGTGTTTATAAATTTCTATCTGAAATCCTGTAAATTTTCCATTAGAATCCTGCGTGCAAAAAATATTCTGCTTTTTACGGTTCCCATCGGAAGATTTATTTCTTCAGCTATTTCTTTATATTTATATCCGTCCACAAACATTTGGAATGGAATTCTATATTCTTCATCCAATTCTGAAATGGTTCCCCGGATATTTTGTGTATTAATAACTGTTTCGGCGTTTTCATCGTCAAACATTGTATTTTTTAAAATATACTCGTCTTCGGTTTCGTCGTTTATTGTATTTTTTGATGACAATTTTGTAACCTGATTCAGATATGTATTTTTCAAAATTGTAAATAACCAGGCTTTGATATTGTTATCGGTAGTATATTTATCCTGGTATTGAATGGCTTTTAAAAATGTTTCCTGCACGAGATCTTTTGCATCTTCAGTATTTCTTGTCAGACTTAAGGCAAAATAATTCAGGCTGTTCTCAAATGATAATAATTTTGTGTTAAAATCTTGTGTGTTCATAGATGTAATATTTTAGTGTTTTTATAATCAATATATTTTCATAGCAAAGATATTTGTAAAGTGCCGTTCTGTCAAAATATTTATACTATTATAAAGTTAAGCATTCCTTAATTAAGTGTTAATTTCAATTTTTAAAAGTATTTTTTAAAAGATATTTATCAACACGTTTTTGTCTTTAAATTGATGATTGTATGATAGAATACCTATAATATATTTTTAGATAATTATTTGATATATTTAAATTTTTGTTAAAATTTTTTCGACACTAAATAATAATTTAGAGAACTTATTCAAGTATTCTTGATTATTAGTTATTACGAATATTTGAATAAATACTTAATTCTTTTAGTCATTTTTATATTTTTAAATTATTTTTGTTAGTGATAAATGGATTAATAATCATAAAAGATAAATACTATGAGCAAATTAATAGGAAGTAAAACAGAAAAGAATTTATTGAAATCTTTTGCAGGAGAATCACAGGCAAGAGGTCGTTATACAATGTTTGCAAAAGCGGCAAAAACAGAAGGATATGAGCAGATCGCCGCTATTTTTATGGAAACTGCAGAACAAGAGTTGCAACATGCAAAAGTATTTTTTAAATATCTGGAAAGTGGAGAGAATCTTGAAATAACAGCCATGTTTCCTGCCGGAAAAATAGGAACGACTGAAGAAAATCTGGAAGCTGCAGCAAGAGGAGAAAGAGAAGAATGGGGCGAAATGTATCCTGAATTTGCGCAAGTGGCAGAAGAAGAAGGATTTAAGGAAATAGCAACTTCTTTTAGGATGGTGGCAAAAGTTGAGGTCGAACATGAAAAAAGGTATCTGAAACTTTTGGAAAATGTCAGAAATAATAAAGTTTTTGAAAGAGATGAGGAAGTTGAATGGATGTGTCGTAATTGCGGATATGTTCATAAAGGGAAAAAAGCTTTAAATGCGTGTCCCGCATGTAAACATCCTATGGCTTTCTTCGAAATACATTCTGTTAACTATTAAATAAAAGACTAAGTTTTTATGGTTTATATTTTTGTTGTCGGGCAAGTTGTTTACAACTCGTCCGACAACGTTTTTTAGAAAGAAAAATCTTGCTTGTGATTGACTTTTATTTTTTTTGTTATAAATAATTTAGAAACTTTAATATATCCATCAACTTCAAACTTTGCATTTTTTTGTTGTAGTTCATTCATTAATGGTAAAATATTTGTCAAAGCTTCCTTAGGATTAAATTCAAAATAAACGGGATATACATTTTTAGAGTTTGACTCTATTTTTAATTTATCGATTTTATCAATTTTGCCTGCAAATTTTCCATTAACATATAAATTTAAGTCTGCTTTTTTTATTTTAAATGAAAAATCGTTATAATTTTCTATAGGAATATAGATCTTAATTTTTACGTTTTTAAGACTGATTTCCTGAATTTCTACATTAGTGGGAGGGTTTACCGTTACATCCTTAACATCACAGGATGAAAACAATAACGATACGATAATTAATAATAGAATAAATCCGGTATATTTCATTTTATATTATATAAGTTCTTCGGCAAATTCAGCAAAATCAATGCCATTAAAATTTCCACTGCTCATCATTAAAATATTAGTATTATTAAGGTCTGTTTTTTTCAGGAATTGTTGAAGTGCAAGCGTATCTGTAAATACCATTACGTTATCTCCGAATGAGCTTTTTACAAAATCCCTGGAAATTTCAGGCAATCTTTTATGTTTTATAACTTCTGGGTTAAAATAAACAATTGCAGTGTCGGCATTTTCCATTGTATTTTTATATTGTGGTATGAAATTTGCCTGAAGACTACTGAATGTATGTAATTCTATACATGCTATTAATTTACGGTCCTGATATTTTTGTTTCAGTGCGTTTATTGTAGCTTTTAGTTTTGACGGAGCATGTGCAAAATCAATATAAAATGCTGTTTCTTTATTTTGACGTATTAATTGAAGTCTTTTTGCCGCACCTTCAAAAGTTTGCATAGCGTTCCAGAATTCCATATCATTTATGCCTAATTCATTACAAACAAGTCTTGCTGCATTTGCATTCTGGAAATTATGATCCCCGAAAATTGAAAGGATAAAAATTTTGTCATTTATCTTTATGCAGGAATTTCCTTCTTTATCTGTGAAATAATCAGCATTGTTATATGATATGGATTGAATATCTTTATTTGATTTATTTATTTTTTTTAGTTCTTTATCATCTTCATACCAGAAGAGTTTTCCGCCTTTTTCAATTGATTTTATAAATATTTCAAATTGTTTTACGTAGTTTTCAAAAGTAGGAAAAACATTTATATGATCCCATGCAATTCCTGTCAGAACAGCAATATGTGGTTTATACCAGTGGAATTTTGGTGTCATATCGATAGGAGAAGAGAGGTATTCGTCTCCTTCAAATATTGCAACATCATTTTTTTCTTCCAGGTTAACCATAGTATCAAAACCTTTGATATTTGCTCCGACCATGTAATCAAAATTAATGTTGTTATGTTTGAGAACATGCATTATCATGGATGTGATACTGGTTTTTCCGTGGCTGCCACCTATAACAACTCTTTTTTTATTTTTTGTCTGTTCAAACAAATATTCCGGGTATGAATATATTTTTAGATTTAATTCCTGAGCTCTTAGTAATTCAGGATTGTCTATCCTGGCATGCATTCCGAGAATTATTATATCTATATTTTCATTGATTTGTTCAGGAAACCAACCTTGTTTTACAGGTAAAAGACCATATTTTTCCAGTCTTGACCGTGAAGGTTCAAAAATTTCATCATCCGATCCTGTAACTTTATATCCTTTTTTATGTAGTGCTATAGCAAGATTGTGCATTGCACTTCCTCCAATTGCGATAAAATGAATTCTCATTGTTCAGGTATTTTGTTCTATATATTCGATAAGACTATGGATCACTTTTATATGTATTTCCTGTACCCGGTCCGAATATTTTGACTGAGGGCTTCTTATTTCCACATCACACATGTTTTTTAATAATCCTCCGTCTTTACCTGTAAGAGCTACAATTTTCATTCCTCTTTCCCCGGCTGTTTTTGCAGCTTCTATTATATTGGCGGAGTTTCCGCTGGTACTTATTGCTAAAAGAACATCTTCTTTTTTTCCTAAAGCTTCAATATATCTTGAAAAAACATAATTCCATCCGAAATCATTAGCCGTACATGTTATATGAGCAGGATCGCTTATTGCTATTGCAGGAATTGCTTTACGTTTTTCTCTGAAACTTCCGGTAAGTTCTTCTGCAAAGTGCATAGCATCGCACATTGAGCCTCCGTTGCCACAACTAAATATTTTTCCTCCGTTTTTTATGGCGTTAGCCATTATTGCTCCGGCTGTTTCTATATTTTTTAAGTTAACTTCGTTTTCCAGGAATTCCTGTAATACTTTTATAGCTTCTTCAAAATTTTCACGGATACTCATATTACTTTTTTATAAAATGTTTTTCAAAACCTTCTTTTATCCATTCAGGGCATCTGATCGCTGTAAATTTTTGCATATCAACAAATCCGAGTGTAATTTTTGCCCTATTTAAAAGAATATTATCAGGACTATACATTTCCTGTAAAAATACAAGTTTTGCCAATGGTACTTTTTCAACTGTCGAAACTACTCTTACTATCCAGTCGTATTTTGCAGAACTTAGATAATCTGCATTTACGTTTATTACAGGACATATTACATTAGAATTTATCATATCAGTAAGCGAGAGATCTATTTTATCCAGAAAATCAGCTCTTGCCCCTTCATAAATCCTTAAATAGTTTGCATAATACATAACGCCCATTGCATCAGTATCGGCGTATAATACGCGATGTTTATATTCCTGTACTATCATTTTTTTCTGAATTTATAAGTTTCATATATATTTCCCTGCTGATCCATGAGTCTGTTGCTGCATATTTTATTTGTTTTTCATTTAAAATATCAGCTTCCCAGTTGCTTAATTGTTGCGATTTTGATATTCTTATTTTTAAGACTATTGCAGCAATTTTTTTCAGGCTCATGTCTTCAATTCCATATTCTTTTACAAAATTCTGAAGATCAATAAATCCTGCAGGTTCAAAGTTATGTATCTTTTTTAGAAAGCGAAGATCGTCACGTAAAGCCAGTCCGATTTTTAAATAATCTGATGAAGATAAAAAATTGATAAGTTCTTGTTTTAAAGGTATTTTATTCAACCGGAATAAATAGGTTTTATCGGTACTGCTTAGCTGTAGAAGAGCTACTGTTTTTGAATTGGAAACTCCTTTTTTAAAAGATGGTTTTGTCTCTGTATCAAATCCCCATATCCTGTTTAAGAAAAGTTCATATTTTATTTCGTTGAACTTTTCCAGAGAATCAACAACAACAACTTCGCCATCATAGGAATATAATGGAAGTTGCTGAAGATCTTCGGCAGATATATTTGATTCAAATGTCAATTTTCAATATTTTGATTATTATATTTTATGGTATGCAGATTTTTTAATAATACAAGAAGCCTTATTCCCCAGTATGAGCCGAAATTTCCCTGGCAATAATACATTGCAGCAAGCATTGATTCGTCATTACCTGTTCTGTACGCTCCTATCAGGTCTCCCATTTCCTGGTAAAGATCCGCATATATTTCAGAAAGCCCTATGTTTAAATAATCCATATCGCTGACAACACTTATGTCCTGTAATTGTGTATATGTGTCGTCCGAATCAAGTTTTGCCGTTGCAACCTGTTGAATATATGTCCATGCGGATTCATCAACAAATTTTTCAAGATAATCTTCATCAAATACTTCAACCGGGGTTAAAAGTACTCCTTTCAGGTAAAGTAACGGAAGTATTTTTACGGATTTATCTATAAAATCTTCTTTCGAAAGATTTTTTGCAGATTCCATAAAAGCCAGATATTCTTTTGCTACAGTAACAAATTCAATAGATTCTTTCTGATATAAAACTGAATAATTTTCCATTCAAATAATTATTGTACAAATATATTAAATCAACATATAAGTTTAACTTTAACGTATTAAAGTTATAAATATTTTGCTGTTTATATCCTATGAAAATGGGAGTAATTAGTTTTGTTTTTCTCCGGATGGAACCAGTATCCAAAAATATATACTGTTTATGGTTTTTTCCATTTCCGGATGATAAATTGTGAAAAAGGGTGCAACGGCTACAACTTTCTTGCAAAATTGCCCGTCTTTCATGCTCCACTCTTCTAAAAATCTTAGCATTTTTATATTGGTATGATCTAAATGGATTTCAACCGGTCTTAATTTATGCGATACTGATGTTGTGTCCAATACTTCAAACCGGAATGTAAGATATTCATTCATAAATGATTTTAGACTGTCTTTGGGAATTTCATCAAAAATTTCATAATCACCCATCATATCATAATAATAGGTTTTTAGTTCCCCGCTTTTTGCTCCTTCTAATAATTCCTTCAAAAAGTTATCACCTTCGGGAGTTGGCAAGTTTTCCCAGAACCAGTCGGGATTATTTTTTGACCTGTCGCCGATATGTTCATTTACAACCGGAACGTCATACATGATCTTGTTCGTAATGATGAGGCTTCCATCGTTTGATCCCGGGAGAATATCTGAAAAAATTTCTTGTGTTGATTTTTGATTATTACACGAATACATTGCTATTAGCAAGAAAGATAAAATGATATGCGTCTTTTTCATATTTTTTAGCATAAAGTTAAAAAAAATTTAAAGTTTCAAAAATAATATAATTTAAAACAATAGGCGTTTTATATTTGTTATTTATTTTGTTTACAGACATATGGATAGGGGTATTTACTGAACATTTTGTCTTGTTGATATCAGGAAATAATAAATTTTAATTTAAAGTTATATATTATGAAAAAGTTAATTTTTTTTACGTTTTTTATTTTGGGAATTAGTTTTTATTCTTTTTCGCAGGTGGATCATGATGCAATTGGATTAAGGCTGGATGCTGGTTATATTAGCGGTATGGAAGTGTCATACCAGAAAGGTTTTAACAGCAGAAACCGTTTGGAATTAGATTTAGGTTTCGGGCTGAACAGCCAATATCATAGCCTGGGAGTAATCGGCGCTTTTCATTGGGACTGGAATATTGTACATGGTTTGAATTGGTATGTGGGACCTGGTGCCGGAATAGGTTTTGGAATCGGCAGAAAAGGAAACGACAATTTTTTTAATTTTGCGATCGGCGGACAGATCGGTCTCGAATATGATTTTAATACTTTGGGTGTACCGATACTGGCAAGTATAGATACCCGCCCGATGTGGAATATTTTTAATGATATTGATCCTTTTGGTTGGGGGCTTGCTTTGGGTGTAAGATATACTTTTTAGTATTAAGGAGTAGATAAGATAATTTATAGATTGTAAAACTGCCTTTTGGGCAGTTTTTTTATTTGAAATATGACATAGTTATATGACTGTGTCTTATAATTATACGATCATATTAATAATAAAAACTAAAATAAATCAGTATTTTTTGTATCTTGCAATAATGATGATTTATTACTTCAAAAATTAAAAACAGTTGAAGCCATGAATAGAAAAGCAGTTGTAGCAGGCAGGTTTTATCCGGAAAATAAGGAAGAACTTATAAATGATATTAAAATTAACCTGAATTCGGTTTAAGCACTTCTTAAAAAAAGTTGTTGTTCATAAACATGCTTAATGTTCAGAGCTGGTTTCTTAGGGAAAAAGCAATATGCAGTTAAAGCAGATAAAATATTC
>JAISPG010000035.1 GCA_031275085.1 Bacteroidales bacterium | reverse complement strand
TATTCGCCACCATTAGTGTTGTAACGGCTGCTGTCTATAACCCCACCATCCAGATTCCAGCGGTAGTTTGTCAGTTCAGTTTCATTTGCAGTAATAACTGCCGGCCATTTACTGCATTTCGGATCGATCACACTAACTTCTGCAGAAGGTAATTTTTGGAAAGTGACTTTTATTTTAGCAGTATCTGTACATATACTGTTTCTTTCGAGCCACAAAATATCATATGTCCCGAAATGTACGTCACAATCTATAGTAGTAGTAGCATTAGTTTCATTTCCAAAACTTATGTCATCGGTATCACGGTCGCTTTTCCAAAGTCCTGTTCCCACACTCGGATTTGCTCGTAATGTTCCTCTGCTTCCACAGAATAGGGTATCATTACCTGCATTTGCGTTTGGCATTTCATGGAAAGTAATAGTGAATCTGGCAGTGTCTGCACAGAAATTCTGAGGCATTGAACTAACATATTCTATCCACATGAATTCATAAGGTCTGAAAAAAGGAACACTATATATACATACATCGCTTGGGCTATGCTCCCAATCAAGTACTACGTCAGTGGCACCTTTCCAGTATCCGGTTATTCCGCTTCCTGGAGGATCAGCTTTCAGTACACCACAAATATTTGTTTTTCCGCACTGGTCGGCATCTTCTGCAGGAGTAGTTATTGCTGCAGATGGTTTTTCCCAGAATGTTATATATACCGTATCACTTGAAGGACATACAGCAGCAGGTTCTATTCCTGAAGTACTGTTATTGTGTGCATACCAGATAAACCTGTATGGAGTATTATAATTTCCGATTACTTCGGTTATTCTTTCATCAGCATCAAGTCCAGCGGGATTTGGAGAAGATGACCAGAATCCTCCGGTAGCGTTACCATCCTGAGCTCTTAGTGTGTCTTTGTTACCACAGATATTTCTGTCTTCTCCTACATATACGGAAGGATAGTTTACAAATTCTACTCTTACTGTATCTCTGGATTGACAATCGCCAATAGCAGCATTTCCGTTTCTTTCGGTAAATACGAATTGCCATATTCCGCCGGGAGCTACATGAACATTTACTGTGTCATTTATGCTGTGATCTGTGGTTGATTGTTGTATATTAGCTATATCACCAGGATTTTCCTGTACTGCCGTCCAGCTTCCCCAAGGTGTATAGTTTTCACTTTCAGGAATATTGAAAACAGCTCCTAATGTATATTCGTTTCCGCATATTGTCGCATCAAGTCCTGCATTTGCTACCGGTTTTTGATACATGTTTACTGTTATTGGTGCACTGGAAGAACACTCATAGTCTCCGGAAACATTTTTTAATACCCATACAAAATCCAGCCGGGCGTAACCGGTATCTCCAAAAAGTCCTGCCTGATTTGCACAGAAGGTTGTAGTAGGACTTGTAATATCAGGATCCCATGTTCCGTTAACTCCACTTTTAAGAAGCCAGCTGCTTTCAAAATCATTAATTACTGTTGCATCTGTATTTGCTGAGAGCTCAACACAGTTTCCGCAAACATTTATAACATCATCTCCTAATATCTGTGCGATAGGAATTTTCATAAATGTTATTACTGCTGTTGCAGAATTAGTACATACTATTCCGTGTGAACTGTTTGTTTCTTCCCATACAAATTCGATCTCTCTTGATAATCCGGTATAGCTGCTTATTGTAACCTGAGTGTTAGGGAGATTTGCGCCGGAAGGATTAAACATAGGGTATATTTCTGCCCCGTTTTCATAGGCTCTCCATCTTCCTGTTGTGGCAGAAGTATGTACACTAAGATTGTAAGTTTCGCCGCAGGCATTATCGTATGGTTGCAATATTACAGGAGTCGGTATACCTATGAAAGTAACATTGACCATAGCCTGACTTGAGCAATTTCCAACAACTTCTCTCCAAACATATACCTGACTGCCGGAGCTACTGACTTCTACATCTGTTGTAGGACTATTTTCTGATGAGAATCGTCCGTTGCCGCTCCACGAACCGGTTGAACCGCTAACACTTGGAATAGCATTTAAAGTTGCAATTGTACCGCAAACTGTCTGATTTTCTCCGGCATAGGCAACAGGAGGCTCCGAAAATGTTATTGTAACAGTATCGCTGCCGTAACACATGTTATTTTGTATTGTCCATATAAAATCAACTTCTCCGTATGAACTTACAATAACATTAATTTCATGATCATTGTTGGTACTTCCTCCGGTAGGTACAAAATATTCACCGTTTCTTGTACGCCAAAATCCGGTCATTCCTGTTGAAGGAGCATTTGCTGCCAGGCTTACGCTTTTTCCGCAAACAGCCTGATTTCTTGTGCTTATGCTTGCAACAGGGTTTTGTAGCCATAATACAGGTTTTCCCTGTGACACGGAAAGACATTCGTCAGTTAAGTCAATTTGATTAGCTCCTACCTGGTTTCCTGCTATTGCTGAGATATAATAAATTCTGCCATATTCTCTTTGAGTACTGGTAATATCATTAATGGAAAATACTGGTACTGTATTTTGTGCCAGGATAGTAGGAGGTCTGTTTCCACTACCGTCATGAATAATAAATAATAACATGTCATCGCCGTCATTTACAAATTCATCATCATGGATAGCAAGATCTTCAGTAGTTTCGTTCTGACATAAGGTCAAAAGAGTAAAATCCGTAAAATTTCCGGCATAGGTCCGGCATCCACAATCCCATAATCCGGAAAAAACGTATTCGTCGCAACCGTTTAAATCTGTTACAGTAATTGTATAAGGAGTTCCCGAAGTAAATTCTTCATGAAATATTCCTGAGTTCTCAAGTACTCTGCCAGATCCAATATCATAATAGAAAGGAGTAGGATTGCCCTGTGAGTTGATAACATTAAATGTTACATTATATGTATTATTAAGGTTACAAACCGTATCAAGAAAATTTGTAATAAATATGTTGTCATAAACCTCAACATATATTTCATCTTCGTCGTCGCAGACATCATCTATTGTATATGTTAAAGTATGTATTCCCACTCCGGCTTCGGACGGATAAAAATATCCGTTTCTGATTATATTTCCGGGAATATTTCCGTTAACAGTCCATGTTCCGCCTCCATCTTCTGTTTGAAGTTGTACCGGAGAAGAATCCAGACATAAAGGAGCTACAGGTGTAATTGTTGCATCTACAGGCATCGAAATAAATTCTGTAGATCCCCAGTGGGTACATGTTATATCAGTTCCTTCAACCCTTGAGGTAGCAGCGAAGGAAAATATTGTATTTTCTTCGGGTATTGGATTTACCTGAAGATTTTGCTGGTTTCCTGAATATCCCGGAGGAATAGAAGTCCATTCTACATTATTTATTATTGTGTTTACTGTGTATGATCCGGCCGGATCTCTTGGTGGAACAACAAATAAGGAAGCAGAACTTGCAGAGCATGAATTATCATTTATACTTGAGCTTATAGTACCCGAATCATAATAAAAAGTTGCAGTACCACAATCTGTTTCTCCGGTAAAAGTTATTGTCGCTCTGGTTAATCGGCCAACATCAGCACCTTCACAGTCATAAATTTGTACGGCCCATCCGGCTTCTGCAGCTCGTGATCCATATATGGGAGACCATGGACCGACCGATCCGAAAGTTCCTGTTAATGGTGTGGACAAATCACATACACAGGGAGTGTGTGCAGGGTCTCCTGCAGGTACTACGTTGCCACCGTAAGAGTTATGGGTGGTAAAACAAAATCCATTTACATTGTCTCCTGAATTACATACTGTATTTTCATCGCTAGCATCTCTACATCCTAAAACAGGCCATGGAATTCCTGTCCAGCTTCCTTGTGCAGCATTTGGCCCCCAGTCGGATGCTGCAGGACATAACTGAACAACTCCATTATTTCCAGGTTCAGCAGCTTGATTTCCCGGAGATTTTAAATAAAAACCTATATCCGAAACATAAGTATGAACAGCCCAGAAACAAACCTGAATGTATGTATCTTCGTCAATATAGAAATCTTCACCGGGAGGATCATTTATGGTTATTGATCCGTTATTAATACCAATATTGCCATTAACAGTGAAAGGATCACAGGTAGGTTCCAGTTCGTTGACACTGACAATAATATCAGTTCTCCAGACCCAGGCTCTGTAACATTCAATATTCCCGGAACAGTTTTTCCTTACCATGTATAATCCGTTTGCAAGATTACTTATTGTGGCAGAGGTATTGCCAAGTTCCACGAAACTAAGCCCGTCGTATATAAACCACATTATGTCACAACCACCACTATTGCTAATGCTTAATGATGGGGCTGTGTTGCAAAAAACAAAAACTTCATCATTATTTCCGCCTTCACCAATAAACGCATTAGAATATGAAGTCTGGAAAGAACCGGTATGACCTACGCCGGTTATCTGGGCATGTATAATATTTGCTAAAAATATTATAGGGATTAGTAATATTAATTTCTTTATTTTCATAATATTAAGTTTATTTGATTATAGAATAAAATTCATCAAGGTTTACTAAAGAACCATTATACAGGATATACTTAACGTCTAATATTGTTAAGATTTTCATGAAGGTAGATTTGTAATTTGCTTTATCTATTCTGATATGGCAGCGTCGTTGCATTTCATATTTTCCGGATCTCGATTCCAGTGAGAAATGGTCTACTTCTTTTATTTCGGAAATCTTTTCATAATATGGTTTTGAACTTTCACTGTCATCAATATTGCTTAAATAGAAATACTGACTTTCCATAACAGGATCTTTCTCGATAAAAAAATCATTGAAGTTATCAATAATGATATATTTTCCATCAATGCTTTTATCTACGGGTTGCTGCTGTTGTGAGTAGAGAGATTCACAGAAGAAGAGAATTCCTAAAACAACAGTAAGTAATACTAAGAATTTTTTCATATGACTAATTTTAAAATTAATAAATATTAATTGCTCGTTTATCTTGTAGACACTTTCTTTAAAGTTTTCGTTGCATGAAGAATCAATATTTTTTATAGACATAGATTTTCTTATAATGATTTCATATATTAATTTTTTGTTAAAACTTGTTGTGTTTTTATGATTTAATAGAATCTAATTATTATATTTGAAAAATTCTATACAAAAGGAAACTAATTCGATAACAATTAAATTTATTTTTTATGAAAAGAGATGAAAGCATAAAATTATTGAACCAGGCTGTTTCGGAAGAGATGACAGCATGTAACCAGTACATGTATTTTCACTTTCAGTGTGATGATCAGGGATATGATTTGTTGGCAGGAATATTTAAACGTTATGCTATTGTAGAAATGATACATGTTGAAAAATTTGCCGAACGTATTCTTTTTCTGAATGGAGATGTTGATATGATTCCATCACATAATGTGCAAAAAATACATGATCTGAAAGATATGCTTAAACTTGCAAGGAAAATGGAGGAAACAACAATAGAACATTATAATGAGTGGGCAAAAATATGCGGACAAAATAATGACGCTATTTCTAAAACTTTATTTGAAGATATTCTTGCAGAAGAAGAAGATCATTTTGATAACTATGATACTGAACTCGGTCATTTAGAATCGTATGGAGAAAAATACCTTGCTCTTCAAACTCTGGAAAGAACAAAAAATATTGCATCAGGAAAGTCTGAAGATTAATTTTATACCAAAATTAAAATAATATAAAAAGGCTGTCTCAAAAGTATAAAATACAACAACTGTGGTAAAAAAACTTTTGAGACAGCCTTTTTTGTTTTAATTTCTGTACTAATTTTTATCTGCTTTCTTGCGAATCAACAATAATAATTAATACACCTGAATCTAAAGTATATTCTCGATATTTGATGAAGTATGCCCATACGAAGTAAAAGAGGATAAATTGGAATCATATTATTCGGGAAAAACACATTAGAAAAATTTAAACCTTATTAATTAAAACAAAGTGTCAGGAAAAAGGTTATAATATCAAAATCAAAGTTTAACTGATGTTTTAATTTAATAATTTGATATATAAAATTTAAATCTATGAAAACCAGAATTTTTATTATCGCAGTATTAGCGGTTAGTTTTAGTTTATTCTCATGTAAGTCAAACGAAAAAAAGTCTAATGAGGATACAGAAAAAATATCAAGAGCAGATAGTAGCAGAGAGTCCCTGGATTGGGAAGGAACATATACGGGAACACTTCCGTGTGCTGATTGCAGTGGAATTTTTACTATTATAGACTTAAAAAGGGATGGGCATTATACCATAAGTACCAAATATTTGGGAAAATCAGAAAATTATATTGATGAAAATGGTAAATTTTCATGGAATGATGCAGGAAACATTATTACTTTTGATAATAAAAGTGATGATGCAGGAATGAGTAAATTCCAGGTAGGAGAAAATAAACTTACAATGTTGGATATAAGTGGAAATAGAATAACAGGAGAGTTAGCCGATAATTATATTTTAAAGAAAGTTAATAAAGATCTTGTTGAAAAATACTGGAAGCTTGAAGAACTTGGTAAAGAAAAGATTGATTTTAAAGGTGAATCAAACAGGGAACCTCATATAATTTTTAAAATTGCGGAAAACAGGATTATTGGAAGCGGCGGATGTAATAATATTTTTAGTACTTATGAAGTAAAAGAAAATAATAAAATATCTATTTTAAGATCAGCTTCTACTCTTATGATGTGTCCCGGAACAGATATGGATATTGAAAGAAAATTCATGGCTATATTTGAAAATGTAGACTCATATCATATCGAAGGAGATAATATGGTACTATATAATTCGAATAATGAGCCTGTTGCCAAATTTAAAGCTGTTTATATGTAATGTTAAATAAACAAAATGTTTATATTCAAAAAAAAATTGTCCGGAATTTTCCGGACAATTTTTTTTTGAACAGATAAGAATTATTTTAATATTATACTATTTAATTTTGTTGCAAATTGCAGCAAATGCTTTTGGGTGATTCATTGCTAGATCGGCAAGAACTTTTCTGTTCAGATCGATATTGTTAGCATGAATTTTTCCCATAAATTCAGAATAACTCATTCCATTTATGCGAGCGCCTGCATTAATACGTTGTATCCATAAACTTCTAAAATTTCTCTTTTTGGCTTTTCTGTCCCTGTAAGCATAAGTAAGACCTTTTTCGTAAGCATTTTTTGCTACTGTCCATACTTTACTTCTGGCTCCGAAATAACCTCTTGTTTGCGACAAGATTCTTCTTCTTTTATTTCTTGCTGCTACTACATTTACACTTCTTGGCATAATTTTAACTTTTGCGAATGTTTAGCGTCCTTTTGATCGGATCTTTACGGCTAAATCACTCTGATTAATAAACTTTTTAAACTTTCTGTTTTTATTTCATTCCTAAAAGTAGCTTAACATTTCTTTCGTCACTTTCTGCTACAGTTGTAAAATGAGTTAAATTTCTTTTACGTTTTGTGGATTTTTTTGTAAGAATATGACTTTTATAAGCGTGTTTTCTTTTTATTTTTCCACTTCCGGTTAAAACGAATCTCTTTTTAGCTCCGGATTTAGTTTTCATTTTTGGCATCTCTCTAAATTTTTTAAGTTATTATTTTTTCTTACCTGTTTTTGGTGATATTAATATTTGCATTTTTTTTCCTTCAAGTTTTGGAAGTTGGTCAATTTTACCGTATTCTTCAAGATCCTGGGCAAGTTTTAATAATAAAATTTCGCCTTGTTCTTTGTATAAAATTGAACGTCCTTTAAAGAATACAAAAGCTTTTACTTTATGACCTTCTTCAAGAAATTTTTGGGCATGTTTCAGTTTAAAGTTATAGTCGTGATCATCAGTATTAGGACCAAAACGGATTTCTTTAACTACTACTTTCTGAGCTTTTGTCTGCAATTCTTTTTGTTTCTTTTTTTGCTGATACAAAAATTTTTGATAATCAATTATTTTAACAACCGGTGGTTCTGCATTTGGAGAAATCTCTACCAGATCAAGTTCCATTTTCTCTGCAAGATCCAGAGCTTCTCTCAAACTTAAAATCCCGGGGTTGTCAATATTATCGCCAACCAGGCGCACGAATGGAGCACGAATATACCTATTAATTTTATGCTCGTCAGCTTTATTGTCTCTAGCCATTTTTCCTTTGTATACTATAACTTTGACCTCCTTTTAATTAAATGTATTTTTTATTTCGTTATTTATTACTTCTGCAAATCCTTCTATACTCATGGAACCTAAATCACCTTGCCCCTGACGACGAACTGAAATGGTGTTTGTTTCCTGTTCTTTTTCGCCTATTATCAATAGATAAGGAATTCTTTTAAGTTCGTTATCCCGTATTTTTCTTCCTATTTTTTCGTTTCTGTCATCAATTTTGCCGCGAATATCGTAATTTTTTAGTAAATCTAAAACTTTTTTTGCATAATCGTTAAATTTTTCACTAATTGGCAGTAATGAAACCTGGTCGGGAGTTAACCATAGCGGGAATTTTCCTGCAGTATGTTCAATAAGTACAGCAATAAACCTTTCTATAGAACCGAATATTGCACGGTGCAACATGATAGGCCTGTGTGTTTCATTGTCTGCTCCTTTGTATTCGAGCTGGAACCTTTCAGGAAGATTGTAGTCGACTTGTATTGTTCCTAATTGCCAGTTTCTTCCTAATGCGTCTTTAATTATAAAATCCAGTTTTGGCCCGTAAAAAGCTGCTTCTCCAAGCTCTACAGTTGTTTCCAGCCCCATTTCCTGTGCTGCTTCCTGTATTGCCTGTTCTGCTTTTGCCCAATTTTCATCGGAACCGATGTATTTGGTATTGTCTTCAGGGTCTCTTAATGATATTTGAGCTTTATATTCATTAAATCCTACAACTTTATATACATACATTATAAGTTCGATGATCTTTTTAAATTCATCTTTAACCTGGTCGGGACGGCAGAATATATGTGCATCATCCTGTGTAAATGCTCTTACTCTTGTTAATCCGTGTAATTCTCCATGTTGTTCATATCTGTATACTGTTCCGAATTCTGCCATTCGGTATGGTAGATCACGATAAGAAAACTGCTTTGTTTTGAATATTTCCACATGATGAGGGCAGTTCATAGGTTTAAGCATGAATGCTTCTCCTTCCTGGGGTGTCTGAATAGGCTGGAAAGAATCTTTACCATATTTTTCAAAGTGACCGGAAGTTTTATAAAGATCTACATGTCCTATATGAGGAGTTTTAACCATTTCGTGATCACGTTTTTTGAGTTCGGAGGAGAGCCACGATTCCAGCCTGTCTCTTAGCACTGTTCCCTGCGGTAACCATAATGCCATTCCCATTCCGACTTTTTGTGAAAAAGCAAATATTTCAAGTTCTTTTCCTAATTTACGGTGATCGCGTTTTTTTGCTTCTTCAAGCATCAGAAGATATTCTTCAAGCATTTTTTGTTTTGGAAAACTGATACCATAAACCCTGGTGAGTTGTTTTCTGGTCTCATCTCCACGCCAGTATGCTCCTGCAAGGCTTAATACCTGAATTGCTTTAATATATCCAGTTGAAGGAAGATGAGGTCCTCTACACAGATCAGTAAAATTTCCCTGTGTATATAATGTGATAGTTCCGTCTTCAAGTTCAGATATCAGTTCAATTTTATACTCATCACCTTTTTCTTCAAAATATTTTAAAGCTTCGGCTTTACTTATATCTTTCCTGATAATTTTTTCATTCTTCTGGCATATTTCTGCCATTTTTTTGTCGATAGCTTTGAAGTCATTTTCAGATAATGCTCTTCCTTCAGGTAATTCTATGTCATAATAAAACCCGTTTTCTATAGCAGGACCAATTCCGAATTTTGTTCCCGGAAATAAACTTTCTATAGCTTCTGCCAGAACGTGGGCAGAAGTATGCCAGAAAGCCAGTTTCCCTTCAGTATCTTCAAATTTATGTAATTTTATATGTGAATCAGTATATATCGGTCGCGTTAAGTCAATAACATCTCCGTTTACACTAATCGACAGAACTTCCTTTGCTAGGCGCGGACTTATCCCTTCGGCTATTTCCATGCCGGTTACGCCTTTGTTAAATTCTTTTACGGCACCATCCGGTAATGTTATTTTTATCATAATTAAATTTTTTTGCAAAAATAGCAAATTTTTAGCACATAATGAAATAATTTAATATTTCTGTGTTAATTTTAGCAGGGTTATATATGTAATCAAACTTAATATGACCAGTCACTAGTATTTTATTTCATTATTTTTTGTTTCCGGACTTTTAACTTGAAAATTCTTAAAATGTTTAATATTTTTGTTGCCGGATGGAACGAATTAAACATGTAATTCTTATTTTTTTGTTGTTTTCGTGTTCCTGTGCTTATTCCCAGAGCAAGGATACCGTTAAGACCGTAGTTGCAGGTAAAGGTGACGGGATATACAAGATACTTCGTGAAAACGGATATTCTGCAAAAGACTATTATAATATTTTTCTGGAATTGAACAGGGATAAAATAAAGGATGACGACAGCCTGATACATGGTGAGGTTTATATACTGCCTAAACTGTCAGGTACGGGGCAGGAGGAAATAGATGTTTTGACCGATTCAATAGTTTCGGATAGTGTATATTCTTTTTGTGATTCTGTTGTTATTAAAACAGGTCTTCAGTTTACGGATACTATAGTAGACAATAAGTTGGAAGGAGCTTTGATTTATCTGGTAAGCGGCCATGGAGGACCGGATCCCGGAGCTGTAGCTGTAGTTGACGGACATACAATAAGTGAAGATGAATATGCTTATGATATTTGCCTGCGTATTGCTAAAAATATCGAAGAACATAGCGGAAAGGTTTATATGATAATAAATGATCCTAATGATAGTATCCGTGATGACAGGTATTTAAAACTGGATTATGATGAATATTGTTATCCGGATCTTGAAATTCCCCGAAATCAGACAGAAAGGTTAAAACAAAGGGCTGATGCAATAAATATTTTATATAAGGAAAATAAGGATATAAAATATCAGAGGGTTCTGGATATTCATCTTGATTCCAGAAGTAATGGGACCAGGCTGGATGTATTTTTTTATCATTGTGAAAAAAGTGTATTAGGACAGAAGTTTGCCGAAGCCATTCAGAAAATTTTTTCAGAAAAATATGCAAAGCATCAACCTAACAGAGGCTATATAGGAACAGTTACCGCACGTGATTTGTATGTTATAAGAAAAGTTTCGCCGCCGGCAATTCTCATAGAACTGGGAAATATTCAGAATGAAAGGGATCGTAAACGTTTTTTGGACCATAATAACAGGCAGGCTTTGGCTAACTGGATAACAGAAGGGATTATTGAAGATTTTAATAATAACCGGTGAAGTCAGGTTTAATTATTAGTTATCTGGTATACGGAAAATTTAATATTATATTTAAAAGAAATTTATAATTTTTAAGGTGTAATGATCCATAGCGCTTTTTCAAGAACTGTTGCTTCAATTGTTTCTCCTGTATTATGAGGATCCCCGTCAATATTTATGATTCCGCTGTTTTCACGTGTTATTTTAATTTTTTTTGTTTTGAATGAACTGATATAAAGACTTTTGTTGGCATGTCCGGTAAAAACCTGGATTGAAGAAAGCGGAGCTGCAATAAGCGGAACATTTTTTACAATGACAACATCCATATATCCGTCGAATAAATCGGCACGCGGAGCTATTCTGAAATTATAACCAAACTGGTTTGAATTAGCCAACACCATAAAAAATATAGATTCACTTATTTTAAGTTCATCAGTTACTATTTTTACGGGCTCCGGTTTATAATTGAAATATTCTAAAACAGCAGCCTGAACATATGAAATAAAACCTCTGTTTTTTTCTTTTGAATAACGTTCTGCTACAATTGCATCAAAGCCTATACCAGCAATAGAAGCTGCATATTTTCCGTTGACTTCTATGATGTCAGCTTGTTTCAGATTCCTTTTTTTTATGATTTTAAGACACTTTTTTATATTAAAAGGCATTTTTATATGATGAGCAAGTCCGTTTCCTGAACCTGCCGGAATAATTCCAAGTGCGACATCAGTATTGGTTAATGCTCTTGCAACTTCATTAATGCTTCCGTCTCCACCGGCAACAACAACATATTTACAACCTTCTTCAACAGCTTCTTTCGCTATTTCGGATGTGTGCCCGGCATAGTTTGAATATCTTATTTCTCCATTAATATTTCCGCAACGTATTTCCTTTAATATCTCGGAACGTATTCGGCTTCTCCTGAATTTACGAAAGCCGCTGATCGGATTCAATATGAAAATAATCTTATTCTCCACTAAAAATTTTTAAGGATTAATTCAATGTACAAAGTTATAAATACTTTATTAAAATTTATATTATTTTCTTTATGTTAAATAGCTGTATGTTGAAAATAACGGATTTTACATAAAAATATGCATGTTTATTATTTAATGATTATTAATATGCCTGTTAGTGACTGGGAATTAGCCTATTCTTAGTCCGTTTTTTACAGGTAAATCTGTTGTAAGCAAAGTTACTTCATTATTGTTCACTGCCCCAAGAATCAAACAGTTACTTTGGATATTGGCAATTTGCTTGGGTGGAAAATTAGTCACGGCAACGACTTGTTTTCCTATAAGTTCATTCGGCTTGTACAGTTTCGTTATTTGAGCAGAACTCTTGCATATTCCAAATTCGCCAAAATCGACTGTAACCTTATAAGCTGGTTTCAATGCTTCTTCGAAGACTTCTGCATGTGTAATAGTTCCGACACGAATTTCAATTTTTGTGAAATCGCCCCAGCTAATATATTTGTCAACTTGTTCCATATTCAATTTTTTTACGGTTAAATCATATGGCTTTATTCAATGATTTTCGTGTTTTATTAAAATTATTCTGAGTTTTCAGTTTTTTGTCCATAGCAGTTCATGTTTTAAAAAAAGAATACAATATTTAACCCTCAAAATCTATACCGTTTTTATTTTATAAAGTTTGTGCCGGCAAAGTTGCAAAAGATAAAACTATTATCTTTGTCACAAATTTTTTTAATGTTTCCTTACAAAAGAAATATATATTCCCTTTACCTGATAAAAATTGCCAAATGGTTCATGGTCTACATGCCTATAGTAGTATTGTTTTTTCAGGATAACGGATTAGGAATGAAGGAAATATTAACTTTACAATCAATTTATTCTATTGCAATTATTTTATTGGAAATACCCAGTGGTTACCTTTCTGACGTATGGGGAAGACGAAATACTCTTATACTTGGATCGGTACTTGGAACAATAGGTTTTTTTGTTTACAGTAATTCAACAGGATTTTACGGTTTCCTTACTGCTCAATTAATACTTGGAACCGGACAAAGTTTTATCAGCGGAAGTGATTCTGCTTTATTATACGATTCGTTGAAACTTGCAGGAAAAGAAAACCAATATGTAAAGTATGAAGGTCAAATACTTTCGATAGGAAACTTTTCGGAAACAATTGCTGCTGTCGTCGGAGGATTTTTGGCAGAAATAAGTTTACGTACTCCTTTTCACTGGCAAACAGCTATAGCAGCTATAGCGATACCGGCTGCAATATTTACGGTAGAACCTAAACTTTACACAAAAGAACAGGTAATACGCTTTAAAAATATAATAAATATTGTAAAATTATGCTTATACAAGTCCAGAGAATTATTTGTAAATATATTATTTTCTGCAATTGTGGGATGTGCAACACTTACTATGGCGTGGATACTGCAAGCATACCTTGCCGGTGTACATAATTTTTCGGAATATCAGATCGGTATTTCCTGGTCTGTATTGAATTTAACCGTGGGAATATCAACAATTTTTGCTTATAAATTTGAAAGAACTTTTGGCAAACGTACAACTGTTTTCATTATACTTTTGGTGACAGGCGGAGTTTATATTTTACTTGGATTAACAACTTCTGTAATTGTCTTTATTGCAATATGGTTGTTTTATTTTATAAGAGGGGTTGCTACTCCTGTGCTTAAGAATTATATAAATGAATTGTGTGAACCGAATGTCAGAGCAACAGTACTTTCAATAAGGAACCTGGCGATCAGGTTGATTTTTGCCGTGGTTGCCCCGTTTATTGGTTGGTATACAGATGTTTATTCTATAAACCAGGCATTTTTATTATCAGGGATTTTTATTATAGTTTTCGGAGCTATTGCTTTTACTATATTTATTCCTTATTTAAAAAATAAACAATAGCTATTTCAATTTATAGTAGAAATCAATTAATTGTTCTGCAAAATTTTCCCAGGATAACTCTTTTTTCAAAGTTCTTATATTTTGTTTCAGCAGTTCCGTATCACAATTATTAAAATATTCAATAATCCCTTCTGTTATTGCTTTTGATGAAGGTGCATCAACAATAAATCCTGTTTTGTTATGATGGATTATTTCTGATAGCCCACCCACATCAGTGGCAATCATGGGAGTTTCGAAATGGTATGAAATTCCGGTAATTCCGCTTTGAGTTGCTCCCTTATATGGTAATATGCATACATCTGCTGCAGAAAAATATGTATTTACTTCATTATCCGAAATATATTTTATATATTTATGTATATTCTCTTTATTAGGATTTTTTAAAATCAGTTCATCGTATTTGTCAAAATTACCGTAAACTTCGCCGGCAATAATTAACTGATAGGACTTATCAAGTTCTCCGAATGCATTTATCAATAGATCCAATCCTTTATAGTCACGTATAAAACCGAAAAATAAAATAGTTTTTTTGTTGGTATCAATATTAAGTTCTTTTCTGGCAGCAGTTTTGTCAACAATTTTACCGAAATGGTCATATAACGGATGAGGGATTAGCGTTACCTTGGCATCTGGCTTGTAATGTAAGAGGTCATTTTTTACTTTCTCCGACATTGCAATAAATCCGTCATTTTTATCAAGAAAATATTTTGTAAAAGCTTTATCAAAAAAACGCTTCTCATGTGATATTACATTATCCAGAATAGTTATCACTTTTGTTTTGGATTTCATACTTCCTGCAACATATCCCAAAGAAGGAGCAAAGTACGACATCCAGTATTTCATTAGGAGAAGATCAGGCTTTATTTTTTTTATCTTTTTTGAAGCTGTCAAATAAGTAAACGGATTTGCAGTGTTTAATATCCGTTCTGAATTAATAATGTCAGCGATATCTCCCTTTTGCACATACTGGGTCTCGCCCGGAAAAAGGAAAGACGGATACTGGCATGTGAAAGTGAAAGCATCAACATTATGTCCCATTTTCTGAAATTCACGGTATAGTGAAGCATTGAACTGGGCAATTCCTCCCCTGAAAGGATAAAAAGTTGATAAATAAGCTATTTGCATTTTTAGTCGGAACTCAGTTTTGAAATTTCAGAAAATATAACTTCCGGTTTTATGTCGTGCATACATGGAACTTTACGCTTACATGAGCTGCCGTAATAACAATCGCAACCCGAAGAAGGTTCTACAATCACTCCTCGTTCATAAAGGTAAAATTCATTTTTGTTGAAGATATTATTCATTAGTACCATTTTCTTTTGCAGTGCCGTGGCAATATGCATCATCATCGAGACTTGTGTCACAACTATATCACATGCCGAAGTAATTGCAAAGAACTCTTCCAGTGAATATGTTCCCGGATAATAACATCCTGTTGTTCCCGAAAGGTATTTATTTAAAGAATCTTCAGGAGGACCACCTAAAACCATCGGGAAAAAATTGTTTTTTTGCAACAATTTGATTAATTCAATCCAGTAATCCGTTTCCCATAGTCTTGTCGGCCACCTGTCGCCACATCCTGTGTTTAATCCGACAATGGTTTTTCCGTTACTTTTTTCTTTTAATGTATTTGTCCATTTTAAAGATAGTTCTTTGTTGTAATTCAAAAGGTATGGTTCTTTACCGAAAGTAAGATGGCATATTTCGAAAATTTCTTCCAGATAATTTTTTGTGTTCAGTCTTGAATAATTATCAAAAAAGCCGGTAATTAATTTATGTTCTGCAGCTGGCGTAGCAGGCCATATATGATCTTCATTCCATGTAAAACCATATTTTTCTACTGCATTAATTCCTGCAAGCAACATACAGGCTTCTTCATCTTTATCCAGATTTACGGCTATATCGTATTTTGTGTTTTTTATTATAAATAAAGATGTTTCGTTATATTTATAAATCTTATCGACTTTATTTTTCGGAAGAACATCGGGAGATAAAGTAAGCCATGAAATTTCGGAATCGGGATATATAGATCTATATTTTACGACAAGAGGTGTAGTTCTTATAACATCACCCATTGCTCCGAGTTTTATTATAAGTATTTTTTTGCCTGTCGGTTCGTAATATTCACAATTATTGCATGTTACTTCATATAACTTATTAGGTTTACAAGGAATGTACCCTTTGAAATAGCGGCAATTATATTTTACAGAATTAATATTCATGAAAAAATTTTGTACAAATTTAGTTAAAAAGTTAAAAGTGTCAAGCACTTGGTTGAAAGTTTATAAAGTATTGAAAACCTTGTTTTAACCATTGAGACATTAAACACACTAAGTTTCATTTTTCATTAACTTCGTTGAAGGCTTCGATGCTTTTAATTTAAAGAACCACTAAATCACTAAGTTCACTAAAACTCTTCTTTAATTTATTTCAGGACAAGACAACTAATTCTTAATTTTTAATTCCTCAAATGCCGTTTCTATTCCATATTCTTTTGCTTTTTGGACATATTCAATACTTTCCGGTTCGTTCAACAATTGAGCTATTTTAGCTTTAATCATAAAAGTATACGGATTTTCCGGTTTTTTTTCCAGTACTTTATCGCAAAGAGTGGCGGCTTCTTTTATTCTTGTTTGTTTTCCTTCGATTAATTGCATATCCGGAAAAATTATTCTTATGGATTTAAGACTTTCAAGATATTCAAAACAGAGTGAGTTTTTCTCATAATTACAAGATGATAACAATTCCAGAGCTGCTATATTCAGAATATTTATATAATTATCGGGATTTGCACGTAAAGCCTTGCTTAATTCTGTATCGGCGGTTTTAAGGTCTCCATTTCCCATATATATAAGCGACTTTACAATATACAGATATTCAATCCCGCTGAAAGAATCCATCCTGCCGGCAATATCCAGAGCATTGTTTATATATGTTAAAGCATTTGTATAATCCTTATTATGTAGTTTTACAATAGAAATCCCCAGGTAAGACTGTGCAGTATACGAGTCTGCCATATTTCTGGCTTCTTCCCCGGATACAGGAATACTATAAAATTTTATAATTTCTTCGGGAATTAAATTATTTGATTTAATACATTTTTCAAATTCGCTTGCTGCATAATGGTATTCTTTTTTTGCTAGTAATACTGAGGCTTTTATATTGTGCAACACCGGGCTGCCGGGACTTAATTTTAAGCCCAGATCCAGAAAATCAAGGCTTTTATCATAATCCTTGTTGTTAAATTCGGCAAGTGATCTTATGTAATAATATGCAATCTGGTCGGAATTACAGTATTTTACGTATTTTGATTGTACTTCTTTACGTATTTCTTCAGATTCTTCGGGAATATAACTTATTGCATTTTTATAACAATTACAAAATGCATCATAAGCTCCTATTTGAAAATACATATCGCCGAGGTTCATATAGGCATTATAATCATCAGGATTTAATTCGATCGATTTCAATACACAGACTTCTGCAATAACATATTCTTTTTTTATGGAATGAAGAGAAAATTTTAAATTATAATAATCGGCTACTTTATCGTCCAGTTTTATTGCCATGTTTATATCATTAATGGCTTCGTCTGTAAAATTAAGATTCATAAGGACAAATGCCCTGTAATAGAAATATTTTGAATTTTCAGGATCTAATTTTATTGCTTCTGAAATATCCCTGTATGCAAGGTTCAATTGTGAATTTTGTATGTGTGACATTGCTCGTTCAATAAAATATTCGGCACTGTTCTCTTCTGAATTCTGGGAATTAGCAAGTAGTGAAATAATACAAAATACTATTATAAAAAAATATTTCAGCTTCATGATGTGAATTTAATTATTCTAGTTCAAAAATATAAAAAAGAATGTAGGGAACAAATTTCCGATACTATAAAAACACGAAAACCTCCATTTGGAGGTTTTCGTGATCTAGTCAGGATTCGAACCTGAGACCTACGGCTTAGAAGGCCGTTGCTCTATCCAGCTGAGCTACTAGACCATTTCGGGGGGCAAAGGTATAAATTATTATAAAATATACAAAAGAAGTTTCAGATTTTTTAAAACATTTTTTTTTAATGCTGAAAAAAACATCTGGAACTTATGGATAACTTACATTCATAATATACTTAAAACCAGTTTTAACATTCTTAAGTTGAAAAGTCGGGTATTACACATTTGTGATCACATTATTATAGAATGTATTTTTATGAAAAAAATTTAGGATGATAAAAACCGGAATATACGGACAATTTGCCGGACAATCTGATATTCTTGAAAACATTATGGATGTTGCGGAATTACAAATTGTTGGTTGGTGTCAGACTCAATGCGGGCAGAATAAGGAATTTGCAAATAAACTGGAATTAAAAAAGTATTCTGAAGTGAGATCTTTAATGAATGAAGTTGATGCAATTATAGCATTTTCTCCTATGTCTGACCTGAATAATGTGGAATTTTTGGTTAAAAATTCAAAACATGTTTTTTTTGAACCGCTTTCAAAATATTCCAATGAAGATATAAAAAAACTTGTTAATATTATTGATGAAGCAAATGTAAAAGTTCAGGCAGGTTTTCATTACAGGTTTAATAATACTTTTCTGGCAGCAAAACCATTTATAAAATCGCCGAAATTTATTCAGTCTAATAATTTTAAAAAATTTGGTCCTTCGACAAAAACATGTTCGGTACTTATGGATATGCTTATAAACGATATTGATATTGTTTTGAGCGTAATAAAATCAGATATAAAAAATATAAGTGCAAATGCTACTGCAATCGGATTTGACGAGCCTGATATTTTAAATGTACGTATAGAGTTTATGAACGGAAGTGTTGCTCAGTTGACATCCGGCAGAATTGCTACGGAAGATTCTCATGTTGTTAATTTTTATTGCGATAAAGACTATACAAGTATAGACCTATGTAAAAATAAAGCATGGCAGGTAAAAAAACGCGATATTAACAATGAATTGGAATTATTTTCCGAAAATATCGGCGATCTTGTTGTTGTTCCGATTCCCGTGAAGCCGAATAATCAATATTATGACGAATTTGTTTCCTTTGCAAGAGCAATTGTATACAATAAAAATCCTGAAGTTGATTTTGAAACTTTAATTAAAACCTATAAAATTGCTGACGAAATTAAGCGGAAAATAAAGATATTTATATAGTAGAATTGAAAAAATATCAGTAAAAAATTAAAACAGATTATTTTTTATAATACAATAATACACCTATATTTGCGTTCATCTTTTATCAAAATAATGTAAAAAATTAAATTGTGGGCAGACTATTACTATTATTTTTTCTCGCTGGTTTTTTGTTTTCCGGTTGTGATGCTATTAATCCTTCTGAAAAGATTCCGTCTTATGTAGCAGTGGATGATATTTCAGTAAAAATAGAAAACAGTTCTCAGGGGACGGCGTCCCATAATATTGTTGATGGGTGGTTATATGTGAATCATAGACTTATCGGGGTTTTTGAGGCACCTTTTAAAGTGCCTGTTCTGGAATCCGGTTTACAGAATATTTCCATAGAGCCCGGAATTAAAGTTGGCGGATCTGTTTCTTTAAGGGCAGTATATACGATGATGAATAACTATACCATTGATACAATGTTGACAGAAGGAGAAGTTATTACAATAGATCCTGTTTTTACATATCGTCCGGTAGTTTTTTCATTTATGGAAAATTTTGATGGGGAGGGAGTTAGTTTTCAAATTCAGGATGAGAGTGCTCCTATGGAAATTATTTCAGGGGAAGAAGCTTTTGAAAATAATTCAATGTATTTTAAACTCGATAAAAACAATACATCATTTGAGTGTATAGGAGTCGATTATTTATCACTGCCTAAAGACGGACAGGATGTTTATGTTGAAGTAAATTTCAAGTGTAATGAAGCTTTTGCTTTTGGCTTTTTTTCTCATGAAACCAGTGGCGATGTCCGTAAAACAGTATATACCTTTTATCCGACATGGGATGATAAAAATTCCGATAATCCCAGTCTTATATGGAAAAAAGTATATATCAATATAAAAGATTATTTGATTGATTCCAACGGGTATCAATTTAAACTATTTTTTATCGGAGCATGGGGAGAGGATTTAGATTCAGATAACGTTGAAGTATTTGTTGATAATATAAAGGTTATTCATTTATATTAAAATGCATAAATCAAAGTACAATTATAAATATATAGTATGTGATTATATTGCAGCTTTTTTGACGTGGGTATTATTTTATTCTTATCGTAAGGTATGTGTTGAGTCGATTACCTTTGGCCAGAAAATGCCGTTATCCTTTGATACTAATTTTTATATTGCTTTGATTTTTATTCCGTTATTTTGGATGTTGCTGCATGTTATGAGCGGATATTATAGAACTCCGTATAGAAAATCAAGATTACAGGAATTAGGGCAAACTTTACTTACAATATTTATAGGTGTTACTGTTTTATTTTTTGCTTTTATACTTGACGACTGGATTGGCGAATATAAACAATATTATAAAATGTATCTGGTTCTGTTCTCATTACAATTTGTTCTTACATATATCCCCAGACTTATAATTACAACCAATACAAATAAAAAGATACATAATCGCAGATTATGGTTTAATACTATAATAGTAGGTAATAGTAAGAAAGCTGTAAAATTACTCAGGGAAGTGGAAGAACAGAAAATTTCTTCAGGTTTAAAATTTTTAGGATTTGTATATGTTGATAAACAGGATTCTTATCTGCTTGAAGAATATTTACCTAATTTAGGACATATTTCCAATATAAAAAATATAATAAATGAGAATAAGATAGAAGAAGTTGTAATTGCAATAGAATCCAGTGAACATTCAAAAATAAAGAATATTATAAATAAATTACAGGGGACAAAAGTGTTTATCAAAGTTATTCCCGATATGTATGATATTTTAATTGGAAAAGTACGTATGTCTTCTATTTTCGGACTTCCGCTTATTGAAATCAATCACAATATAATGCCTGTATGGCAGCAACATGTAAAACGTTTTATAGATGTTACCTTTAGTTTGCTAGCCCTTATAATACTATCACCTTTATATTTATTTCTGGCAATAGGAGTTAAGATCAGCTCCAAAGGTGCTGTGTTTTTTAGTCAGGATAGGATTGGTAAAGACGGAAAACCATTTAAAATATATAAATTTCGTTCGATGTATACTGATGCTGAAAAAAACGGACCTACTTTAAGTAGTAGAAATGATAACAGGATTACTAAATTTGGTAGGTTTATGCGAAAAACACGTCTTGACGAAATTCCACAATTTTACAATGTACTTAAGGGAGATATGAGTATAGTAGGACCTCGTCCCGAGCGACAATACTATATTGATCAGATAGTGCAAAAAGCTCCTCATTACCTTCATCTGTTATCCGTAAGACCTGGCATAACATCATGGGGACAAGTGAAATACGGATATGCCGAGAATGTAGATCAAATGATTGAAAGATTAAAATATGATATAATATACATAGAAAACCGTTCTTTATATATTGATTTTAAAATAATGATATATACGGTTAAGATTATTTTTCAGCGTAAAGGAGTTTAAATATTAACTGGTTAAATTATTATTTATTACAATGACTATAAGGATTACTGTTAAATTTACAATTTAGTGTAATTAGTTCATTAGTCAAAGTAATGTGAACTTTATGAATTACAAATAAATAAATTAAAAAAGTTTATAAATTTTAATTCGATTTCTAAAAAAGTATTATATTTGCACTCGCAAAAATAAGAAATTATTAATTTAAAATATTAGTAAAATGACTAAAGCAGAAATTGTAAATCAGATTTCAAAGAATTCTGGAATTGAGAGAGTGGTGGTTCAGAAAACAATTGAAATGTTCATGGAGACAATAAAAGAATCATTAACTGAAGGAAATAATGTTTATTTAAGAGGATTTGGAAGTTTTATTGTAAAGAACAGGGCAGCAAAAACAGCAAGAAATATTTCAAAAAATACTACCATAACAATACCTGCTCATAAAGTACCTTCATTTAAACCAGCAAAAACATTTGTAGCTCAAGTAAAAGAAAATAACTAAAAAATAATTAAGTCATGCCTAGCGGAAAGAAAAGAAAAAGACATAAGATGTCAACACACAAAAGGAAAAAACGTCTTCGTAAGAATAGACATAAAAAGAAAAAATAGTATTTCTTTAGTATTTACATGATATTGGTCAAACCTTTGGGATATTTTCCTGAAGGTTTGATTTACTTAATAAAAAAACTTAAATATTTATCGTGAGTAATCAAAGAGATGATATTCAGAGTGAATTGATCTTGGATGTACAAAGCTCTGAAATAAAAATAGCTTTATTACACAATAAAAAATTAATAGAATTAAATAAAGAAAGCAGTAACGTAGAATTTTCTGTTGGTGATGTTTATTTGGGTAAGGTTAAAAGACTTATGCCCGGTTTGAATGCTGCATTTGTTGATGTCGGATATAAAAAAGACGCTTTTTTGCACTATCTTGATTTAGGTGCAGGCTTTCAAAACCTTAATAAATTTTTACACATTGCCCTTTCCAATAAACAACATTTAGTTAGTGCCAGCCAAATAAATAACATAGAGCCGGATATTGACAAAAATGGTAAAATTACAGATGTATTGACAGTAGGACAATACATTCTTGTACAAATAGCAAAAGAACCTATTTCTTCCAAAGGACCACGATTATCGTGCGAAATATCAATTGCCGGGCGAAACCTTGTTTTAATGCCTTTCAATTCAAAAATCTCTGTAAGTCAAAAAATAAAATCTGTTGAAGAAAGAACCCGTTTACGAAAACTTATTGAAAGCATTACACCTAAAAATTATGGAGTAATAGTCAGGACAGTCGCCGAAAAGAAAATGGTTGCCGAATTGGATAAAGAACTCAATTCATTAGTTGAAAAATGGGACGATCTGTTAAAAAATCTTCAGAATGCAAAACCTCCTAAATTAGTTATCGGAGAAGTTAACAGAACAACCGCTATATTGCGTGATATTGTTAACTATTCATTTAACCAGATAGTTATAAACGATGAAGAGGTTTATAATGCAGTAAAAAATGTTATTGAAGAAATAGCTCCCGAGAAAAAAAATATAGTAAAATTATATAGAGAGCCGGAACCGATTTTCGATCATTTTGGAATTGAAAAACAAATAAAAACAGCATTTGGAAAAATTGTTCCGATGAAAAACGGTGCTTATCTTGTTATTGAACATACCGAAGCCGCTCATGTTATTGATGTTAATAGCGGGAACAGAAGTAATTCGGAACAAGATCAGGAAGAAAATGCTCTTGAAGTGAATCTTATTGCTGCGGAAGAAATAGCCCGTCAGCTCCGTTTGCGGGATATGGGGGGAATTATAGTTGTAGATTTTATAGACATTCACAGCGAAGCCAACAAAAAGATTGTTTACGAAAAGGTAAAAGAATTTATGGGAGGAGACAGGGCAAAATTCCATATTATTCCTTTAAGTAAATTTTGTTTGATGGAAATAACGCGGCAAAGAGTACGCCCTGAAATGGAAATCAAAACATCCGAAGTGTGCCCATGCTGTAAAGGTTCTGGTAAAATAGGAGCAAGTATAGTTCTTGTTGATGAGATTGAAAATAAAATAAAATTTATACTAAAAAAAATAGATAAAAAAGAAATTACTTTGAAAACTCATCCATATGTAAATGCATATCTTAACCAGGGTTTATTCTCATCAGTAAGGAAAAAATGGCAAAAAAAGTATAAATGCAAGGTGAAAACTCTTCCTATGATGTCATATGCCTATATGGAATATCATTTTTTTGATGCAAATGGAGAAGAATTATTATATTGAAATTTAAAAAATTCATTAACTTTGGATAAATAATAAAATTCAGATTATGAATCTAAAAAAGACATTGTTTGCAACACTTTTTATTTTTTTCTTATTTATTGTTTCAGGTTATTCCCAGATTGAAGAACCTGTAAAATGGAAATTTTCTGCTGAGAAAGAAGGAGAAAATTTATATAATTTAATAATTGAAGCATCTGTAGATGATCATTGGCATTTGTATTCTCAGTATTTTGAAATGGGCGGACCAATGCCGTTGTATATTGAATTTGAAGAATCGGATAAATATCGTCTTATTGACAGCGTAGTGGAATATCCTGAGCCTAAAGTCGAATTTGATGAGATCTTTAATATAGAAGTTAAACATTTTTCCGGGGGTGCTAAATTTATACAAAAAATAGAAGTACTAACTGATAATAAATTTAATATCAATGGCTTCCTTGATGGTCAGGCATGTTATGACGATGGAAAATGTATTCAGATAAGTACGGATTTTATATTTCCTGTTAATGGAGGAGAAGCCATTAATGAAATATCGACAGGAAAAACTGTTTCTGCAACAACACCGATAATTGTAACTGAAAATATTTATGAAAATGCAGATAAGGAAAATAGATCATTATTTGGTTTTTTCCTGATATCGATACTGTTTGGGCTTATATCTATTCTTACTCCATGCGTTTTTCCAATGATCCCAATGACTATAAGTTTCTTCATGCAAAAAAGTTCAAGTAAGTTCAATACATTCTTTAAAGCATTTGTATTTGGAATTTCTATAATGCTGCTTTATACTTTGGTTGGGGTAATAGTTTCTTTAACCAGTGCCGGAGCAGATTTCACTACAGTACTTAGTTCAAATTGGATTCCGAATTTTATATTTTTTGCATTATTTGTAGTTTTTGCTGCCTCTTTGTTTGGATTGTTTGAAATAGTATTGCCGACCGGACTTGCCAATAAAGCAGATAAGCAGGTTGATAAGGGAGGGATATTATCTTCGTTTTTTCTGGCTGTGACTTTAGTAATTGTAAGTTTTAGCTGTACCGGTCCGATAATTGGGGCTTTACTTGTACAGGCAGCCAGCGGAAATGTACTTGAACCTACTATAGGAATGTTGGGATTCGGATTTGGATTCGCTCTTCCTTTTACTCTTTTAGCTTTGTTCCCGAGCTGGCTGAAAAAACTTCCAAAATCCGGAGGATGGTTAAATTCTGTAAAAGTAGTAATGGGATTTATAATTTTGGCATTCTCAATGAAATTCCTGTCAAATATTGATCAGAATTATCATCTTGGAATACTTAGCCGTGATCTTTACATTGCAATCTGGATTGTTATTGCAGTACTAATGGGAATATATTTACTGGGTAAAATAAAGTTTTCGCATGACAGTGATGTTAACCACGTTGGATTTTTCAGGCTATTGCTGGCGGGAAGTTCATTTGTTTTTGCTATATACTTAATTCCTGGCTTATTTGGGGCAAATCTTACCTCTATAGCAGGATTATTGCCACCAAAAACTTCACAAAAGTTTGATCTGACTGTTTTAAACTATCCAAATACAGATACAGATAAAGAAAATAATAGTATATGTGAAACCCCTTCCTATACAGATATTTTACATATGCCATATCAGGTTCAGGGATATTTTGACTGGAACCAGGGGCTGGAATGTGCAAAATCACAGGATAAACCAATGCTGTTATATTTTACAGGACATTCCTGTTCTAATTGTAAAGTTATGCAGGCAGGTATATGGTCAGATAAAACAGTGCAGGATTATTTAAATAATAAGGTTGTTGTAACAGCTTTATATGTTGATGAAAAAACAATTGAAGTTCCTGAAAATGATAGGTTTACTTCACTTAACGACGGAAAACTTAAGAAAAGACTGGGAGAAATAAATGCAGATATACAAATTGTAAATTTTAAAAATAATACTCAGCCGTTTTATGTTTTAATATCTCCGGATGGTAAAGTATTAACAGAACCTATGATATATAACACAGACCCGCAAAAGTTCATAGGATTTCTGAAAAATGGTATAGAAAATTTTGAAAAAGAATAATTAATATATATTTGACCGTTTAATAAAAAATTAGAATAATGAAAGCTGATGCCTATTCTAAAGAGCAATTATTTAATTCTCCTGAATTCATTTTCTCTAAACTTTCTGCTGAAAACAAAGAATTACTGTTGGAAAACACAGAGATAAAAGTATATAAGAAAAATGAACTTGTTTTTCTTGAAAATACTAAGCCCTTGTGTTTAATATGTCTGTTGGATGGGAAAGTTAAGATATTTAAGGAAGGAGCAGGCGGCAGAGATCAAATAATAAGGTTATCACGTCCGGGAGGCTTTATAGGCTACCGTGCTTTATTTGCCGGTCAGAATTATCATGCATCAGCAGTTGCAATAGAAAATTCCGTTGCATGTATGATAGAGAAAAATGCATTATTTGCTGTAATGAAAGAAGATCCGAATTTAACTTTTGAGATACTGAGATCATTAGCTACCGAATTAGGGTTTTCTAATATGAGAACAGTAAGCCTTACTCAAAAACATATACGGGGACGCCTAGCCGAATCTTTGTTATTTCTGATAGATACTTACGGATATTATGAAGACGGTGCAACAATAAAAGCACTTTTGTCAAGGGATGATATAGCAAGTTTAAGTAATATGACAACCAGTAATGCAATAAGGACATTATCAACTTTTGCATCTGAAAAAGTAATCGCTCTTGAAGGACGAAGGATAAAAGTTCTTGATCTTAAGATGCTTCAGAAAATATCAAACATAGGATGAGTCTATCCTTATTTTTTTATACTAAAAAAATAATTTTATGCTATTGTCAATGACAGGTTTTGGGAGAACCGTAACAGAATTTAAAAACAAGAGGTTTATAATTGATGTAAAGTCTCTTAATTCCAGAAATACCGACATTAATACACGTATTCCATTGTATTTCAAAGAAAAAGAAATTTCTATCAGGAATTTATTATCAAAAGAACTGGTACGTGGAAAGATTGATTTTACAATATCTGTTGAGGTACATGGCAATGAGACAGTAGAACAACTTAATGAAGACCTTTTAGTTGCATATTATAAAAGATTGAAAAATATAGCAGAAAATTATTCGATTCCTTTGGGAAATGAAATTTTATCAAGTCTGGTAAAATTTCCGGATGTTTTTAAATCCAATGTGGAAGAACTGAATGAAGATGAATGGGAAATTGTTTTTAATGGAGTTAATGATGCTATTATTAGCTGTACGGATTTTCGCATAAAAGAAGGAGAAATGTTGCAAAATGATATCCTTCAAAAAAATACGGCAATACTTGAACTACTCGAAAAAGTATCTCAATATGAGAAAGAACGTATAGTTATGATAAAAGAAAAATTAAAACAAAATATTGCCGAGTTATCAAATGGAGTGGGAGTAGATGCTAACAGATATGAACAGGAAATAATTTTTTATCTTGAGAAATTGGATATTAATGAAGAAAAAGTACGTTTGAAAAAACATTGTGAATATTTTGTCGAAACAGTATATAATGAAAAATTTGCGGGTAAAAAATTAGGATTTATATCCCAGGAAATGGGACGCGAAATAAATACCTTAGGTTCAAAAGCTCATCATGCGGAAATCCAGAAAATAGTTGTAATGATGAAAGATGAGCTTGAGAAAATAAAGGAACAATTGTTAAATGTATTATAACAATGAAAATTCCTAAAGTTTTGATCTTTTCGGCACCAAGTGGTGCAGGAAAAACTACTGTAGTAAAACATTTGTTACAACAGAAAAAATTTAATCTTGATTTTTCTATTTCAGCAACTTCCAGAACAAAAAGAGAAAATGAAGTTAATTCTAAAGATTATTATTTCTTATCTGCAGAAGAATTTAAAAGTAATATAAACGCCGGTGAATTCCTTGAATGGGAAGAAGTTTACCCGGATTGCTTTTACGGCAGTTTGAAAAGTGAAGTCGAAAGGCTTTTTTCTGAAGGGAAAAATGTTGTTTTTGATGTAGATGTAAAGGGAGGAATAAATATAAAAGATTATTATAAAGACAGGGCTTTGTCTGTTTTTATTATGCCTCCTTCTGTTGACGAATTGGAGAATAGACTGAAACTTAGATCAACAGATCATAAGGATGCCATAAAAATGAGGATCGAAAAAGCAATTTATGAAATTAGTTTTGCCGATAAGTTTGATGTGGTAATAATAAATGACGATTTGGATAAAACATTAAAAGAAACAGAAAGTATTGTTGAAACATTTCTGAGATCAGAGCATTGATTTTACAAATACCGGATAATCGGCTATCTAAAGTAAACTACAGGATAAATGCAAATTATACCTTTTTGGACTGCCAATCTGAAAGATGGCAGTCATGCGGACAGAGTTACACTAAAATGAAGCGTTATGAAAAATAAATTATTAATTGCCTTATGTCTTTTACTTTGCTGTTATGCTTGCGAACCCGAATTTGGGACAACATACACTAAAACCTATGAGTTTTGGGTAGAAAATCAATTTAGCGATAAAACTGTTATGATTGTTCCGAACTTGAAAACAAATTTTTGGATAAGCCCTAGCGAAAGTTTTATTGTAGAATCAGGTCAAAAAATCATAATTGGTTCTAAAATTATTTATGATTATGATAAAAAAGCAACAGATATATACAATCCTAATGATATTATCTCTCTTTTTGATATTTACATAGATGGTGTAAAATTGGACAATCCGTTTACTCTGCGAAAATTTTGGGAGTTTTCATTGGGGAAAGTAAATAATAGTGCTAAATATACTTTAAGAATGAATGATAACCTATTAAACAGTCAAATATGAGAAAATTATTTATTCTATTAATTTTGAGTTTATTTTTATTTTCAAGTTGCGATTATCAAGGTTCTTACACTTTCAAAGTGAAAAATTCGACTCAAGAAACAATCGTTTTGAAATTTCTAAATGAATTGCCTTCATATCAAACTGAAAATAAAGAAGAAGTGATTTTATTGCCAAATGAAGATAAAACGATAATAGTGATAGATGCTCCTTTAAATTCTCCTGCTCACGATTGTTTAACAGAACATGGAATAGGATTTTTCAAAGAATTAGTTTTTGACACATATGTTAATAATGAGAAGTTGGAAAAGCAATTATGGCAAGCTAAAAATTGGACATATCGTAGTAACTCAAAATGGTTAGCGGATTATTCAATGACAATAACAAATGAAATGATTGAAAATTAAATGCACGAACTGCCAACAAGCAGTTTAACTTTGTTGAGCTATACTTCGTTCCGGTTGCCATAATGCGGAGTGTATGCCCGAAGAAAGTTCTGTCGGACTTTCAAGCGTTCGCGCGGGATAGAATTATGATCGTAAGATACCATTAAGGAGTTGCCCTGTTAATTATCTGTAAAGTTTTTTATGACAAGTCAGCAGGTAGGAGTGTCTGCATCGTTGTATCCGTGCTAAGAACAATGAAATTCAATAGCCCTGCACCATGACTGAATGGCGATGTAATGCAATTCGGTAGTCCTGCATCACAGTCTTTTAACGGTGTAACACAATTTAATCGTTTTACACCATAGCTGAATGACAATGTAATACAATTCGACAATCCTGTACCATGAAAAAATTGCTCCGCATCATGACTTTTTTACCCTGCATCACAAAAAAATCATTCCGCACCATGACTGAATGGCGATGTAATGCAATTCAGTGGTTCTGCATCACAATTTTTTAACGATGTAACACAAAAAAATCATTCCACACCATGACTGAATGGCGATGTAATATAACTTTTTTACCCTGCACCATGAAAAAATTGCTCCGCATTATGATTTTCTCAGCCTACACCATAAAGAGATCGTCCTGTACCACGATTCTTCCGCAAAACACTTTAATTCTGTCGGCCTGCGCCGTTACATCGTAGTTCAGTTGTATTACATCGTCATTCAGATGTGTTACATTATCATTCGGTTGTGGTACATCATCATTCAGTTGTACTACATCATCACTAAGCTGTGTCGCATCATCATTCAGATGTGTTACATTGTTAAAAAATTATGGTGTATTGTGATCTTTTTAGGGTACAGTCTGAAAAAAACTGTTGACTTTATAACTGAACCTGCCCGTCTTTCGATGCGCTGAATGTTAACCTGAGTGAAGGCGAAATAAAGAGATAAATTATTTTCATGCGTTTACCATGACTTGTAAATATTTTAGCTTGTTACTATTTACTTTTTTAATAACTTTGTTGAAAATATTTTAACAATATGATAGTTATTACAGGCGCTGCAGGATTTATAGGAAGTTGTTTGGTTTCTGCATTAAATGCGAACAGTTATTTTGACCTTATTCTGGTAGATGATTTTTCCAAAACAGAGAAAGAACAAAATTATTCTTCAAAAGTTTTTACCGAAAAGGTTGACAGGAACAGTTTCGGTAATTGGCTCGATCATAATCACAAGCAGGTTGAATTTATATTTCATCTAGGAGCAAGGACAAATACTGCCGAATTTGATCTTGAACTTTTATACGGACTAAATACCGAATATACAAAAATGGTCTGGAGAAAATGTTGTGAATATGGAATTCCTTTGGTATATGCATCTTCTGCGGCAACTTACGGTTTAGGTGAGCATGGTTTTAGTGATAAAGCGGATCCTGAAATTCTTGTCCCTCTGAATCCTTACGGAGTATCAAAAAATGATTTTGATAAATGGGCTTTGAAACAGGAAAGTAAACCTTATTTCTGGGCAGGATTGAAGTTTTTTAATGTTTATGGCCCTAATGAATATCACAAAAATCGTATGGCTTCTGTAATTTTTCATGCATATAATCAGATAACCGGAACAGGAAAGTTAAAACTTTTTAAATCACACAGACAAGGTTATGGTGATGGTGAGCAAAAACGTGATTTTATCTATGTAAAAGATGTTGCTGAAGTTATGATGTATTTTATGCATAATCATAAAAATAGTGGTATATATAACTTAGGAACAGGAAAAGCAAGGACTTTTAATGATTTGGCCTATTCCACATTTAAAGCAATGGAAATAGAACCGGCAATCGAATATGTTGATACTCCCGAAGATATTCGTGACAAATACCAGTATTTTACTGAAGCAGATATGACAAGTTTAAGGAATGCAGGTTATGATAAAGATTTTTTCTCACTTGAGGACGGAGTAGCAGATTATGTAAAAAATTATTTGAAGCCGGGAAAGTACCTTTAACCTTAATTTTTGCATGATATGACAAAACAAAAGCAATACAAGGGAGAGGTTGAAGAAAGCAAACTGGAAAATAGTGCTTTGGTTGTAAATGAAGGGATAGAACAGCCGCCTCAGGTAAATCCCAATATCAGTAAAATACGTCGTCGTAAATATATATTATCACCTGATGATTATGTGAACGGTATTTTGAGTGGCGATATAAACATTTTAAGCCAGGCAATAACTCTTATTGAAAGTACACTGCCGGAGCACAATAAATTAGCACAACAAATAATAGAAAAATGTCTTAATCATTCCGGGAAATCAATAAGGATTGGAATTACCGGCGTTCCGGGAGTAGGAAAAAGTACATTTATCGAAGCTCTGGGTATGGAAATAGTTAAATCGGGGAATAAACTTGCGGTTCTGGCTATTGATCCCAGCAGCGAACGAAGCGGAGGTTCTATTTTAGGAGATAAGACCAGAATGGAACATCTTGCAACACATCCAAATGCTTTTATCCGTCCTTCACCATCGGCAGGTTCTTTAGGAGGAGTTGCAAGAAAAACACGGGAAACTGTTATTCTTTGTGAAGCTGCCGGATTTAATACTATCTTTATTGAAACTGTCGGAGTGGGACAGTCTGAAACTTCCGTTCACAGCATGGTCGATTTTTTCCTTTTACTTATGCTTGCAGGTGCAGGTGATGAATTACAGGGGATTAAACGTGGAATTATGGAAATGTCGGATGCTATTGCCATTACAAAAGCCGACGGTTCAAATATTACAAAAGCAAATCTTGCAAAAGTTCAGTATCAGAATGCATTACATTTATTTCCACCGGCAGAATCCGGCTGGAATCCCACAGTATTAACATGTTCGGCTCTGGAAAATACAGGAATCAGCGGACTATGGGATCTTATCAATGAGTATATATCCATGACTTCAGAAAACGGTTATTTTGAGAAAAACCGTAATAAACAATCTTTGTACTGGATGTATGAAACAATAAATGAAATTATAAAAAATAACTTTTATTCGGCAGATGTAATAAAGAAAAATATGCAAAAAGTCGAAAAAGATATACTTGACAATAAAATAAGTAGTTTTAAAGCTGCCGGAATTTTGTTGGATATGTATTTTGGTAAATAATTTTTTTTTTGTAAATTACATAATAGACTTTTAATTTTTGAAATTCCGGAATCGGTAACTTTGGTATAAATTTCTGTTGTTTAATATCATCACCATTTACTATGACTTTGCTATAAGTTAACTTCATCCAAATAACCGAATAACCTTTATGTATTCTTTCATTAACCGGATAATTTTTTATTTGAAATAACATGTTTAAAAAGGATATGTTTGTGTTTGTTTTTATTTAGAATTTTAATATATTGCGTATATTTAGGAGTTGGCTGCAATGCGGGGACAGCGCAGCGGAAAAACTGTACCGACAGAAAAAATATACCTTGATGAATTAATAAAATAAATAATACTTGACAGATGAAACGTATCATTGTAATTTTATGTACCACAGCGTTGCTTTCCGCAGGTTGCGGGCAGACAAGAAAAAAACAAACGATGGAAACACTTATGGACACAGAATTTGTCGATGAGTCCGCAAATAAATCTATTGATAATGAACACGATAATAATACAATCAATGAACAAAACTTGACCATTGATACGTTTTCAACTTTTCCACCTGAAATAGACGGATGTTCCTGCTATTTTTCCGAAGATTCAATTGAATTTGAAAATGAGCAATATATCTTTATGTACGATTTGTGGCAGGTGTCGTTTGTAAAAATAAATGGCGTTCTGACAAAGTTTACCAGAATTGACGATGGTAATGATGAAGTTCATTTTTCAGATTTTAAAACAAAATTCAAAAACGACAATTACGAAATTGAAATCGAATTTAATGCTGTCGTAGGGGAAGGTTACGAATCTTCATTAATAATAGGGAGAATTAAACTGACAAATAGAAAAGGTACAACGATAACAAAAACAATGTATGGATTATGTGGTTGCTGATTTGGTGAACATAAAACAATAAAACGTAAATGGCAGTAAATAACGAATATGAATACACTGAAAAACCGATTAAAGAATTTGAAAGCACTGACAGCCAACGAGGCGGTTTGCCGCAAGCGGGGCATTGCTTCGTTGAAACGGCAGTGCGCAGAATTACCGTTCGTGCTTTGTTGGAAGTGCAGTGGAAGCCCCGCCTTCGGCAAGCCGCTGGGACGTTAGTAGCAATTTTGGCTTAGAACATAAAAATAGAAAATTATGGGAAAATCAGTTTTAGTATTTATTAGTCATTCTTCCGAAGACAAGGAGTCGTTAATTGAACCGATTGTTTCGGATTTGGAAGATTGTTTTATAAACGTATGGATAGATAAAAGAAAGATTCTGCCTGGCGATAATTTAAGAAAGTCTATATTTAGGGATGGGCTTGATAAAGCAGATATTGCACTAATTTTCTTTACGGAAAAATCGTTGCAATCCTCTTGGGTCGATAGGGAGATAAAACATGTTTTGAGAGAAGAAAGTAAAAAAGGGAATGATTTTGATTTAAACAAGATTATTTCAATTTTTGATTCTTCTGAAACTTATGAACAGATAGCAAAAAGATACCCTGAGTTAACAGATGATTTATGCCATTTAATGCCTGAAAATTATGATAAAATTCAACTTGGCAAATTAGTTTCTGCCATTTGGAGCAAATACTTGTCTTTACAGGGAGGAGATATTGAAACACAAAGACAATTGCTTGAAAAGGATAAAGAAATTTTTCAAAAAGAGAAAGAAATTGAAAGACTGGCACGAGAAAACGCAGAACTAAAAACTAAAGATGTAGATGATTTCTATGATGAAGTTAATGAGTTCGGTAAAATTGTTGATTCAGGAGTATTAGCTGGTTTTATAGACTCAAAAGAATATCTTCTAAGCTCAGGTTTTCCTGAATCAAAAAATATTCTGAATTTACCAGAAGCTATAGCTTTTGGATTAGTCGAATTTGATACAAGTAATTATGACTATGTGCATATTACAGATAAAGGAAAAGACTTTTTCAAATTTCTAATTTTGAACATAAAATAAACAGCCACTAACAAGCGGTTTGCTGTAATGCGGGGCGTATGCCCGCAGAAAGTTCTGTCGGACTTTCAAGCGTTCACACCCGCGCGAACATTTGTGAAACCCCGCACTACAGCAAGCCACCAACCGTTATCTGTTATTTTGGAAGACTGCGAATAGAATAAATTATGATTAGAATGAAGAAGATTAAGTTTTATTTTATATTTTACAGGTCATTTTGTTTTGCTTCAATTTTGGTTTCTCTTCTGTGCGCTTATTTTCTCTTCAAGTATGGAAGTTCTGCTTATTCTATTCTTTTTTGGTTCAAAGTTATAACTTCAGTATTGATATTTTTCTATATAAGAGAATATAAATCAAAGGAATTCTATTTTTATAAAAATGTTGGAGTCACTAAAAAAACACTCTGGATATTTTCTTTTATATTTGATTTTTTAGTCTATTTTGTCATTATAATAATTGCGTTGAATTTATATGGGAAATTTGCTTGAAATAGATAGTGTACAACTGAAATTTGGAGAGAGAACTATCTTGAATAACATATATCTAAAGTCCGAAACAGGAAGAATTACAGGAATTCTCGGTCGAAATGGCTGTGGAAAATCGTGTTTATTAAAGTTAATTTTTGGAGAAATTCAAACGAATGAAAAATCCGTAAGGGTAAACGGAAATATTTTATACGAAGATTATAGAAATCCAGAGGACATGAGAATGTTGCCTCAATTCAACTTTTTGCCCAAACACATAAAAGTAATTCAAGCATTCAAATATTTCAATTTAGGCTTCTCTGAATTTTGCAACTTATTCTCTGAATTTTCTGATTGGACTCAATTCAAAATCCGAGAACTTTCAGGTGGAAATATTAGAATAATCGAAACGTATTTGATTCTAAAAAGCAATACGAAATTTTGTGTGTTAGATGAACCTTTTTCACATTTATCTCCCAAAAACGCAGAAACATTTATCGAAATAATTAAACAAGAAAAAGAGAAAAGAGGAATCATATTAACTGACCATATGTACAATTACATTACAAAGATTAGCGATGACCTTTATGTAATTAATGATTGTGCAAGTTATAAAATCGATGATTTAGATAAACTAAAAGATTATGGGTATTTGAGATAAAAAACAACAGGATCGATGCTTTTCTGTCCTTCTGTTCCGTAATATTATAGAAACTGTAAATCAATGGTTTGATTGAGCTTGCGGTAGAAATCATCCTGAGGTACAAGTTTGTCCAAACTTAGGGAATAAAATAATAAAATAATTTCGGAGTAAATTCTTTCTTGCCTTGCATACATAAAGGTACAAATAATATATGAAATTATAAAATTTTTATTTATTTTTGTGTTAAGTTGTGCAACAGGCACAAGCGGTTTGGCATAAGTGGCGGTGTAAGCTCGTAGAAAATGTCGAGCAAACTTGAAAGTTTATCGCCCGTGCAAACGACAGTGAACCGCCACCTTCGCCAAGCCGCCGGACGTTAGTGGCAATACAAAACAGACGATGCAGACAGATTTTTACGGAACAATAGACGATAAAAAGATGATTTTAGATTTCATATTTTCTGAAACCAACTATGATATTTTTGACCATTATTCAGGCTTTGGAGAAGAATTGAATCAGTACTTCTCGACTAACGAAATTCTTGAAAAATTTGATTTGGAGAAAGGAGGGCAATTTGCTGTTTGCTTTGGATTGTGGAACCCTTTAGACGGCACAAAAATTATTGCCCGAAAAATCGATTTAAATCCGAAGAGTTGTAATGGGCACACTTTCCGATTTTCAAGTGAAGGTTGGGGGACGCAACGACTGTATTTTGGCGGAATACAAAATGAATATCTTAACCAATCAACATTTATGGGGTTTAACGAAAAAGGAGCAATAGCAAAAGATTTATATCTACCAGAAACTGAAAGAGAAGCTCATAAATTGGATTGGAAACTTATACGTTCTGACCAAAGAAAACTCAAGAATTTCATTGAAAAGAAAATCGGAACAACGAATAAAATTCGTGGCGGAACAGTATTGATAAACGCCAATAAATTAATAGAAACGAATAAAATAAAAATAGAAAATAAATATTGAAAGAAATGTACAGCCACTAACACACGGTTTGCTATAATACGGGGTGTATGCCCGCAGAAAGTTCTGTCGGACTTTCAAGCGTTCACACCCGCGCGAACATTTGTGAAACCCCGCACTACAGCAAGCCACCAACCGTTAGGCACAATATTATGACGACACAACAATTATCAACGGACTTGAAAGAAATTTTAGAAAAAGAAACAACTCAGACTTTTCTAAAATCTGCACGACAGTTTATTGAAATTGTTGAGAATGACAAAATAGACAAAGAAAAGTTCTACAACATAGCTCATACAACTTTAATTGACCTTTATGCCGCAGGACACAAACTCGAAATAATTGACTTAAAATATTCAAGTTCAGACAGCAACTTTGAAGACCCAAGTGACAACATCTTTAAAGCCAAAAATATTGAACTAATGTCTTCACTTGGACAAGATTGTTTTTATTGGGAAGTCTTTGACCCGACCTATAACAAAGAAAACAAACCGACACAAGGTTGGTTAGTTGACGACTTTTCAGACATATACCGAGACTTGAAAACGGAACTTAATAAAATTGACAACATTACAACAGACGAAGCAGTTGAAGATGCTCTTTGGCAGTTACGATTTGGATTTTATCATCATTGGGGAAATCATTGTATTAACGCAATAAGAGCTTTACATTATTTATGGTATGACGGGAAACAAGCAATGTGAAAAAAGAAAGAACTTAATGAACAAAGAAAAACTAGACGAAATACTTGAAATACATAAAGCTCAACCTGTGTACGGCATAGATACATTTTCAGTTTATTCGTCTGCGTTAGGAAAACACATGAAGTATAATTTAAAAGATAATGAAATAACGGTAGAATAAACTGTCACTAATAACTGGTCAATTATCATACGGAGTTTAATCATGGCTTAACAGTTCGTTTAGATTTAGCCTCACCCGAACATTAAGCAACCAAATTATTAACAGTATAAACTAGTTAAAATGGAACTGGAAAAAATAGAAAATAATTATCCATATAATTTACTTCTGCTTGCAGATGAAACAATTGAAGCAATTAATAAATATCTTTTTGATTCGGATGTTTATATTGCAAAAACTGAAAAAGAAACAGTTGGAGTATTTTGTTTATTGGCTCACGATGAAGAAACAATAGAGATAATGAATATTGCGGTTTCATTGGAAATGCAAAACAAGGGAATAGGAAGTCATTTGATGAGTGAAATAGAAAAAATTGCCCGAAAAGGAAAATATAAAACAATAATCGTTGGAACAGCAGATTGCGGATTTAAACAGATTCATTTTTATGAAAAGAATGGTTATTCACGATATGACTTGAAGAAAGATTTCTTTTTAGAGAAGTTTGGCGAACCTATTTTTGAAAATGGGATAATGCTTAAAGATATGGTTATGCTGAGAAAAAAGATTGAAAATATAGAAATAGAGAAAGCTGATTTTAAAGATTATAATGATATAATTGCTGTTTGGGAAAGTTCAGTAAAAGCAACACATGACTTTTTAAAATCTGAAGATTTCGATTTTTACAGGAAAGTAATACCTGGATTTTTATCGCAGGTTGATTTATATATTCTTCGTTCAGAAGGCAAAATCTCAGCCTTTATGGGAATTTCAGGTGAAAATCTTGAAATGTTGTTTGTTTCTGATGAATCAAGAGGAAAAGGATATGGAAAATATCTTCTTGAAACGGCAATTACAAAAAATAAAATAAAAAAAGTAGATGTAAATGAACAAAATCGACAAGCAATCGGATTTTATGAAAAGTTCGGATTTAGAGTAATTAATCGTTCGGAGAAAGATCCAATGAATAAAGATTATCCGATTTTACATTTAAGTCTATGATCTTACCATAGCTAACAACCTCTTAGTTTGCAGGGTTAAATAAAATCTATGTTGAATTTTATTTTTTTGTATTAAAAATAAGGATTAACAAACCAACAAAGGTAAACTATCTAACAGGCAAAGAACAAATCTTATAAACCGAAACAGGCCTCAGTTAGTCAGGCTGAAGATTCCATTTTAAATAAATTGATTTATTTTTTCATTATACAAAATAATAAAATTTCATCAAATTAGTCATAATGAATAATTATATATAGTGTTTATGTTTTTATATATTTATTGAATTTTATACTCATAAGTTATTTTATGTGCATAAATTATTACTTATAATTCGATTTTTATTTTAAAAAATATGATTTTTTTTTGTTTATTTTTAAAAAATTTTTAATATTTGTGAATAGATTTAATATAAAATTAGAGTTATATGAAAAAAATATTGAAATTTTTATTGTTATCAGGCGTAATTGTTCTTTTAAATTTTAGTGTTAATGCCCAGGAAGTTAAGACCGAAAATATTAAGATGAAAGTTGAATTTCATTGTGGCCACGGAAAGAAAGCTCTTGAAACAAAATTGAAAGAAGTTAAAGGTATAGAATCTTTTGTTGTTGATTTTGAGACCAAAACAATTGATTTTAATTATGACCCTGAGTCTATAAACAAAGATGGTATTGTAGAAGCAGTTGAAAACATTGGATATTATACGGAATTTTCCGATAGGACCAAGCAACTGAAAAGTTCCTGCAGTCATCATTAAAATTATTATTAAAAAATCTGATTAAAATAAGTATTGCTATTTATCGGAACTATAAAGATTTGACATATGCTCAAATCTTTATTTTTTTGAAGTATTTAAGATCAGTATCTTTTTAGTTTCGGGTGTTATTTTATATCTGTCGTCAATGCGGTGTCCTACTATCCAGACAATTTTATTCCCTGAAGTTATTATTAATGTTTCGGATTTTTCGAATACGGATAACTTCTGATCAGAAAAGTAGTCACTTAGCTTTTTTAAACCTTTCATTCCAAAAGGCATGAACTTATCGCCTTTTTCCCAGTTTCGCAGTATCAATGGAAACTCAAGTTTCTCGAAATCAATATATGCAAAATATGGTGATTTGTTAATTTTGATATTTATATCATAATCATGAATGGTTGCAGTTATTCCATAACGTTTTAATTTACTCAGTTCATCATGTTCAATATGAATAAATATATTATTATTTCCAGCTTCTTTGTTTATTATTATTTGGTCCCTGTCTCTTAAAATTTCAATATTCAGAAAAGAAACATGTTTGCCTGATTGAGAATCAAGTAGATTTATCGCTTCAACAGCCAGGTTTTTTGGAATTCCTTCACTTACAAGCAGTTCAAAAAAAACAGTATTTACCGATACAAAATTTTTCAATATAGCCAGATCAATATAAATTTTATTATTTTTATAACTCATACATGCTTTTTGAGCCTGAGCTACATATTCCTGCATTATTTTTTCGGTATCTTTAAGATAATTTACTGATTTCAATATGTTTTTCTTAAAAGACGGATTTATTTCATTCATCAGCGGAAATATTGCAAGCCGTATTTTGTTGCGTGAATATTTTATGGTTGCATTAGTAGAATCAAAACGATATTTAATTTCATTATCTTTAGTAAATTTTTCAATTTCTTCACGCGAAGTATATATCAGAGGCCTTAAGAGTTTATCTTTTACGAATTGCATTCCGGTCAGTCCTCTTATCCCTGTTCCTCTTATAAGGTTTGTAATAATGGTTTCAGCCTGATCATCTGAATTATGAGCAAGAGCAATATAATCACATTTAAACTCTTCTGCTGTTTTGAAAAACCATTCGTAACGAAGGTCTCTTGCTGCCATTTGAATTGATATCCCCATTTTTTCTGCATAGCTGACAGTATCAAATTTTTCCGATAAAAATTTGAATTCAAATTTATCTGCAAGTTTTTTCACAAAAGCTTCATCATCGTCAGATTCTTTACCTCTTAGTTTGAAATTACAGTGTGCAACAACACAATCAAAACGATAATCGTTCAGTATGGTCAACATAACAACGGAATCGATACCACCGCTGACTGCACATAATATACGGGAAGTCAGTGGGATTTTGTGTTTTTCTATTTGATCGAATACTTCTGATATCATATGTTCTTAAATGGAGATTCTACAAATTTACATAAATATTCCAGATATTCCTTTCTGGAAATATATTCTCCTCCCAGACTTTCGAGATGTGATGTATGAAATTGACAATCAATAACTTTAATATCATGTTCTTTGCAGAATTCTATCAATGATAAAAATGCTGTTTTGCTTGCATTTGTTTTTGAATGGAACATTGATTCGCCTATAAATATTTTTCCCAGTAAAATTCCATATAACCCGCCTGCAAGTGTATTATTATAATAAGATTCGAATGAATATGCGTATCCATAATTATGTAGCTGTGAGTAACAATTTATTATATCTTTTGTTATCCATGTTCCGTTTTGTCCTTCCCTGTAAATATTTGAACAATTTTTTATTACGGAATCAAAATCGTAATTTATTTTTGAAATAAATTTTTTTGAATCATTTTTCAATGATCTGGAAATTTTTGCCTTTTCAGGAAATATAACAAATCTCGGATCAGGTGACCACCAACAAATAGGATCATTTTCGTTGAACCAGGGAAATATTCCAAGTGTCAGTGCATATAAAACCCGTTCGGGAGAAAGATCTCCTCCGATTGCAAGCAGACCATCAGGTTCAGCTTCTTCTACAGGAGGAAAAGCTATTTCTTTAATAAGTTGATAAACTGGCATTTAGTTGTCTTCCTTTTTAAAATAGCTTTTTTCATTTTTATTGTTGATTTTCAATAAAAAGGTTGATATGCGCATATAATTTGTAATTAATAACCAGCCGATAATTATATTAATAATATCTGCAATTATATGGTACAAATATGGAAAAGCTTGTGTATAGTATTTGTTTATAGTTTCGAAGTAATAGTCAATTATATAGTCCTGAAGCGAAATAAACTTCCATACAATAAGAATGCTTCCGGTAATTAATATTGCCAGACCTATTAGGTTTGCAGCATTTATATCTTTAAGTTTCATTTCCTCATTATCATAACCTTTATCAAGTTTGAGCCAATGAATGATTTTGTCACTATTGAATATTATAAAAATAAATAAACCTATGAGTAAACCTAATGAAACTATTAAGATCAATATGGCATATAACTTGTCTTCTCCGTCAATAAAAGGTATGAATGAAAATGATGAAAATGGAATATTAAGCGCGATCTGTATTAAAAAATATAAGGCTAAAACTCTTATTAATAATCTGAAGAAATCTTTTACTGTCATTGATAACTGTTTTTATATAATGCAAATATAAATTGTTAGAGTTAATAATAAATATTAAATGTTTCAAAATTTTAATTTTATGGAAAATTTAATAATTGGGGATTAACAGTTATTGTGTAGATCGGATTTTAGATTTGTACAAATTGCATCAAACAGCTGGTTGTGTACTGGCTTTTACAAATTTATATCAGAATATTACATCAATTAATAATAATATTTAGAAAAAAATCGTAAAAAAAATTGAATACATCATAATTCTATGTATCTTTGTGCTATGTATTCTAAAGAACTTTTGAAAGGAACTTTGTTGGCAATCATACTTAAGTTGCTTGCTGAAAATGGTAAAATGTATGGATACCAGATTGCCCAAATGGTTAAACAACTATCCGACAATAAAATTTTGCTTAAAGAAGGCTCATTATATCCAGCTTTACATAAACTTAAGGATAGCGGATTAATATCTGTCGAAACAGAAAACATCGGAAAACGAGTCAGGCATTATTATACATTAACTTCAGAAGGAAATAAAGTAAAGATAGAAAAAGAAGAGGAATTAAAAGATTTTATCAATACTATTAATAAAATTATCACATCATAATTATTGATCTATGAACACTTTAACTGAACAAAATATTGAATTTATTACTCAAATTGTCAACCAAAGTAATATTACGTCCATTGAGATGAAAGAGGATTTGATTGATCACTTTTGTTGTGCAATTGAAGAAGACATGAAAAAAGGTTTGAGTTTCGAAAAAGCGTATGATAAGGCCTATCATAATATTTGTCCTGATGGTTTTGACGAAATCCAAAGGGAAACAGTTTTTTTATTAGTATCAAAAAAAATCAAAGCAATGAGACGATTAATGTATGTGTCTGGTTATTTATCAGCAATAGGAATAACCACAACAGTTTTTATGAAATTAAATCATATTGCAGGAGGACAAGTGGTGTTTTTGATAACTGCGGTGATTTTAGTTTTTTTATTTCTTCCAACTCTTTCTTCCAATTTGTACAAAAGAGAGATGGTTAAATCATTAAGCAACAGATTGAAATATATATCTGGTTTAGCGGCTATGATTCTTTTAGTTGCTTTTGTAGTTTTTAAAATTACACATTGGCCTGGAAGTGCCATGATTTTATTAGCATCGATAGCAATTATTAACTTTGCGTTCTTACCATTTTTGTTTTTTAAAATGTATAAGAAATCTGCTGAATAACATTTATCCTGTCAAAAAATAAAACTAAGCATTCTTACTTTTTCTTAAAAGAGTGCTTGGTTTTGTATAGATTGTACACAACATATATAATATGACGAAATGGTTTGAGCAACATATGATCCCTTTGTTCTTAAATATTCCAGATATTCTTTTCTGTAAATATATTCTCCTCCCAGACTTTCGGGATGTGATGTGTGAAATTGACAATCAATAACTTTAATATCAAGTACTTTACAAAATTGTATCAATGATAAAAATACTGCCTTACTTGCATTTGTTTTAGAATGGAACATTGATTCGCCAATGAATACTTTTCCCAGTAAAATTCCATATAAACCGCCTGCAAGTGTATTATTATGATAAAATTCGAATGAATTGCATATCCATAATTATGGAGTTGTGAATAGCAATTTATATTTAATGAGCGTATTTCTACTTTATTTCTCTTACTTTTCGGGAAATTTTAATGCAGATATTGCTGTTGTTAAAATCATTTCAACGGTTTTACTGACAAAATCATACCTGCAAAATCGTCTTCACAACTATCTTCATCATCAGGAGAAGTCAAATAAATAAATGCAAGTGTGTCTTTAGCCTTTGTTATCAGGAAGAATAACGAGATATTTATTTTCTCGAATTTTCCGGTTTCGTCCTCAAAAAAACCATATCCTTCGTCTATAATAATATTAAAATCAATGCCTTCTACTTTATCATAATCCTCTTCAGACCAAGTAATATCTGATATTAATTCTCCGGCAGTTGCATAAATATAGTCGTAAAAAGATTGTAGTTTTTCAATAGACTGAGTATTTCTAAATCCGAATACAAACGAAGTACACACCCGATCTTCTTGACTAAGCATAAGAAAATCATCGCCATATTGACTGTCCCAACCATCGGGAACTAAAATTGTTGCAATTTTAACATCTTTTTGAGGTATGTAAAACTTCTCTTGTGAAATTCCTAAAAAAGATGAAACAATTAAAAACGAAACTAATAATATTTTTTTCATATTGATTTTTTTCAAATATAATGTAATATTTTTTTTAATTAAACATTTTTTTTAAATCGAATCAATAAAAGGCTTATTTTTGACACATGATTGAATGGTTGGAAAAATTAATGTTTACTTGCCCCGTGTATCAACACACAGGTATTACTTGTCCCGGATGCGGAATTCAGCGGTCGTTTGTAGAGTTGCTGAAAGGTAATTTTGTTGATAGTTTTATTTATTATCCTGCATTGATCCCATTAATTCTAATGTTACTTTTTTTGGTACTGCACTTATTATTTAAATTTGATAATGGAGCAAAAATTCTGAAAATATTTTTTGTATTAAATGCAATAATTATATCTTTGAACTATATCATAAAAACATTGGTTATATATTAAAAAATAAATGATGGACGAAGAAAATAATAAAATAGATGAACAATTTATTTCGGATGATATAAACCAAAGTACAAACAATTCTTATGTTTCCAGTACAGATGATGTATCTTTTGAGGATCTGGATAAAATTGAATCTAAAAATGAAAATACTAATAATGCTACTTATAATACCGATAATCAACATATGAATAATAATAATAGAGGTTTCGACACCGGAGAAAATGATCAGTATTACCGTAATGCAGAGTTTGATAATTACAGGACATACGAGAGGCAGAATATGCAGATTAGTCTTCCTAATTCGGGAGCAATTCTTGCATTGGGAATTATTTCAATAGTAAGTATTTGTTGTTGTGGAGGTTTTCTGGGACCGATTTTTTCAATTATTGCATTAGTTCTTGTTCCCGGAGCTAAAAAAGCTTATTATGCAAATCCCGGTTTATATACCCAGTCTTCTTTCGGTAATTTAAAGGCAGGCCAGACTTGTGCTATAATAGGTCTGGTAGTAAGTGTTTTAGCAATAATATATTTTATAATATTATTTTCCAATGGACAAACCTATACTGAACTTAATGAAATTATTGATGAAGTTTGGGACCAAAGCAGTTATTGATATATAAATGAATTTTGAAGAACGGATCGATCTTTTATGCGAGATAGGAGAGGAGTTAAGGAATGCCGGTGCCGGTAATGCAGATACTTCTTTTCCCGGTTATGATAGAATATTTTTCTCAAATCCATGGTTTACCGAAGAGTTTGTGAAATTTTCATTGTCCGGATGGGGCAAGCAACTCACAAGGGAAAATCTAAGGGAATGGCTTGATAAATATAATATATCCGATAAAACTTTTCCGGAAATTATACTTGGAATAATTATGGCAGGTAATATTCCGCTTGTCGGTTTTCATGATTTTATTTGTGGTTTTATTACAGGGATCAATATGAAAATAAAACTTTCATCAAAAGATGAACTCTTGATGAAATGGGTTATCGATAAATTTTATGAGAAAAATTCTGATTTGAAAAACTCTATTTCATACACAACAGAAAAAATCACAGGATATAATACGATAATTGCAACCGGCAGCAATAATACACACAGATATTTTGAATACTATTTTTCGGGCTATCCTAATATTTTGAGGAAAAACAGGAATTCAATCGCAATAATTACAGGAAAAGAAACGACTGAAGAACTTGAACGCCTCGCAGATGATATTTTTATTTATTTTGGTTTGGGATGCAGGAGTATTTCTAAGTTAATGCTGCCTCAAAATTATAATTTTAATGATATGGGCAAAGCATTTCAAAAATATCTGTATTTACTCGATCATCATAAATATGCTAATAATTTTAACTATCAATATGCATTGATTGCAATGAATGTTGTCGAGCACATAAATTTCCATGATCTGCTTTTGGTTGAACGTAAAGAATTATATTCACCTGTTGCAGTAGTAAATTTTGAATATTATTCGGATATGGAAGATATAAAAAAATATATATATTTGAATAATGAAAATATTCAGTGTGTTACCAGTTCTGAAAAATTTTCGGATAATATTGTAAACATTGGAGATACACAACGTCCGAGACTTTCAGAATATGCCGACAATATCGATACTGTTGAATTTATTTTAAAATTACAAAAATGATAATTAAATACCGTATAATATCAGGTGAAGATGAAAATTTTGTAAGGGATATCGAAATATATTCCGATAATACCTTTCTTGATTTACATATGGCTATTCAGGCTGCATGTAATTATGATCCCAGTTTGCTTACAACTTTTTTTCTGTCGAACGCTTCATGGGATAAGGTTCAGGAAATAATTCTTGAGAAAATAGATGAAGAATCTCAAGCAGATTTAATGCTTATGTCGGATACAAGACTGGATACATTTACTCCTGTTATCGGACAACGATACATTTATATATTTGATTTCTTTTCCATAAGATCGTTTTTTATTGAAATTGTAAATATCAGAGAAGCTGTAAAAGAAGACTTTAAACTTCAGTTCCCGATTTGTACATTGTCAAAAAGCAAAGCTCCTGAGCAAGTATTTGTTGACGATATAAATGAAGATGACTTTATGGATGAAACAGAAGACGATTTTGAAGAAGGTTTTGACCAGTATGATCTGGATAGTATAAACGATTTTGACATATAATCTGTAGGTTTAATAAAAATGATGAATGGTATTTAAAACCCTTATAATGATTTTTGGACCTACAGGAGTTGGGAAAACCGACTTAAGCATTGATATAGCAGAATATTATAATGCTGAGATTTTTTCCTGTGATTCCCGTCAGGTTTATAAGGAATTGAATGTTGGAGTTGCCAGGCCTTCAATTGATCAACTTGATAAGATAAAACACCATTTTATAGGTAATGTTTCGGTAACGGAACATTATAGTATAAACAAATATGAAAATGATATAATTCATAAGCTCGATAATTATTTTTTATCAAATGATATTGCAGTACTATGTGGCGGTTCCGGTCTTTATATTGATGCTGTATGTAATGGGGTTGACGAAATGCCCGATCATGATGATAATATAAGAAAGGAAGTAACAGATTTTTATGAAAAAAATGGAATAGAAGCAATTCGTTTTGAATTGAAAAAAGTTGATCCTGAATATTATCGAAAAGTTGATTTGAAAAATCCGCAACGTATAATGCGTGCACTGGAAATGTACAGAATTACCGGAAGACCTTTTTCTGAGTTCAGGAAAAATAAAAAAGTAAGTAGAAATTTTAATATTTTAAAGATTGGCATAAATTTAGATAGAGAAGTTTTATATGAAAGAATAAATTGCCGTGTTGACAAAATGAGAAACGATGGTTTGAAACAGGAAGCTGAAAAACTATATGAGCATAAAGGCTTAGTTGCCCTTAAGACAATAGGTTATCGTGAATTGTTTGACGCTGTTGAAAGTAAAATATCATTTGATGAAGCATTTGAATTGATAAAAAAAAATACAAGAAATTATGCACGCAGGCAATTAACATGGTTTAGACGTTATGAGGATACCGAATGGTTTTCTCCTTTCGATAAAGAAAATATAATTAAATATATTAATTCTAATATAGAATACATTAAATAATAAATAAAAATTTTTGATATGAAAAAAACAATTTTATTTCTGACAGTATTTACAGTATTAAGCTTTTTTACAGTTGATTATGCGAATGCACAAGATTCAAAAATAAAAATACTGACCGAAACTAATTTTGATAGTGGTATTAGCAAAGGATTGGTTTTTGTGGATTTTTACGCTGACTGGTGCCGTCCGTGTAGAATGATGCAGCCGGTACTTGAAGAATTTGCAAAAGAATATAGTAGCAAAATCGTTGTAGCAAAATTGAATACAGATCAAAATAAAAATTTATCACAAAAGTATCAAATAACAGGTATTCCTTGTATGATACTTTTTAAAGACGGAAAAGAGATAAAGAGAGTTGTTGGTTTCAGAGATAAAGCAGGATTGTTAACTGAACTCTCAGATTATTTGAAGTAAGTTTTAAGAATTTGAAAAGTAGCCTATTCTTCACCTCTTAATTATTTAACTTTTTATAATATTCGGTGACTTGCTGCATGTATGCTTTTGTATAATCAGGCATATTATAGATGTTGTAGTTTTCTATAATAGGTTTATTGGTGTTTATATCGTATACAAAATACTCATTGCCTTTTATAAATCCATACCCATGATTAAAGGAATAGAATGCTGAAGGAGTTTTTTTTCTGAATAAATCTTCGCTGAAAATAAATTTTTTATGGTCAATATTAAGTTGTGCTAACAATGATGCACTGATATCTGTTTGGTCTGCAGCCTGAGTATATATAAATGGTTCTGTTTTTAATGATCCTCCCAGCCACAACATAAGAGTATGAAATTTAGGAAGATCCCATAACTCAGTATTTCCAGGAAAACGTGTCCCATGGTCTGATACAAGAATGATTAGTGATTCATCCCATTTTGGGGAATTATATAAATTTTCAAGAAAAATATTTATACAGGAATCCGTATAGAAATAAGAATTTCTGGCTTTATTCATTTCATCATTTTCAGGAAATATTTTCTTGCCGGGAATATCATACGGTTCATGGCTACTAAGTGTAAATAGTGCAAAAACTGATGTGTCTTTTGCATTTATAATATCTTTATATAAAAGGTCAAGCATACATTCATCGTGATATCCCCATTTTGAACTTTCGGCACAATTCATTTTAAGATTGTTCTGCGATTTTATTTCCTGAAACCCTGTTTGCAGTATATAAGACTGCATATTTGCAAAATTGATATCACCCCCATAATAAAAAGATGATTTATAACCATTATCTGACAGCTCGGATATTAAACCCGGTAAATGTCTGGATTTTCCCGGAATTTTCATTAATGAATAATTCAGTACAATAGGTGCAGAACTGAAAATTGAAACCAAACCTTTGTCGCTTCTGTCTGCACTTGCATAGAAATTATTGAATAAAATTCCTTTCTCACTCCATTTATCTATTCCCGGAGTTAAACCTTTTTCGCCACCAAGTACTCCGATTGCATTTGCCGTAAAACTTTCAAGTACAATGAAAATAATATGTTTAGGTTTATTATTATTGAATATGTTTATACATGTGTCTTCTGAGTGTATAGCTTCAGAATAGAATTTATCTTTTTGCGTTTCTTCAAAATATTGAAAAGAGTCGAAATCAAGATCTTTTGCAAAAAATGAATTACCGAAATTCCACGTAACATTTATTGCCGAATGGTTCAGGAACATATTATTTGAATGGTAAACCGAACCTGCATTTATTGGTGCAATTCCGACACCGCCACGTATAGGAATAAATAGTATGCCGGCTATAAGCAAATAAAAGATTGAATAAAACTTTTCATTTTGTGTGTTCTTTATTTTTCCGGATATCAGCCTGGAGTATAAAAAATAACTAACCAGACAGAAAATTAAATAAATAAAAAATAAAAAAACTATTCTTAATGTTGTAGTTGATGCTATTATTAGTTCTGGAGTATTGAGATACTTAAGTGGTGAATTATCAAGCCTGAAAGCCCAGTATTTGTAAACTTCGGCATCTCCGATAATTATTAGTGAAACTATAGCTATCATTATTCCTGTAAAAATATTCAGGGATATTTTCAATACTTTATTGGAAGAGAAAAAAGCTGAGATAATAAAAACCGGAATAGAAAAAAATGTTATATATGAAGCTGCAGATATATCTAATTTAAAGCCGTAAAAGAATGTTGCCAGTATTTCAGAAAAACTTATGCCAGCCAGTTCTGGGGTATTAAACAAGAAAAATATTATTCTTGCTACGATAAAGTAACATATCCAGAATAGGAAGAAATACAGTAATATTAAAAATCTTTTAAATTTCATTTTGACAAAGGTAAATAATAAAATTAAGGGCTCAATGTAAAATTTAGGTGAATAAACATTTATTTTTTTCTATAAATATTGTGGATAAAATTCCAATTATCAAAGGACAACTTAGCTGCGCTCAACGGTTGCAGCTAAGTTGTCCTTTATTACTTAATTTTGTATCTGGCATTGAGTTAAATTAAAACGATATCCGGTTCAAAAAATCGAAGATTTAAGTTGATAATAATAATTATTAGCTATTGATTAGCTCTTCACATTTTTTTATGGCTTCAGGTTTTCCAAGATCAAGCATATATTTGTTGTCGTGATTGTATGCTCCGATCCTGTCATTTTTTGATATATTGAGAAGTTCGGGGATTATTGGAAATGAACCTTCTTTTTGTATTGCGTCGAAGATATTGTAATTAAAAACGTATATACCGCTAAAAGCCATTTCATTATATGTAGTTTTTTCTATGGATATTATTTCTGAATTTGTTTTATAGCTTCTCCACCCGCATAACCTGTCGGTTTCATCAAATAGCAGATAATTTGTACTTTCTCTGTGTTTTACTGCTAATGTGGCAATATTGCAGGTTTTTAAATGAAAGTTATACATTTCTTTTAAGTCGATTTCTGAATAAATATCTACATTATGTAATAAAAATGTATCTCCTTCATTAAAAAATTTCTTTACATTTTTTAATCCGCCACCTGTATTAAGTAATAGATTAGTTTCGTCTGATATTTGGATCTCAACTCCAAAATCGTTTGAATTGATAAAGTTTATAATCTGGTCGGAAAAGTGATGAACATTTATTACGATATAATTAAATCCAAAACTTTTTAAATGCTCAATTTGCATTTGGAGCATAGGTTTTCCTGCGATATTGACCAAAGCTTTTGGCTTATTGTCTGTAAGCGGAGCTAACCTTGTACCATAGCCGGCAGCAAAAATCATTGCTTTCATAAATCAATATTTTTATAATTTCCTAAGAAAGGAAACTTAATAATAGTCCGGCAGTAATTGTAGACCCAATAACTCCTGCAACATTTGGTCCCATAGCATGCATTAATAAATAATTATTCGGGTTTGACTTTTGTCCTTCAGCCTGTGAAACTCTTGCAGCCATTGGAACTGCTGAAACTCCTGCTGAACCAATAAGGGGATTTATCTTTTCTTTGGCAAATAAGTTAATAAATTTTGCAATTAATATACCTCCTGCCGTACTGAAACTAAAAGCAATAACTCCAAGAACAATAATTTGAATAGTTCTTAAACTAAGGAACATATCTGCGGTAGCAGTTGCTCCTACCGATATTCCAAGAAATACAGTAACTATATTCATTAATTCGTTCTGAACAGTTTTGCTTAAACGTTCGGTCACTCCTGATTCTCTTAATAAGTTCCCAAACATTAAAGAACCGATTAATGAAACGGAAGAAGGTACCAGTAAAGCTGCAATAATAGTTATTACTATAGGGAAAATAATTTTTTCACGTTTAGTTACCGGTCTTAACTGCTTCATCTCAATCTGCCTTTCTTTTCTTGTAGTCAGAGCTCTCATAATGGGAGGTTGAATAACAGGGATCAAAGCCATATAAGAATATGCAGCAACTGCAATTGGTCCTAATAGCTCCGGTGCCAGTTTGGAAGTAACAAATATAGCAGTTGGTCCGTCTGCACCTCCGATAATTCCGATTGAACCTGATTCAGCCGGGGAAAATCCCAATGCAATGGCACAAATAAAAGTAATAAATATTCCAAGCTGTGCAGCAGCTCCTAACATTAAACTTTTAGGATTTGCAAGTAATGGTCCGAAGTCTGTCATAGCGCCAATACCAACAAA
>JAISPG010000026.1 GCA_031275085.1 Bacteroidales bacterium | reverse complement strand
TATACCATAAAAAATAGGATTGTTTTATTCGTTTTTTCTGCAAAATGTATTTATTTACTTTTTTACTACTTTTTGGGGTTGCGTTTTACGAGATTAATCGGGAAAAGGATATAAAATATAAGCCTTTTTTGATAATTCTTGTAGGATGGCTGATTATTCATGACGGCTTGCGATGGGGAATAGGGACAGATTGGACTCCATATTATAAGTTTTTTCAATCTTTCCTACAATCAGGCGAATATCAATATTTTGAAGTTGGTTATACATTTTTGAACAAATTAGTATATTTTTATACCGACAATTATTCTGTTTTTTTGGTTTTACATGCTATAATTGTTTATGGATTAATTGCAATCTCAATATATAAATACTCTGTTAATCCGCTTGTTACGTTATTTATTTTTTATTGTTTAATGTTGAGCTATTTAGGGATGAACAGGCAATATATAGCATTGGCGATATGTATTTTTTCCTTTCAATTTATTTTCAACAAAAAAATTATTCCATTTATACTATGTATCGCTACCGCATTTCTATTCCATAGAAGTTCTCTCATATTTTTACCGGCATATTTTTTGCATAGGGTAATTTCACCAAAAATTATCATTTACACGTTAGTAGTAGCTTTGGGTATTTCTGCGTCTAATATAATTAATCACATACCGTCCGGTTTCTTTTATTTGTTTGGTCACACCATTGGACAACGCATGGAAGGATATTATGGGATAGGAGAGAATGTTTTTATATATAGTTTATTGGGAACGCTGAAAAGGTGCTTTTGGATATTTTTTGCATTGATATTTTCAAAATGGATAAAGAATAAGGATGAATATTACCACTTCTTTTTGAACCTCTATTTTCTTGGCGCAATATTATATGTTATATTCAATAATACCATTTTACAAGTAATAGTTGGTCGGGGGTTAATATATTTTAATATTGGGGAAATATTTTTAATTCCATATCTCTTATCTATTTTTAGACAACGACGCATTGCTCTTTGCCTTGTTGCCGTATATTGTGCTATTATTATAGAAAAAGGGTTTAATACTTATAAAGAAAAATTAGGCGTTGATATTTTCCGTCCGTATAATTCAGCGTTAATTAACAACAAATATGAATCAAAAGAAAAGCCGCAATAAAACAATTACCTATTTCCATAGAAATCCGAAAGCCGGCTTCAGCATCGCAAAGGTTTCCGGGACATTTATACGGGAAATACGGAAAACTATGGATGTAGAGGAGTTTTGCGTACCGGAATATAAAGCTGCCCCACAGCATATAGTTAAAAATATTTGGTTTGTGTTTAAGCATAGAAATAAATACGGGATAAATCATATTACAGGCGATATTCATTATTGTATATTGGCGCTTATTGGCTGCAAGTCTGTTCTTACCATCCATGATTTATGTTTATTAGAACACGTGAAAAATCCTGTTAAGAAAAAAATAATGTATTGGCTGTGGTACAAATTGCCGGTGTTGATTACCAATAAAGTAATTTGTATTTCTGAGAACACGAAAAAAGAATTAGCGAAAATAACCAATAGAAAAGATATAGAGGTGATTTACAATGCGGTAGATACGGCATTCTGGTTTCGTCAAAAAGTTTTTAATGAACAACAACCAGTAATTCTACAAATTGGAACAGGTTGGAACAAAAATATTTATAATGTCATTAAAGCAATTGCTTTTATACCTTGCCATTTTCGTATAATTGGGGATATAAATAATGAAATATCTAAAATGTTGGAGAAAAATGCCATTTCTTATTCTACAATAAGTAACTTATCCGATGAAGAAATCGTGCAGGAATACAAAAAATGCGACGTTGTTTGTTTCTGTTCTGTTTACGAAGGTTTCGGGATGCCAATTATTGAAGGTAATGCTGTGGGAAGATGTGTGATTACTTCGTTTATCCCGCCAATGACGGAAATAGCAGCTGATGCAGCATGTTTTGTCAATCCACACGATAGCTCGTCCATAGAAAAGGGTTTTAGAAAAATTATTTTAGACGCCGGATACAGAAATCAATTGATTGAACGAGGAAGAAAAAACAGTGATAAATTTCAACCATGCAACGCAGCAAGTTCGTATATAAAGTTATATAGATTATTATAGAATTGATGTCATTATTTTTAGACAATATCATTTTTTCTCTACAAAAATCAGGAGGCATTTCAGCTTATTGGGCTGAAATATGCCGGCGCTTAATGGATGACCAATATTTTATGTGCTCATTTTTTGAACATAAAAGCGCTCTTCAAAATATTTTCAGGCAACAGCTGAAAATATCTCAAGATAAATTTATTAAGAAACGAATTTATCCGGTAAATATTGAACGATATAGAACACTACAAAACGATATTGAAGGAGTTTTTCATTCCAGTTATTATCGTACTATAAATTCTACAAAAAAGATGAAACAAGTAGTCACTGTACACGATTTTATATATGAAAAATTTGTTTCGGGCATTAAAAAGAAAGTACATATCTGGCAAAAATTAAAAGCCATTGCTCATTCTGATGTAATACTATGCGTTTCGGAAAATACTAAAAAAGATTTATGTGAAATTTATCCACAATATAAAAACAAAGACATTCGGGTTGTTTACAATGGCGTTTCTGAAGAATACTGTCCGCTGGTTAATAAAGATATTTCTAAAACTCCTTATATTTTATGGGTTGGCTCGCGGGCAAAATATAAAAATTTCGATTTCGCTGTAAAGTGGATAAGTTTATTAAACGATTTTGAATTATGGATAGTAGGCGCGGAACTTTTACCCGAAGAGAAAAAAATGCTGATTCAATTATTACCTAATCGTTTTACTTTTATTGGATCTGTAAATAATGACCGGTTAAATAAATTATACAATAATGCCAGCTGCTTTGTTTATCCGTCGTCCTACGAAGGATTTGGAATACCTGTTATAGAGGCAATGCGTGCCGGATGCCCTGTTATCACACTTAATACATCTTCTTTACCAGAAGTATGTGGAAGTGCCGGATTGATGGCGAAAAATCTTGATACCGGAATTTTTACAGAACTACTTAATTATGCCATAAACTATCGACAGCAAATTTCATCAAGTGGAATTATACAGGCAGATAAATTTTCATGGAATAAATGTTATAAAGAAACGACTTCTGTTTATAAAGCGCTATTTAGGTAAGATTTTAGTATATCGCAAATAAAAATAATAACATTATATTAAATAAATTACAAACAATGAAAACACTTATTGTAACAGGATCATCCGGGCTGATAGGTTCGGAAGTATGCGTGCATTTTTCCAGCCTTGGATGGAAGATACACGGAATAGACAACAATCAACGCGCCGTATTCTTCGGTCCCTCTGGAGATACGCGCTGGAATCAGCGCCGGCTGGAAAAAACCCTCCATAGTTACCAACACCATGAGCTTGATATACGAGATAGAGAGGGAATTATTCGTGTTCTACAAGACGTTAAACCGGACGCCATTGTGCACACGGCTGCGCAGCCCAGCCACGACAAGGCAGTTGCTATTCCGTTCGACGATTTCGATACTAATGCCGTAGGCACTTTTAACTTGTTAGAGGCGACGCGGCGGTACTCCACGCAAATTCCGTTTGTGCACATGTCCACCAATAAAGTATATGGTGATGCACCCAACGAAATACCGTTGGTGGAATTGGCGCGCAGGTGGGATTATGCAGATGAGAAGTATAAAAATGGCATTCCCGAAACATTCCGGATAGACCAAACCAAGCATTCGCTGTTTGGTGCATCCAAAGTTTCGGGCGATATTTCCGTACAGGAATACGGGCGGTACTTCAATATGCCGACTGCTTGTTTGCGCGGCGGCTGCTTAACGGGACCTAACCACACCGGTGTAGAACTACACGGTTTTTTAAGTTACCTCGTAAAATGCAATCTGGAACAAAAGGAATATACTGTATTTGGTTACAAAGGCAAACAGGTGAGGGATAACATTCACTCCTACGATGTCGCCCGATTTATAGAGGAGTTTATCAACGCGCCGCGCGTAGCGGAAGTTTACAATATCGGTGGCGGGAAAAACAATACTTGTTCTATATTGGAGGCGTTCGATATGATTTCCGGCATTTCCGGCATTCCCATGCAGTGGAAATATACGGAAGAAAATCGAATAGGAGATCATATTTGCTATTATAGCGATTTGTCGAAAATGAAAAATCACTACCCCAATTGGGACATCACCAAAAATTTGGAAGATACTTTTAAGGAAATATATCAGGCATGGATAACGAAAAGAAAATAATCGTTAATATTGTAAATAGAAATTATCCACCAAGTAAGGGAGTAACGGGAGAAGCTGCTTATGAGTTGGTAGTCTACCTTTGCGAAAAAGGCTTTGAGGTCAACGTTATTCATGTGGACATTCTCTATGATGGAGGAGGTAATGAAATATCTCCTGCAAGCAATGTTTTTAAAGTCGGCACTTTTTACAATGGAAAAAACAAAATCCTGCGACTGATGGCAAATTTAGTGGAGGGCTACTTGCTGATTAGAACCTCTAAGAAGCATCCCTGTGATGTTACCATATGTATGACTGATCCCCCGTTAATCAATTTGTGGGCGTCTTTGCTATTGAGAAAAAGGGAATGGATGTTGTGGACGATGGACTTATACCCTGAAGCATTTGTATCAAGCAGGCTCATTTCTCCAAACAATTTTCTTTATAAAAAGATTAATAAATTGCTGCTGAGAGGTGCACCTCAACATATTATATCGTTAGGGACTGTACAAAAAAAATACTTGCAGGAAAAGTATAAAGATAGAGTTACGAGCTATTCACTTCTTCCATGTGGTATTTACAATGCAAAAGATAAAATAGATACAGGTATTCCCCGCTGGGCAAATGATAGGAATAAAGTTTACCTTGGCTACTGCGGTAACCTTGGAGAAGCACATTCGTTAGAATTTTTGTATGCTATTGTAAATAATCTTGATGCGGACAAATTCAAACTCATTTTAGCACCATATGGCTCCAAGTCATTATTGTTGAAGAAATATGCTCAAGACAAAAGAGGAATAGAAATTGTGGAGTCTGTCCAGCGTAGTCATCTGCGGTTTATTGATATTCATTTGGCATCGTTATCTAACGAATGGACAAATGTATGTGTGCCGTCCAAAACTGTTAGCTCTGTTTGCTCCGGCAGTGCGTTTTTATATTTTGGCGATGAACATTCCGATAATTGGATTTTGCTACAGGACGCTGGTTGGTTGCTTCCTTGGAATGAAAATGTCGAAGATAGTGTAAGAAAATTCTTTTCAGCTTTTCAGTATGAAGAATTAGTGCAAAAAAAAGGGGCAGCGCGAAAAATTGCCGAAAAATTGAACTTTGAAAAAACCAAAACATTTCACGAAATTGCTGATAAAATCAGCGAATTGAATAATATAAAACGCGGCTTTACAGGCAATATTAACCGTAGAAGTCGAAACCCCGCAGCCGGATAATATCACTTTTATGTCGGAATAACTTCATATATTTGCAGAGAATAATCATTGTTACAGCAATGGACAGATTACCTCAATACATGCCGGAAATTACGCGACTTTATATACAGCACGAATCAAACTTATAATCTATGAGCCCTAAAATTGCAATCAAGATTTTTGAAAACAAGCAAGTCCGCTCCTTGTGGGACAGCGAACAGGAAAAGTGGTACATTTCTATTATAGATGTGATAGCGGTACTGACCGGAAG
>JAISPG010000034.1 GCA_031275085.1 Bacteroidales bacterium | reverse complement strand
AATGGTTGTCATATTGCTTTTTATAGCCTTTTATAGCCAAATTAGCAACCCTTAAATGGTGTCAAAAGTGGCAATTACACACATAACTAATTGATTATCAATGATGATTGTTTTTCTTTTATGAAAAAGTTTTTGGATTCGCTTATTTGTAATTATCCTATCGATGGATTGTTTTTTGCTATTGAAAATAATAGTCTTTCTTCAAACAGCTATGCATTTCTTCTTCTAAAACAATCTGAAACCAGTATGGACGATTTTTTCGACGACCAGAATGAAAACCAATATAAAGAATGGTACCATAAAACACTTGACGGGAAACAATCGTGGTGGATAAATCCTGTTTTTAATGAAGAATTTGGGGCTCGTATTACAGGATGTTGCGTGCCTTTTTGCTTAGAAAACAAAGAAAAAGGAATTATAATAGTTATTTACAACACAACCCATATTTATGAACGATTGCAACAGTTTGGTTTAAGCAGATACGGACTGCCGTATATTATGGATTCTTCAACTGTATTTGTTGCACATCCGTTAGATGAAACGCGTTCGCTCGGAGAATTAGGATATGAATATTATGACCCTGTACTTGTTCGTTTGGCAAACGATTTAATTATACGGAAAAAGCTGGAAGACAACTATATTCACCCAAATACGGTTACAGGACAATTCTGTAATGAAAAATTCGCATCTATCGACGAAACAGGATGGTTTATGGGTTTATCTGTTTATGACGGTTGTTCTCTCGAATCGGAAGCCTATCGCTTATCTATGAAACGTTGCCTGATACGTATTTTGTTGCTTTCAGCTCTTTGGATTATTATCGGAATATTCCTTGTCAACAAATGGTTGAAGAAACCAATACGTTTTCAATATCTTCTTTCTTTAATATTTTTCGGGGTAATTGTTGGGACAATTTCTGCATACAACAGGTTTCCCGTTAAAAATTATTCAATCAACGAAAGTAATTCGGATGCTATTTTCGAGCAAATAAAAATCAACACCGAAGAACAAGATTTTCTTAACAACAATAGAATTTATAATAAGTGGGCCCCACAGCGAATTGTCGACCCCAAAAGTTTGGATAATTTTCTTGAACGTTATAAGCAAGAATCCAAAAAATTATATGACGAACCTGTTAAAATAATTCCTACCGGCTTATATATTCATTCCGTTCAGTTTGCAAATTCTTATGAAGTACGGGTCAGCGGAACTATCTGGCAGAAATTTTTGATGTCCGGCAACGATATTCCTGAAAATATAGCATTGCTCTATCATACCGACGAATATACCAAAAAAGGAATCCTTTTTCCGGGAGCACAAGTTAACGAATATGTGCAAACCGACAGCATTCCCATACTTATCAACAATTGTAAGGCTGTATTGTACCGCTGGAATTTCGATATCAACATTCCACAACAACTTTCATATTCATTATTTCCTTTCGGGAAAAATGAGATTATATTCCCTCTATGGTCAACAGATTTAGATGATAATACAGTTCTTATTCCTGATTTGAGTGCATATAAACAAATCTATCCCGACATATGCCCGGGACTGGGAAATCATTTTGAAATTAATGGCTGGGATATTTTAAACACCTATTATTCTTATAGCATGGAGTCTTACCTGTGTAATTTCGGCAATACGGATATATATGGTATAAACCGCTTTCCTGAATTATTGTATAATATTTCCGTGTCAAGGAAATTTATAGATAGCCTTGTCTGTAAGATTATTCCTATTGCCGTTGTGTTGGTATTATTATTTACCATTCTTTTTGTCCGCAACGATGCTGATGGATTTAATAATATCATCGGTTGTTCAGGATTATTTTTTGTTCTTGTCTTCGACCATATTAATTTACGTGAAACTGTTTTGTCAGAAGGAATCATGTATCTTGAATATTGCTATTTTTTTACCTATCTATTATTATTGTTAATCACAGTAACCTCTTTTCAACTTGAAAACAATATTAAAGCGAAGCAATTTTTAGAGTGGACAGATATTATACTTAAACGTTATTTCTGGTCATTTGTTTTTGGTTTTATCGCCACTACAACATTATTTGTTTTTTATTAATAAAAAAATGAAAAAAATTTACAAAGTTCCATTAAAACTGTTTGTGTAGTATACATATATACAAAAACCCTTAAGACACATATGATTTATGGAAAAAATACTACAAATTAAATCGGATAATATTTATGTCATTCCATGTCTGTTTATCCGCGATAAATCAGAAATCAAACAGTTGCTTGTAAGTGATATTTTGTTTTTCGAAGCAGAAAATGCTTATACACGTATTATAACACGTAACCCAAAAGAATGTTATTTATCTTCACAAAACTTAGGAAAAATAGAAAGCAAATTGAATTTTCCTTGTCTTTGTCGCGTACATCGCTCTTACATCGTTAATTTAAATTATATAAATGCTATTGTAGACAATGGATTAAAAATAAACCAGTATTATATTCCAATTGGAAAAAGTTATAGACATATAATGAATACTTTTATTTTTATTTGAATTTTGCACTATATGTTCAATGTAACGTTTATTCCCAATAGCACTCCTGTCAATAATTTCTATGTTAAGAGAAGGTTTCTTTGGTAATAAATTATAAGCAATTAAACCAGAAGTTAAATTAGCAATGAAGTTTTAAAAATCTATACCTTGTATGTTCAATCTGACAACTATTCTTCAGTTGGTCATTAACAGAGATTCCTACTAAACAAAATCCGTATATTTTAGTTATATATGTTTATCTCCCTATTATGAAAAAATTTATTTTTATTATTTTTATTCTTGTATATAATTTTGCGTGTAATGCTCAGACAGAAAATACCATTGTCGTAAAATCCGATACCATTGTTGAAGTAATTACAGATTCTTTAAATAGTCAGAATGCGGACTCTACACAACAATTCGTTAATAACTCGGCAGCTATAGATCTTATAAAACAATCACAAAACGAAGACCTGACCGCATCAATAAAAGAAAATCTACTCCTTCAACAGCTTATGTCGCTGCAGGAAAACGATAATAAACAACGTATGCACGTTCAACAGCAACTTAATGAGTTTAAGAAAACTGATTCGATCCGTAAAGCAATACAACAACGACAAATTGACTCCTTAAAACAAAATGCAACAGGAGTCCCTGTTATTCTACACTACGATACAGTTTACATAATCTATACAAACTTAGGCTCTTTTACCGCAAAAGAACGGGCAGAACTAAATTCGGATAAAATACTTAAAGCTGCAAAAGTTTTTTCATTAAAAAATGATTCATTAATAATTGCCGACAACGGAACAACTTCCGATATTATATATAACGGGACAATACTTACAAGTATTTCAGAAATGGATGCAATGTGGAAAAATACCGATAAAAATACACTTGCAACAGAATATAGCAAACAAATTTATGAATCAATAAAATATTACAAAGAAAGTGTAAGCTTCTGGAATATAATGAAAATGATAGGTCTTGCTATACTGGTAATTGTTTTGCAATTCTTTATTATAAAAGGGATTAGTTATCTTTTTCGTAAAGTCATTGATAAAAAAATAGTTTCTAAAAAAGACAAATGGTTTAAAGGCATAAAAATTAAAACATTGGAAGTCCTTAATCCGGAAAAAGAAATAAAAGTAGTTTTATTTATATCAAAAGTACTGCGTTATTTTCTTTATATAATATTTTTATACCTTACAATACCATTACTATTCAGTATATTCCCAATTACCCAGCGTTTTGCGGAAACCCTGTTCGGATGGATACTTTCTCCTTTAAAATCCATAGGTAAAAGTTTTATCAATTACTTTCCTAATTTACTAAAAATAGCCATTATTATTTTTGTTGTTCATTATATTTTAAAATTTTTTAAATATGTTACAAATGAAATACAAAACGGGAAACTTGTAATTCCGGGTTTTTATTCCGATTGGGCAAAATCTACATTCAATATTTTAAGAATATTCATATATGCTTTTACAATTGTTTTAATATTTCCGTTGTTACCAGAATCAGACTCAAACATTTTCCAGGGAGTTTCCGTATTTGTAGGTATAATATTTTCTTTAGGTTCTACCAGTGTAATTGCAAACTTAATGGCAGGAATGGTAATTACCTACATGAGACCATTTGTAGTTGGCGACAGAATAAAAATAGGAGACATATCAGGTGATGTTACCGAAAAATCACCATTTGTTATAAGGATTAAAACCCATAAAAATGAAATTGTAACAGTTCCGAATTCAACTGTTTTATCTGCCAATGTTATAAACTACAGTTCCATGATAAAAGATGACGGATTGATTTTACATACAGAAGTATCCGTAGGTTATGATATACCGTGGCGTAAAGTAAACGAATTGCTGATTGAAGCTGCACTTAAAACCGATATGATAGAAAAAAATCCTTCACCTTTTGTTTTGGAAAGCGAATTAAAAGATTCCTATATATTATATCAGTTATGCGCATATACAAAATCACCAAGTAAACAGGCCGGAATCTATTCTCTCTTAAATCAAAATATAATTGATATTTTCAATCAAGCAGGTATAGAATTAATGTCTCCTATTTATAGTGCGATAAGAGACGGTAATAAATCAACAATTCCCGAAGACAACAATAAAAATTAATATTGTTTTTTTAATAAATCTATAATATCTTTAAAAACTTTAAATAAAATATTATGAATAATACATTATTATTGCTTGGGAATATTGGAACTGCTGAAATAATTATAATTGTATTAGCAATATTACTTCTCTTCGGAGGCAAAAAAATTCCGGAACTTATGAAAGGTTTGGGCAAAGGAGTACGCAATTTTAAAGAAGGTGTAAATGGTATTGAAAATGAAATAAACGAAGAAAATAAAAAATAATTTCTTCCATGTCCGGTACCGGAGAAAAAAAACTAACTTTTTGGGACCATCTTGAAGAATTAAGGTGGTCTTTGTTACGTATAGCCATTGTATTAGCCATTTTCATGGTAGCATTTTTTTTTATAATGCCGTGGCTGTTTGACAATTTTATACTTGCACCATGTAAATCCGACTTTTTTCTTTACAGATATATATGTAAAATAACATCAGGTATCTCTATTTTTCCGGATTTTTGTAATTCCGACTTTCATGTTAAACTTATTAATATAAACCTTGCTTCTCAATTTCTTATTCATGTTTCGACATCATTTTGGTTTGGAATAATTATAATTTTTCCTTATATTATTTTTGAGACATGGAAATTCATAAGCCCGGCTCTATATCAAAATGAAAAAAGAAATACAAAAAAAGCTTTTACATTCGGAACTGTTATGTTTTTTATTGGCTGTACAATAGGTTATGTAATGATTTTTCCTGTCACATTGAGATTTCTGGCTCAATATCAAATAAGTGCCGAAATAACTAATCAAATATCCTTAAATTCATATATGAGTAATTTTATGATACTTATACTCATTATGGGATTAGTATTTGAGTTACCTCTTGTGTCCTGGTTTCTCTCCGAATTAGGCTTGTTAACGAAAGATTTTTTCAAAAAATACCGTAAATATGCTATAGTGATATGTTTGGTACTGGCGGCAATAATTACACCATCAGGCGATCCTTTTACATTATTTATTGTTTTCTTTCCTTTATATTTACTTTATGAATTAAGTAGTTTTTTTGTAAAAGCAGGTAAAAACAAAATTAATTCTTCAAATGTTAATTAAAAAAATATCAAAGCTACAGCTTTATTAAAAGTATAACTTTGATATTAAATAATTTTTAATTTGAGTATAAGTATAATTAATTAAAAATGAGCAAGTCCTTAATTATAAAATTAATCAGTAATATCAATTTCATCATCATCGTATAAATTATTCAATTCAACTGATAAACTGTTAAATTCTTTCCACATAAGATGCGTCACTTCCTTCGGAGTATCTTTTGGAGCTTCTTCAATTCTCTTTCTTGCGGTTTCAAGTTCGTTTTCAAGTTCTGTCCTGCGACTCATATCTGATTTTTTAATTGTTTTTATTTATAACAATAATATTCCGGAAAAGTTCCGGAAAACTAAAATTTTTACATATCATCAAATTTAATGTGAGGCAGAGATCAATCTATTGAAAATTTCTGATGAAGAAATAACAAAATTCAAAATTATAAACCGAAACAATACAGATTTTTATATTATTGTTGCAATCAGAAACCGCTTTGAAATGTTTGAATTTTAAAAAATGAAATTTGGAACCGAGATTTAGCGAGCTAATGAGCCATAGCGAATAATTTATTTAATTTTTGTCATTTATATTTTTAAGTTGTGTTGAAATAAACTTCAAACAAATTATTAATTGTTAGTACATTGATAAAACTTATAATTTATACTACATACAAATATTTTTAAACTATTTAGAGGAATAGTCTAACTAAAATTATCTTATTCCGGCTTTTCTCAATGCATCGTGATATTTTTTTGCATTTACATTATGTTGAGCATGAGTAACAGCAAATGTATGATAACCTGAAAAATCGTCCTTTGCACAAAAATACATATATTTATGTTTTTCATAATCCAGAACAGCATCAATAGATGAAATGGAGGGAATACAAATAGGTCCTGGCGGTAATCCCTGATAAATATATGTATTATATGGCGATTCTACTTTAAGATGTTTATGCAAAATCCTTTTTAATGAAGGATCTCCGACTGCATATTTAACAGTAGGATCTGCCTGTAAAAGCATTCCTTTTTTCAGGCGATTTATATAAACACCTGCTATCCTCGCTTTTTCATCATTCTTTTGTGTTTCTTCTTCAACTATAGAAGCCAGTGTACTCACTTGTGACTGAGACATCCCCAAAGCGTTGGCTTTTGCTTTCCGTTCATCATTCCAAAATCTTTTATATTCTCCCGCCATTCTCTCAATAAATTTTTCAGCAGAAGTATTCCAATAGAACTCATAAGTATTTGGAATAAACATAGATATAAAAGTCTGAGGTTTAAATCCATATTTAGAGATTATTTCAGGTGACTTAAATATATTTACAAGTTCAACAGAATCAGCCTCGATAAAATCCGAAACTTTACCTGCCAGAATATCAGAATTTCTCAAACTGATAAAACTTAAACGTACAGGAGTTTGTTTACCACTTCTTAAAAGATTTATCAATTCATTATTTGACATTTTATTTTTTATCTCATACTTACCCGGCAATATTTTATCAGTATAATTCTTTTGTTCTGCAACAAATTTAAAAGATTCAATATCTTCGATATAACCGGTTTCCTGTAAAATTGAAAGTAAGTTTTCAAAACCCGAACCTGTGGGAATGTAAACAAAAGCCTTATCATCAGATAATTTAACATTGGAAGCATATACATAGTTCCAATATTTCCTACCTACCATAAAAGCTATAAACATAGCAATTATAATAACTACTGATATCGATATTAATATTATTTTCTTTTTTGACATTTACTTGTTTTTGGTTTATTTTTACACAAAAATATTTTATTTAAAAACATGAGAATAATTTTTTTATTATTTTTTATCTGTTTGTTTTTTAATTCATGTACAAAAAATGGAGGTAACTGTATAAAATCACCTGGTTCTGAAAAAAGTATATCAGAAAATCTTGGAAATTTTAATTCAATAATTTTAAACGATCTTTTTGATGTTACTATTATTGACAGCACAAGTTATTCAATAAAAATAACAACCGGAGAATATTTACTTTCTTTTATCAAATATGAAATTATTGATAATGAACTAATTATTGATAATTCATACAAATGTTCGTGGTTAACAAAACCGGAAAAACCTAAAATAACTATCTCCACACCTACTCTGGAAAAAATAATTGTCAATGACGCTTGCGATTTAAGAAGCATTGGCACTTTAAATTACAATAATCTGATAATTGATTGTTTTGCAAAAATATTAACAACTGATATTACTATTGATTGTGATGATTATTTTTGTTTCAAAGCAAATTCAACAACCGGAGATTATTATATAAAAGGAAGATGTGGTTATGCTTTTCTATATAATTTAGGACATGGGTATTTATATGCTGATGATCTCAAATGCGAATATATGGATTTTGTGCATGAATCTCATGGTCACAGCAGGATATGCGCTACAAATAAACTTTCCGTATCATCAATAAAATACGGAGAAGTGTTTTTAATAACCAATATTTGTCCTGAAATTGTATTTGCAAATGATTCCGAAAGAGAACGTATCAGTGGAAATTGTATTTAAAAAGTTGTAATATTTTTGTTCAATATAGCTTTTCCTGAATAAAGCCACAAACCAATACCTCTTGCCAAAAATAAGACACATAGTGCAAGCCACATTCCATGGTTTCCGTAAAAATATTTTAAAATATGTAACAAAGGCAAGTATAGACATAAAACCACTATCAGCATAATATTTCTCATTGCTTTAGTAGCCGTTGCCCCTATATAAATTCCATCATAGATAAAAGCCATAAAACTTACCATTGCCAGTATCCATATCCAATGTATATAATTCTGGGATAACTCAAGTATAGAAATATTATCAGTTAATAACATAAAAATATATTTTCCGGCAATAATATAAACGAGTGTAAAAATCAGACTTAAGTAAAAACCAAACTTTACCGTTTTTTTTATTACTAATTTTAAAGATTCTCCAGCACCTGCTCCGATAAATTTTCCGGTTAATGTACCTCCTGCATATGAAAAACCATCGGCAACATAAGAAAAGAACCATAAAAATTGTAGCATAATCGAATTTAAAGCTAATATATTATCGCCAAGCTCCACTGAAACTGCATTAAAATAAAATAAACTACCTGTAAGTAACAAAGATCTTATAAAAATATCACTGTTAACTTTAAAAAATTTCTTTATCGCCTGAATATTGAATATAGTATTCTTATTCAGATATTTGAAATAATTACCAAACATAAAACGGTAAAAAACTATTGAAGCTATAAGTCCTGTATATTGTGACAAAACTGTTCCTAAGGCAATCCCTTTTATTCCCATATCAAATTTAAGGACAAACAAAATACTCAGCAATATATTTGTAACGCTTATAAGAATAGTTATATACATAGGGATCCTCGAATTTTGCATTCCTATGAACCATCCCATAAAAACAAATACAGATAAAGTTGCCGGAGCTGCCCATATCCTGACTTTAAAGTATTCTACCGCATAATTTAATGCATCTCCACTCCCACTCAATCCTGAAATAAAAATGTATTCAATTGGTTTTTGTAAAATAATAAGAATTAATCCTAAACTTACTGAAAGTATCAGAGCCCGAAACAATGTATTTGAAGATTCTTCATAGTTTGAAGCTCCATATGCCTGTGCTGTAAGACCTGTTGTTCCCATTCTAAGGAATGCTAGCCCTGTGTATATAAAAGTAAAAAGCATTGTTCCGAAGCCTATACCTCCCACGTAAGCAGGAGAACTCATACGCCCGGCAAGTGCAATATCGACCAGTCCGACAAAAGGAACGGTAATATTGCTTATTACATTAGGAATTGCAAGATTTAAAATTTGTTTATTCAATCTTTTTTATCACAAATACAGAAAATTAAATATTTATTTATATATGTATTTAGTTTATCAATATTTTTGTGTACTTCCATCAAGTAAATTTATATAATTTGTTTGCGGCGGGGGGGTGTTGGTTTATAGTTAAAAAACCCCCCCCC
>JAISPG010000012.1 GCA_031275085.1 Bacteroidales bacterium | reverse complement strand
GTTTGAGGTTTTTTAATTTCAGGAATAATGTTTTCCTGTGCCGGTAGAAACTGTAGACTTGTTAAAAATAGTACTGTTAAAATAATTAAATGTTTTTTCATGTGGATATTAATTTTGGTTAATTGCTGTTTTTTTGTTTTTGTAATAAGTTCTGCAGATTATTCTTTCAAAGTCAATATGAATTCATCATCATATCCATATAAAGAAATATTAATTAAATCCTTACCCTTAATTATTAAGAAAAAAGTAAAATCAAACATTGTATCATATAATGACAAAATATTATCATATTTCAGCCATGTACCCTCATAAATTAGTGAATTTGAGAATAATAGTTTATAGGAGTTATCTTTATTCAAATATAAAGAATAAACAGCATTGCAATATATACTCTCTGGATTAAATGATAAAATATCTTCCGAATCAAAGGGTGTAGCTTCTTTAACTGCTGAAAATGTCGGTATATCAATAAATGAATAATCATATTTTAAAAAGAATAATAGTTTATTCAATTGTTTTACATCTCTAAGATAGGAACCATAGTGAAATCTAAATTTCTTTTGGTTTAAAAATCTAAATGACTTTTCTATTAGAATATAATTATCTATAATAATCATTTCCATATTAAACTTATGAAGATCATCTGTTAATATCAATTTATTGTCGTGTAATATATATTCTCCTTTGCTAAATAGTCACTGTCAAGAATATCATGTGTGTTCCAATTATGTATATAAATATAATACTTACTTGTAGATAATAAGTTTAGCATACAGGCATCTATCCCAGTATGTGAATAATCTATACCAAACACATATTTTTCATATAGCTGATTTTGTGAGTAACTGAAGTTTCGAATTATTAGTGATAATAATATTACAAAAAAGATTTTTCTCATAATAATTTATTTTAAATATGGGGTAATATATGGAAATCTCCATTCGAAAGGGACCTTGTATGAAAAATTAATGATAACAATATTCTTTTCATAATCCTAAATTTACATTATAGATAATTTGGGTTCACAATTTGTCATTCTTTATTCGGATAAAATTTATAAAAATCTACACTTGTTTTATTATAAAAAAATTCATCATAGTATAAATTATATCTCCCTACTTTCATCGGTAATTGAATCTGTTCTTTTTGAAAATAACCTACAGTAACATATTTACTAAATTTATTTTTACATATTTCAAAACTAAATTGACATCCTGTAACATACAACCCAATCAAATCAAAGTATTCAGAGAAATCCTCATTTGGGGATAGAAACACAAAGTGATTCTTTAACTCAGTTAATATATTATATTCTGTAATAGATGGATAAAATTGCTGTATCGTAAAATTATTTTTCATTATTGAATCTATTCCTTTCAATATAAATAAACTATCATATATTTGAGCTAAATCTATAGACATATAATCCAACTCATGCTCTTGGTAACATCCTAAAATAGAATCATGTACTACCTCAATATAATTTGTTGAAATGTTAGAATCATAGAAGTAACATGTGTATTTTTTATTTGGCGATGAGAAAAATGGCAGAATCGGATATTTATACTTCTCAGGAGTCTCATAGTCAATAAATATTGGCATTCCTGCATTATTTTCATATATTTTTTTAAAATAAATACAACTATCCGATAAATTTTTATAATTAATTTTTAAATACGGATTTTTTTCTAAATTATACCTTTCATAAAATAAAGAATTTTCATTACTCCAAACAATTGAGAGTTCTACAGAAACACTTTGTGAAAAACAATGTAATGGGATAAATATAAGGAGTGCTAATAGATTTTTTCTCATAATAGAATTACAATAATTATTAATTTAAAAAGAAATTGGAAAATACTTTGCTGTTCTTGTGAAATTGAATGTATTAAAATCCAACAGGCTTGAATATTTTTGCCATACATCCGGTATTATTGATTTAAAATCATCAGGAAAAGAAGCCATCCCTAATTTTAATCCACCTAATTCATTTTGGAAATCATATGCAGCATATTCTAAAAAATCGTGCTGGAAAGAAAGTCCATTAATTGTTGAACGAAAGTCTGAGACTGAAACTCCCGCTAAATACATATGTTGATTGACATGTACAAATTCATGCCCCATAGCAAAAAACAACTTTTTTGCTGATGTAAATGCATCTTTATGAAAATACACATTCGACTCTCCAGTTAATATTCCGCCTCTACTAATAGCTCTAGTTGCAGCATAACCGCCTTTTTTCTCCATATTACTTATGATATTTTCAGGTACATTATCAACAGTAAAATGTTTAATGTTTTCCATTGGTGCATCAGGATACCAAGCTTTTTGTGCTTTAAATAAATTCTCATCTTTTGCTAAAACAGGAGAACTGCTATCCTCGATTCCAAGCAAACTGTTACCTTTTATGAAGGAATGCATTTGTTTTTGGTACTTAACACCTCCGTTAATTCCACCCATTACTCCACCCATCAATCCTCCAATACTGGCAGAGATTACTCCGCTTAGCAATCCTTGCTCCAAATTCGCACCACCAAGCCATGCGTTTCCGGCACCACCTATAAATCCTCCTGCC
>JAISPG010000009.1 GCA_031275085.1 Bacteroidales bacterium | reverse complement strand
GTATTTATAGTATAAAACCACGATTAAATAACCGTTATTTGTTTTAGGATCAATATTATTACAGGGATATTGTTTTTCTTCGGATACACGGAATTGATTCCTGTTTAGATCCAGGTAATTCCAAAATAACCCCCTGCAAAGTTTAACAGCCATCATGGGAAATCTATCCAATGCGGTATCAGCAGCCCTTTGCAATACTTCGGCATCTACTTCGCTGTTTAACAAAACTGAAACCCGGAAGACCGATGTGTTTTTTGTATTTGTTATTGATGGAAATAATTTTGCCGCATTATCCAGTTTATACCACTTAGCCATGTTACCGCCAAAAATGATTCATCTTGTGTAAATGAAAACTTCATTATAAAACACTAGTGTCCACAATAACCAAAAAACAGGTTTTTAGAGAAATTGTACCCTAGATTGTGTCAAAAAGCCAACAAATGGGTATCGTTTTGACGTACCTGGTTGGTTTTTTGGCAGAACCCCCCTTGATTTTACAAAAATTTGGTCAAATAATTTGTTTTAGACGCTCCTAAATTATAAAACTGAATAAACAATTTGTCAATCCCTGCAATCTGATCATTTCTATAAGTTATTATACTAACGAGCGCCGTAGGGCGCTTAACATGATTAATCAAATTTTATTAGTCCCCATTTCGCATAATGATTCGGCTGTATATGACGTTTTGGCGGAGGTTTTGCGTGAGAATGGAGCGTACCGGAATGACCTAGCAAAACCGTAGCCTTCGCCGCCAGCGGCGAAGCATATACAGACCTGTTATGCGAAGTACCAGCATTACTCCGATATTTCTTTATCTAATTCATTCCTAATCTTTTCTTCTATAGTTTTTGTAAAATCCAGAAAATTATGAGCTTGTTCATTAGATGGCATTCCATCAGGCAATAAACCAAGCTCGCCAGGGTATCGATCTTCAATATATGTCTCATTAATTACGGACAATAAATCTTCATCTATTTCCAAATCCTTAATTTCCTTTATTATTCCATATAGCTTTGGTAAATCATGTATCTTTAATAATGGTTTATTATACTCTAAAATATATGCCTTAAAATATTTTTCTATTGCTTGTTGACAATGAAATGCCACAATGTTTGCCAAATATTCTTCATTAATAATTAAAGATGCAGCTTTAACATCTTTTTCTGCTAATATTATCCAATCATTAACTAACTTTTTCATATATCACTCTCCCCGTCTTCTCAATTTCATCAATGAAATAATTTCCATATTCTTTTATTTTTTTTAATTCTTCTTTTGAATACACTAAAATATCAAGTGGTATCTTGTAATTTATTTCCCGTACTAATTTTCTTATATATAACTTTTTTATTTGTCTTTCCTCGTAGGTTTTTGAAACATCATTATTGTCTAATATTACCATTAAATCTATATCACTATTTTCTGTATCATTATTATTAGCATAAGAACCAAATAAAATAATTTTATACGGATCCGATGCCTTGAGGCTATTAATCAATTCGCTTAAAATGCTGTCAATTTTCATAAAACCTATTCTACATTATTTTTATACTATTTTCAAGTGTAAATTTTTAAAAAGATCGATTTTTGTTGGTATTTCGCATAACGATTCGGCTGTAACCGACGTTTTGGCGGAGATTTTGCGTGAGAATGGAGCGTACCGGAATGACCTAGCAAAACTATAGCCCGAGCCGCCTACTGGCGGCGAAGCAAATACAGACCTGTTATACGAAGTTTGGGCGCTTTGAAAATTATTCTCTTGATATTAATCCTATATTAGGATCTTCTACTCTTTTTATAGCCTCATTGGGTGATAATGTATCAAATTGTTGCAAATGACTTTCAATAAATTTTTGTCCGCTTTTAGTTAGCAAATCTATGTTTGAATTTAACATTTTTATATCATAATTTAATTCAACAATAAAGTTCGAAGCGGCATTTATTATGCTTGTCAAGCTTGTATTGGCAGCAAGATACAACATATCTTTTGCCCTTTCATTATCCGGAAAGTTTTTTTCTATGCGCATCAGATTTTCGCCACACCGTTTAATGGCAATCTGTTGTAATTCCTCATATTTTTGGGTCTTGTCTATTATCAATTCATGTGCTTTTTGCCTCAAAGATAATTCCATATTACCAATAGCAGCAATGGCATTTATATTAAGACTGGTTAATTTTTCTTGATAAATCATGATAGCTTCTGTAACTTGTTTCATTCTTTCAAATTGCTTGTCCTTTTGCCATTCTTCAATTTCTCGTGTTATTCGCACAATTTCAGTGGCACGTTTTATTTCAAGGCTAATATTTTGCTCTGCTTCTTGCATACGTAGATTTGATTCTGTTCGTATACGTGCTGTATCGATATCAATTTGCCTGCGAACATCATTGTCTTTTGATTGTTCGGATCGTTCATGCTCCCATTTCTTCAGAGGTTCATGTGCATAATCATTTACAATATCACAAATAGTTTTTATAGGCGATATTACAAATTGTCCAACTTTTCCCAAAACATCAAGAAATCCCATTTCATTCCTCTGCTAATTCTTCAAGCATCTTTTCAAAATCAGCGTCGTCCTTTTCCATCATAAATCGTATTTTGTTTAATTTCATCTCATTCATATCTTCAACATTCATGAAACTTTGTAAAACAGTTGTTTTTTCTGTGAGTAATTGGGGTACCATACTACCAATTATAAGTTTTTCGATTTGTTCCCATTCTTCAATAAATGGGCTTAACAATTTAACGATAATCACTCCTAGCTCTCTTGAATCTTCAAAAGCGGTAATTAATTGAGCATTAATCCATTCAAAAAAATATTTATAAAAAGCGAGCCTTTTACCATGCAAATTTTTCCGATGTTTAAACAGCCAGCGGAACATCTGATAGCCATTATATGCAGAAACATCATCAATAAGTTTTTTTCTACCTTCTTGTAATATTTTCAATGCAGCCAGCCGTATTTCATTATTCATCTTTTTTCTTCTTCTCAGCAATAGTACCTATATCTCTTCGAGAATCATCGCGTAGTTTCCCCATTGTGTCTAAAACATGATCTTTTGCCAATTCAGAAGAAATGTCTAAACTTTTAGTGTAACTCGAAACAAGCTCTGTTATCCATAAATCTGTTGTGCCTTTATCCATTTTAACGTCTTCCAGGGTTTTATGGACATCCTGTAATACTTCCGAGAAAAATTTTGCCCGTTCTTTTCGCAAATCTTCTTGTAAATTCGCGGCAAATTTTATTTCTTCTTTATACGACTTTGTTAGTTCCAGATAATTTTTCTCATAGTTATAAAGTAATTCCAAACGTTCTTTCAATAGATTATTCGATATTGAATTCATAATATCGGAAACAATCCTTTTGATGGTTTTTTCTTTTATTTCCTTTGTAAAAGATTCATTCTCCGGTACAAAACTAAGATTTTGTAGTAAAATTTCAAAAATTAATTCTCCAGAAGTCTTATTTGTCAAATTTGCCATTTTTTTCCCTTCATACCAGCTAATTATTTCATAAAAATTCAACAATGTCAATATACATATACAATATTTTCAGAAAATTTCGCCCAAATTTCGCATAACTCTTTTTATACGCGATTTCTGGGCGTACTCCAGCCGAAATACCTCACCGCCCTCAGAGACGGATTGAAGCGGCTTTTTCCGTAATCCCCGCGGTCATGGACCGCGGAACCCCGGCACCTTGGTGGCGTATCCGTATCGGGGTCATTACTGTAATCGGCATTCACTGAGAATGACTTTGATTTGCGGTATTATAAATTCTGACAGGCGCGTTTAGACGGTTATTAAACAAGTCTATCGAGTCTATTGAACGAATATTGCTACCAGAACACATAAATTTTCCCATACCACTCCCTCTTATTGTATTTGTCATTTTTATATTATCCTTTGATCCTCCAATATAATAATCATACGAAATTTCAACTTCAGAAAACTTAAATTTCCTATAACAAAAATCACTAAAAATATTCTCATCCGAGATGCTAATTTCCACATTATTCACAATATTGGCACTTTCATAATCCAACAAGAAATTTTCCCAGTCGAGCATCTTTATTTCTTGACATATTTGTTCATTAAGAGTCTTATATGGTTCTATTTCTGAATGCTCTTCTCTTGTTAAATAAATCAAATTTTCCGCTCTATTATCAAGTGCATTTCCAGAAATATGATGAATTTCATAACCACAAGATGAAGATGGAATAAAAAATGCTTCTGCGACTAGTTTATAAACATAACCGGTATATTTTCCTGGAATATCTACATACCAGCTAGTTTGTTCCCATTCATTTTTGGGATTATCACGCTTCTCTTTTTGTAACACTATTTTTTTATTTACATTAAATACTCTACCAAAATTACTTACAGAAATTTCTTTGTCTTCCAGATCTACAATATTTTCATCAGGTAATTCTTCTTCATATTTACCAATTGGTATTCCGTTGATTTCAAACGGTTTATATTTTTTAGGTTTAAAAGGATCGGAACTTAATTCTGTAGCCAGAATTTTATTCTGCAATTCATCAACTGTAAATAAATCTTTTCTTCCGTCTTTCCAACGCCTAATTATTTTCATATCATCTCCAATGTATTTATAATACAATATTTGATTATATTTTGTCAATCAAGATTCTAATAATTTTGCCCAAATTTCGCATAACCCTTTTTATACGCTATTTCTAGGCGTACTCCAGCTGAAATACCTCACCGCCCTCAGAGACGGATTGAAGCGGCTTTTTCCGTAATCCCCCGCGGTCATGGACCGCGGAACCCCGGCACCTTGGTGGCCTATCATGCCCGTACCCGCATCCGTCATGTTTGTACTTCCTTGACGCCTCCCGCTCTCCCAGCGCGCCGCAAAGTACACCTTCTTCCCCCGCTCATCCTCATCAAACGCCAGTTCCAGAGGGCTCCTGGTGGCAAACTCAGAGTGAAGCAGATCCTTCACCTTGGCAGGGGGCGTATCTGCAATCAGCCGCAGGCACTCAAGGCCGTGGACGTACTTAGGCTTGCCCCACCGGGCAGCGTGTTCGTCCCGGAACTTGATATGCACCGTCCGGGGGAGGGGCGTGGTAATCTCGATTTGGGGAATACCTTCCGGCGCGGGGCGGGGCGTGGGCTTGGAGTCGTAAACCGGTATCCTCAGCGCCTTCCGTCCCTCGTCGGTCATGGCGTCGTTGTTCTGCAGGTTGTTCCGCACGAACACCTCCTCAAGATGAACCAGCCGGTCTTTCTTCTCTTTTTTTTGCTGAATATCCAGCTTGGTGTAGGATGCGGTTTGGCACAGCTCATAGAGGGCCTTCACCTGGGTATGGAGGGCTTGCAGTTCCGCGAGTTTATCCTCCGGCAGGTTCCATTCGACTTTGTGCTCGGTGGACACGGCAATAAGATTCTCGCTCTACTCGACAAATTCCGCTTCTTTAGTAGGTATGTAGCTCATGGGTCTCTCCTTTTTTTAGGGTGTATATAAGATGCCGTCCTGATGGACGCGGTCTTATCCTGTGGAATAAGGGTCTTATTCTTTAGGATAAGGGTCTTATTCTTTAGGATAACGGTCTTATTCTGCAGGATAGCGGTCTTATTCTGTAGGATAAGAGTCTTATTCTTTAGGATAACGGTCTTATTCTCTAGGATAACGGCCTTATCCTTCGGGATAGCGGTCTTATTCTTTAGGATAACGGCCTTATCCTGCAGGATAGCGGTCTTATCCCGCGGACAGGTTATGCCGGTTTTACGGGTACAAAAGTAAAGGTAAGGACTATAAGTCTTTGCAGTATAACAATTTAGAATAGGGATGGTAATAAAGAAGATGTATGAGTCCCTCTGGGGTCTCTCTTTAAAAGCCCTTGCATGA
>JAISPG010000017.1 GCA_031275085.1 Bacteroidales bacterium | reverse complement strand
AATTATTAACACACAATACTGGAAACCCGGAACATATATCTGCAACCTGTTTGTTGACGGAAAAATGATAAGAACTGAAAAATTAATACTGGAATAGTACCTGGTTATTAGTACCGAGTTCCGAGTTCCTGGTGCTGGCGCGTAAGAAGGTTAGACCCTCAAAAGCACTCGGAACTAATAACCCGGTACTGAAAACTATCTTGCCTCACATATACCTATAAAAATCTCTTTATTTCTTTATTTCATAATTTTCAGATTTTTCAAATCTAATATTAAAATTTTCTAAGCCGTGAAAAATGATTATTTTTATGGCAAATTAATATTTAAAAATATCGTATTACAATAATGTTAAATGATTAATAGTTACATATATAATGAATAGGATTTTAATATCAATATTGTTTTTTACTGTTTTTTCAGTTGGGTTAACAGCTCAGAATGTAGGAAAAATGGAAGGTGATACATTAACAAATTACATTGACATAAACAATAAAAAACAGGGGAAGTGGATAAAGCGTTACGATAATGGACAAATTCGTTATAAAGGAGCTTTTATAAATGATATCCCGGTAGGTGTATTCTATTATTATTTTCCAAACGGAAAAACTAAATCCGTATTGAACTATGATGATCAAGGCAATGCTAATGCTGAAATATACTGGGAAAATGGAAATATATATGCTAAAGGTTTTTATAATATAAAACAGGAACGGAACAACGAGTGGCATATCTTTTATGAAGATGGAACGCCGGCAGTTATACTGAATTACGACAATGGAGAAATAAACGGTTTTATGGTAATGTATTATCCGGGAGGCAAATCTAAATTGATGGAGACTAATTATAAAAACGGAAAACTTGAAGGTGATTACAAACGATATTTTGAAGGAAATAAAGTATTGGAAGAAGGTCCATGTGTAAACGGAGTACGCCATGGTTACTGGAAGTTTTATAATCTCGGAGGTGTAGTCGAGGAAGAGGGAATGTATGTTAACGGCAAGAGAGAAGGAGACTGGATCATTTACAATAAAGACACAAATAAAAAAGAAACTGTAGGCTATAAAAATGATTTTCCTGATAACTATCAGGAAATGATGGAAGAGTTGAGAGAAAAACAAGAATGGGCAAAACAAAACCAGGATAAATTTAAGCACCCTGAAGATTATATTGATGACCCGATTGAATTTTTTATGGATCGGAAATAAAATGAAAAAAATTTTGCTTGCAATGAGTGGAGGTACCGATAGTTCGGTAGCTGCAATTTTGTTAAAAGAACAAAATCATCAACTTGAGGGAATAACTTTCAGAGCTTACGATTCGATATCCAAAGGCTGTATGGAAAAGGAAACCGGTTGTTGCAGTGCAGATGCCATTTTTGAAGCAAAAAAACTTGCAGAAAGTCTTGGATTCCATCATAATATACTGGATATTCGTAATGATTTTGAAAATACTGTTATAAAAGATTTTATTGAAAAGTATTTATCAGGAGTAACCCCTAATCCTTGTGTGCTTTGTAATAAGGAAATAAAATGGGGAAGACTTATTGAAGAATGTGATAAACTTGGATGTGATTATCTGGCTACAGGTCATTATGCACAAATTATTAATGAAAATAACAGATATTTCTTAAGAAAAGGTGTTGATGAAACTAAAGATCAGACTTATTTTTTATGGAGATTATCACAGGAGAACTTAGCCCGTACTATTTTTCCACTCGGAAAACTTACAAAATCACAGGTTCGGGATATTGCAAGAATTCATGGTTATGAAAAAATAGCAAATAAGCGCGAAAGCCAGGAAATTTGTTTTATAACGGATGACGATTATAAAAATTTTCTTAGAGAAAAAATTCCGGATATAGATAAAAACATAGGTAAAGGAAATTTTGTTGATATAAATGGAAAGGTTTTAGGAGAACATAAGGGATATCCTTATTATACTGTAGGACAACGTAAAGGACTTGAAATTGCAATGGGATACCCGGTTTATGTTCTGGATATAGATTCTGAGTCTAATGTAATAACTTTAGGAAAACGAGAAGATTTATTGAGTAATGAGTTGTGGATTGGGGATATAAATCTCATGAAATATGACAATATTGATAAAATGACCGGCCTGACATGCAAAATAAGATACAATAATAAAGGTGAAAGCTGTACTGTTTATCAGTATGGAGATGAACTGAAAGTCTGTTTTGACAATCCTGTATCTGCCGTAACACCCGGACAATCGGCTGTTATTTATGAAAAAAACGATGTAGTTGGAGGCGGCATTATACTGAAAAAATCGTAACTTTGTATTATGAGGATCATATATCTGTACATATTATTATTTTTTTGTATTTCAATATCCTCATGTACAAAAGAAGGTTCTGATGCTCCTGAGAATAAAGACCAGACCGGACATGAATATTTTCCCTTAAAAACCGGAAATTCTCTTATATATAAAGTTACTGAAATAGTCATAGATACAAAATCAGAATATTTTGATACTGTAAGGTATTTTCTTAGAGAAGTAATTAATGAACCGTTTATTGATAGTGAGGGAGATACGGCATATAGAGTAGAACTTTTCAGAAAATATGAAGAAGACGCATCGTGGATGATTCATAAAGTATGGTCTGCCAGGCTTACTGATAAAACTGCAGAAAAAGTTGAAGAAAATCTTAGGATAGTAAAAATGCGCTTTCCCGTAAAATTAGATATATATTGGGATGGAAATATTTATAACGAATTTAGAAAAGAGAGTTCAAAACCTGACAGCCTATTCAGGATTACCGATGTAAACTATTTGTATAACAGCCAATATTTTGATATCGATTCTTGTGTTATGGTCAGGCAATATTATTCGGAATCGCTTATACATAAAGATCTGGAATATGAAATTTATGCTTCGGATATAGGTTTGGTTTATAAAGAAAATATGCATATAAATTCGCAGGAGAATATTTCTTCCGAAATTCCTATTGAAGAAAGACCGACAACTGCAACTATATACAAACAGGAATTGATTGAAATAGAACATTTAACACATTGAATATGAAAAATTTTATTTACATATATTTTTTCCTGTTTAGTATTAATACATTTTCACAGGTATCGCCGGATAAATATTTTATAGAATTTACAGATAAAAATAATACGGGATTTAGTATTGAACATCCTGATAAATTTCTGACACAAAGGGCATTGGAGCGTAGACATAAACAAAATATCCCTGTTGATAACCTTGATCTTCCTGTAAATAATGAATATATAGACAGTTTGAAAAAACTTGGGCTGGAAATTCTTAATATATCAAAATGGTTTAATTCTGTGACAGTTTATACTACTAATAAAGAATTAATTGATACAATAACAAAGATAAGTTTTGTAAAGAGTGTTTTGGTACCTTCAAATATTTCATTGGAAGGAAAATCTTTTGATGATAACACTTTTTTGAATAAAAGGGGAGATGTAAAAAAGTCTATCTCATCTAACTATTATGATTATGGCGAAAGTCAGGATCAGATATTTATAAATAATGGACAGTATCTTCATAATGATGGATTCAGGGGTAAAGGTATGCTTATAGCAATTACTGATGCAGGATTTTCCTATTTGCCGGACCTTCCTTCTTTTGATAGTATATATGCAGAAAATAGGGTTATTACCACTCGTAATTTTGTTAGAGGAGGAGATTTTGTTTATGATTATAGTACACATGGGATGAAAGTTTTCTCAATTCTGGCAGGTAATTATCCCGGATATCTTATCGGGTCGGCTCCTGAGGCATCATATTTATTATTAATGACCGAGGATCCTGGTTCGGAAACATATATTGAAGAAATAAACTGGATTTCGGCAGCGGAATTTGCAGATAGCCTTGGAGTTGATGTAATAAATGTTTCATTGGGATATGTAAGTTTTGATACACCTGAATTTAGTCATAATTATTCCGACATGGATGGAAAAACTGCAATTATTAGCCGTGCTGCAACTATTGCCGCAAGGAAAGGTATTATTGTAGTTTCTTCTGCTGCCAATAGTGGTAATTCTTCAACACATCCATGGATAGCTGCTCCTGGCGATGCTGACAGTATTTTAACTGTGGGTGCTATAGGATTTGATAAAAAGTACGCTTCATTTAGCTCTATTGGTCCTTCTGCCGATGGAAGAGTAAAACCGGATGTTATGGCAATGGGGCAGGCTACTGCACTTCAGGAAATAAACGGATCCGTAGGAAGGGGTAACGGAACATCTTTTTCTTCTCCGGTAATAGCAGGATTAACAGCTTGTTTGTGGCAGAAATTTCCGGAAAGATCAAATATAGAAATTATTAATGCTATAAGAATAGCTTCGGATTCTTATTATTTGCCTTCAGACTCAATGGGATATGGGATTCCTGATTTTAAACTGGCTGCCATGATTCTGGAAATATTAACTGTAATTCCGGGTTTAGAAAACGATGCTTTTTATGTTTTTCCTAATCCGTTTACAGATACAATTGAAATAAAAATAAATAATGCTCCCGGTGATAGAATAAAAATATCAGTAACAGATTTATCCGGAAGAGTTATTTATAACGATGACAAATATATTGTTGCGGAAACTTATGATTTAAGGCTTACAATAAATGACCTGGACAAATTACCTAAAGGAATATATATTGTAACCTTAACAATAAATAACCAAAAGTATTCAAAGAAAATAATAAAGGGGTGATATAATGCCTTCTTCATTAACATTATTAGAATTAAACAGATTAATTAAAACAACTGTAGAAGCTAAATTTGATGCTCCTTTATGGCTCGTGGCGGAAATAAACAGCATTAATGAACACCGAAGCGGTCATTGTTATATTGAATTAGTACAAAAAGCAAATGATAAAGACTTAATCATTGCACAGGCAAGAGCTGTTATATGGTCAAACCAATATAGATTTATAAGTAGTTATTTTCAGTCGGTTACAAATACTAAGCTGACAAAAGGAATTAAAATACTGGTAAAAGTCAGTGTTGATTTCCATGAACTTTATGGATTATCACTTAACATACGGGATATTGACCCCAGTTATACTTTGGGTGATCTTGAAAAAAGAAAGAAAGAAATAATTGAAAAATTGGTATCAGAAGGTGTTATTGATATGAATAAGTCTCTTTCTTTACCATTAGTAATACGGAATATTGCAATAATATCGTCATCAAATGCAGCAGGCCTTGAAGATTTTGTTAATCACCTGTCGTTTAATAAATATGGGTATAATTTTGATATTACTTTGTTTGAAACAGATATGCAGGGGGCAAATACAGAATCATCTGTTATAAATTCACTAAATAATATTTTTGAACAGCATTCAAAATTTGATATTGTTGCAATAATAAGAGGCGGAGGTGCTAAAGGAGATCTTAGTTATTTTGATAACTATAATATTGCTTTTTATATAACGCAATTTCCTTTACCTGTATTTTCTGGCATTGGTCACGAAAGAGATGATTCTGTTACTGATATGGTTGCGCATACACGACTTAAAACACCTACAGCTGTAGCTGACTATATTATCGAGCATACATTAAGATTTGAAAATTATATTTCAGATATTTATAATAACATAATTGATAAAACGAAAGATTATTTAAAAATAAATGAATTATATCTTACGAACCTTGGTTTTAATGTATATAAAACAAAAGATATAATTACTGAAAATATTGAAAAGTGCAATAGGTATTATTATAAATTCAAACATGCTGTCGAAAGTAAATTGAAATCACATGAAAATAAGTTGCAGATTATGAAGGGCAGTATAGCCAGGCTTCCGGCTGTATCTTTCAGAAAATATGATACTAGTCTGGAAATTATTTATGAAAAAATACAATATAGAACAAAACATTATTTACGGAGTACAAATGATAAAATAAATATAATCGAACAGAATATTAAACTTGTAGATCCTGTAAATGTGCTTAAAAGAGGTTATTCCGTATCTAAAGTAAATGGTAAAGTCCTGAAAAACGGTAAAGAGCTGAGAAATGGAGATATTATGGAGACTATCGTTAGCAAAGATAAAATCGTTAGTAGAATAATTAAAGAAGAAAGAAATGAATAAATCATTATTAATATTATTGTTAATATGCTTATCATTAAAGTTATTTTCATGGGAGGTAAGATCTGACAGTACGATTTTTTTAGGTGCATTCGGCAATTACGGTTTTTCAAAGATTATAGGATATCCGGGAGATATAAATTATATGGTAAAACCGGGAGGAGGTCTTGTTTTTACATATAACATACATCAGGAAATATCTTTAAAATCCGGCTTATCTTTTATTAACAATGGATTTTCTGTTAATCAGAAATTTTATGATACAATGGGAGATTCAATTGGAAATTATAAAACATATAATGAATATACATATTTAGGAATCCCTTTGGAGTTTTCTTATAATTTAGGCAGGAATCGCTTTAATGTATATTTATCTGCCGGAATAGAATTTAATTTTTTGTTGAAACAACATACTTATGCAAAACTTCCGTCAGAGAATAACGGAGTGCCGATTAATCCCTATGATATTAATAATAAAGATTTGTATAAGACATTTGATTTTGGTTTTTTGTTCGGTATAGGAGGAGAATATAAAATAAAGCCGAATATTGTAGTATTTACTGAAGTTAAATATTACAATGGACTTAGGAATTTTTTAAAAAATAATACGGAATATATTTTTAAGCACAGAGGATATTCGGTTTATGCCGGAATCAGGTTTGGGATCCCATTAAGGTACAGCATAATTTGATTTGTATGGGAGGATTCAAAATTAAAATATAATCAATTACTTTAATTTATTTAATACTATCATGTACGGATAGCCCGGTAAAAAGGTATATGCCAGGTGTATGTCGTAGATATGCGGCCATTGGTGTTACAAAGTTACATGCTGACAGCATGTTTTGTTCTTTGGTATATTCTTTTTACCCGGCTTAAATCTCTACGAGATCCAGGAACAATAAAATAATTCGCTTTAATGTGAAATTATAATTCGTTTTTTGATGCTTTATCAGGATAATTTTAATGAGAAACCAAAATTTAATTCTCTGATTTTGAGATTTTTAACATTTGACGAATTTGTCTGTATAATTTTAGAATTTACGAATAGATACATAAAAAAACAACTTCTAAAATAGAAGTTGTTTTTTTATGTATAGTAAAATTATATTTATTGTTTAATAAATCTCATTGTTCTTGTATTGTTTTTATTTTCTACTTTAACAAAGTATATGCCACTAGCCAGAGAAGATACATCAACAGAACCGTCTTGTAAATTATTAATATTCATAAGTAATTTACCATATATGTCGTAAACCTGTGCTGTAGCTTTTCCTTCCAGCCCGTTTATTGTTAAATTGTTTGTAGCAGGGTTAGGATATATTGTAAGATGAGATAATGTATTATCGTCAACACCGGTAGGGGCGTTACCTTTTACTACTACTGCATAAGTTATTTCCCATCCGTTTGCTGTGTTTCTAGAATCTGTTGTTACAAATGAAAAATATAAATTTTTTCCTGTTGTATTAAGAGTCGAATTTTTGATAGACTGACCTTCAGGAATACCTATAGTTTCATTTATACCATCATATTTAAATAATATAGGAGCTTCTGTACTGTTACCATCGTAAATAGTAAGAACATCACCTGCTTTTACATCAAATGTATTGAAAAATATTCTTAAAGAATCATAGTTATTAAGGATTGCAGTATCTGCATTTTCAACTGTTAATAACCATTGACAGTCTGTATTTGGGAAATAATTGTTATAACCGCTACCATCTCCGAAGGATCCTTCCGGGAATGGAATTATAAGTTCTCCCGTACAATATTTATAATGTGTTCCGGCTTCACCTTCAGGAGCAACATTAAGCATTATACCTTGATTACTTGCATATAACATATTGTTATTAGGATTTAAATTACCTACATAATAAAATCCATCTTCAGATCCACCCCAGCCCCAATTAAAATGGAAGAAGTATGAACCCTGATATCCGTCACATATAAATGCGTGACCACCGGTACTGCTGTTTCCTCTGTATAAAACAGGACGTCTGAGATCCAGTTCGTTTCTTAATAAGAATCTCCATTCTTCATCATTCGGAACTTCAGATTGATATTTTAACTCAATACCGGATCTGTAACGGAAATTATTCCTCATAGAAATTACTGCATATTCTAAAGAGGAACCCGACTCAAAAGGACCATAGTTCATATATACAGATACACCTGTATGGAACATTAATTTTGCAACAGAATACATTAATGAAGAATCCTGAGAAACTACACTTTCGTTTAATTTTTCCGGTAATTCTTTATCCCAGTTGTAATATTCATTTTCATAGTTAATGGTTATGGTCTCTCCCCAGAAATACTGTCCCTGGCCTTTTCCTCTACTCGGATATTTATAATAGTTCATTACTTGAGCCATTGCTGTAGCAACACAACCTGTAACAACTTTTCCGTCATATTCAGGTTTTGCCTGAGGATGAGTAGGACAATAATAATTATAATATTTTCCCTGATTCCATTTGGTTTTAATCATAGGCATAACACCATCACCTCTGGCTTTTGTCTGGGAAAAATTATTTGAAGCATAATCTGCCCAAACATCCAGAATTTCAGGAGAAGGGCTGATTTTTTGCTCGTATGCAGATTCCATTTGCATTAAATAATCATTAAGCCAGGATTCTACAGCAGGATTAGTTTCGCCATTCATAAAATTGCCTTCATAAGAATATCCCAATATAGGTGTGAAAGACATATCACCGCTTACAATGACAAAACCACCTTCTTCAAAATCAAAAATATGGATAGCTTCAGGATTTGTTGAAGCTTTTAAAGTTGAATAATTTTCAACATTATAATTAGACTTAGTTAAACTTAACTCTTTTGCATTATGTTGGTAGAAGTTTAAACCCACCCTTAATGCATCTTCTTTTGTGACTTTTTGAGAAAACAAAGAGCCTACAATTAAGATTGATACTAATGTGATCAAAATAATTTTTTTCATAATATGCAATGTTAAAAATGTTAAATTAAAAACTTTTTGTAAAGATACGAAAAGTTATTGGAGTACGCAAATGTTTTTAGTATAAATATGGCTTTTTTTTAAACAAAAAAATAACAATTATTTAACTATTAAATAAGACATTTACAAAAAGGATTGACTTATATTTGTTGATTAAACTAATAATGTAAATTATGAAATTGGGTTCAAAAACAAAAATAATAGCGACATTAGGTCCAAGTTCTAATGATAAAGATGTTTTAAGAAAAATGATTTTGGCAGGATTAGATGTTTTCAGGCTGAATTTTTCACACGGAACTAATGAAGAAAAAGAAACCAGTATAAAAATAATAAGAGAACTCGAAGAGGAATTAGGTTTTGATATAGCGATACTACTTGATCTTCAGGGGCCTAAAATAAGAGTTGGGAAAATTGTTGATGAACCAAGGGTATTAAAAGCCGGCGACATTATTTATTTTACATCAAATCCTGATATTTCGGAAGATAATGTGTTTTATATCAGTTATAAAAACTTTGTGGATGATGTCAGAGCAGGCAATATCATACTTGTAGATGACGGAAAAATAAAGCTTGAAATAATATCCGTAGATAAAGATAACCAGATTGTTTCAACAAAAGTATTGTACGGCGGTCCGTTATATTCCAATAAAGGAGTAAATCTTCCAAATACGGTAACAAGCCTGCCTAGTTTAACAGATAAAGATAAACAAGATATTCTTTTTGCATTGAATAATAATATAAGCTGGGTTGCATTATCGTTTGTCAGAAAACCTGAAGACGTTACTACTTTAAGAGATTATGTTTCAAAATTTAATAAGGAAATTAATATAATTGCTAAAATAGAAAAACCTGAAGCTGTAAAAAATATTGATCAAATAATAAGGGTTTCTGATGGTATTATGGTTGCCAGAGGAGATCTGGGAGTAGAAATGAATTTTGATAAGGTTCCGGTAATTCAGAAAATGATAGTAGAAAAATGTATTGATAACTCAAAACCGGTTATTATTGCTACCCAGATGCTTGAGAGCATGATAAAAAATTTCAGTCCTACACGTGCAGAAGCAAATGATATTGCAAATTCTGTTGATGATGGAGCTGATGCATTGATGCTTAGCGGAGAAACTTCTGTCGGGGATTATCCTGTGGAAACAGTTAAGGCAATGCAGAGTATAATTGATTATACGGAAGAAAACAGGAATATCTATTATAAAAATCATTTACCGGATCCGTTGAGTAATGATTTTTTACCGGAGTCATTATGTTATAATGCCTGTTTGATGGCCCAACAAACAAATGCCAGAGCTATAATTCCTTTTACTTATTCGGGTTATACTGCTATTGAATTGTCAAGCCACAGACCTAAAGCAGATATTTTTGCTTTTACAGGAAATGAGAAATTGTTGAAAATACTTCCTTTACTATGGGGTGTTAATGCTTATTATTTTCCGATTTTTGATTCAATTGATAAAGCAATTGAATATTCGATAAGTGTTTTGTTAAAAGAAAAAAGAATCAGAAAAGGGGATCTTCTTATTCACATAGCAAGTACTCCATTATGTGCAAAAGATCGTACAAATATGATAAAGTTGACTAAGGTCTAGACTTTTTTAAACAAAGAATCAACAAATTCTCTTTTATCAAAAACCTGAAGGTCGTCTATACCTTCACCTATTCCTATATATTTTACCGGAATATTGAACTGATCTGAAACTCCAATTACAACTCCGCCTTTAGCCGTTCCGTCCAGTTTTGTAACTGCAAGGGCGGTAACTTCCGTTGCTTTGGTAAATTGTTTTGCCTGTTCGTATGCATTTTGTCCGGTAGAGCCATCTAAAACAAGAAGTACTTCGTGTGGGGCAGATTCTACAACTTTCTGCATAACTCTTTTAATTTTAGACAGTTCGTTCATTAAATTTATTTTATTATGTAACCTTCCTGCCGTATCAATTATAACAACATCTGCTCCGGCATTTTTGGCTGCACTTACAGTATCATATGCAACTGATGCCGGGTCAGATCCCATGTTTTGTTTTATTAACGTTACATCAACTCTGTCTGCCCATATTTGTAATTGTTCTATTGCTGCTGCACGAAAAGTGTCTGCAGCACCTATATATACTGTTTTTCCGGCTTGTTTAAACTTATTGGCAAGTTTTCCTATGGTTGTAGTTTTTCCTACTCCGTTAACTCCAACAACCATAATAACATATGGCTTATGTTGTGATAAAATCTCTTCTTCGGTAATTGGATTATTATTGTTTTCTTCCAGTAAAGATGCTATAGTGTCCCGTAATAATCCGTTTAATTCGTCGATCCCTACGTATTTGTCTTTTTTTACTCTTTCTTCAATTCTTTCAATTATACGTAGAGTAGTTTCCACTCCAACATCAGATGATATTAATATTTCTTCAAGTTCGTCCAGAACTTCTTCATCAACTTTGGATTTACTAAAAAATGCCCTGTTTATTTTACTAAAAACACTGGTTCGGGTTTTTTCCAATCCGGAATCAAGTTTTTCTTTTTTATCTTTATCCTTGCCAAATAGTCCCAAAAAAGCCATAATGTCGTTTTTTTTACAAATTTATATAATTTTACGTAATCACCAAATACCAAATAAAAACAACATAAAAGTGATATGTTATATATTCTGATAATTATTTGCTAAAATGAACATAGCATAAATTATAATAAAACATACATGCCTGTCATAATGAAATAAATTAACAAAAAACTAAACACTGCAAAGGTTTTATAAAATCAATCCGGAATTTTAATTAATATGGTTTATAATTTGTTTATTAAAATTTAAGCCATATAAAAAAAGAAGTGATACTATCACTTCTTTTTTATGTTTTAAACAAATTTATTAATTTATTTTAATCTTTTTAATCTGTACAATAATTGTTGTATAGCCTGCTGCAGATTATCACATATTGCCAGACTGAAGTTTTCTTTGAAAAGGTCGCGGGAGTCTTCAATGTATTTATAAAAATCTTCAGCGTGTTTTATAATATTTTTTGGAAGTTTTGTTTCAGGAATGATGATCTCTATGTCGCCAAACATAGCATAAGATGTTTCTACAATACTGTCGATAGAAGGCGATAACTCATCGATTGCCTGATCCAGAGCCATATGTTCTGCATAACTTCCAGGGCCTGTTACATGCCAATGGTAAAGTTTCAGGCTGCTGTTAAAGGAATAAAGATTTCCGAAAAATTTTCCTACTTTTGAAGTAGAATCTGAATTTGTGTTTTTTTTCTTTTCCATAATATTTACTAATTTATGTTATTTCTTATTTTATTGAGTATGTATAACAATAATAGTTTATGAATGTTCATTATAATTTTGTTTTTGGAGAAACATTTTTACAACAATAATTTTAAAAAATTATATATTCACAATGTTTTATATATAAATTTTTGTTGTTCTTATGTTATTTTGTTTTTGAATCGAATTTAAAAATAATATCAAAACCATTGGTGATAGAAGAACTTGTTAATTGTAAGAATAAGAATTTAAAAAGTTCATACTCCATTGCCATTTCATATCTGGCTATATCTTTATCTTCGATATTACCTATTGTTTGCTGGTAACTTACGAATAATTTGTTTGTAATATATTTTCCTACTGTAAATGAAGCGTTGTCAAAAGAGCTGCTGCTTTGAAACTCTATGTAATCCACATTAAATGTATTACCAAGAAATTTACTTAACTGTGACGATATTAGTGAAGCAGCAACAGTTTCGGCAATACCTGCGGCATTCATACCGGAATTTAAACTTTGTTGTTGTCCTGATGCTAATTCGTCGATGCTACTTCCGAAAATTATATAAGATATTGCATCGCCTTCACTAATTTGCTGCCCTTCAAATGTGAAAGATATTTCAGGGGAAGATACTTCACCGGTTACATTCAATACTAGTTCACGGCTGTTCCTGTTTTTGTCCCTGAATGTATACATAGCTTGAATATTAAGGATAGGATTTATCTCTTCACCGCCTTGGAACGTTATTATTCCGGTTTGTATTACGAATACTTTCCCAAGTAGATTATATTGTCCTCTAACAACATCTATAGAACCGAAAAGTTCAAAGAAATTTTTATGTTTCATTATTTCAACGTCCCCTGACAATTCTAAACGAAAATCATCGTTTCGTATCCAGGTATTACGTGGAATTTTAACTCTTAATTTTCCTTGCAGGTTATTTAAAAATTCTAAATAATTTGTTGTATCATTTTGTGTGGTATCTAATTTTACTGTATATACAATAGAATCTGAACTTAAATTTTCTTTGTTCATTTGAACAACTAAAAGTGGTTGAATATTTTCTTGTGGCGAGGCTTTCCCAAGTAATGCCATAATGGCAGGCAGGTAAATTTGCATTTCAGGAATTTCCATTTCTCCCCCGAATAAAAGACTATCCTGATTAGCAGTGAGGTCTATTTCTCCGGAAAGTTGCATATTGTATTGTTTGTGATCAATAGGGGCGAACCGGTTGAATAATATTTTAACATCAGAACTTTTTAGCTCAGCATTATATAATTCTGATGCGAATTGAGCGCCTCCTTTGATTTGCATATTACCGGTCCTGCTTTGTATGTAAAAAGTATCAATCTCAAATGAAGTAGTTCCTATATCTACAGAAGTTTGTATATTACGATAGTTTACTCCATATAACTCTGATCGTATAATTCCGTTATTAATATTTAAATTTCCCAGAATTGCAGGATTTTTCATTGTTCCGTTAACAGTTAAGTCACATTCGGCATATCCGGTAGCTTCATCCAAAGGAATGAAAGTTTGCAATACAGAAAGAGGAAATTGTTGTATAAGAGCTCTTGCATAAACAGAATCTGTATTTTGAGGAACAACATTAAATAACATACTGTCGAGTCTTATTTCCATAGGTAATTTCCCTTCTACATAGAGATTTCCTTCCAGGGTTGGAATTGCTGCAAATTTTAATTCAGCTTCTTTGTGGCGATATGAGAAAGCTGTTTTTATTAAGTCAAGGCGATAATTTTGTATATCAATATTTTTTATATCGATATTTCCTGCAATCATCGGAGATTCGGCCGAACCGTTCAAATAAATGTTAAGATTTAGTAATCCTGTTGCTATATTGTCATTATTAAAATTTTCTAATAGTTGAGCAATATTTAATTCTTTGATTTCGACTTTAAGGTTCTGTTCTCCGTTTAGGTTTATTTTACCATCTATATTGATGAATTGAGTAGTATCTGACACTAAATTGAATTTTTCAACCATATATTCGTTAGTCCCGATTTCAATATGTGCAGTATCAGAAGCTAACTGCCAGTTGTACCCATTGTAATCTAACCACAGGTTTTCAAGAGAGATTTTAATAATTTCGCCGAGACTGACAATTCCATTAATCTGAGATTGTATATCAGGATTATTTATATTAAGATCGAGATTAATATCTTTAGTGTCAGTTTCAACTTTTAATTTTACTTCGTCAAGGTTGTAACCGCTAATGTTTAAATTGTCGGCAATTAGATCTGCGTTAGCATTGATATTTTTATTCTTAACAGATGCAGTTGCATCTATAAGTAAAGAATCTGCTTCCAGAATGCTTTTAAATTTTGTTTTTCCCATGTGTATATTAGCATTAGCATTCATGTCATCTAACTGTCCTGCCAGGTGTGCATTTAAGGACAGACTTGTTTCAATACTGTCTATACCGGCTATGTTTGCAATTTTTCCAACATCAGGGATTTTTGCACTGATATTTATATCGGAATATCCATTCAAATTATAGTTGCCATCTGCTTCTATATGAGTTGCTAATGCATCAGCAAAAAATGAATGAACAATAATGTTTTTACGTATAAGTTCGATTTTTCCGTATAATGTATCAATTTCAAATCCCATTGCCGAGGATTTTGAAAATTCCAGTTCGCTTTCTGCACTTATTTTATTAAGGTCAAATCCTGACCCTTTTAAAACCGCATGTAAATTAATATCAGATTTGTATTCTTCTCCCAGAAATACAGATAGATCAACTTTTTTTGTAAGGAGAGACAGATTATAGTATGGATTATCGCTGAGTAATTGCCGCAGATCGGGATTGATGTTTATATATCCGAATGCACCTGAACCGTTTATGTTGCCTTTTACATTCCCTGCATTATAATCTAATAATAAGTTAAGATATGAAACAGGGTGATCGAGAACTAAAATATCTTCAAATTTACCGTTGACCTTTGAGTTCATAGTGGAAGGATCCAAACCTTCTCCTTTGGCAATTAGTTTACCATCTACAATATACTTTAGGTTTTGGTCATTAAGCCAGTATCTTAGATCTATTTTTTCTATATCAAGATCAATATCGTATGTGACGGGAACAGAAACAGTATCAGTGAAATATTCAATCAGGTGATGGGAGAGAAGCTGTAACTCAACTCCCTGGTCATTGTCTGATAACTTTAGGTCGACTGTTAATTTTTCTGCTTCCATATTTGCTTTCAGAGCGATTACTGGTTTTGGTTGCAGTTTGAAATCAGGCGGCAGGAATATATCAAATTCTTCAATAATAACCGGATCTGTTTCTAATTCTATATATGACTTTTTATTTTTATCGAAGTAGTATTCTCCTTTTGCAATTATGGAATTAGAGCGGGTTTTTAGTAATAAACTATTCAGATTTACTGATTCATCTGTTGCGGTTGCATATAGATTTAATTTTTGAATTTCAAAGTCGGGTTGGGATGTAATTAGGCTAAGATTTTCAAGATTTGCTTTCAGGTCATTTGTGGAGTAATGACCTGATAAATTAATATTTAACTGTTTTATTTCTTTTGGAATTATAGAATCAAATGCGTTTATCAAGAGAGTGCCGTTATTTAAATTAAAACGATCTACTTCTACAAGCATATTAAGTTCTGACGATGTGGTATCAGTACTTTCTGACGGTTTGGCTATATGAGCAAAATTCCAACTAGAATCGTTTAGTTGTTCAAGAAAAACATATGGATTTTCTATTGTAGCTTCTTTAACAGCTATTTTTCCTGATAGCAACGGTAATAGTTCATACTTTAATTTTATTTCCGGTATATAAGCTATCGTATCTTTTTTTTCAGAAGTTAAAAGTAGATTTTTTAATTCGAGATGAGTAAAGAAATTTCCGGTTAATTCTCCAATTGATAGTTCTGCATATAAAAAATTATTGATTTGATTTTCGGCTATACGTACAATTTGTTTTTTTACTACAGGAGTTTGTATTAATGTAAGTATCAGAACAACTAAAAGTATGACTCCCAGAATGAACCAACCAATGATTTTTAATATTTTTTTTAATATTTTCATTTTAAAAAGCTTGTCCTATACTGAGAAAAAATTGTATTGATTTTTTTTCGTTCCTTAATGGTACACCTACATCAATTCTTACGGGTCCTATAGGTGTATCTATTCTAAGTCCTCCTCCTGCAGCATATGCAAGTTCGTTGAACCTGTAATAGTAAGCGGGTGTCCAGACATTTCCGGCATCAACAAATGCAGCCAGATCTATTTTCCAGAATAATTTATGCCGGACTTCTAAATTCATTTCAATTATACTTTTACCTCCAAGCGGAGTGCCGCTTTCCCGTTTTGGGCCTAGTCCGGCACGTGCCCATCCTCTGTTGGAATTGCTGCCACCAGAATAAAATCTGTCTTCAACAGGGATAAAGCCATTTTCATCCGAAGAATAAATACCCCCCCACATAAGTCTTCCTGAAATCACAAATCCGTTTATTTTTTGATATTTTCGGACATCAAACCATAAACGGGTATAATTAAAGTCCATTCCGAAAATATAACCGTTTATTTTCCATCCTGCAGCAATGTTCCAACCTTTGTAAGCGTAATAAACAGGTGTTGAATTATTGTAGGTATATACTCCGGTAATACCGGATTTATTATATAAAAATTTATCATCTTCCGAATTTGGAACTTCTGCATCATCACTTTCTATATGTTGTGTTACTTTCTCGAGATAGTAAGATATTGAAGCCATAGCCATTCCATTTATAGTATATCCGAACGGAACATTAAGTCCTATTGTTTGAGTGTTGTATCCCGGTTCATTTTCCCGCTTAATATAAGGATTAATGGTGAGAGACAGTTTTCTTATTAAAAATTGAGGCTGTATCCATGATAAACTTACATAATAAGGAGTCAGTGCAGAATGTTTTGCATATAAGTTTAGTCTGCTTGAACCTCCTAATATGCCTCTGTAAGTGATATCTGCAAAAGCTCTGAACTTATCTTCGGTACCCCAACCTATACCGAATTTGGACATCCAGCGTGGCATTTCTTCTATACGTATTTCTATAGGAATAGGATTTCTCATTGTTTTTATATCCTTTTGCGGAGCTATTGATACAATTCTGAAAAGCTGGAGATTATATAAAAGTTTTCTCGTGTCTTCAAGCCTGTCCTGGTTAAATTGTTTACCTTCGATATATTTTAACTGTTTTCTTATTATTTTTTCTTTTATATATTTATTTCCTGAAATTGTTGTTTCTCCATATTTACAAATTGGACCTGCATTTATTTTATAGAATATATCTGTTGTATTTTTTTCAAGTTTGAGATCCAGGTCAAATTGTGTATTAGTGTATACATATCCTAAATTTACCAAACGTGTATTTATCCTTTGAATATCGTCATATAAGGTTTTATCGCTAAAACGTCTTCCATGTTTTAATCTTAGATTACGGGGAGTCCGCATTGTCAGAGAGTCGATATTTACTTTTGGATAAGGTTCAACGAAACTTATACTGATACTGTCAACTTTTATGGGGATGTCTTCTTTTATTGATATATATAAATCAACTCTTTTTTTCTTTTCATTTATTATTTTCACAGAGTCAATTTGGGTATGTGCTTTTAAAAATCCTTCGCTCTGATAATATTGTATTATTCTTAATATATCATTTTTAATATATTCATGGTCATACAGAGAAGGGTCTTTTTTCTGTATTTTACGTTGTACAAAATTTGTTTCTTTTATGTTTATGACATCCAGGATTTCAGATTTACTAAAAGTTTTATTTCCTTTGATTTTAATTTTTCTTATTTCGTAATTATCCTGAGATGAGGATTTTAATGAAAATAAACATAAAAAGGATATCAGGAAGATAGCAGAAATTATCTTCGGCAGGATTTCTTTTTGTTGTTTATAGTTTTTTATAAGTTGTATATATTTCAATTTCAATTATGTTATAATAAATTGTTTAGGAACAACCTGTAATTTACTATTTTATAACCGTGAAAAGATTGATTTGTTTTTATAAAAAAATTAAAATTTATGTTTTTAATTTTTTCTTTTTGGCAGCAGGGAACAAAACGTTGTTTAGTATAAGCCTGTAACCGGGAGAATTTGGATATAAAGAAAGATCTGTATGTTCATCACCTACATAATGCCTGTAATCTTCAGGGTCGTGACCACCATAAAATGTCCACATTCCTTTTCCGAATTCCGAGTGAATGTATTTTACTTCTCCAAGCGATTTATTTTCTCCCATTATTAAAACATGGGGTTTTACAAGACCGGCGTGAAAAGCAGTTGTTTGTCCCATAAATCCATGGATCATATTTGCATGGTTCTGGCATAACATAGTTGGAATAGGATCCCATTTTGCCGAAAATTCAAATAGAGTAAAAAAATCCTCTTTATCGGTTACTTTTCTGTCGTTTGTGACATCAATATTTGAAAATTCATATTCCAGAGGATTTTTTACCAATGTAAAATCAGTAAAAGCAAAAGTTCTGGAAAAATCAAGTTTAGATTGTGCATCGGGGTCGGCAGGATCGCCGTCGAACATGCTTTCACAAATATCTACGCCTTCTGCTGCAAGTGCAATATCAAATGAATCGGTTGCCGAACACATGGCGAATAAAAAACCACCTTCTGCAACATAAGATTTAATATCTTTTGCTACTGCAAGTTTTAATTGTGATACTTTGTTAAAACCCATCGACAGGGCATCTTGTTCGCTTTGTAACTGACGCTCTATATACCATTTCATACGACCGTATGCTCCATAAAATTTTCCGTATTGCCCGGTAAAATCTTCGTGGTGAAGATGAAGCCAGTCATAATTTATCAGTTCTCCGTTTATTATTTCACGATCATAGATTTTATCATATGGGATTTCTGCATATGTTAATGCCAGGGTAACAGCGTCATCCCACGGTTGACTGTAAGGAGGTGTGTATACTGCTATTTTAGGTGCCTTTTCAAGTTTTACTGCATCCATATTTACTGATGGAGATGAAATTTCATTAAAAATTGAATTTTTCTGGCCGTCAGCTATTACTTCATAAGAAATTCCTCTCAGAATGCATTCTTTTTCTATATCTTTATGAAAATAAAGTAAAAAGCTGCCTCCGCGGTAATTTAACAACCACCATGCTTCGATATTTTTTTCAAGTGTCCAGTAAGTAAGACCATATGCCTTTAGATGATTCTTCTGGGCATTATCCATCGGAATAAGCAAATATGCTCCCCATGATGAAACCGAAAAACTTATAAGAATTAAGATTGTTATTATAGTGTGTTTCATTTGATGTGTCAAATTTTTTACAAAAATACTGAATTATTAAATTATAACCTAATATGCAGTTTTTTAGTATTTAATTTTAGTATTTAGCTTGATTTTAATTACTTCAATTAAATAACTTTTTAGTTTGTTTCAGGAATTCCTAACATTCAAAGGTTAAAAAACATTCTTAAATGGTTTTGATTGCCTGTTTTTTAGATATACTTTTATTCCGGGAAATATATAATGAAAATTAATAAAAATATATGTCAGTTCAAAATATATTGCTGGAAGAATACAATAAGAATTTTCCGGAAAAAATTACAGAGTTCAGATCAATAACACAGGCAGGTTCTAATCGTAAATATTTCAGGATATTTAACAGTACCGGAAGTGTTGTTGCTGTTTATAGTGATAACATTGAAGAAACGGAAACATTCTTATATTTCACCGGAATATTCCTGTCATTAGGTTTAAATGTGCCTGAAATATATTATGTAAGTAATGATAAAAAATGCTATTTTCTGGAAGATCTTGGTGATGAGTCATTACTTGGTATTGTTGAGAAGGAATACGGAACTAATGGTGTTTTTACAGAATATTTGCGGGATTTATATAAGAAAGTCATAAGCTCTCTGGTTAAAATGCAGATAGAGTCTGCTCAATTAATAGATTTTTCAAGATCATATTTGATATCGGAATTTGACAAACAATCAATTTTATTTGATCTTAATTATTTCAGGTATTATTTTGTAAACCTTAACGGAATCAGTTACGATGAAAAAAAGTTGCAGGATGATTTTGAGGATTTTGCAGTTTTTTTGTCTGAGCATGGGGAAAAATATTTTATGTTCCGTGATTTTCAGGCACGTAATATAATGATAAAAAATGATATGCCTTATTTTATTGATTATCAGGGGGGCAGGAGAGGGGCGATCCAATATGATATGGCATCTTTATTGTATCAGGCAAAAGCCAGGATACCGGAAGAAATAAAAACGGAATTATTCGGATATTATATTGAGGAAGTAAAAAAGTATATAAATATTAATGAAGAAGAATTCACTGAACAGTTTTATTTTTATGTATATATAAGAGTTCTGCAAACATTGGGAGCATACGGATTTCGTGGATTAATCGAGAAACGTACGCATTTTCTGGAAAGTATACCTTTTGGATTGCAGAATCTGAGAAATCTTTTGTCGGATAAGCCAATATTATCTAAATATAAAGAATTTTCAAATGTTATGGAAGCTGTTTCGTCAATAACGAGATTTGAAACAGAAAAAAATGATAAATTTACGGTTAGAATTGCCAGTTTCAGCTTTAAAAAGGGTTATCCTGAGGATAGTTCCGGAAATGGGGGAGGATTTGTATTTGATTGCCGTGGTATTTTAAATCCGGGCAGATATCCCGAATACAAAACGAAGACCGGCAGAGATACGGAAGTTATTGAATTTTTTAAATCCGGAACAGATATCGATGAGTTTGTAAATAAAGTTATTGCACTTGTAAAACCAACAATAGATAATTACATAGAACGTGGTTTTAATAATCTTTGTGTAAGTTTTGGATGTACGGGAGGACAACATCGCAGTGTTTACTGTGCCGAAAATTTCCTGAAATATTTAAAAGAAAATTATCCTGAAGTGGATACGATTCTGATCCATAGGGAATTAGGAATCAAAGAATAATTTAAAAATTAAAACTTATTTTTATAACAGGATTTGAATATTGTGAATATATAGTTTCATTAAAATTATATAGTACCATTAGCATTAAATAAGACCTGTGACTTACGGGGATTTGTATTGCTCCTCCCAGTAATGGAGTGTTCACCCATTTGATATCAGAGCTATGGTAATAATTTGCAACATTCAGCAGAATATTTTCTCCATATATAAGAAGACCTGCATTAATATTTAAAGGGATTATGTTTGCAAAATTCTTTATAACTGAAAAACTCGCAAATGCGGAACCTCCATAACAATGTCCGTTATAGTCGTATTGTTTTGAGCCTACATAAGTATAACTTAAACCTATACCTGCCGACAACCGGTCTGTTATCCTGTAGCCAACAAGCGGACTTACTTCTATGTAATTGACAGATCCGAACGACATTCCGAAATTACCTCCGTAAAATATTCTTTGTGACGGTTTTGGATCATTTTCAAGATATTGCGAATAAGAGGCTTGTGAGAAAAATATTCCGGCTACCAGTACTATAATAAGTTGTTTAAGATTCATAAGATTTTAATTTAATAAATGGTTTCCGCGATCAAAACTTTGAAATGCTTCGTATAGAACTTCTTCAATTTCGGTTCTTATATTCATTTTTATTATTTTCCAGTTTTCAGAATTCGGAAAAACTCTGTTTGAATTAAAAACATACAGGAAGTTATATTGAGGATCAGCCCAGACCATAGTTCCTGTATATCCGCTATGCCCATATGCCAGATCAGATGAACTTTTGCTTCCTATTCCTTTGTTACAGTCAGTAGGATGTTTTTTATCCCAGCATATACCACGCCTGTTGTTTGTTGGTAGAAACTGGTATTTTGTAAACAATTCTATCGTTCCTTCGGAAATAAATCTTTCACCGCCATATTGGCCTTTATTAAGAATCATTTGCATTATTTTTGCAATGTCGTTAGCATTTGAAAATAATCCGGCATGCCCGGAAATTCCACCCAGCATTGCAGCCCCCTGATCATGTACATAACCATGTAGCAGTTGTATCCGGTATATACTGTCGATTTCGGTAGGAACAATAGAATTTTTATTGAATTTATTTAATGGCAAGTAGCATGTTGACCAGGCTCCTAATGGGGAATAAAATTTTTCATAGAGATAGTTATCGATATTCTCATTTGTTTCTTTTTCAATGAAAAGTCTCATAAGATAAAAGCCAAGGTCGGAATATATATAGGAGCCGTAATTGTTCATTGCTGATTTTACCAGTTCATCATAGATAATTTTTTCGTAGAATTTTGTTAGAAACATAGAGTCTGCAACTTGTACAGAAAATATATCCGAATATTCTGTGCGATAGTATTCGTCTCGTTTTTCCTGCGTTTTAATTGTTTCGCTGTAAAATGGGATCCATGATTTTAAGCCTGCTCTATGAGTTAAAACATCTTTAAAGTTAATACTTTTTTTATTTGAATTTGCTAATAATGGTAAATAATCAGATATTTTATCATCTAAATTGTAAACATTTTGATCGAAAAGTTTCATTAATGCCAGGTTTGTTCCTATAACTTTAGTTACGGAAGCCAGATCGTAAATATCAAAATCCTCTACTTTTTTACTGTCTTTTGTAGTATGATTTCCGAATGATTTCTGATAGAATACTATTTCATTCCTTGCTGCAACAATTTGTCCTCCCGGGTATGCTCCTGCATATAAACCTGAATTGAATATTGAATCTACTTTATATAAAAACCTGGAATCGACACCGGCTTCTTCAGGAATTCCGGAATATTTTAACCTGATTTTACGGGTATCAAATCCCGAGCCGGCCGGAAATTCTTCTGTCGGAGTAACCGGAAGTCTTCCTTTTGCCGGTATTCCTCCGAAAATAAGCTGAGCTGAAAAATCATTTGTAATATCCCAATCGTTATAGGAAACAACTACAGCCTCCATTTTACCGGAATTTTTGAAATATTTGAGGCTATAGGGATTTGCAAAAATATCAAGGATCACTTTTGTTTCGGAAGCTAACTCGTCGATGAAACTTACAGTATTATCACTTATACCGAATTTTTTGGCTGCAAGCCTGTTTGTTTTATGTATACTGGCAATAACAATATCATAATCTTTTAGTTTATTGATTAGTTCTTTTTTCCCATATACATTAATTGCAGAATTATATATATAGTTATCGGTTTCTGCATAATAGTTTATTCGTTTTTGAAATTCTGTCAGATTATCGTTTCCGAAGGATATAGTGGCAATTCTTATTGAATCAAGCTTTTTTAAAGGAATTATTGAATCGTTGTTCTTTACAAGAGTTAAAGCATTTTCTACCAACCTTTGCCGCATGTATTTTGCTTTTGTGTCATTAAGGTCCGTATATAAATTCTCTGTATCTACAGGTTCGGGATTATCCAGACCCGCCCAGTATTTTATCATTAAAACTTTTTTACATCTTCTGTCTATTTCTTCCTGAGTTATTAAATTTTCTTCAATTGCTTTTTTTATTTCACTTAATACCAGTTTTATATCGTTTGGGAAAAGAATAATATCATTTCCTGCTAATAATGCCATCAGGTCAGCTTTACCAGGTTTATAATAATTTGTAATTCCTCCCATATTCATAGCATCGGTAATTACAAGGCCTTTAAAATTGAGTTCATTTATCAATAATTCTGTTATGGCTTTTTCGGATAGAGTTGCGGGAATATTATGGGTTGAGTCTATTGCCGGGACAAATAAATGTGAAACCATAACTGAGCCTATACCTTTTTCGATAAGATATTTAAACGGATATAGTTCTATTGAATCAAGACGGTTCCTGTCATGATTTATCTGCGGCAAAGACTTATGTGAGTCTACACCGGTATCTCCATGACCCGGAAAATGTTTTGCAGTAGCCAATATGCCGTTATCCTGCAGTCCTTTCATGTAGCTGTACGCCTTTAAAGAGACATTATATTTGTCTTCACCGAAAGATCTGTCGTTTATAACAGGGTTTAAAGGGTTATTGTTTACATCTACATCAGGAGAGAAACTTATATGTACACCAACTCTTTTTAACTGTCTGGCAAATTCGGCACCCATTTCATAGATCAAGCCATTATCCTGAATCGCTCCGAGCATCATTTGCCTTGGATACATTACAGTACTGTCGAGACGCATACTTAAAGACCATTCTGCATCCATCGAAATCAATAAAGGTACTTTGCTTATATTCTGATATTCATTTAATAACCTGGCTTGCCGTTCAGGTCCTCCCTGCATAAAAATAAGCCCGCCTATTTTATAGTCTTTTATCAGGTTTTTTATTTGCTCTTCATGTTTTGAATCTTTATTTGAATATGCAGGATACATTAATAGCTGTGTGATACGTTCGTCAGGAGTAAGTGTATTGAATACGGAATCTACCCATAATGAATCGGCTTTAAGGAATGGCGGTGCAACAGGACCATCTACAAGAGCCATATTTACTATGCTGTATTCATTAGTTGTTCTCATTCGTAATGAAAGAAGACTTAGAAAAATACAAAGCAACAATATTCCGGATATTCTTTTCATAAAGTTTTTCTGCAAATTTCTTAATAAATAAGTTATTCTATTAGTTTGTTCGAAAAGTTTTTTAACAATTAAACGTTAATTTTTCGGGTAAATTGTTAGTGCCGAGTACTTAGTTCCTGGTATTGAGTTCCTAGCGGCTGGCGCGTAAGAAGGTAGACCATCAAAAGCACTAGGCACTAGGAACTAAGTGCTAGTTGCTACTTCAATATCAATTTTTCAGTTCTTATCAATTTTCCATCTATAAATAAGTTACATATATAAGTTCCGGGTTTCCAGTTCTGTGTATTAATTATAGTTTCGTCTGAGGTTACGGGTATTATGTCCGTTAAATGTCCGTTGGTTCCGTGTATGCGTAGTTCTATGGTACTGTTGAGTGTTGTTTCGGCAGTTCGGCTTACTTCGACTGCGCTCAGTAACCGAGGCTCACTGACCGAAATGCTCAACGACCGGTGTGTATCCATTTTTACAGTAAAATTCCCACTGCTGGGGTTTGGAAATATCTGAAAATCAATATTTGCGTAGCTTGCTACCGAAGATGTTGTATCAGCTTCTATTCTTATTGTTTTTTCGTATGATTTGCTGCATCCTTCGTGTGTTACGGTAATTTTTACTACATAAGTGCCGGAATCTGTATAAGTATGTACCGGATCTTTAATATCTGCAGTTCCTCCATCTCCAAAATCCCATGTCCATGTATCTACGTATGGATTATTATTGAAAAAGTGCATTTCCGCAGTGGCTGAGCTTGTCGAAGCCCCGCTTCCTAAATAAACCGTATCTGCAAAAGTATTAATGCGTGGTTTTATATAATTACAACCATTATCAGGCATAGTTAGTTTTACCAGTCCCTTATTGCGCTGACCGCCATTATATGTTCGAAAACCGCCACCTATATAGATCTCATTTTGAAATACTTCTATTGCTCCCATGGTATCATCAAAATTACCGCCTATACTGTCCCAGCTTTCTCCATTCCAGCGGGCTATAAAATAATTATACGTATCTGTAGCTTCATCATATGTAAAATTACTTCCCGTATATACATCTCCACGGTAAATTGCAATTGCTTTTTGACCCACAGTGCTTCCATACTCATAATGCATACTGTTCCACTTAAAGCCGTCCCACATGGCAATACCCCTTGATCTAAGGTTACCCATGCGGGTAAACATGCCGCCTGCATAAAGGAATGTATTAAAAGTATCGGCTTTAAGGGCGTATAGATAATCATTTGGCCT
>JAISPG010000078.1 GCA_031275085.1 Bacteroidales bacterium | reverse complement strand
TTTTAAGTCTCCTGGTTACATAACCATGGAGACTTTTTTTATTTATATAGGTTAATATGCCAAATAAAATAAATTTTACTTCTCTTTGAATAGCCATAAATATTTTGATTCTAGATTTATGGAATATCAGTAAAAGCCTATCAGAAAAATATTAAATCCCCCTTTAACAGGAAAAATTCATACATTATAAATGGTTAAAACTCATAAATTAAGGAGAAATTCATGTTATTGTTGTACATTCCTCTATTTAACCAATAAACCTGCCCTCCGGGGTGAGGTGCTATTGGTAAAAAAGGAAAAGTGTATGAATACCTGAAGTTTAAAAACCAATGGTCGTTAAGACCATATGTTAATCCGGCATGTAAAGCAATTTCATATCTCTTAAAATCTATTGTCCTATAGTCTAAATTATCAAAATATTCTGTTCCTTTTATTAAATAGCCAAAAGACGGACCAAGTTCAATATACAAATCCCGCTTAAACTTATATTCAAATAATCCTGGTATACCAATTTTTTTTATAAGATAAGTAAATAAAAACGGAACTTCAATATAATGCAATTTTATTGCATAATTATCTATAACATCTCCGTATTCATTTTTTTTGAAAGAACGACTACCTTTATTTTTGTACAAAATAGACATTGATATACCCCAATCGGAATTTAAGAATTCAGTTCTTACATATACCCCTCCGGATGGAAAAACTTTGTGAAAACCACTATGGCTATCACCGTCTACTTGAGATATAGTAGCTCCTAAATTAAGTCCACCGTGAAACGATTGGGAGAATCCAATGATATAAATAAAAATAAAAAAGTTTAAAATAAAATATTTTTTCATTTTATTCATTAAAATGTACAACTTCGGCTTGCAATATTTCTTTTGTATCTGTATCATAGACAAATGTAACAACCGAACAATTTGCAATATCCCATTTTGTTGATAAATCTAATGTATATGATTTTTTAATTTCACTTCCAATAGTAGAAATATTGTTATCGGATTTAATTTCTTCTCCAAAGGCACCATTAAAACCTGCTCTTAAAACATGATTATGTTCATAATTTTCAATATCTCTTGTTTCTGCACTGTAATCTGTCTGCCATTGTGTTATCTTATCTTCCAGAAGAAAAGCAACCAGACTGAGTTTGCGATTATTTTCTATATTTGTTACAGTATTTACAGTACATGAAATTTTATCTGCTTCAACTTCACTTTGTAGTTCAATAAGAAACTCAGGATAAGTTGAAATATACTTTGCTGCTTGCGTTGCCCATGTTTCTTTAACACTTATATTTTCGACAGATAAATTATTTACAAGTCCGCAAGGTAAGTATATTTCGCCGTAAAATCCCATGCCGTCATTACGACCACCCAGATAATCACCAATGTCAGTTCTGAAATCATAAGTATATTCATTTGATGAAGAATCATTTGGTACAGCAAAATAAGTACAGTGAATACCTATAGGAACAATTGCTTCACCGTATATATTAATTAAATTTTTTATCGTAGTATGGGCTTCAGGACAATTTCCACATTTATGTCCGGTAAAATCATATATGACAATTTTTCTATTATTCCAAACTAAAACGTTATCCTTAATAGGATTATCAATTTTATCACAAGACTGAAAAAAAATCAGAAGACCTATTATTATTGCAATGTATTTCGTTTTCATTTTCTTAATTTTAGAAAGTACTTGATATCGATAGGGCAAACCCGTTAGATGCGGGGACTGTTCTGCATACTCCTCCTACACACATTACTCCGGCTCTTTGTTTCCCATATGTCAGCTGTATTCTGTTTCCACCCTTTACAAATCCAAATCCGGCTGTCAAATAATGGGGACGATTATCTGTATCAGGATTACCATAGTTCCAGTTATCCATTACAACAAAAAACCAACTCGGGATAGATAATTCCAATAACAATAATCCCCAATCGCCTTCATCTTGTTTTGTGAACATTGCCTGAAGTTCCCCACGTAAAGCAATATTGTCCGTAAACTTATAAGTGGCATCAATAATTCCTATATGTGCTTTTATATCTTCATATCCGGATGCCCCTCTCAGTATATTATAATTATAAAATATATTAACATAAGAAACTATGGTATATAATTTTGGAGACCATTTTTTTGATATTTCCACATTTATATCCTGAAAATATAATTCTTTTCCTATTGAAAAGAACGAACTTTCATATCCCATTGTTCCTGAAGCCCAAAGAGGTGTCGTATCATTTACAGAGGTTCGTTTAATATCATGAATTCTGGAATAATTTACTGAAACGGTTGTTCCGTACTTACCACCTAAAAATGTATTTCTTGCAAAACGATACATCACTTCTGCTTTTGCTCCCCATTCTCCATTAGTTTGGCTGGCATAAGGATAAAATGCGGCAAGAGAATAAGTATGATTTTTTGATATTTCAGGTAATAGATTAATATTTAAATCCGTCAGGCTGGCATTTCTGTCTGACCTGAATGACATATTATCAACCCACTTGGTTCCTAATATTATTCCCAAACCTTTTTTAGAATATGAAGTATTAATTAACAATGCTTGACCAGGTTTGTAAATATATTTATTATCAGCTGAAGGATCATTAATCTTATAGGCATATTCAGATACGATATTAAAACCTTTATAGCTTAAATCAAGTCTTCCTGCTCCTGCTCCAACATTATTGGGAAGATTGTATACCGGATTTTCTTCTTTTTGATATTTACTTACAAAGCTACCCCCTAACGAAATGCGAAAATCACTTTCACTAAAGGATGTAATAAGATCATTAATCTGGATTTCTCCGTCAAAACCTCTTACAATACCATCACCATCGTCCCAATAATAACGTTGTTTTCCTACAAGTCCTTTAAGATAAATACCTTTATACGGATTTAACTTAACTCTTAATCCGTCAAAAGCATTGTCAACGCCAAGCATTTTTTCTTCATAAGCTCTGAGAATCAGGCCATTTCCGAATTGCTCATAAAAATTACCTACTGTTATTTCCAGATTTTCATTATTAAATGCTGCCCACCTGTATGGAATCCCAACTCCATTGTTTATTCCTCCCATATTAGGATAACCTAATAAAGAATTCATATAACCTTCAAACCTGAATCCTGCAGAAAATTTTCCTAAAGAATAAACAAAATTAGCATATGAATTTATGAGAAACTGTTCATCAACCGCAGCTGCTCCTATTTTGGAATCTTCAATGTAATATTGGGCATCTGTTTGGAAATTTCCTGAAATATGTCCGAAATCTTTTTCCTGAGCGAATACTGAAAAAAATCCTATGTTAAAAAAACATAGAATTAAAAAAAAGTATTTTTTTTTCATGCGTATTATTTTATTTCAATGGTTTGCCTTCTGCAGTCTTTTTTATCATTTCATAAACCTTTTTCTCATCTCCTGCCAGATATGAAGTATGTTGCCATACAACTTTTCCGTTTCCGTCAATTAAAAAGGTGTGCGGTTCATTCACAACATTCATTGCCCGTTTAAAATCACCGTTTGCGTCGAGGTATACATCAAATTCCCATCCTCTGGAATTTACAAATGGAGCGACCCTGTTAGTACTACGTGCATTGTCTGTTGATATTGCAATTATTTTCACTCCTGTTTCTTCTTCCCAGTCAGGATATAAATCATTATAAGCTGTTAATTCTACAATACATGGTTTACACCACGTAGCAAAAAAACAAACTAAAACAGGCTTTCCGTTATTTTCTACAATAGATTTTGTGTTAACATTTTTTCCATTGATATCTTTTATTTGTACCTGAGGTACTTCCTGCCCGTAAATAATTACAAAAGAAAACACTAATAATGTTAATGCGATTATTTTTTTCATTTTTCTATTCCTTTAAAATTGTTGTAAATATAATTAAACCTCTATAATAAACACAATAATTAAGCCAAAAAATTATAAAACATTGCAATTCCCGTTACCGGATTAATTCATTATATATCTGGTTCATTCCGTTAGTTGCAGTGTCAAGTATATAAATAAAATCATCATTAATATTGATATTTTGAGACGGATCGATTATGTATTTTTTTGCTTTTGACGGAACATAATTTATAAGATTTGCCGCCGGATAAACTTGCAGACCGGTTCCAATAACAATGAAAATATCAGCAGTTTTAGCAATTTCTATAGCTTTGGGAAGATTTGGAACACTTTCTCCGAACCAAACTATATGAGGTCGTAATTGTGATCCTTTGGGACACATATCTCCAATATTGAGTTCAATGCCTTTAATATCCGTAATATATGAATCATCGGCAGTACTGCGTGCCTTCCTTATTTCACCATGTAAATGTAAAATATCTTTGGAGCCGGCACGTTCATGAAGATCATCTACATTTTGGGTGATTATTTTAACTTCATAATAATTTTCAAATTCTTTTATCAAACTATGAGCTTTATTTGGATTGCTTTCCAGTACATTTCTCCTTCTAAAATTATAAAAGTCTAAAACTAATTCAGGATTTTTTTTCCATGCATTGAAAGTTGCCAGTTCCGTAAAGTCATACTTATTCCACAATCCGTCAATATCTCTGAATGTAGGAATACCACTTTCTTTACTTATGCCTGCACCGGAAAAAATAACCAGTCTTTTCATAGTTGATTTTTGTTTGAAAATAAAGATAATCTTATACTAAAACAAAAAAATATCATGAAAAAATATTCTTTTTTATTTTATAAGACCAAGGAAGTTTTAAAAATTAACTAGAATGGATAATTTATACCGAAATTTAATGTTAAATCCTTAATTTGAAAATTTCTGAATGAACCGATCCATCTTTTTCCTTCAGGATTTTGAGGATCATATAACGGAACTCCAAAATCCAGACGGATAAGGAAGAATGAAAAATCCAATCTAAGTCCAAACCCCGTACCTAGTGCTATTTCTTTATAAAATCTGTTCCATTCAAATAAAGCACCTTGCCGTTCATCATTTTTTTTGTTAATACTCCATATATTACCGGCGTCTAAAAATAACGCTCCGTTAAGAAACGAAATCATTTTAAAACGGTATTCCATATTTAACACTAACTTCATGTCACCATTTTGTTCAATAGTTGAAGATGTTTCATACGATCCTGGACCTAAAGTTCTTACACGCCAGGCTCTTAAATCATTTGCACCTCCGATAAAATATTTTTTGATGAACGGTAGCCCTTTGGTAGAATTTCCATAAGGAATTCCTATTCCAAAATAAGCCCTGTAAACCATACGGTGTTTTTCATTAAAAATCTGGTAAAAACGATAATCAAGATCGGTCTTAACAAACTGGGAAAACTCAATACCCAAAAACCTATACGAATCATTAACTTTAGGCCTGTCTGCCAATTTATATATTGCTGCAGGAATATTTCCGCTTGTTTCAACATTGAACCATAACATTGAAAAGTTTTGCGATTTATTAATGTTTTGATTATTAAAAAGAAGATTATAACTTATTACAGTAAGAAGCTGATCTTCATAAGAAAATTTTAAAAATGAATTTGATATTTCCGCCAGAAAATCAGGATCAAATTTGAGTATTTTTACTACATATAAATCTATCGGATTTACAGAATGAGTTATATAATTATTTTTTCCTCCCTTCCATACATATCCGAAAGCAGCATTTGTGATTGAACGTGAATATTCCGGACGCTGCTGGAAATTAAAAGATGTACTTATACGGGTATGCGGATTATGATTTTTAACAAATTCATAATTTTCAAAAAACGGGATCATAAGCCTGGGGATATTGAGTTTTATTTCACCTCCATATTCCAATGTATTGAAGAAACTAACCTTGTTATCATCAATAACTGACGTAAGTGATTGAAAAGACAATAATCCTCTTATTGATAAATTTTGTGCCCCACGTAAAAGGTTACGGTTATTATAGGTTATAACTCCTGCCATACCTATGTTTCCTGATGTATTACTTCCTTCAAGTTCCACCGAATAAGAACGTCTTTTTAATGGAGTAAGATAAATATGCATATCTAAAAACCGTTCTTTCTGAGTTTCAAGAACAACATCTTCAGGAGCATTTAATCTGATATTTATTAATCTGAATTGTTTTAAACTGGAAAAATGGCTATGTGTTTTTTCTATATTTTGTATACTATACCAATCACCTACACTAACAAAGCAGGATTGTAACAATGTAGTAGGTTTTATTTTTAGCCCATCATAATATATAATTTTGTAACCATCAATGAAAAGCGTGTCTAAATGTTCTTTATAAGCTTCTTCGTCAGAAAGATACAATTGTGAATTATAATCCGGATAAATATAAATATTCCTTATTGTCTGTGGTACAAAACTTTCATCACTATTAATATTTTCTTCCTGAAATGATTTGCGTATCGCCAGTGTTAATTCAGCTTCATATTTATTCTTTGTTGAATCGGCATAATAGTGTATGTTATTTATTGAAAAATAATAATACCCGTTTGATTTTAACATTCTTACCAGACGATCTCTTTCCGATTGTAATATCTCTGTATTTAATTTATCTTTTGTTTTTACCAATGAATTTACAGTATCAAGCATTACTAGTTCCATAATTTTTGGATCGGAAATGTCATAATCAAATTTATTGATTATATACGGTTCCCCCGAATTTATCATATAGGTAAGAACAATTTTCTTTTTATTCAGCTTTTTTACTTTGGTTTTATATTCTACATTAGCTTCATAATACGATTGCGACTGAAGATAAGCATTCATATTTATTATGCTTCGTTCAGTTTCATCCTTATCATATATAACAGGAGGTTCCCCAACTACTTCTGCAATCCTGTTTGAAAATCTTTGCAGAAAATTCTTATTTTTTTCAGTTTTAAAAACATTATAAACACCCAAATGAAATTTTATAAAAAACAATGTTTTACGGTTGGGCTTCTGTTTCAGGGTAGAATTTAGGTTATCTTTATCCAGATCTTTATTATCGGTGTCAAATTTAACTTTTTTAAGTAAATATTCTCCTTCGGGAACATGCTTTGTTGAACGACATGAAGGCATTATTGCAATTATTGATGCAATAAGTACAATACTAAAAAATTTACAAAATATTTTTTTTGTTATCCTCCGCATTCCGAATGCAAATATAAAATATTATTCTGATAACATATCTTGTTAAAGAAAAGTATACTACGACAAAATAATATTTTATTACGATTATAATTTATTCACCGTTGTATTAAAATTATTAAATTAAAAAAGCAATTGTTTTTTTTCTAAGTATTTGTAATTAAGCTTATTAAAAATTATTTTTTATCTAAATTATAAAAAATAATATATTTATTTGAATTTTAAAATAAAATATCTAAATTTGCAATCCTGTTTAACAAAAAAACAGAGGTCCCTTAGCTCAGTTGGTTAGAGCACCTGACTCATAATCAGGGGGTCCTAGGTTCAAGCCCTAGAGGGACCACGAGAAAAAAGCCCGATTATATCGGGCTTTTTTCTTTGTAATAAGTTGATTTTATTGTCTTTAGCTATGGTAACATCTTAATTGGTTACCATTTTTTACTCCATTATATTCCAAGATGTTCCAAAAAGCCTAGTTCAGTTTTAGTTCATTTTTTTATAAATTTGTAAAAAATTAGTTCAGTATTGGTTCAGTTTTTTTACTTAATTAAAATATAAGAAAATGGCAGTAACAAGTATAATTTTAGACAAAAGATTTTCAGTTGAAAATAAATATCATGTAACAATCAGAGTTAGTAACTATTACAAAAAAAATTATCTTCCGACTGGATATATAATAAAAGAATCAGACTGGGATTCTTCTAAAAGAAAAATAAAAAAACAATGTAAACAATATAATGCAGATGTTGCTAATATAAATATAACCAATATGAAGCAACAATTTGACAATTATTTGACAGAACGAGGATTAAAAGAAAATTTAGCAGAATATACTCCAAAACAATTAATATTAGATTTTAAAGAAAAATTACAGGAAAAGAAAAAGCCAAAAGAGGAGTCAATAAATGATTGCGATTTTCTTAAATTAATGATTGATTATTCGGATTTATGTAAAAAAAGAAACTCTAAAGCAAGTACAGCATCAACATTTAAAACGACTCACACTCTTTTATTAAATTACCTGAAAGAAGAAAGATTAAAAGATATTAATAAAAATATTGCTAGGACAGTTTCTTTTAATATACACTTAATTGATAAGGATTTTTTAATAGATTTGAAAAAGTATTGTCAAGAAAAACTTAACCACTCAACTGCAACAATGGGTATAAATTTTACTAATATAAGAACAGTATATAATTATGCAATAAAAGAATTAAAGATAATATCCAAAAATAATTATCCTTTTGAGGGATTTAAACTTCCGAAAGAAACTGCAAATAAAAAAGAACCATTGGAGATAGGAGAAATAGGGAAACTGTTTAAATATGAACCTCAAAATTATAAGGAAGAAGTCGCAATAGATATTTTTAAGCTACTTTTTATGTTTTTAGGCTTAAATATTAAAGATCTTTTGTATTTGCAAAAAGACTACATATTTAACAATAGACTCCATTTTGATAGGTTAAAAACTCAAAACGAACTTTCAATATATATTATCCCTGAAGCATGGGATATAATAAAAAAGTATGAGGGAGAAGAATTCTTATTAAATTTTCTAGAGAAAAAATTAAAGACAGCAAAACAAGACCGTAGCACAGAAGTTTATACAGATATAAAAGGTGATGTTAATGAAACTCTTAAAAAAATTGCAAAATCACTTAATATCCGCAAGCTATCCACTGCTTATGCTCGTAATTCATTTGCCACTATTGCAAATGAAGTCGGAATAGATGTTAAGCATATTCAAAAATGTTTAGGACATGTTTCTAATGAGGTAATCGACAGATATATTTATGTTAGAAAAGAACATATTGATAATGCACAAGATGAAGTTTTATTTTATGTAAATAATTTTGAAGCGTACCATGCTTTTAAGCAAAAGGAAAAGGATGAGAGAAGACAAAGGATACTTGATGCTTTGTAGTTTTCCATTTACACAATTTTTTGGACACTGTCTAATTTTTACACTTTATACTAAATTTAACTTCTCAAATAGCACTCTATTTTTTTCTTTTGAGTCTTTAATTAGCTTATCAAAACTGATAATTTCAACATACATATTATAATTATCATTGAAAGAAAAATATCCGTCCCCACTCGGTAATGATTTATATCCAGCATCTTCTGCAAATGATTTTAATTTTTTTGTTAAATCACAGACAATATAAGCATATATTGGTGTATTTTTTCTAAAATTAAACTCTCTATCATATTTATCCTTTACCTCGCCAGAAATAATTTCTCTAGCATATTTATTAATCTGGAAAATAGGATTTTCCACATCCGAATAATCGTCTCTCATTGGTCTCTTAAACTCAATGAGTACAATAGATTCATAGGGTTTCTCATCATTAGCAAAAGCAAATGGTTTATTAAAAATAATTATATCAGGTCTATCTAATGAGTCTGAATCAATTTTTTCAATTTGACGAAAAGATTTATCAGAAGCTAAATATTTGTGGTACGATAATTTTTCATCTAAAATCCACAGATTATGGTCTTCAAAGCCAATTTCGTCAGATAAAGCTTTTAATGGGAATATTAAGCTATGAACAGCCTTTTCTGTAGCATTCTTCTTTAATAATTTATCAAATAATTCAATAACTAGCTTTCTATGAATAACATATTCAGATAGCTTTGAATTGCCAACTTCAATAACTTTTGTAAATAATTCTTTTTGTTTTTCTTCAAAGTCTTCTTTATCATCATCACTATCAATAAACTTTAATACATAATTAGTTTCTTTTTTTACTTCTAATTCTAATTCTTGTTGAATTTTGAATACTTCTATTTCCATTTTTTCTTCTGAAAGGGTAGATGGAATTCTCTTTAGTCTTTCTGGTTTATATTTTAATAACTGCTTATATCTAGGATGTACAGAAACAAATTCTTTAACTTTCTGTATTCTTACTTCTGATAATTTATTAATTTGCTCTGAATATTCAGTTAATAAAATTTCTGTAATACTCTTTCTTAATTCCTCTTGTGTGGTCTCATCGGGTATTCGATCTCTCCTTTACTAAAAGCAATATTAGTTCTCTCTTCATTCACATTATTATCCAGAAAATCACCTTCAACATATACAGCAATTGAATAATTACGATCTTCATCGTCAGTTAAAAAATTATCAAATTCAGGAATATCAACAGAAATTTTATCACATAAGACTTCTCTATTATTTGCACAATAATGGATTTTATTATCTATTTTATTATTAAATAATTTTACAATGCTCAGCTTGAATTTATTGTTGCGTATTGTTACATTTTTGTTATCAACTTGCCCTTTGGTAAACAATGAAAATAAGTCGTTAACAATTACAGTTTCACCAAAATCATTTATTTTTATTCTAGGACAATCTTTATTTAAGAAATATATAAAAGTGTGTTCTATTATTTTTAAAGCGATATCCTCCGTCTTTGAATTGCACCATTTTCTATAATCTTCTTTCAAGTTTATTAATTTGACGATTGTAGAATGTTTTTGAATGGGTACAACTTCTTTTTTATCGTAATTTTCAATACCTTTTTTTGTAGGTTCAAAAGAAAATTTTCTAAAATAAGACTTTTCTCCTTCTGTATAATAACTTTCAATTTCAGCTTTATGAAATGCTCTCAACCAAGTAAATCTACCAATTCCTTTACCTCCTTTCTTATATGTAGAATGTGCATAATTAAAAGATTCAAAATTTCGTTCATTAAAACCTATTCCATTATCTTTTATTACAAAATCTATAATTTCAGGCAACTTATCAATGTTTTCAAAATCTAATTCTTTCTGATTGGAACGAGCTATATCAATTTCGATTATGCCTGGTTTAGTTGAGCTATACTCATCTATAGCATGAATAGAATTTACAACAGCCTCATACAAAGGGAGCAATGTATTGCTATATGCTAGTTTTTTTTCATTAATTTTTCCTTTAATATCAATTTCCATACTATATGCTATAAACATACGCAATATAAAAAATATTATTTAGTAATTTGTATTATTTAATTTATTTATAATTATTACTAATTATTTTTTCAGAATATCATCTCCTTTGGCTCCACAAACCCACCCCTCCCCACATTCCACACCCCAAAATGCAAATGCGGCCCGGTACTTGCTCCCGTATTACCTGTTAGAGCAACTATTTCCCCTTTCCTAATCTTCTGCCCAACACCAACCAATACCTTACTCAAATGACAATAAACCGTATGAATACTATCATTATGGTTCAACTTCACAGCAATCCCATTAACACTATCCTGCCAAACACTCGAAACCGTACCTGCCATTGGAGAATACACAGGCGTTCCTATCGGGGCAGATAAATCAATCCCATTATGAAGTTTACGCTCTCCTGTAATCGGGTGAATACGATACCCGAAAGGGCTTGTGATTTTGACAGGATAATCCCCTAAAACCTTAACTTTCCTATTTCTAAAATAAACAATAACCCCCGTAGCAATTGCTACCGATAAAAGGCTCAATCCAACTGCCACAGGAAGACTATTATTTTCTTGTTTTTTTAACATCAATACACCCTTATCTCACCATTACCGCCAAAACGATTCTTACAGCCTTTTGACGAGACAATACCATTGTGAGCCTTTAAAACAACATCTACCTCATGTTCAAAATCCTTTGCCCCCCTGAAAACTCCCCCTTTCGTAACCTGAAATACATAAAAACACAAGTCAGCATTAAGATTTTTATTATTTCTAATATCTTCCGGCGTTAATTGCAAAGTTTGAGCAGAATCAAAAATAATATCATCATAAGAACTCTTATTATCAGGGATTTTTGTAGTAATAATAAGATTCGGTAATGTTGCTTTATATCTAATTATCTTTTCTTTCATTGTTGAATTGATACCCTCTTCGCTTGTAATATAAAGTACACGTTTTCCCTGTTCTGCTCTCGATTTAGCAAACAACAAGGCAAAAGAACTCTTCCCGCTTCCCGGCTCTCCCGAAATCATAATAGCACAACTTTTTGCAATTCTGCCTAATACTTCTTCAAATTCAGGCTCTAACTCAATATCATTAAAATCCATTCTTGCTAATTGTTGAGCCGATACCATTTCAGGTTCAGGGTTTGCCAAATCACTCAAAATTGAAGATAATGAACCCAAACCGTCAAAACCACTTAAACCGTTCAAACCCTGTAACCCCTGCAATGCAGTCTGCGGTATTTCAAGCAATGTTTTATTATTGTCCAAGTTGGACAAATTTGACTTTATAAATTTTATGGTTTCCATATAATTTTTATCAATTTCACCTTTGTCTAATGCAGTATTTATATGGCTTAAAAGATTTTTAGCTTTAGTGTCAATATTCGGTTTATTTACTAATCCCATATACCGGATTATGTAAGTTACAGCTTTGATAACCTTTTCGGAGTTTCCAATTTCTTTAAACTTTTGGTAATCATCAATAGTGATTTTTACTTCATCTGCCTTTTGTTTTTTTACGGTATCAATAAGTTTTAGAAGACGTTTTTCCATTTCCTTTATTTCCTTTACAAAAATGGAATTGGCACGGATTTTCTTTTGAAGTATAGCTTTTTTTAGTGCCGTAAGCAATGTTGTTAACTGACCTATTGTTTTGGTTTTATTATGCAGTAGTGCAAACCTTTTAATCAAACTCACTTCAATATCAATACTTTCAACATATTTTACATTATCCTCTTTTTTAGGTTTTACAGATATTTTTTTCTTTGTGGTTTTCGTTACTGTTTTCCTCTTAGGTTTTGAAACTGCTGTTTTTCTATCAACCTCTTCTTTTTTTACAGGCTTAACAGTTTTGGGAACTTTTCTTTTTGTTACTTTCCTTACCGCTCTTTTTGATGTCTTATTTACTATTTTCTTATTCCCTTTTTTTCCTACCATAACTTCCAAAGACTTAAAATAATTTTTCACAATGCCGGCATACTCACTATCGTTCATCAACTCATCAAATATCTCATCTTTTTTATCTCTGACAATATTCTCATGTGCCTTTGCCTGTTTCGGATTAAGGTTTTTCAATCCAATATTTTTTATTGCTTCATCGTAATTTTGTATTGTAACTTTCATAATCATTTATTTTTATATTTAATTCTGTTTTTAGTTACAAGTAGCAAGTTTAGCTACTTTGCGTTTGTTACTTGTCCCTTGCTACTTGCTACTCCTTTCTGCTTTTAAAAATTTAACTTCAACATCATCATTTTAGCTTTAGCTATTTTTATTTTCCTTGATTTTTCATCAATGGTACTTTTTACTTCTTTCGGAGATTTTACCTTTTGTTGTACTTGTTTCCGTTTCTCAAAATCCTGCTTGTCTTTTTCATATATTTTTTCTGCTTCCTTTGTAAGATTATCTTTTTGATAGCTACTGTTATCATCAATATTATCAAAGTAAGTTGAGAAATATGCCTTTGATACTGCTATTGACAACTTAAACTCCTTATCTAAATATTGCAGTAATTTGGGAATATTCTCCTTTTGAAAATATGCAACCATTCTGTCGCTTTTCCTTTCAAAACCATCAGGATTATTGCATAATGCAATAATATTTTCATCTTTGATGTAGTTGTGGTAATTCCTGTTTGCCGGAACCGTAAAAGAATAATTATCCGAACTGTAACGGTTTTCACGATACAGTACGATTTTATCATCAGAAGACCTTACCGCAGAATTTGTACCCAAATCCATAATATACCTTTCCGCCTTGCCTATGGGAACATTTACAAACTTATCCTTTATGTTTTTTTGAGGGTCATAATTTTCAGGAAGTAATATTCCTTTCTTAATCCCTCCGTCAAGAAGTGTATATGAAATAAGTTTGCCATTATCAAACTTTGCATAGCCTTGTAGTATGTTTCCTGTAACAATATATCTTACCTGCCTGTTAACATTTGACTTTTCTGTATATTCCTGCCAGTTCTTTATTACGCTTTCATCATCATAAGATGTATTCCTTATGGAGTTTCCCATTATTTCGGACAACGACCTTGCCGTTTCTCCGCTTAAAGCCAATGACATATATTTTGTACTGTTTGCAACAGCTACCTGTATTTTAATATTTGAGGGGGTAAATGGATTTTTCTTTTTCCTGTCAACTGCAATATTTACACATACAGCTTTTTCGGTTTGTTGAAAAAATGTAGGATATTCCAATGCTTTCCCAATATAGAAAAATGAAATGTAACCGTAAATATATTTGTATTGATTGTTCAGTTTATCTTTCAGCATTTTTACAGCTTCCTCACTTGCTGTATTTAGTTCCCTTTCCCTGTTTTTTATGTAATTCTCCCTTTCAAATGCCGTATTAAGTTTTTGATACTTCTTTTCTTTTGTGATATTTTCAACCAGTTTCTTGTATTTTTCTTCAGTTTCGATTATTCCATCATCTACCTTTTTCAAATGAAAATCTTTCACTTCCTGAATCAATCCATTTTGAATGTCTTTTGTATTGCGGTTATCAAGGTTTTTAGTAATAATATTCTGCAATTCATCTTTTGTAAAAGGCTTTTTCAGAACATTGACCTCGCATTTTTCAAGATATGTATTTTCAGCAAAAACACTTCCGCCGTCTTTTCCCTGAACCGTAACTTCCTTATCTAGTGTTTTTGCTTCAAGATTTAATGCCTCCACTTCCAAATCATACTGACCAGCCTGTCTTAAATAATCAACATATTCATTGTAACGTTCAAGTATTTCATTATAAAACTGTTCCTGTTCATCGACTGATAATACGGCAACACGTCCCGAAACCTTGCTTGAAGCCCCTTCAATAACACCTGCACCTTGATTTGTTGTTTCAAATTTTAACGGATCATCAAGCATTTGAGCAATATCAGTATTTTCAACAAGATAGTCGGTAACTACTTTATCGCCGTATTTATTCAAGAAATCATCTCCCTCAATTGATTTTTCGCTTTGTTTCTGGTTAGATGTAGTATTTGCATCCAAACTTTTGAGCTTTTTCCGCAACATCATCATCAATCTTTTTTCAGCAGGGATTACTGACATTACATAATCATAAATGGGTTTCATTATCTGCCCTGTGCGGTTTATACGTCCTCTTTTTTGTACTTCCCTGTTAATATCAAGTTCAGCCTGCAATATTATCATTACACGCTGTTTTACTTCGTTTGCAGAAACTTTTTTTGTTATAATAGCATGGGCAGAAGCTCCGGTACTTCCCGACTGGTTTATCATAAGGCAGTCAAGTTCATTATTATTAAACTGCCTGAAAGCATCGGTTGCAGATAGTTTTTTTCTTTTTAATAATACTCCAAGAGATTCGCTTTTACCTGTAAATTGTACTTCCAAATCACGACCTGTAACTTCATCAATCGTATAGCCTGCATTTCTCACATGGCTTTTTATAATATCAATCGGGGTTAATGATATTCCTGTAGATATGCTGTTTATTTTATTGCTTATTTCGTTATATGCAGTTACTGCTTCCATTCCCAGTTCATGGGTTGAAAATTGCTTATGTTCCCGGCTTCCTTCAGGAGTAATAACCGTATATTTCAGGACGCTGTCTAATCCTTTTTGGAGTACCGATTTAAAATCGCAGTTTACGGTTTCGCCAATTTCCCCGACTTCTTCCAAAAATGTTTCCATTGTTGAAGAAAAAGCAATTACAGGCTTTTTGCCGTTTTCCAAATGTTGTACTGCAAGTTCTGCTACCGATTTAGCTTTTAATGAGAATAATATCTGATTAATTACCTGGAATACTTTTGAGAAAAATGGGGAATTATCAACCCCTGCCTTGCTTGTTCCTTTTCTTTCTTCCACTTCCTTTCCCTCTGCCGAAGCTATGCTGTCCATTGCAGAAACAATATCCTTAACATGATTTTCCTGAAAACTGATAATATCACGAAGTACAGATGTAATATTATCAAATACCGAAATATGTTCATGTTTTTTTTCATCAAGCAATATCCAATTTACTTCCACGCCCTCAAAACTACGTTCACGCCTTATCATCTGTCCCTCCTGAACAAGCTGTGCGGATAAAACCTCCTGCAATGCAACACCGCCTTTTTGTACTGCTTCTACTAATTCGTCATGCGACATATTGGCTTCCGACATTGAAGTTTTGCAGGCATATAAAGGCATATTATCGGGACGTTTTGCAAATGTTGCGGAAAGGAAAATTACTCCCTGAGCCATACTGACAATATCATAAAAATACCGTGCTGTGTTTGAAGTATTCATATTTCCACCCGCATTATGGCTTTCATCAAGGATAATTATATTATCATGTGCCATTTTCCTTATAAATCCTTGTTTTAGTGTTGGTTTTTCACTTGATACCTGTGAGTAGGTTAATTCGATATAATCAAATTCCGCAGGGAGTTTTGCTGTTTTAAAGATTTTTTCCTGTTCATTCTGTCGTAGTGGTTCATAAATAACATCTCCGTTATCGTCTTTGACTTTTGTTTTTACGTCAAAGTTATTTACAATAAACGGTTTAAAGTTTTCACTTCCAATATCTTTTAAGTCCCTGTAAATATCTGAAAAGAGGTTGGGTTTTTCAGTTACGAAAATTGGCTTTTTGCCTTTAAGGACTCCGTATCTTATGATACTTGCAGCTACCCTGCCTTTTCCTATACCTGTCTGATCGCCTATGATTATTGCCTGTTTCTTTTTTTCGATATTATAAACTGCCATTGCTATTGCATCAATCTGTTCGGCTGAAAGGTATTTGTGTAATTCGCTTTCTGTATAATGTAATTTCTTTGCTACATATTTATCAAGGCTCTGCTTTAGTTTGATTTCTATTATCCTTGCAGAAATATGTGTTTCATAAGCCATTGAATCGGGAACAATTGTGTCGAGTATAGTTCCGACATCGGAAGCCGGAACATAAGCCATTCCCAAACCTTTAATATCTTTGATATTCCCTGAATAGAATGCAAGGACATCGCTTGGGGAGAAAGAATAATACTTGTTATCTTTCAGGGATTTCCCGATTAAATCACCATTCTTATCCGTTTTGATTTGGTCTATATAAAGCCAAACTTCTCTTTTGTTTATTCTGACTTTTACGTAATGGTTGTATTTCATGGTTATTAATTTTTAGTTGCAAGTGAAAAGTTACAAGTTGCAAGTTTTTGGTGCGGAGCTTACTTGTAACTTGTTACTTATTTTAATCATTCTCGTTTTTGCCGATAGCCATTTACAAAACTCCTTATTCTCAAATTTTTCAATTGTTTGTTCTTTCAAAACTCTATCGTACAGGTCATCAAAATCATATACGGTTTCATCTTGCGGATAGGCTTTGAGAGGTGCAACTCCGTCTGTTTTTATTTTTCTGCCGTTTATTAGTATCATTCTTACGTCAAATGATGTTCCCTGCTTTGAATATAAGCTGTGTCCGTCAATTGCAATTACATCGGAAACGAAATAATGTGAGTACAGATAATTGAAAAAAATACGATTTTTTCCTGCCTGTATTCTGTTCTTATCGTCCCACTGGGTATGACCTCCGATTATTATTACTGCACTTCCCTCATTTTTCATTGTGTCCAATACACGTAATGCCATTAAATGGTCTAAGCATTTTATAGGGTAACTATCATAATATACAGCTTCTGACAGACTTCCGAATGGCGGATTAGTTATAACACAATCAAATTTACGGTAATAATCATTAAATGGTTTAGTTGCATCCTGATTGGTTATTCTTGCAAAGGGTTGTGTTTTCAAATTGTTGAGTCTTACTTTATCAACCTCGTTTACATAAGTGTTTTTATATGGTAGAGCAATTGCTAATAAACCGTTCCCGGCAGATGGTTCAAAGCATAATGGAATCGTATATTTTTCTTTTTTGAAATTGCATAGGTTTTTGTGTTGTTGCAACAGGAATAATCCACCCACATAAGAAATCGGTGCAGGTGTTGAATACTGCTGGAACATTATTGATTTTGATGTTCGGTGCGAAAGATTGACCTGCCGTTTGTAAATATCAACTATAAGAGAGAAGTTTATATAATTTTCGATAAGTTCAGCCTTTGATATTTCACGGCAGAGATTTACAATAGCAAGTTCTGTCAGTTCTTTGATAAGATTTTTGTCGTAAATACCGTAAGAAGAAGCTATTTTTTCAATGCTTCGTTTATTATGCCTGACATCGGTTTTTAATTCTTTTTCAATATGTTGGACAAATTTGCCGTTCATTTCTTTTCAATTACAATATGCCTGTTATATAAAATGGTCGTATTAGGATTTTTAGTTGTTATAGTCTGCACCAATGGTCGTTTACGAAATGGATTAAGTGCGTAGTGCCACTTTTGATATTTACCTTTATGGACTACCTGAATAATTGAATCAAAAACGGAATAGCTTAAATCAAGGCTATCTGTGAATATCTTTCCTGATATATTTGTAAATTCATCGTTATAGCTGAATGTTTTTAAGCTATCCGTTAAAATGACTGTATCTTTTATCGGGACTTTTATTGTATCTGTGATTTTGGTTGTTATTTGTGAGATACTTTCAACCCTTTTAAGTTTTATTTTAAGGTTATGGATTTCAGATTTTAGTTCAGGAACATATTTTTCAAACTCATCAACCGTAAGCCTTAATGTTTTTACCTGATTGGCAAGCTGTCCATTCCTTGTTTCAAGGCTATAGTTTTGCAAAAACAGAACATTCATATTTTCATCATATCTGACTTTCTCTTTTCTTCGGGTATATATCAGCCTGCCGATTATTAAAAAGCAGATTATAATTATTACTATCAGTATTATATTATTCATTAGTTGTTTCATTGTTTTTAAATAGTTGCAAGTGAATAGTAAATGGTAAATGAAGCCTGCCAAATGCCTATTTACTATTTCCTCATTTTCTATTCCCTTATTTCTTCATTCCTCATTTCTAATTTCAAACTCGTTCGTATTCAGTTTTGCAAGCGTAAATAAAGATTTTATATAAGTATCTGTAAATGTAATTGACAAGGGCATTTTCTTTGAAAGTATGCTTAATGATGTAACAAAAGCTTTTCCGATAATTCCGTCAAAACCTCCGCTTTCGGCAATCAGTTTTTTAGCTTCAGGATCCTTTTCTGAAAAGTATTTTTGTAGTTTGATTATTCCCGATTTTTCAAATATATATGTCTTTTTGTTTGCAGTAAAAGAATTTGCAGTATAGGAACTAACTAATCCAATACCATTGTTTTGTACGGTAACATTATTATTTGTTGCAGTTGGATTTACTCCGATTTCTTTCTGTGCGGAACTTATAAGATTAGCAAGTTTTTTCTTATCATTTTTCTTTTTTATCACATATACAATTACCCCGATAACAGAAGCAACCCCAATAGTTACGATTCCAACTTTTACCCATTTATTATTTAATATTTCCTTATTCATTGCCTTTAGAATTTAGATAGTTATTGTAATTTACAAGTGCATTTGTAATATGAGTAGTAAATAAATCTCTTTGTTCAGGATCTGCTATGAGTAGACAATCTTCGTAGGTTGTCATAAATAGAAATTCGATAAGTACCGCAGGGCAGTGGGAATGCTTTAGCATATAAAAGTTTTCTTCTTTACCTTTTGTCCATGTTCCATACCGGAATTGAAAGTCATTTTCAAGTTCGGGAATGATAAATTCATTATTTATTATATCCGATTCTGTAAAACCTACTGATGTGAAAGTTTCTATTCCTGTTGCACCAAACGGAGAATTTACAAAACCTTTATATCCCTCAAAATCCGTATAATTAGCTTTTCCAATTGGTTGAGCATTATGGTGTATATCTATTAAGATTACACGCTTATCGTTTTTATATAGTTCATTGACTCTCTGAACACGTTCATTTAATGTCATATCCGTATTATAAGCATTGATATAAGTAACATCTATATTATTTTGCATTAACTTATGGCTTAAATCCAGTGCTAACATCTTAGTTGAGTAACCCTCATAGATTTTAAGGCTGTCAGCCCATGTCGGGGACTGCTTGCCCAAAGTCTGGTAAATGGAATTTAAAATACTTCCGTGTCCACTTGATATTAAAACATGGATTGCCGACCTGTCTTTATATTTTACATTGGTAAATGGTTTGTCTTTACCGGTAAACAATAAAGTTACAGTTAGCGTAATTGCACCAATTACAGCACCTATTATTTTGACTTTATTCTTCTGCATCTGTTTTTGATTTTTTGAAATATGATTTTACCTATTGTATTGCCGAAATAGCCTAGTATTCCTGCACCAAAAGCAATAATTAATGGAACTCCTATTTCCATAAAAATAAAGTCCCATGAATTTTCCGCATAAGTAATCACACCACTGAAAATTCCACCTGTAACGCTTAAAATCTTGTCTTTCATAATTTTTATTTATTTAATTTTTAACCCCCTTACGGGGACACCGGCTATAACTAAGATAGCATGTGTTTAACACCTGCCATAGCTAAGACAGCCCGTGTATAACTCCGGCTACCGCAAGGTATCGTGAGTGAATTTCTTTATAATATTTTATAATACTTTCCATGTTTTTATAATGTTTTCTATATTATTTAAATCCGGACTTTTAGGGTTTATATAGTATTGTTTAAAGCATAATGTTGCGTTGCTTAGCTTTCCTTGTTTATAGTTTCCTTTTGTATAAGTGGAAATACAGAATTTGAAATAAGCTGTATTTCTCCTGTTGTCGTATACTGTGTTTTTCTGATGTCCTGAACACCTGCACGGTCTAAACCTGTAATTAAGCTCTGATACAGGAATTATATAAACAGTAGCTCCTTCCGGTATCGAGATACTGGGAGCATATTTGTAATAAATTTTCGATGTTAAGGATTCTACTGCCCACTTCCTGCCCATTATCCTGTAATATTTCGCCCGTGATGTTTTGTTATATTTCTTTTTTAACTCCTGCCTTCTTGCAATTTGGAGGTAGCAATTTGCAGGTGCAGGTCTGGAAAGGGTTATTTGTATTCCCTGCTGTGTATTTTCGTTTGTTGCAGTATTATAGCATATACCAATAACTTCAGGTAGGGCTACAATATCAACAGCATTTAACAGTATATTGCCTTTTTCATCGGGTAGCTTTCCGTTTACGGATTTTACTTCGCAATCACAATTTTCATTTGAGCCTGTATTACTGTTATTCTCCGCAAGATTTTCAATAGCATTTAAAATTGCTACTCCTTTGCTGTTATGTTCCGGTCCGAAATTCATTTGATTATTTAATTTAACTATGATTATAATTAGGAACTGATACATATACATTGCATATATCAGATGTGAGAAAGTCAAACTTAAGATGTATTGTAAATATCTTATTTGGGAGTATTGACTGGTATTGCGGAAAACTTTCGATATAAAACTTATATATTATCCCGCACTTGGTAAGTTCTAATAAATTTTCAGGCGGATAAATATTTAGTGTTCCCGAACCTGAAAAATCAGTTAAGCTTAAACATCTGATTTCCTTTTTACATGATATTTTAGGCAGTTTGTAAAAATCCGAAACAGATAAATTAATATTTGACCAGTCGGGATAATTAAATTTTATATTTATCCTGTCATAATTATCAAGGTCAAGAAGTGTTATATTGCCTTCATTACTATAATCTATAGTTATATGTTTTGATAATGAGCAATTATTGGGAATACACACCCATTTCCCATTTATCCTTGAGTAATACTTTTCTTTTTCTTTTATTGAAACTCCTGTACCAATAAGTAAAAGATTGCCGTTATCATCTTCATCAAAAGCATTTACTTTATAAGTCGGAATATCATTTATTTGAAATTCTTCAAAGGCTCTGGAGCTTAAAATATAATTAAGCCTTATGATCTTTCCCACACTTCCGAAATACACATAGTTATCATATTCGTATGCCGTAAATATTTCAACATTTGAAAATGCACTAAAGAAATTCGTACTTCCGCTATTAGCTGTATATATTCCGCTGTTGCAACAACACCATATTCTGGAACTGTTCTTTTCTGCATATAAATAATTTATTATATTTGAAAATCCTGTATCTGTAATTGAGGATTGCCCGGTTCTTAATTTATAAATTAAATAATCAGTAGCGAACCATATAGTTCCGTCATTTCCTGTTACACAATATTTCCAGTTTCTTGTTGCATATAATGTTGATACTGTTGTGCCAGTTTCAGGCATTGTATATATCCCTGCATTGGTGCATATATAAATAGTTCCGTCCAATCCCTGAGTAAGTTTCTGCGGAGTTGCCGGCAATGTAATTTGTGTCAGATTATTTGTTGCTCCTTTTATTTTAAAATAAAACCCCTCTGATGTGGCAAAATACATATTGCCATTACGTGCAAGTAAAATATCATAAACAGTTCCCGAAGTTATTCCCCATGCTGTGGAGCTTGTACTTGTCGCCATACTCATACGGTGTATTCCTGTACCATCTGTGCCGAAATACAAATAATTATTTGTATCCCTTACTGCACAAGTATAAATTATATTCCGGTTTGCATATAGCTGTGTATAGCTTGCCACTCCTGTGTTTATATTATAACTTGCACGGTAAAGTCCAAGCCCCCAGAAGATTGTATATCTGGCATGCGGATATACCGGTGAATGGGTTGTTAAAGCTCCTTTAAATCCATAGTCCGAATCAGACCTGTAAAAGGACTGGGTTATTTCGTTATTATCAATATCTTTTACAACTTTTGACATGTGTTTCCTGAATAAATCGTAACTTATTTTAGCCGTCTTTCCCATATCTTTAAGATTAGTACGATTATTAAAAATTTATATAACTCTAATTCATTGCTCTCACTATGTTTTAATCCGGTATTACAATATAATCCTTAGCAGTTTGCTGTGCAGGAGTCAGTGCGTTAAATGCCGTTTCTGTTATTTCTTCTTCCTCGAACACAACTACTTCTGTTCCATTGATTTTTATATTGCGGTTGGTATTAGATTTTTCAACTATGTTCAGATTATCAATTTTTGTTTTTTGGGCATCTGTAACATACCGTTTATTGGTTGAATCGTTAATATGTGCAGTTGTTAAGGTAACATTTGTTGTTCCTGAATCAACAGAGCGGTTATTTACAGTTTTTACATAGCCGTTCAGGTCAACTTGTTTTGCTTCCCATTCTACGGCTTGTGTTCCGTCCCACCAGTAATCGGGAACATTATTTGCTTTTATAAGGAATGAACCGCCTACAGGGAAATTTGCAATATTTGCAGATATTGCTATCCATGCGTCCATTTCTGCTTTAGTGTTAAATACTTCCGCTACATCTTTATTATTCCAACGAGCCTTTTCCTGTGCAGTTACGTGGATTGTCTGGTTGTTCTTATGTTCAGCATACAGCTGATAACTTACTTTTGCTTTCTTTGCCATTTTTCTTTAATTTATTTTTAGTAGTAAATAGTGAATAGTAAATAGTGAATGAGAAACTTAGAGCAACTCTTATTTTCTATTTCCTTATTCACTAATTTCCTCATTTTTCAATTTTCAATTTTCAATTAATCACTATGTAGTTCTTTGCTTCTTTTTCCATATCCGATAGTCTGTTATAATCATCTTCCGTTATTGGTATTTCTTCAAATATTGACATATCATTATCATTCTCTGATAGCTTTTCAATAGCGTTCAGGATTGCTACACCTTTTGCATTATGTTCCGGCCCGAATTTCATCTTAATAGAATCTAAAGGAGTTTAAAAAACTTGTTTTTACTTTACCGAAAAAGGAAAGGTTTAAATCCAGTACTTCAGGATTGCCATATTTTTCTTTTATATCTTCTTTTGAAAGGAAGTCAAAACCGCCTTTCCATGCCCATACGGGAACACAATATTTATTATCATTCTTTGAGGAATCATAAGCCATAAGCTCTACAAAGATTGTTGTGGTTTTTCCATTGGTATATGTATGTTCCCGACCTGTTACCTGACCTGCTATTTGTCCGCTCTTTGTTGTAGCTTTTACATTATCGCCTTTGGTAAAGTTTGACCATGTTGTAGGTATTTCAGGGTTTTCCCTTAAATGGGTAGCCTGCTTTGCAAATGCAAATAATCCGTTTTGAACTTGTGGTGTTATTGAAGCTGATCCACGAGTTATATAGTTTGAAAATGAATCTAATTGAGTTCCGGTTAATACTTTATTTAAGATTGTAATTAGGTCTAAGCCGTATAGTGTTTTGAAGTACCTTGAAATTTTGGATATGCTGTATTGGTTTTTATAAATATTTTCAGAAATTTCAAGCAGACGTTTAGTATTAGTGTCTTTCCAAAGTGTTTCTATTTCTTCGTAAGCCTTTGATACTAATGATAGAGGATTTAATAAGGTGAAAACCGACCATTTATTTTTATATCCGTCAGGAATACATTCCCAAAGGTCGATTGCTGTTTTTATTTCAGGATTGGAAAGAGCTTTTTTCTTTAACTGGTTTCTTCTTATGGCGATATAACTTTTATAGCTTACATAAGAACCAACACCGACAATCAGAACTATACCTGCAACTTTGCCTGCTTTTCGTAAGCCTTGAATTGTTTTTTCAGTTTGAATAGTTACAGTATCGGCAGTTTTATTAATAACTTGCTGTCCCTGTTTACTATTCAGCAATGCAGTTGTTGCTCCTGCTATTAATGCAGGGTTGCCTAACTGGGTTATATTTTTCTTTTTTTCAGGCATTTGCTTATTTCTTGTTAAATAAGGTTTTGACAAATGGGTTATCAGCTATACTTTTCACTTTGTTTATTATTTTAGGGTCTTTTTCAATGTGTCCCGCAACTGCTATCAAATCTTCGGTTGAAAGATGTTTGTATATGGCAAGCAATGATTTTATGATTTGATTGGCTTCATTGCTGTCGTTAGCTTCTATGGTTATTTTTATATTAAATTCCATAATTATACGTTTTGAGTTATCAATTCAAGAATTGTATCTGCCAAAGAATTATCCACTGCAATGGATTGAAGAATACCGATAACTTTCTGCATTAACTCAGGTTCAAGTCCTTGTAAGAAGTCTATTATTACTGCAATTTCTTCATTACGGTTGATACCGGATTCTGGTAATTCTGGTTGTTCTATTTCAAACTCGGCATTTTTAGGTTGTTGTATTGGTGTACTTTGAGGACTTTCTCCCGAACCGAACAAGCCTGAAAGTTCAGAGGCTTCAATTCCGAATACTTTACTGGCTATTCCCATTAAAGCCAGGTTAAGTCCAGATTTCTTCACATTATCAAAATCGGAGTTTTTTTCCGCAGATTCTTTTTCGTATTGTTCAATGGTTATTGTGGCTTCTGCAAGGTCTTCTTTTAATTCTTCAATTTCTTTTTCCTGCCTGTCAATTACATTATTAAGTTCCCTTACTGTGTTCTGATGTTCTAACTGGTGTAGTTTTTTCTCCGAATTATATTGGGTTTTAAGGTTTTCAATCTGATTTTCAAAACGTATTCTATTATTATCTATCATCAAATTACCTATTGTTCCCAGTCCTGTTAGTTCATCAGTAGTATCATGAACTTTATTAGGCTTTTTATAATCTTCAGGTTCTTCACCATCAACGGCAGGAACGTAGGTATTGTCTAGTTTTAAATATAATCTTGTATGTTCGGTCTTTTCATTGCTGTATATTGTTACTGCTATGGCAGGTGGGGATTGGGTAGCTACAACTTTTTCTATTACCTCACGCATATTGCGGATTTTATTTGTCTTGGGAATCGCAATAAACCATTCAGGGTCTTTTTTATTGGCAACTTCAACACAGTAATGGACATCTGCTTTTGCTACGGAATCAGGAATTAGTTGTGTAACTATTGTATGAGAATCCGTAAGCAGGCTGTTTATGCTCATCTTTTCCACGTTATTTATTCTTTTTGCCATCATTTTATTAGTTCTAAGTTCAAGTAACCACTAAGGCTCTAAGTTCACTAAGGTTTTAATTCTTAACTTCTTTAACTTCTTTTTTTAGTTTCTCATTCCTCATTTTTAATTCTTAACTCTCCCCGGTGTTGCCTTGTAAAACATAAATGTATTTTCTTCTTTTTCTACTGCTGTAATTTCAATATTGCCTGTCAGCTCTGCTATTCCGTATGGTATTTTCTCGTCAAGTATAAATTTGAAGTTGTTTAAAATTTCGGTGTCGGATTCAATTACCCAATAGTGAGTATATTCCGTAACATCATAGAGGTAGTAATACACATTGGTTGCTTCAATTATGGTTCTCTCACCCCTGAATAGTTCAACATGGGGTTCTATAACCACATCATCAGGGTTATAACCCATGTTCATCATCCTTTGCTTTATGTAATCGAAAATCTGCATTATTCAAATCTTAAATATAATTTTACCGAATGGTGGGGTTTGGAACTGTAAGTAATAATGTAGTCTATCTTTGTTTGTGATTTTAGATTATAATCCATTTGGATTAGTCTTAAATTTTCATTTACATTATTGAAAACATCAAGATATGTGTCCTGATAATCTATATTTATTGGATTATCTGCCCTGTTATTAATCATAAGCCTTAACCTGTAACCGTTTGAAGAATTGCCTTTTCTTTTAAAATTACATGTAGAAGCTCCGACTACTGCAACACCTGTAAGTTTGGTTACTCCGCCCGGTATTGTTACAGAGCCTATGCTTTGCTGTGCAATATTGGTAATATGTTTATAGCATTTAAGCATTTTTACATTTCCAGTTTTAATACAATTTTCAGGGAACAATCCTTATCTACTTTTTCTCCTAATTTTAATTCGCCTTCTATTTTTGAGCTGTTGATAGAAATAGGTTCACGCAATTTTGTAAATTCCTGATTCTGCATCATCGGATACAACATGAAGCTATCGAAGTTTTGCGGATATACTATTTTATCATCAATCCTTAAATCTTTTGAGAACTCAAGGTTCTTGTTATTTTCGACAACAGAAGATGTGTAGATAAAAATATCCGTAACCTTTGTGTATCTCTTATCAATATTCCTGTCAATTTCAATATTGGTCGTTGCTCCTGTAACCTGAAATTGGTAAACTTCATATTTAGTTTTTTCTGACATGGTTTTAATTATTAGTGGCAAGTTACAAGTGGCAAGTTTCAAGTCTTTTGATAATCTATACTTTTCTTGTCCCTTGCTACTTGTTACTTTGCACTTGTTACTTTTTTTAATACTTCATGATTTTAGTTCCGAAAAGGTTTACTCTTATATAGGAGTATTGAGGTGCTGTGGCAAGCCACTCTAAGGTAAACTCAATCGCTTGTTGTGTTTCGATTAGTTTTGGATTTGCCAGTTTGTAAAATCCCGGCAAATTGCCGTCTCCGAAAGAAGTTCCACCTACAATGGCAGGAGTAGCATTGCTGATTTTTTCAGTCATATAGTTTTTGAAAACCGAGTTTGACATTTTATCAATTAATGTTTTACCCGAAGCACGGAAAGTAAATTCTCCACATTCAAGGAAATGGGGCAGAAGTTCCCAATTTGGAACAGTAGCGACATTAGTTTGAGTGTTTCCTGTGCTTGTACCTTTTCCATAAAGCACCTGAATACCTGAACATAGGAATACTTCGTTCTTTTCCAACTTTGCGGATGAAATATTTGAAACTCCCACAAGTTTGTTGTCCGAATCCTCAAACATTTTTACGGTTTTTGCTCCGTCAATTGATTTAGTAACATAAATTACCGTATCGGACAACTGCATTGTTTTGTTCAAAAGTCCGTTTTTAAGTTCGGGTTTAAGCGATGTAAACCTTGCCTCGAACTCGGAGCGTGAAGCCGCTTGCGGTACTGCCGAAGCTACGGCATTTGTTGCTCCGCTTGATTTTACTTTGGTTGATGCCCTTGAAACTACTCTTTTGAGTTTTTTAGGGTTTCTTTTGGCAACCGCTAATAGTTCTTCTTCCGAAACATCACCTAAAAGTCCCGATACATTTTCAAACTCACTGTTTTCAATCTGATCTAAAATATCATTTTCCATTTTTTATAAATTATTTAATTGTTAATATTTCAGTTAATAAGAGAATAGTAAATAGTGAATAGGTGTTTGTCTGGGGTTCTATTTACTTGTTTACTATTTACTTATTCACTATTCTCTATTTCCTCATTTCTAACTTCTCATTTCTCATTCATTACAGGATTTCCATTCCATCATCATCGTCCATTCCCGAAAAATAATCCGCAGGTGTCGGGGTGTTTTCAATAATATCACTATCGCTAGTTATATTATTCAACCCTTCAAATCCCTCAAAGTCTATTTCATCATCAATACCTTCAAGTTCGGGCAGATTTGGAGTAAATGAAATATTGTCTATTTCGTCAATTGTTTTTGCTCCGCTTATGCTACCTTCGTCCAGTCCTAAAAATCCTTCAAGCTTATTTACTCCAAGCAAGTCCATAATTGACTTTTTAGTAATTCTTTCAATTCCTGTAACTACACCACTGGTTACCATTCCTGCACCTGCGTATTTAAAGAATTGGTTTTTGCCTGCCGAAGCTGTAAGGATTACTCCGCCACCAAGTTGCAGGATGGGTTCGATATACTTTGCAAAACCTTGTTCATCTCCCGGTTTAACTACTGCTTTAGCAATAAGGTTTCCGGTTACTTTTCCTGCTACATATCCGAGTATGATTGCACCGGAATTTTTTACCATTTCTAACACGTCTTTCTGCTTGACAGTAGCTACAGAACCCAGAGAAAAACCTCCCAATCCCTTGCTTCTTTTTGTTCTTCCACCTGAACCCGAACCATATTTCTTTTTAAGGTTTGAGGCTCTTACTTTTCTTGCTTTTTTCAAGGCTTCTAATTGTGCTTTTGTTGCCATTTTTCTATCGTTTTTTTAGTTATTGTTATTTTTTAGGAAAGAAGTGAATAAGTAAATTGTAAGTGAGAAACTCAGAGCAACTCTTATTTTCTGTTTCCTTATTCACTATTCCCTCATTTTTAATTTTTAATTATTCATTTCTCATTTCTAATTTTAAAGACTTGCTTTTATCACTTTTCTTCTTTTTTGTGATTTTCTTTTTTTAGTTCCGTCTAATCCGTTTAATGATTGATTTTGTCCGGAAGGGAGTGCTTTTGGCTTTTTACTTTTCAAATATTTGAATAATGCGATTCCTCCTATTCCTAAAACACCTGCCCCAACTGCTCCGATTATTATTTTCTTTGTTTTTTTCTTTTTATCATCATTTGCTGATTGGGAATTTTTTGGGCTGATGATATAATCATCTGTATTATCTATTATCAGCTCGTTATAATCTTCAAGAGGTTCGCCATTCTGGGCTTTTGTAAAATTCTGAACAAAATTCTTTGCTCCGGTAACTATCTTTTTCCCAACAGATGAATTTGTAGTATTTTCTGCTTTTGCAGATTTAGTTTGTGATTTTATCAGTGATTTAGTTTCTTTTTTCTCCGTTTTTGCTGTTTTCTTTTCTTGCTTTGCAGCATTCTTTGTTGCTTTCTTTTCTTGTCTTTTCGCTTTACGTTCAGCCTTTTTCTCTTTATTCCCGCCAAAAATCTTTTTGATAAAACTTGTTATCACTCCTGCATTTACTTTTTTCTTTCCGTCAAGGCATTCTTCATTTACATAATCGTCCAATCCATTCAGGAACTCAATCACATCGTCAACATCATCTCTTATGGAATCGGTTTCTCCAAATCCGTAAAGTCCTTCGATTCCGTGTTCGTCTTCTACTTTTATGATTGCATTTATAATTGCTACTATTACTGAAACAGCAGTAAGAACACTTGCCATTGTGGCAGGATCGCCAAGTCCCATGAGTATTTCACCTAATCCTTGCAGGTCTTGTCCTTTTTTTAATGCTCCGATAAGAACCGCTTTTTTCAACTCGGCTTTTGAGCCTTCCAGTTTTTTATCGAAGATTTCATGGACTTTATCAAGCATTTTTTTGGAAGCCAGATAGTTTATGCCTTTTTTCTTTGCTTCTTCTTCTGTACCATATGCAGGAGCCAGACGGCTTGCAAGACGGAATAAATTCAGCCTTACTGCCGTTAAAAATCCTGCACGAGCCGCTATTATTGCGGGATTGTACTTTACTAATACTTGTTTTGCTCCTTGTTTTACAGCTACACCGATTTTACGGAAAAAGCCCTGTGCATTTTTTCTTTCTTCTTTTCTCTCTTTTCGTTCGTCCTTACGTTCTTGCTTTTTTTCCTTTTTTGTTTCTTTTTTAATGGCTTTCTTTTCCTGTTTCTTCTCTTTACGGGCTTGTTTTTTCTCCTGTCTTTTTGCTTTTCTGGCTTTGGCTTTACCTAAATCACCAAGTGCGGAAAATTCATAATCATCGTCATCAATGTATCCGTCAAGGTCTTCGTCCTGAATTTTTAATACATTTTTATTATACGAGGCTTCATTTCTTGCAAGGACTTCAAATGCCTTATCCCTTATATGTGCAGGTTTGTCAACATGTTCTATTGCATAGTCATACATTTTTAGTCCTGCTTTGGGACTTCCGCCTTGTGCTTTGTATAATGTCGGATTTTTTGCTATCCAATCACGGGTTTGTATCAAGTGTTTTTTTAATTGTGCTGTGCCTTCAGCTGTACCTAACCCCTCCAAATCTCCTGCTAATACTGATGTTATTATATCTTGATTTTGGTTTTCTATACCGCTTAATACTTCGGTAACTATTCCTAAATTACTTTCCATTCTATATGTTTTTTGATTTGTAAATTCTTTTTCTTTGTTAAATTCGTGGATAACAGCATCAATGGTGTAATATGTACTGTTATTATCAGGGGAAAAAGTGTTGGTGGACTTCGGCACAATAACATATATATGTTGCCAGCTTGGGTTAAATTCGTATTTGGTTATTCGTATATAGTGCGGGGTATTTTTATTTGAAAGTATGCAACTTATAAATATAGAAAAGCAATCGCAGTCAATTCCAGTTTTCCTGTCCTGCCATGACCTTGATGGGGTTCGAAATTGTTCTTTACCAAAATCGTCATATTCATATTGTATATAATTAAATAGGAAAGACCATATATTTCTACAAAATACATAAATATCTTTATTAAATAAATAATCTGATATTTTTTCTGCCTGATATTTGTATTTGTTTACAATTTGGGGAATTATATTTTCTACATTATAGATAACAGGATTGTTACCATATTTAATGATGTCATTTTCAGGTTTTGAAAAGTATTTATCAAATTGGTCTCCGTTTTTTATATTTCTTCTTCCGTATTTCATCAGATTGTAATGTTATTTGTAAATTCTTTTTCCATGAAGTAGATCTGCATGTAGCCTTTTACAGTTAGGTTTAAGCCTAAGTTCAGGTTTGTTGCCGTACCTTCGCTTAGTTGTTTTATGTAGTTGGTTATTCCTACGCCTGCTGTGAGAAGGATTTTATATAGTTCTCCCGATAGTAAGGGGATTTCTATATCATAGTTTATTGTTGTTACGGTATTGGATTGTATTGTTATTTTTTCTTTGGATTGTGAGGATTTTGCAATTAGTTTATTTCCGCTGAAAATCCTTATGGCAGGTTTAGTGATTGTGATTTTAAAGTTTTTGGGATTGTCTATTTGTACCTGGCATTTTAGTATTATGTTGCCGTTGCGGTAGTTGTGGATTTTGCTTGTAATACTTATTTTAAGTGCATTGTACCAGTTTATGATTTTAAAGATTTTGATGCCTAAAAATGTGGCTGTACCAATAGCTAGACTCCCAATTATAAAGTATTTGGTTTTGTTGTTCTTTTCTAATATTGCAAGTTTAGTATTGGTCATAAAAAAATCTTTGCAACAAAGGTAGGTTGCAAAGATTTTTATGTTTGGGGTTCGCTGTAGTTAGATATTAATTAGTGTGGTTTGTTGTGGTTTAGTGGGGATTGAGACATTTAATAAAAAATATAAATAGATAATACTAAATATAAACAATACTTAGTAGATATGCTAGTTAGTAAAATATTTTACAATTGTCTGAAATAGTGTTTCATTTCATATGTGAAAATAGTTATATTGCAAATATTTAGAATTAACAAATACAAAGAAAAAAATGAAAATTACGTCAATGATAAAAATATTTATTTTATTGCCATTAATGTTTTTTATAAGCTCAGTCACGGCACAAAACATTAACTTTAATAAAGGGAAAATAAAGCAGAAAAATTACTTACAAGAAATCCCATATGAAAAGATAGTGGGAATACCTATAGTTCCGGTCACAATAAATGGGAAAATGTATAACTTTATTCTTGACACAGGTGCAATGTTAGTAATATCTGATAGAATTTATAAAGAACTTAACTTACCAATACTTGGTCGAATAATAATAAATTCATCATCTGGAGAAAAAAAAGACATGAAATACATTTCACTTCCTGAAATAAGCATTCAAGAAATTACATTTATCAACACTCCAGGTGTTGTATTTCATGAAGAATCTGAGTTGTTTGAGTGTCTTGGGATTGATGGAATTATTGGCAGTAATATGCTAAGAAACTCTGTAGTACAGTTTGATGAACAGAATAAACTCATAATCATTACTGATAATATCAAGAAACTTTCACTACAAAAAAGCAAGTCTCAAAAGATGAAACTCTCCTCAAATCAAAGTCTTCCTTTTATTATTGTAACTTTACAAAAAGAAGAGAATATAGTAGATTATAGAGCATTGTTTGATTCTGGTCAGAGTGACTTTTATAACATGTCAATGAATAATTTTAATGAGGTAATAGTTAGTAAAATAGCAGAAAGCGAGGGGTCTTTTTCTTTTGGAATTCACGGGTTACATAAAAAACAAAAACATTTATTAATTAATATTCCAAACATTATTATTAGTGGAGCGACATTCTGCGATTTAACAGTTACTACTACACACGCTAACTATTCACGAATAGGTGCAAAACTTCTTAAACATGGAAAAACTACGTTGGACTACAAAAAGAAACGCTTCTATTTTGAACCTTTTGGCAATACCAATACAATCGAACTTTCTGAAAAGACATGGGCTATTTCTAGTTCTTTGCAAGATAATAAAATGATTGTAGGTATTATCTGGGACAAGGAATTAGAATCTAAAATAAATCTTGGAGATGAAATATTAAGTATTAACGGAATAGATATTCAGTCAATGAGTTTTTGTGAATTAATTATATTTGAAATTGCCTCTGACGATGATAAACGAATTTTAGAACTTAGAGATATCTATACAAGAGAAATTAAAAAAGTAGAAGTTAAGCGTATGTAGTTAAACTGATGATAAAAATTTCAGTATATTTCAATTTATCTTCTTTTTTCTTTTGTATCAATTAGGAAATGTTAGAATAAAGTACATCAAATTAATCCTATATAGTTGTAGTATGTGTATGTTGTCCGGATTATATTTAGATTTTCTATAATTTCTTATTCCAAAAATGAATACATGGTTCCGACAACATAGGTTTGTGGTTCTTAATCAAAATTTGATTTGTCTTTTTTCTTTTTTAAATCAACCATATATAAGCATTAAAAAGTTATTTTTACTCCCCTATAAAAATCCAAAATCTTCTGCTTAAATACCAATTCATATTTAGCTTTCAACAACTCTATTTTGGTTATATTTATTATCTTTTCTCCATTCTTCAACACTTATCCACCCCTCTTGTCCTTCCCATTTTGCTATATATGGATTATAGCTACATTTGGAAGGTTGGGAATAAATATTTTCAGGGTCTTTTATAAATGCTCTGCAATCAGTACATATATGTCGGAATTCACAATCTTGACAAACATCAATATCGTCTTTTTTTATAAACCAATAATCTTTAAAGCCTTGTTTTAAAATTGCTTCTGTTAAGGTAGTATCTTGTATGTTGCCGTATGTTTTCTGCATATTTGGACAATTTTTAATATTGCCGTTTGTATCTATACAGACTTTTCGATTTAAGCATGTATTGTAGAATTGAGATTCAATAAAAAAAGACATGTTACAAGTAAAATTTTGAGGATGAATATTTCCACAAAAAGAATAATTTTCTATTTTTTGTTTAGTTAAGTAAACAGGAAACTTTCTATATTCATCTAAAAATATTATTTCACTATTTGGGGCTCCGAACACAAAAAGCTTTGTGATTCTATGGTTTGTTTCTAATAATTTAAGTAAATTTTCTTTTTCAAGATATTCATTATATGGAAATAATAATTGAATATCTCTTATTCTACTATCATTAAAACAATGAGAAATATTTTCTAATTCATTAATGTCAATATTATCAAGCATTTGTATCTGAATCGCTTTGCATCCAAGCTTATCTAATTGTTCAACTATTTTATTTACTATTATGGAATTTGATTTAACAGATATTATTGCATTAGTAATTTTGGATGGGCTTTTATAATCAAAACTTAACGGAGAAAAATAATCTTCATTTACATCATTGTAATAAAAACACAAGTCATTGCTAAATAAAAAATTTATATACTCATCTATAATTTTACTTTCTTCTTCTGTGTATAATTTTTTTATTTCAGTAATCCTTTTTTTTGTAAATTGTTGAATTATTTCAAACATTGAATTTGGTATGAAATAATAAGTTTTTCTTTGCAAGTCAATGATAATTGACCTATAATATCCTTTTATTGGAATGCAATTAGAATGTAGTTTTATGTTCATAGTAATGCAATCGGTTTATAAAAATCAAATAAATTATAATAAATTGTATTATAGAATGAACATTCAGCATCTTTATAATATGAAATATATTCAACTTTGGTTAACTCTGTAAATGATATTGGTAGATTTATTTTATTTTCCATTTTTGTCAAATTCTATTAGTTTTAATGCAATTTTTTCTTCTATACAGTAGTTACAAGGAATAGAAACCATACCGAATTGTCCAACAGGATTTACTTCTAAAAAATAATATTCGCTATCTTTAGATAAAATAATATCAATAGATCCACAATTTAGATTAACATATTCCATAAATAACAATAATTTTTCTTCAATTTCATCAGGTAGCTTATAAGGCACATGCCTATTGGGCTTTTCCAAATTATAATTTCTAAAATCAACTTTAGTTTGATTATCTGATTGCGAAAATATTGCCATTGAATAACATTTTTTGTCTAGAATGAAAGTTCTAATTTCTATATCTTTAGTTATTTCTTTTTGTATTAAGCATGGAAAGAAATAATCTTCGATTGGCAACTTATTTTTATCAATTTGTGAAGTATAATTTAAATATGTGTCATTTCCTTTTTGCAAATAAATTTTTGCTTTTAGTGGCTTTGTTATATATGAACTTTCTGAATCAATAAAGTCGTAACAATTGGAACGTTTATTAGATACTAAAGTATCTGGTATCAACAACCCGGCTTTTTTGGCGTATTCTAATTGAGTTAATTTATCTAATTGAAAATCTTCTATTACATTAATAGAGGGAATATTTTTAAACAACCTAAATAAATAATTAGAAATATCTTTAAATTCTGTTTGTAATGAACTTGATATTTGAATGTCATTATATTCTTTATTAAAAGAATACCCCCACCTTCTATACCATATAGAATTTATCTCTTTTAAATTTATCTCTCTATTATTTATAATAATTTTTGTGTCATCATAATTATCTATATAAATGCAAAAATTTTTATAATTAAAAATATCTGATGCATTTATACGAAAAAAATCTGCATCGTAAAAATCAAGCCAATCTATAACGTCATTTGTTGATGCATCTTCATTATTTGTAATTATTAAAATCATTTTTCTATAATAATTTCACAAGCCATTTTTGCATTTAGATTAACACAATTTTTACATGTTGGTGGAAGTGTACCTTTTCGCCATTTTTCTCTTCCGGGATATTTTATCCATGTTAATCTCTGATTCGTTTTTTCTTCAGAAGCTGCTAATACTGCATTATGACTTTCCATGTAGCGATTTTCAATAAGAACGCCCTCATCTTCTCTATGATTAGATAAAACTTCGTAGCCAATAAAAAAGCCTTCAGGAGGATATTCAATATTATATTTTAACACATCAACTACAACCCATTCATCTCCTTCCTTAGCGTTAGCAAAAACATTTTCCGACAATAATTCTTTTCCGGGACCTTTTGTTATGGAATCTACGGCATAAATATGAACTCTGAAAATATTCGTAGGATTCAGTGTGTTTTTTTTACACATATAATACTGAAGATTTTTTATGTATCCTTTATTTGCATTTTTATTATCAATAAATAAAGAGACATTCGTTCCTCGTTCATAATTAGGTCCTGCATACCACTTATTTTTGTATATCCCAAGTTTAATAGATTTTCCTCTTTTAGCTACTACTTCAACCTCATTCAGATAGAATTTCTTGGGTTGAAGTTTTATATAATATTCAGATTGACTTTTATTAACTTTAACAGTTTTTGTTTCATATGCAAGATTGTAAATAACAATAGAATCCGGATAAAAGTCCAAATTTAAGCTTAATGTCCCATCATCATTTGTTATCGTTCCTTTATTGACTCCATAAAGTACATCACAAAAAGGAATCCCCTCATTGGTTTCTGAATCTAAAACATGTAACTGTAACTTATTTTGGGATAAAACTAAATTTGTTACAGTTACATATAATAAAATTGTTATTATTTTTTTTACCATTTTTATAAATGATTATCTAAACTGAATATAAGGACGGATCATCTGCTTGCTCTGTAGTTTCAGCAGTTGCATGAAGTCCGAACCAGTTATATCTTCTAAATGTTGTACAAAGAATTGGTTCCCCAAACTCATTTATATTTTTTACTGCTATTTCATATTTCCATGTGCTCCAAATCCCACCGCCATGTATGTTATTCATATCATCAGCAGTTAATGATTCAAATTTTTCATTTTTTAATGATTCTAATTTTTCCATAATAAAAATTTTTATTGATTATTAATTTTAATTAAGAGTACATGCAAGTACCTTCATCTGTTATAGACATAGTTTCTCCTGTTTTTTTTCCAAAAATATTATATCTTTCTGCAGTAGCTTGTGAATAAGAAGTGCCATCTGGATATCTTGCTATTTGCCACTTGTACTCAGAATTAGTACTATCAACATACCAACCCCATTTATAACCTCCAACAACTAAGTTTAGTTCTTCATTCGATAATTTCTTAAAATCATCCTTTTTAATACTTTCAAATTTCATAAAAATTAATTTTAATTAATAATGTATTTTATTTATCACGATTCAAATATAAATCATCACACTGCCAAAAACTGTCAGTGAGCAAAAAATTATTAAAAAATCCTCCATTTATTTTATTTAAGTCAATATGTTCATTGTTTTTAGGGGAAAATTTAATAATAATATTACCATCATATTCATACTCATAACATTTTTTATAATTGTTATATACAATGGGACAACCAAATTCTTTTAATTTTTTGATTAACCTATAAAGTTTACGTTCCGAGATATTTAATTTCTTTGCAAAGTCTTCGGGAGTTCCTGTAGATTTAAAACGAATTAAGTTATCCATTTTTTCTATAATATTCTTGTTATCTATAAAACTTCTCATAATTTTATCTCCCTTCCCCTATAAAAATCCAAAATCTTCTGCTTGAACACCAACTCATATTTTGCTTTCAACAACTCTATTTCAGCTTTTGCAAGGTTATTTTTAGCAATATTATAATCAGTTATATTTAAAACACCTTCATCATAACTTTTTTGAGAATATTCAAAACTCAGGCTTGTTGCAGATAATGATTTCTCAGTAGCATAATATTTTTTAATTGCAGATACAGCATCAGAATGTACTTGCTGTATTTCTTTAAGTAAATCTTTTTTTGTCTGTTCAATCTCATATTTAGATTGTTCAAGATATATCTTGGAATTATTTATCTGTGTTTTAGACTGCCAGCCATTAAAAATCGGAATATTTAAATTAAAAGTAACATAAGCACTTGCATTTTCTTTTAATTGACTGGTAAATGACTGTTTTTTGTATGTGTAGTTGTAAGTGTTCTGATATACATCTAAAATATTTCCATTAATATCTGTTACAAAACCCATAATACTTTGCGATTGTGCCATTTGGTCTATCATTGTCCTACTGCTTGAATATCCTGTGCCGTAAGAGGCACTTAAACTTAGTGTTGGCATTAAATAACTTCTTGATATTTGCAGGTCTTTTATTGCAGATTGATAGGTTAGTTCAGAACTCTCTACTTGTGGCATTACTGTAAATGCTTCATTAAATATTTCATTAACCGATAGTAATGAAGATTCGGTAATTATGTTATCAAGATTTGGAGAAGCAATATTGAAATTTTCCCAATCTTCAATTTCTAATAATTGTGCTAATAGTAGTAATGATATATTTAACTGGTTTTCATAATTTACAATATCCAATTCTTCATTTGCCAATTGTGCTTCAAGTTCGTATCTGTCTTTAACCGAAATACTGCCTGCATCAACAAGTTTTATTGTTCTTTCCAATTGCTCTTCGGTAATAGATTTTTGTTCAGTGGCTGTATTTAGCAGGTCTATTGCAAATAACACATTTAGGTATGCTGATGTTATATTAAGGGTAATATCGTTTTTTAGTTTTTCTAAAGTTAATAAACCTGACTTTTGATTGATTTCAGCTTTTTTAATGGAGTTATACTGGCTTAATCCGTTAAATAGAGTTATTGATGATGATACCTGAAAGTTTGTTGAGTTATAATTTTCGGGAGCAAAATCATTTGTAAACGGGTCAACGCTTCTTCCGAATGTGAGGCTCTCGCTTGCTCCTGCACTTATACTTGGAAGTAAACCCAATTTAGATTGAAGTAATTGATTGTTGTTTATTTCCAAACTAAGTTCCTGCGTTTTTATCTGAATATTATTTTCTATAGCATGATTTATACATTTTTCCAAAGTCCATAATTCCTGTGAATATGTGTTTATGATAATAAACGATAATATGGATATGAAAAATATCTTCATCTTAATAGTCTATATTTTTTTTCCATAATGACCTTATCGGGTTCAAGAACCTTTCAAGCAATCTGACATCATCTGTAATTATTTCTGCTGTTCCAGTCATATTTTGTGAAAATTGTAATTGTTTGCCATAGTTTGAAGTAAAATTGGGTGGTAGTTCTATTTCGGAAATATAGAAAACTCCGTCTTCAGTTTCGACCGGTACTAGCGATATGTTTTTCACATTTGCTTTTAGCATTCCAAATTCCATGTGTGGATAATTATCCAATTTGATGTTTACCGGATGTCCTGTTTTTATCTTGCCAACTCCTGTTGATGGAATTGTAACTTTTCCTATTATTTCCGTTTCTTCATTGGGAACTATTGTAGCAACTGTTTGACCTGCCTGTACTGTTTGGTTTTTTGACCATACTTCTGTAAATGTGGCACGTCCGGTTATGGGGGATTTTATAAGATATGATTTTTCCCATTGCGATAGTTGACTTTTAAGTCCGTCAAAGGTTTCATGTATTTGTACTTCGTAATTGTCTGTTTCTTGTATTTTTTGTAGTTCCAAATCTAAAATTTGTTGTTCAAGTTGGGTTATCTGCATTTGTGTATTTGTGAGAGTTGATTGGAAGCTTTCGTAATTGCGTCTTTGTTGCAGGTATGTTTGTTCTGCTTTTTCGTAATCAGCTTTTGAATAAACATTTTGTTCGTGCAGTTTTTTGTCTCTCTGAAATTGTTTTTCAGCTATATCGAGTTCTTGTTTTAATAACTGTGATTGTACCAGAAGTTGTGAGTAATATTGTTTATTCTCACTAATCTGTTTTTTTGTAGATTCTATTTTATTGTTGTGATAATCGAGTTTTTTAAAGTTTTTATATGATTTTATATTTCTGTTCAGTCCTGAATATGATGTTTGAATTTCTCCAAGATTTAAGTATACTATTTCTGGGAAATATTCAAAATTTGTTAGTGTGTCCATTATAGATTTAAGATATATTACATCAGGATAATAGGCTGTGTTTTCAATTATTGCAATTACGCTGTCTTCTTTTACTTGTTGGTTTTCGGAATAGAATAAATGGGTTATTTTTCCTGTTGAAAAAGATTTTAATGGAACTGGTGGATTTTGCGTTACAATAGATACTTGTGATGTTATTATATCAGGATATTTAAAAAAGTAGCTACCAATTAAGATAACAATCACTACAATTAATATTACAAGTATTCCCGAACGAAGTAACCAATGTGGCGTTGCTCCCAAGATTTCCTGAAATTCTTCGCTCCGGATTTCTATGTTTTTGAGTTCTTTTTTATTTATTTTTTCTTGTTCTGCCATTTTCAGTTCCAAGTTAAAAGGTGCGTGCGATTTGACTTGCACCTTGTTACTTTACACTTATGTTTAATTCCCAAGTTCCAACTGATTCTTCACTAATCCATAATACGCTCCTTTCAGGGCTGTTAATTCCTCATGTGTACCAACTTCTGAAATTTCTCCTTTTTCAATCACTACAATCTGGTCGGCATTTTTTACTGTGCTTAACCTGTGTGCAACAATTACAACTGTACGTCCTTTGAAAAACTTATTAAGGTTGTCCATAATTATTTTTTCATTGTTTGCGTCTAAGGCGTTTGTTGCTTCATCGAAAAACAGATATTCAGGTTCTTTATATACTGCTCGTGCTATTAAAATTCGTTGTTTTTGTCCCTGACTTAGTCCGTGTCCTTCGCTACCTATTTTTGTGTTGTAGCCTAAAGGCAAACTTTCGATGAATTCCTGAATATTGGCAATCTTTACGGCTTCTATGAGTCTTTGTATATCTACATTTTCATCGCCCACTGCTATATTGCGTGCTATTGATTCATTAAAGATAAAGCCATCCTGCATGACCGTTCCTACTTTGGAACGCCACCATTCCATTGAATAATTTTTCAAAGGATTTTCACCTATTGTTATTTGTCCTTTGTTTAATTCGTAAAAGCCTAATAGTAGTTTTACAAGTGTAGTCTTTCCGCTTCCGCTTGTACCTACTACTGCGGTTATCTTATTTTCAGGGATTTTTAAACTTACATCTTTCAAAACTACTTCGCCGTATGGTTTGTCGTACTGAAATTCAATATTGGAGATATTTATGCTTTTATCTGACGGAAATATTGTGATTTTTTCTTCATTCAAATCTTCTTCATCTTCCTTATTATGAATTTCGCCAAGCCTTTCCAAACTTATTTTTGCATCCTGAAATGATTGTACAAATTCGATAAGCTGGTCGACAGGAGCATTTAACTGACCGATAATATACTGTATTGCAAGCATCATACCTAAAGTTATATCACCTGTTACAACCGAATAAGCCGCTAAAAATGATATTAATAAGTTTTTTGTTTCATTTATAAATATTGTCCCCGAAGCTTGGTATTGTCCCAATGCTAATGATTTTATGCTGACCTTAAATAGCTTAATCCTTATACGTTCCCATCCCCAACGCATTTGTTTTTCTGCATTTTGAAGTTTTATTTCTTGCATACTTTGAATAAGCTGAATCTTATTGCTTTGTTCTTTTGAAGCAACTTCAAATCGTTTATGATCGAGTTCACGCCTTTTTTTCATAAATAATAAAATCCATAATACATACAAGGCAGAACCTATAAGGAATACAATAAATATTTTAATAGAATAATAGACCAAAATTGCTCCGAATATTATAAAGTTTACAAACGAAAACAATGTACTAAGTGTTTGTCCTGTCAGAAAACTTTCGATACGACTGTGGTCGCCTATCCTCTGCATAAGGTCGCCTGTCATTTTTGTATCGAAATAGCCTATCGGTAACCGCATCAGCTTTATTAAAAAATCAGAAATAAGAGAAATATTTATTCTGGTACTCATGTGTAACATTATCCACGAACGTATAAAGCTCACTGCTGTCTGGCTTATCATTAAAACTAATTGGGCAATTAAAACCAAAGTAATAAATGACAGGTTGTTATTTGCAATACCAAAGTCAACTACGCTTTGTGTTAAAAATGGGAATATTAGCTGTATTAAACTGCCGAATATTAATCCTAAGATTAACTGCCCTATCAGTTTTTTGTGTGGTTTCAGGTATTTAAAAAGAAAAGAAAGCTTTGTTCTGTCCGCCTTTTCATCTAATTGTTCGTAGAAACTAGGTGTTGGTTCAAGTAATAATGCAATGCCAAGTTTTTCTCCATCTTTTTGGATGCTTGCCCAATGTGATAAAAATTCTTCTTTTGAGTATGTGATTTTTCCTGCTCCGGGATCTGCTACGTATACTTTATCTTTTGTTATTTCATAAACTATTACAAAATGGTTTTGATTCCAATGGGCAATAAATGGTGTTACTTTTTCCTTTTCAAGTTTTTCTAATGTGGATTTTACTCCCATTGTACGAAAACCAATACTCTCTGCGGCATCGCTTATGCCCAGCAATGAAACTCCTTGTCTTGTTATATGAGAGCGGTTTTTTAGTGTTTGAGCTGTATAGGTTTTGCCATAGTATTTAGCAATCATGCGGAGGCAGGTAGCTCCGCAGTCCATAGCATCGTGTTGTATGTAAAAAGGGAAATAATTCATTACTCATCAATTTTACTTAGATAGTTTAGAATTTCTCTTATATAAGAATCATTGTTTAATAAATATTTCTTTCCATATCTTTTCCCTTTATAGTTTATTTCATTTATCCAATCTTCTAAATTCTGATTAACTTCTATATCAACAATATCTTGTAAAATATCTTCCATATTTTTTATGTTTGTAACATCAATGACAGGTTCTATTTGAAAAATAATCCTTGAATTTGGAAGAATGAATAAGGCAGGATCAAATCCTCTACCTCCAAATAGCTCAGTATAAGTACCAACAACTTTAAACCTTTCTTTTAGATTATTATTTGAGGTAAACGAAACTAATGACAGAGCGGAAGAATAACTGAAAAAATCTTTTAAAATAAAAATTTTTCCACTATGCTTTATTGTTTGTTCTGATGGTTCAATACTAATATTATTTCCATAAATAGTATTAAACATTGTGTCTTCACAAATAAAAATAGAATTATCTTCTGCAAATTGTTCTATATTTGATATACTAAAGATAGATTTTATATATTCTTTTGATTCTTTTGATTTTTTTGAGGCTAATTTGACGTTAACTTCAATTATTTCTTCATTTATTATATCTGATAGTAGTTCCATCCAAACCAAATCGCTTCCCCCAATATTTCCCCTAACATCAATAATAACAGCTTCTAAATTTTTACCTTTTTTTATTTTTTTTAGATCTTTTTGTATACTGTTTAGGCATTGATAGTTCATTTCCGGAATTCTTATATATAATATATTCTTACACAATAAAAAAGCATTACCTTCTTCTTTATCTGTGTTTCCTCCACCATCTATTGCAATATTTTGCCTTTTAACTTCTTTTGGAATATTTTGGTATTCAATCGTATAAATGTCATTTTTCTTATTTAAATCTCCAAATACATAATAAGAATAGAATTTGTTCATATTTTTATCCCATCGTAAGGAATTATCATAAAATCTACTATATTTCATTATATATTCATCTATCTCTATGTTGTTTATATGAGTAAGTTTGGAACCAGCAAATATTGTATCTGTATAATCAAATATTAGTTTTTTGTTTTCAACTCTACTTTTTGAATAAAACTTGATTTCTTGGAGAAAATAATAATTGCCATTGTTATAACTTAGGTAGGGGATCGCTGTCCCTATATTAAATTTTCTTAAGGCATTTTTTTTAATTTCTCTATTCAATTTAATATCTGCGATTTGAATACTTGTATCAAATTCTATTATTTCAGTTTCATTAGGAATTGTTAAACGTAAATGTTGGTCAGAACACAGATTTATTGCTTTATACAAGAAAAAATAAAATTCATCTAAGCTTTCTATTGTATCTATTTGGTTTTGAGCTAACTTTTCAATATCGTTTATTATATCTTGATTATAAATATATTTTCTAATACATAATTGTGGGTTTACGTCTTTTAATATATTAACAAAATAGCCGTAATCTTCTTTAATTTGCTTATTAGTCAAGATTTTATCTTCTTGAGAAAAAAGATTTATAGAAAATAACAATAACAATAAAACAATAAAATTTTTCATATCTTTTATTTAAAAATTTCTTTGAAAATCATAATGCCATTCTAAAAATTGAATTGCATTATCTTTAATTAGGCAACAAGTATCAACTTCAACATTATTATATAATCCCTCTATTCTCAAATAGGGACAACCTCCTCCACATGTCGGAAAATGAAAACAATTAATACATTTTACATCCTCTAATGGGTCTGCTGCGGTATAATATCTTGTCAATAATGTGTTGTTTAAAGAGCCTTTTATATTAATATTACCCACAATTTTTTCTACATTTCCGATATCATTCCAACATTTATATAATTCGCCCTCAGGGCCAATTGTTAAATGGTATGGATTCCTTGCCGGACATTCATACTTATCATTTTCTGGATAAAAACCGAGAGAATTTAAGCCATAATTTTCATATAATTCACCCAAAAATTTAACTTTCTTTTTCCTATCAAATAAACATCCAGAAACAGAGCTACAAACATTGCTTTGTTCAACAAATCCTGGAACGATATAAAAATTAGGATTTTTAAGATGCTTCCATTTATTTAATAAATATTTATAAATCTCAACAAACTGCCCTGCATTTGTTTCATCTATATTGACCCTAATTATAATTTGAGTTTTAGGACTATTTGTTAAAATTGATTCAATATTTGATATTATTTTATTAAATGTTCCTTTTCCATTATGAAGGAAGCGTCGTGAATTATGAGCGTCTTCTGTACCATCTAGAGTTATCTGCAAAGAATTTATTTTTAATTTTTCTAAAGAATTTATTATTTTTTCTGATAATAAATATCCGTTTGTAATCATTTTTGCTTCATAGGCTATATCTTTTTCCAATATTTTTTTGGAAATACTCTCAATGCGATTAAATGCCATTAAAGGTTCTCCTCCAAACCATACAACACTAAGCCCATTAATAGTTTTATAACTATCAATAAATTTAATCAAATTATTTTCAATTTCATCAGTCATTGTTGAAAAAGTTTTATTTTCTTCAAAACAATAGGGACATGCAAAATTACATGCTAAAGTAGGATTTATTGTTAGCTCAAGATGTTTATCATAAAATCTATTAAAAAGTGTTTGATATTTTATGTTGTAAAATTCATCTAAATCGCTATTAACTAAAATTCTATGTTCTTTTAAAGGCTCTACAATATTTTCAGGTAATTTTTTTTCCAAATTATTATCAGACTTATCAATATTAGTCAACATATTATAGAGATTTTCTTTTAATTCTATAAAACAATTGGAAAGGGAGTTATATAACAAAAACCCATATTTTTCAGATTTAAAAAGGAGATTATATTTTGACCAAATCATATTTTTATATTTTTAAATGGTTAATATAAGAAGATATTCGAAATCTTATATAAATGTTTAAGACTCGAATATCTTCTTTGTTTTATTATGTTAAACTAAGGAATTTGAACTGCAACAGTAACTGGTTTCCACACAAATCTCGTGGTACAAGTAACTGTTTTACAACCTTCAGGATCTGTACAACAGCCTTCATAACCGCCTGTGCATTTGTCTTTTTTATTTCCATCACATAATATATATTTTGTACCACATGTTCCAGATGCTCCACCATGTATCTGAGCTAATTCTGCATCAGATAATAAAAATGGAACAGTTGTTTTAGAAATTGGAAATGTAGTTTTTCCTTTATTTATTATTTTAATTTCTGACATAATTTATAATTTTTAATAATTATTTAATTATTTTTTTAATAAAACTTTATACAATTGCTTTATTTATTCTCTGTTTATGCACTATGATATTTAAATTTTTTGTAAGTATTTAAACTTATTTTATTTAAATCTAAAACATAGTGTGTCAAACTTTCCAACTTTTGATTAGTTTAACAAATTTTATTACTTTTACACCGCCTTCTTTGTTTTTAAGTTAAAATTATAAGAACTCTCGCAATTTTCTTGTATTTATAGCCTACAAGGGAGGCTTTTATATTTATCTGCTAGCTGGTGAGACTTGTAAATAAATTATCTTAATATATTTAATATTTTTACTCATTTTCAAACACTTTATTATTTGAAAAATACACATCGTTAAAAACAAACTGTCCGCTTTCGCTATCTTTAACCGATAATTGTCCGGGAATATTAAGCCATACCTGTTGATTGTCTTCTTCGCCAACATAAAGAGAGCGGTCGGGCATAACAAAAATATCGTTGTCGGTAAGTTCATTTTCTTCAATAGTGATAGCATCATAGAAATTACCATTAGCATTGTATAATGCAATCCCTGCAGAAAGATTACATGCATTACCTGCACCGGAACAATCCACATGCATGTAATAGTCTCCAACTTTAACACATCCGCTACAACCGTTTGCTAAATGACCGGATTTAGTTATTAATAAGTATCCATTACCTGAATGAGAACTGGTACTCTTACTATTAATTTCAATCGGAATGGCACGATGCTCGTAATCAATATTAGTTGATTGAGCGTTTTCTTTTTTTGTGCATGAAAAAACAATGAATAATGACAATAATAAAAAAGGGTATTTTCTTTTCATAATATTTGAATTAAATTACTAATATTCTTACTCCAAAATACTAAAGATTTTATATCAAAAATGATATTTTAAAAATAAAGTGAAATAATGGTGAAATTCTGCTGAAATTTTATTTTTTTTGAATAAATAATAATCTAATTTTATAAAAAATAATATCAGATGAATACTAAACATAAAATTTTAAACATAGCATTACATACCTTTTTTTGGATAGTAATTTTTTATTTTTTTGCAACTTACTCGTTTATAAGACCATCATCAGGTTCGCATGTTTATAGAGAGTATATATGTGTTGTAATACTAATGGTAATGGTATATTTTAATTATTTTGTGCTTATTCCTCAATATTTTCAAACAGGTAGATTAGTTGCATACTGGATTATTGCCGGTTTATCGGTCTTTATAGTTGCAATAGGGGAGCATCTTTTATTTAAGCCTGTAATTGTTCAGTGTATTCCTGATGATATACCTGAAGATGTTCTAAATGAGTATTTAAAAGTACAGTCTTTCATTTATCTAATAAGAGCAGCCTGTTTTTTCCTTTTCTTTTTTGTTGTTAGGCTTTATCAGAATTTATCATCAAAATATATTGCCGAAAGTAAAGCAATAGCCGAAAGTGTTCAAACTATTGCTGTTATGGTATCAAGTTCAAATAAGTCAGTTAAAATTATAAAAATATCCGATATTGCATATTTATCACATAGCAACAGCTATACTTGTTTCCATATGATAACGGGAGAAAAATACTTTCAACAGATATATCTAAAAAACATAGAAGATTTATTACCTGAAAAATCATATTTGAGAATCAGCAAAAATAATATTATTTTGATTTCCCAGGTTATTGAATATAATGATTCTTTTGTAATATTAGATCTTATTGAAGAAAATAAGCATGTTGCTTTATCAATATCTCCAAAATATAAAGAAAATGTTTTATCAGAATTAGAAAAATTTGGAAACCAAATTTCAAATAATTTCATTGCAAAAACCAAAGAACAAATTGGCAAAGAAAAATTTAAAAATGGCAAAGAAAATTTGGTAAAATTCGAAAATTTGGCAAAGAAAAATAAAGAAAAAGAGTCAAATTTTGAACTAAATTTTCTCGAAAATGAAATTTTTGAATACATATTAAAACATCCAAATTGTAAATTTTCTGAAATATCTAATAATATTAATAAATCTAAAAGAACTATTGACAGAAATATAAAAAGCCTGAAAGATAAAGGACTTATTGAATATAGAGGTTCAGCCAGATCTGGAGGTTATCATGCTATTGAATAGAAATAATTTCACGGCAACCCAAAATAATCTAAAATATAACATAACTCATTAGGTGTGAAAGTCTTTTTTGAAGTTTTATAAGTCCCATCAGGATAGCGTTTATATACTTTATGTGCAATTTCCAAAAGCATTTTACGCCCGGTTTCCCTATTCCAACTATACAGCTGATATATTTCTTTTTTACTGTATTTTGCTTTTACACCTGTTTCCAGTCCATTATCATAAATGTAGCCATTTTTAATACTATACATATTACTATTGTTTTATATTACGGATCAAATTTTCAATACTCTTTATTTTCTCATAGTCTTTACCCAAAAAGCCTAAAGCATCGGATATAATTCCCGATGAGAAAACCTTATAAAGCGAACTTTCGGTAAATAGATTTATATATTGTTCAGGAACGATATTAAGTAATTCGTTAATTAGGCTTTCCATATTAGTTGAGGTTGTTTTGTCGCTTTTTAGGTTATTAGAACTTTTTACATATTCCTCAAATTCTATTGTTAATTTATGAAATTCTTCGGGAGTGCCACCTTTGTCGGGGTGGCATTGTTTTGCTAAATTACGGTATAATTTTTTAGCTTCGTCAAAACTTAATCCTTTAAATCTGTTTTTCATGGTATTTATTTTTTGATAATCATAAATTTGTAATTACACCGCCTTTTTCTACTTTCTTTAGTTTTATATCTGTTGCTACTTCAATAAAGTAAGTACAGTTATAATTGTGGTTAAACTGTTTAGAAAGTAGATTCTGATACATGTAATTGAATTGGTATTCAGCACCTCGTTTATCAAGGGTAGGAAAGCTGTATCTTATTATATTCGGTTTTTCTCCTTCAAAGCCAATCCACATCTTATATTTACTGTTTTCTTTACATGGATGTCCCATAGACTATGCTGTTTTTGAGTAATAATTTTCTACTTTTTGTATATTATTTTCAATGCAGTGTTTAAATTGTTCTTCACGGCATGGAATGGTATTCCTTACCTTTTCAAGCAATTTCTTATAGTTGGTTTTATGAGGATTTGCAAAATATTCTTTCAAGATTTCATTCAATCTGTCATTTACTTCAACTCTTTGTTTATTTAAATGGGATTTTTGTTTTTCGGTTTGCTTTTCTTTCTGTAATTGATATGCTTTCAGAAAGCCATTTTTATATTCAAGAGAAAAGAATGTTTGAGGGAAAACCCAATAGTTCTGCCATTGTCCTGAATACAGTTTTTTACGGATAATCCTAGATGAAATATCAATTGTTTTCTGATAAGTTACCGATGCTTTATCAAGTTCGGATTTGGTTTTAAATTCTGCAAAGTAGTTTTCGGCAATATATAATACAGTATTTTCAACAACTTTCGGATAAACAGTATTTTTCCAGTTAGGGATTTTATCAATAGAATAAGCAAACAGAATATATGCAAATACATATTTCAGCTCCTCTAAACAAGATGTTTTCAGTACTGTCAACATGTGTTCGGATTTAATTTTTTTCAGGATTTTCTGTTGCGGACTTGCCGGAACCGGAATTTTCGCCGGCGGAATATCTTTTTTTTCGTCTGCTTTTTCCAATGGCTTTGCCCTGTCCTTGTTTCCTGTGGCTACGTCATTGGCTATGTCGATTTTGGCGTTTAAATAGCCAAAATCACTAATCAGGCGTAAATAATCTTTAATGCTGTAAACGTAGGTTTGGCTGTATTTTTTATTTAGTGCTTCAAGAGTTAATTTTTGCTCTGAATTTTGATTATTTACGTCTTCCTTTTCTATTAATTGGTTATTATAATGAACCTGTAATTCTTTTAGTGAAGGAATATCTTTCCGCATATATTCATTTTGGATATACCTTGCAAAACTTATTGCTTTTGGTTCTTTATCATAGGCTAACCAATGCCCGTTTATATCATTCCGGTCTTTTAACGGTACAAGAAATTCATTAAATATCAGTTCGTAGTCATGAGTATGTCCATGATATTTTTTTACGACAATTCCGGCTTCTATTAACCTGGTATTATAATTTCTGATTGTCCGGGCAGAACAACCTAAAACTTTGCCTAAATGCTCGGAATTTGTATATAGTACGGCTTCATTTACAGTCTTTCCTGCCTTATTTCGTTCATAAAGTTGTCCGTTTGCCTGTTTTAGCAATTTCTCAAAATATTGTTCGTGCTGTTTCTTTAAGCGGTATTTGCTTTCTTTGTTTTGGTTATAGACAATGGAATACAGTCTATAATTAAGCTCTGATAATTGCTTATCAATTAAAAAATAATTCATATATTTGTTTTTTTATGGTACAAGGGGGACGTGCTTTATGAGCTTCCAACTACATGTGGGCACGCCCTTACTTGTTTCCTGTTGTTAAATTTCTTTATAAATAATCTTCTTCAAAATCAATGATTTCTCCTTTCATTGTTTGTTTATGAATTGTATTCATGCGGATTTTTTCTTCAATATCCGACCTTAGGTATATGTACTTCTTGTTATTTAAAGGGTGTTTACTTACGGTTATTTCTTTTCTTATGCGTATTTCGTAAGCTCCTTTTTGGGAGGTAATACCATATAGAAAACAAATGTCATCGAAGCTTAACCATTCTTTATCAATACCTACATTATTTTCAATTTTTGGTAATTCTTTTTTTGTACAATTTTGTTTCATATTTCTTTTAAATTTTGGCAAAAGAATCCTACTGTTAACAATGTACATAATTGTAACACATTGAGCTTTACCCAATTCTAACATAGTGTCTTTACACGACTACCAGTAAAATTCTAATAAAAATGAAATGATTTAATTTTAATCTTTAAAAATTAGAAGTCGATTTGTGATAAATAGGATAACAAATAAAATTTCTCGTTAAAGTGGGGTTTCCGTTTTTCATCAACCTTTTTCATTGGATTAATTAGAGCTTCCATACTTAAATAATTTATTTAGTTATTAAAAATTTAATTAGCTTTACGGAACAAATATAAAATTAATTATTTGATAATTGCAAAAAAGTTGAGGAAAAAATTGGAAAAAAGTAAAATTTTGTATTTATTTGCTGTAATATCAAGATCTGAAAACATAAAATAAAAAAATGAAAAGCTCTCAAATTTTAGAAAATGTTAAAAAAATAATGAAAATTAAGAAAATCAGCCAGAAAGAACTGGCTGAAATGATTGATTATTCTGAAACAGGGCTGCATAAAAGTTTTAAACTTGAGGATATAAAGTTAAGTACTTTGTTAAGTATTGCTAATGCTCTAAATGTTGATCCTAATTTGTTTTTTGTAGATAATGGTTTTGATTTTGAAACGCTTGATTTTGAGACACTCGCTGAAAAAGATAAAAAAAATAATGAATTGGAGCGATTAATAATTGAGAAAGACAAAATCATAGAAGAAAAGAACGAGATTATAAAGGAAAAGAATGAGATTTTGGAAGACCAAAAGTTTATGATAAGTACACTTAAAATGACATCTGAGTTTTGGGAAATTGTGGTTGCGGAGAAGAATAAGGAAGCGTAATTTTAGTTTTCTAAAATATTTTTAATATTGCACAAAATAAATGTGGATTTAAAAATAAACAATAGGTAAAAAGATAAGAAAAACATTGATTACGAAATTAAGATAAAAATAAATTGTTAAAAAAAAGTTAATTTTATTTTCAATAAAATTAGTTCACTATTGGTTCAGTTTGGCTAAACTCGCATTCGTAATTATTTGAATAACATCGTGTTGTGTGAAATTTATTTATTTCTCATAATCAGGGGGTCCTAGGTTCAAGCCCTAGAGGGACCACAAATAAAAAATGGTTACTGAACAGTTAACCATTTTTTATTTTTATGTATCTTATATGAAGTTCCCTTTAGTCTATTTTTCTGTCGAAATCAATAACATCATCGGACGACGTAATTCATCTTCCATTTCTGAAAATTCCTCCAACATTTTTTTACTTGGTTCGGGCTCAATAATTTCGTTGATTTTAAAACCTTGTTTAAGCAATGTACTTATATAGGTTGTCAGGGTTTTGTGATATTTTACAACTTTTTCACCCAAAAATATTGCTTCTCGTTTTCCTTCTTTAAAGTAATTATCTACAGGCCAATAAAGTTTTTTTCCGGCTTCTCCATATATCCAATCTTGACTTCCGGATGCGGTAAAAATAGGATGTTCGACTGAAAAAATAAAATGTCCTTTAGGTTTAAGCCATTTATAAATATTTTTACTGACCGTATCAAACAACTCTACATAATGAAACGTCAGAGAACTTAATACAATATCAAATTGTTCAATAGGATAATCCACATCTTCAAGAGCTTTTTTAATGTAGCTGATTCCTTTTAAATTGTTAATTTTTTTTGCTTTTTCAAGCATTTTTTCAGAAATGTCCACACCAATAACCGACTTTGCTCCATTTTCTATTGCATACCGGCAGTGCCAGCCAAATCCGCAACCAAGATCAAGCACATCCTTTTCTGTAAAATCAGGTAACATACTTTTGAGGACGCTCCATTCACCAGCGGCCTCAAGCCCTTTTTGTGAGCGGTTCATTTTTTCATATTGTTCAAAAAATGTCAAGTCATCGTATTTATTCTCTTTCATTGTGATTGTTTCTTAAAATTGCATATAACAGTTGATAGCTTGCCATAGTGCGGGGATACGAAAATAGTTTGGACGTGTTAAATTAAATGCCCTCATTACTTTCTGCTAGTTAATACCTCACAGTATTGCAAGCTGATTGTTATGGGTAGTGTTACTTTTCTATTTTGTATTCATAAACTACTAATTCCTGGTTTTCTAACACAGCCCACCGAAAAACATTCAAAAATTGATTATATCCTGCTGCTAATATTTTTCCGTTTCCATATTTTTGATTGTTAATTAATACATAAGGATAATTTTTGTTGAAAATCATATTGTCTTTTTCATTTTTTGCAATAAAGGTGCCAGATTTATCATCAATCACAGGGCTTATACTTATTACTTTTCCGTCCAAATCCACAATAAGATTATTTTCTTCATAATGATATTCCGCATCAAATCCATTTTTACTATCTTCCTTGAAATAAAATCCGCCACCGGTTAAAATTCTTCCCCCTCCGCTAAGTACACTTACCGGTTGCTCATTCCTTTCTCCGTCAAAAGGAGCTTTATATACTTTCCCATTAATGCAAGCATATTGTATGCCTTCATTTTCATAAGTATATGCATATTGTCCTTTTTCATTTAAGTAATATAAAGGTGCCAATTTGACTTCTCCCCAAAAATCGTAAGGCATGAAATCATAAGGACCTTCTATCTGTCCGTCAATTGAAACATAAAATTTGTTTTGCTTAGCATAAGCATAGATACAATGACCATTATTAATAGTTGGTTCCGAACATTTATCAAATGCATCGCTTATTTTTCCGTTTTTTACAATATGTTGTTTAGTGCCTGTCATACATAGATAAGCGTAATTCCCTTTTTCGTCTAAATAAGGAGGCCATACCATATCATAAGGACCTTCGCTTCGTTCGTTTATTGCAACATGAAATTTATTATTTGTGTAGTAAGCATAAATGTAATCACCTTTGTCATTAATAATAGTTTGTGTAAAGTGCCCCAGGTCATCCACACCATTGGCAATAATTTGCTCTGCACCGTCAATAGTACCTACGGGAAAATAGTTGTATGTAATTGTCTTGCCGTTTACAATTATATAATCTTTTGAATACCCTTCTTCTGTCCAATAGTCTTTAGAATATCGAAAAATATATTCTCCGTTTTCATTAATTTGAGCATCCCACAGTCTATCATTTTTATTTAAATGAAACTTTTTTTCGCCACTAATATCCAAATATGTCTCATTCTCATTACCATATTCAATAATGTATTTTTTACTATTTGTGAAACCAAATACATTATTCCAGCCTTTGTGATTTCCAATATTTTTCCCATTTAAAAACACATCTTCGCCAAAAGATGCTAACCAATCTCCATTTTTATTGTAATACAATTGAGGATAAACATTTTGTCCTGTCGTCTCAGTAAGATATTTAGTGTTATAATAAATTTTATGCCTATTTTTTGAACTGCTCCAATATTTCGCAGTAATAATCAAAAAATAATTATTACTATTAGGAATAAAGATAACTTGAATACCATCTTCATTATCTCCCTTTACAGTTTCGGGTTTTTGAATGGTTCGCCCATCAGGTAATATCAAAAGAGATTGCCCCATTTGACTATATTCTATTACATTATTTGCATCCTCATTCCCAAAAGAACTAGACACAGGGAATCTTGCATGTTCAAATGGACCATATTCTTTTCCTTTATATTTGGCAAAGTATTCATTGCCTTTTGTATATAATAACTTTGATTTTTCAACATCAAATATATTAATATCATAATAGTCAAACCAAACGGGTAATATTTCTGTTGCTGTTAGTATTGTTTTACCGTTAACTACTAATGTCATGTGTTTATCAGCATTTGCTTCTTTTCTTTTTATCAAACAAGAATACTTCACAGAATCATCCTGAAATGAAAACTTTGTTCCAGATCCGGAAGCATAATGATTGACAACGATCTCCTCTTTTTCTCCTAAAGTGTACAATACGTTACGTTCAATACTTTGCGAAAAAGTAGTGTTTGTGAAAAATATCACTAACAATGCGGTAAAAAGCATTTGAATTCTTTGTTTATTAATTCTCATATTTTGTTTCTCCTATAAAATTTATTTAACTCTTGTCAATATCATATATTTATTATTCCGTAAATATTTTCTCTAATATACTACGTTTATCCTCTGTTTGCATAAATTCTACACTTTCTGTTTCATTTGTTTTTAAATTAAATTCAATAACGAGCCACGATCTGTACAAGGGATCAATATTCCATCCGTAAGATTCCTGAACTTCATATATACAGGATATTTTGCAATTATCTATAGTATCAGTATTATTTGGCTCTCCTAATAGATCCAAAACTTCATAAAATTTTTTATTAGTCAGTAATTCTGAATTAATAATTGATTGTATCATATCTGGTCTGTAAGGATATGCCATATCATATTTATATTTCCATTTTTCAGAATCAAAATGACCATCACTGCTACATGCAGTAAAAATAATCAAAACACATAAAAAAATTATAACTATACTTAGATCTTTCATTTAAAAAAATTTGTGTACAATAATATGATAAATTAAGGTTTGTAAATTACTTAAATTCATAAATTTTAAAGTATAAATATAAAAAAATTCCTCTCCGGAAAAGAAGAGGAATTTTTTATTAAATTTTATTTATGTATTATACTACACCTTGATCAACCATTGCATCAGCTACTTTTAAGAATCCTGCAATGTTTGCACCTTTTACATAATTGATATATCCATCAGCTTGTTTTCCGTATTTAACACATGCTACGTGGATATTTTCCATAATTTGTTTTAAACGAACATCAACTTCTTCTCTTGTCCAGCTTAGTTTCAAACTATTTTGGCTCATTTCAAGACCTGAAGTAGCAACACCACCAGCATTTACTGCTTTACCCGGAGCAAAAAGTATTTTTGCTTTTTGGAAAGCTTCAATAGCTTCAGGAGTACAACCCATGTTAGAAATTTCACCAACACAGATTACACCATTTTTAATAAGAGTTGCAGCATCTTCTCCGTTAAGTTCATTTTGAGTTGCACATGGAAGAGCGATATCAACTTTTACTTCCCAAGGTTTTTTACCTGCTACGAATTTAGATCCTGGGAATTTTTGTGCGTAAGGAGCAACGATATCTTGATTTGAACTACGTAAATCAAGCATATAGTTGATTTTTTCTCCGCTAATACCTGCTTCGTCATAAACATATCCGTCAGGACCTGAAATAGCAACTACTTTAGCACCTAATTCAGTAGCTTTAAGAGCAGCACCCCAGGCAACATTACCGAAACCGGAACAAGAAACTGTTTTGCCTTTTATGTCAATATTTTTAGTTTTTAACATATGGTCTACAAAATAAACTCCACCAAAACCTGTAGCTTCCGGACGAACTAATGATCCACCCCAGTTAAGCCCTTTACCGGTTAAAACACCTGTATGTTCTTGAGCTAATTTTTTATACATTCCGTACATGTAACCAATTTCGCGGGCACCTACACCAATATCACCAGCAGGAACATCAGTTTCAGGACCTATGATCTTCCATAATTCTAACATGAAAGATTGGCAGAAGCGCATAACTTCTCTGTCGGATTTTCCTTTAGGATCGAAATCAGAACCACCTTTACCACCACCCATAGGTAATGAAGTAAGAGAGTTTTTGAAAATTTGTTCGAAACCTAAGAATTTTAAAATACTTAAATTAACACTTGGATGGAATCTGATTCCACCTTTATAAGGACCAATAGCTCCGTTAAATTGAACACGGTAACCGATGTTTACATGAACTTTATCATTATCATCTGTCCATGGAACTTTGAAAGTTAAAATCCTGTCAGGTTCTACTAATCTTTCGATAATCCCGTTTGCTTCGTATTTAGGATTTTCATTATAAACATCTTCAATAGTTTCCAGAACTTCTCTTACAGCCTGAAGATATTCTACTTCACCCGGATGTTTTTTCTCTAAATCAGTTAAAATTTTTTCTACGTTCATTTTTTTAATATTAACTTATCCTTGCGGATACTTGGTTAAACATAAATTAATTTCTCGATGTAAATTTAAGTTTATGTTTTTTTTCTCCCTAACTTTTTTCTCCCTAAGATTTGACATTAATGATTGATATTTATCAATGATTTTTGTTTGGATATGGTTTTTTCTTAATTTTGCACTGGAATAATATAGAATGTATAATCAGAAGGACAACATAGAAAGTATAGTTAAAAGTCTTAACGAAAGAAAAAAAGAGCTTGAATGTATTTATAAAATAGATTTTGTTTTAAAAGACTTTGATAATGATCTGAAAAGCGTTTTACTACAAATTGTGGATATAGTTCCTATAGGTTGGCGATATTCCGATATATGTAAAATTAAAATTTCTGTGTACGATGTTGAAGCCGCTTCAAAAGATTTCAAAAAATCGGAATTAAAACTATCAGCCCCTTTATTTGTCGATGAAATACAGGTAGGTGAGCTAATGTTATGTTATATTAAACCGGTACGGGCAGAAAAAGGTGTTTTTCTTGAAGAAGAAAACAGGTTGTTTCAAACTATAGTAGAAAAAATAAATCAATATCTTTCATTTAGAAAACTCAAGGAACAATATTCTGAAAGTATTGAAAACAAGCTTAAGCATAATAATCATGAAAGCGGATTTTCGGAATATCTGAAAAAACTTCATTTAAGTAATGAAGAAATTGATATAATTACAAAAGTCCCAATAGAGTTCAGAAAAGGTGAAACTATTTGCAAACAAGGATCATTTGCTTCTTTTGTGATGATACACAAAGAAGGATTGGTTAAGGCATTTATAGAAAATTCACATTATAAAAATCATGTTTTTAAAATAACAAAACCTTTTAATATTATTGGTCTGTCCAGCTTATATGGAGATAATTATTATCACTTTAGTTGTCAGGCTCTTATGCCTTCAAAAATATATCTGGTAGAAAGAAACAATTTTGATTTGATTATAAGATCAAATCCACAATTTTCTATTGAAATAATGAAAATGTATTCAAATTCTCTGCAAAATGTTTATGATAAACTTGGCAGTATAGCTAATAAACAAGCATTAGGTAGAGTTTGCGATACACTTATATACCTTTCCGAAAAAGTATTTGAAAGTAACATTATTGAGACATCGGTAACAAGAAAAGATATTGCCGAATTTTCCGGTCTTGCAACAGAAAACCTTGTAAGAATATTATCCGATCTAAAAAAAGATAATATCATAAGTATCAACAACAAAGTTATTGAGATATTAAATCCGGATACATTGAAAATGTTGAGTAATCTGGGATAATTCATGATATTGAAAATTAATTTCATGAAAACAATATAATAATCAAAAGAAATATTAACTTTGCAGCCCGGTTCGAGAAACCGTAAATAAGTTTTTAACTAAAAAATTAAATTTTGAATTATGGCAGTTAGATTAAGACTTGCAAGACATGGTCGTAAAACGAGACCATATTATTACATTGTTGCTACAGACAACAGATCTCCACGTGATGGTAAATTTATTGAAAGAATAGGATCTTACAATCCTGTTACAAACCCTGCAACTATTGAATTGGATTTTGACCGTGCATTAACATGGTTAAACAATGGAGCACAACCTTCTGATACTGTAAGAAGAATTTTATCTTACAAAGGAGTTCTTATGAAAAAACACTTATTGGAAGGTGTGAAAAAAGGTGCATTCGATGAAACTGAAGCAGAAAAACGTTTTAACGCATGGCTAGAAGAAAAGAATAGCAAAATCAGATCTAAAGTTAGCGATCTTGAATCTGCTAAACGTACTGAAAGCAAAGCTAAATTAGAAGCGGAAACAAAAGTAAAAGAGAAAAGAGCTGAAGCCATTGCGAAAAAACAACTTGAAGCAATGAATGCTTTAAAAGAAGAATCAGCTGAAGAAGTTCCTGCTAATGAAGACAATACTACAGAAGAAGTTGTTGCAGATACTACTACAGCAGAAGAAACTACTGAAGAAAGATCAGAAGAATAATTAATTCTTTATGATATTTGACGGATGTGAACTTATTGAAGTAGCTTATATTGTTAAATCACATGGTTTGAAAGGACAATTAAGTGTAAAAATGTTCGATAATTTTTCACATAATGTTTTTAAAGAAAAAATACCGGTATTTCTTGATGTAAAAGGGATACCGGTTCCTTTTTTTATTGAACAAAAAAAAAATGCAGGTAATGGTTTTTTAGTAAAGTTAAAACATATTGATTCGGAAGAAACTGCAAATAACTTCAGATTCTGTTCAATATACATAGCAAAAAATAATATTAAAGAAGAAAGCGAAGAATGTTCTGATGAAAAATGGGAATTATATGATTATGAAGTCTTTGACCGAAAATACGGTTATATAGGAAAAATAAAGAACTTAAACCTTATCCCCGGTAATCCGGTCTTCGAAACCGAATTTAATGGAAAATTAATAATTTTACCCTATAGTGAAGATTTTATAATAAATATCGATGATGAAAATAAAAAACTTGAAATTGATGCTCCCGGCGGACTAATCGATCTTTATCTGAATTAATCATATCGACAGTAAAATGTCGCAATTATACAATTTCACCATTTTAATGGATCTTATTTTTACCCTATTATTTTAAATTAAATTTAGTACAATGAAAAAATTAGTTTCGTGGGTAGAGATCCCTTCAAAAGATTTTACAAGAGCTGTAAATTTTTACAGCAAGGTTTTTGAACTTCAGTTAGAAGTTTTTGAATATGAATCCGAAAAAATGGCATGTTTTCCTTCCGGAGAAGGAGCTGTGTTTTATGCTGAAGGTTATTTGCCTTCCACCGAAGGTGTGATAGTAAATTTCAATGTTAGCGATAACATAGAAAACACTGTAAAAAGAATAGAAGAAAACGGAGGGAAAATAATACGTCCGAAAACAAAAATTGAAGCTGAAGGACGTGGATATTTTGCTCTTTTCATCGACAGTGAAGGAAATAAACTTGGAATTTACGGAGATGAATAATAAAAAAACAATAAATTTTAATTACGGTTGTTATAGCGCAACCGTAATTATTTTATAAATATGAATGAAGTTTTCAAATCGGCATCCCCTTCATATCCATTATCTTTATTCATAAAACAATTCTGGATGATAGAAAGCTGTTTGCAAAAAGACAGTGTACATATACAACGAATTGTTCCCAATGGATTAATGGAACTTACTTTTTATTCCGGAAAAAGACCGGAATCGCTGGATAAAAACAAAAAATATGAAGATAATATTCTGATATGCGGACAACAAAAGGGGTTTTATGATATTGTCATAGCCGGCAAACTTTCAATTTTTTCTGTAATGTTCAGACCATATGGTGCAAAAGTATTTTTTAATATCCCTTCAAGTGAATTTTTTGATAAAAGTATACCACTAAAATACATAATAAAAGACAATATATTTGAACTTGAGAACAGTATTCATGAAGCAGAATCCTTTGAGCGCAAAATAATCGCAGCAGAAAATTTCCTGTTACAATTATTAAAGAAGAATATTAAAGAATATGAACTGAATCGAATTATTAATAGTATTAATTCAATAACCGGCAGGAAAGGGCAAATTTCAATAGAAACTTTGATATCAAATGCATACCTGAGCCGAAAACAATTTGAAAGAACTTTTTCAGAATATATAGGAATTTCTCCGGCACAATTTCTTAAAATCATACGATTTCAGAATTCTCTTAATGAAAGATCTCTTAATAACGAAACATCTCTCACTAAACTGGCATATAAATGTGGTTATTATGATCAATCTCATATGATTCGGGACTATAAACAATTTTCAGGAATAACACCTTTGGAATATTTTGCAGAATGTGAACCCATATCTGATTATTTTTTGTAAAATCATGAATAAATTCAAAACTGAATATTGTTTTTTTGAAGTTAAAATCACTTCAATCTATGTTAAATATAAATTTTAAGATTTTTTTATAAAAAAGTTATTAGGCTTTTACTTAATTTTGCATTGTTGTTCATTATATTTTATGAGACATAAAATTTTAATTGTAGAAGATGATGCTTCATTTGGATTGATGTTGCAAAAGTGGTTTGAACGAAACGACTTCAAAGCCATTCTTGTTACAAAAGTGGAGCAGGCCAAAAAAGAAATCTTCAAAGATAATTTTAGTCTTATATTAACTGACCTTAGATTACCCGATGGAGATGGTATAATGCTTCTTGCCTGGATAAAAGAACAGAAAATTTCCACTCCTGTTATCGTTATGACAAGTTACGGTGAAATACAAAGTGCTGTTTCTTCAATAAAACTTGGTGCTTTTGACTATCTTGAAAAACCAATTAATCCCTCAATTCTGAGTAAAAAAATAGAACAAGCCCTTAATCATATTCCCGGACCTCCTGTTGATACTGTAGCTACTAATAAAACAGAGCAACATTCCGATATTGTTTACGGTACCAGCAAAGCTGCAAAAGAAATGCACGAATATTTGAAAATAGTAGCTCCGACCAAAATGTCCGTACTTATTACAGGAGAAAGTGGTACAGGTAAAGAATATGCAGCCAGAATAATACATGAAAACAGTCAAAGGAAAAATGCTCCTTTTATTGCTGTAGACTGCGGGAGTTTATCAAAAGAATTAGCTCCAAGTGAATTATTCGGACATATAAAAGGCTCATTCACTTCAGCAATTTCAGATAAAAAAGGAGTATTTGAAATTGCAAACGGAGGCACGGTTTTTCTTGACGAAATTGGTAATTTGTCTTATGATGTGCAGGTACAGCTTTTACGTACATTACAAGAATTTAAAATACGACCTGTAGGTTCGGCAACCGATATAAAAGTAGATGTCCGTATAATTGTAGCAACAAATGAGAACCTTGAAACTGCAATATCTGAAGGGAAATTCAGGGAAGATTTGTATCACAGGTTAAATGAATTCTTCATAACAATACCACCTTTAAGGCAAAGAATAGACGATTTACCGGTTTTTGCCCAATATTTTCTTAATCTTGCAAATCAGGAACTTGAAAAAGATATTAAAAGATTTTCAGAAGATGCTATGGAGGCATTAATGAAACACAATTGGACAGGTAATCTTAGAGAACTAAGAAATGTCGTAAGAAGAGCAACCCTTTTTTCTCAAACTGATGAAATCCTTTTGGAACATTTACCGTCATTTTCACCTCATTCCGTATTAACAGAAGATTTATCTTTAAAATCAGTAAATGAAAAAGAACGAATAGAAATTGCCTTAAAAAAAGCAAACGGAAATAAAACAAAAGCTGCCGGATTTTTAAAAATTGACCGTAAAACATTATATAATAAAATGCATCAATACGGTATAGATATTTAGAATTATCTAAATATACAACTATGATTTTTCACACAAAAAGTATACCATAATTTAGTTTATCTCAGGAAAATAAGTTATATTTATTTTTTATACAGGCAATAAGAGACCCCAATTCAATTATTATCTCCTCAACATCATTTTTCCACGTAAAATTTGACAACAGTTCTTTTTCCGACAGTGTGTCAAATTTTTTCAGCAACTTTGTCAAATCATTATCTGCTCCAATCTGAATACACATAGGTAACATTTTATGGCATAAATATTTTATTTTAGGAACATCATTTTTTAATAATAACTGTTTTAATGTTGTAAGATTTTCAACAGAAGAATTTATAAATATTTCAAGTATTTCCGTTATTGCTTTTGTGTCATCTCTGAACATTTCTTCCAGAGTGTCTCCGTTAAATTTGTTTTGCCCGGATTTTCCAAGTAACCCGGATAGGGTCTTCATAGTTACAGGTTTCTTTAAATAATCGTCAAAACCCAACTCTTGGGCTGCTTTAATATCAAAATCGCTTTTCCCGGTCATGACCACAACGGGAATGGAACATTTCGCATTCTTAGCTTTTTCTAAGATTTCTATTCCGGAAAAATCACCCATATCCATATCAGTAATCAAAAGATCATAGCCTTCAATGTTTTTCAGATATTCATCAAATTCGTCGATATTATTACAGACCGTTACCTTTGATCCTAATTTTCCAATCATATCTTTCATAATTTCCAAAAGTGTAACGTCATCGTCAACCATCAATATATTATTAAAATTATTATTTTTTACTGTTTCAGTTTCTTTTACAGGTATAATAATTTCTATACGGGTTCCTTTTCCAATTTCAGATTTTATTTTTATTTCACCGTTTAATATATCTATAAGCCCTTTTACAACATACATACCTATTCCTGTTCCTTCAGCTATACTGTTATTTTTCTCAATTCTGGAGAAAGGCAGAAATATAGTTTCAATTTGATCTTCAGGGATTCCTGCACCTGTGTCACTGACGATGAAGTGTGTTTTTTTATCTATATGACCAACTTCAAATACAACACTTCCCGAAGAGGTATATTTTATGGAATTAGAAAGGATATTATTTATTATCTGTTTTATTTTAAGTTGGTCGGAGCAAATAGAAAGTCTACTGGAAAAATTAAAATCATATTTAAAATTAAGTTTTTTACATGTAGCAAGAGGTTCGAACATATCGAATGTTTCAACACAGAGTTCATATAAATTAAACCTGTTTTGTACAAATTTTAATTTTCCTTGTTCAAGGCTTGAAAATTCAAGTAAATTTTCAATTAGCATAAGAATATGTTTACTTGAATTCGTCATTGAAGAAATATCTTTTTTTGAAAAACATGTATCATCATATCTTAATTCAAGATATCCCATAATTGAATTTAAGGGAGTCTTAATATCGTGGGAAACTGATAAAAGTAATTTATGCCGGCTTTCCATTATGTCTTTTGTGCGTGCATTGGCTGCTTCCAATACTTTTCGGGCAAAATATGCTTTGTTTACATTATTAATTATCAAATATGTAAGTATAAATATTAATGTTAAAACTATAATAATACCTATGATAAAATAGATATTACTCTTGTCAATAGTTTGCTCTTTCTCTTGTATTTCTTCTATACGTGAATTAATTATGTGACTATATAAATAAATAAGTAAATCTGATATTTTTGAAGATATTTCCTGATCTGCAATTATTAATTTTCCAACTACGCTTTCTATTTCCAGAATATGATTCTTATAATCAGTACTTATTCGTCTGGCTATTGTATTTACATCCGAAATAAAACGAAGACTATCTAAGTGAGTATGTCTTGTAGTATCATTTTTTACTGATCTTATGGTTATTGTGGAATCAGTTGCTCTTTTAGGGGGAGAAAATACATTTGCCACTCTTTTCCAAAAGCTTTGTTTTTCATATGCTTTTACATCTATAATCGTATCTTGTTCGACCATAGTAATCTGTAAAAAATTATCTATAACAGCAGGGGCATAGGATTTTAATCTTTCATTTAAATCCTCAAACGGAGTTTGACTATCAAACTGGGCTCCTAATTCAAAAATAATGCATTCTTTCTCTCTTAATAAATAACTAATTTCACGTAAAACTTCAATTTTAACCGTATCTGTTTCTCTGGCAATTAATGTGTCGACCAGATATTCCAATGTGTCCAGATATACTCCGAACTGTTCAAAATGTGAATATTGTCTGGTTGCAACAAAAAGGTTTGCTTCTGTCTGGACACGGTTTATTGTATAAATCAGTTCATTTGTACGAAAAAGTTCATCATAGTGTTTTTCAATATTTTCTTTTTGTACATTAATTTCAATTCTTGAGTCGTATATGTACAATGACAGACCAATACAAATTATTATAACAATTGCATATATCAAAAATACATTAACTCTTATCTTGTTCTCTATAGTTTTATACATGTAAGAGTACCTATAATTAAAACAATTCAAAATTATAAATAATTATGGTAAACCGTCATTGTTTCTACAATTAAATTGTGGAAAATTTCCACAAGACCACATGAGGAAATTTGTATGCATATTTGTAAAATATTGATTATGAGGGTATAATTAAAATATGTTATTTCGGCACAAGGATTGCCATTAACATAACAAATGAAACTAAATAATATATTTTTTAATTAAGGTATTAAAAATGTGAGAAGTTAATCAAATTATTACACTAACAGTCTAAACGTTATTTACGCAAGACATGGAAAAATATTTATCCTCTTTATAGTTCCTTAATTAAAACGGTGTTTGTAATATGAGATCCCCTCCATTTACAAACACATTTTTTGATAAATTTTAAATTAAATAAATTATAAAAAAGGTTATCTGAAAAGATGGTAGTTTGTTTCTTAAAGTTCGGCATACGAATTTTTACATCGCATTGGGGGGGCCTAATAAAATGAAAACAAAATACTTTTAGATAACCTTTTTTATATTAATAAAGTCTAAATTCTACAAATTTCCCGAAACTTTTTAGTGTATTAAAATGTTTAATAAATCAATTAAAGAATTAATTATTAAAATATTATAATCATGAAAAGAAAAAATATTATTATCGGCGGTGCTGCAATAGGAGGGGTATTATTAGGAACAGGGATTGTCCTCGGAATAAAGAACCGCAGAACTATTCCTAAAAATGCAAAGGCAGTAAATCAATTTGATATAAAAAAATACCTGGGTAAATGGTATGAAATAGCAAGATTGGATTTTCACTGGGAAAAAAACATGAATAATACTACTGCCGAATACCTGCAAAATGATGACGGAAGTATTAAGGTTATTAATCGCGGATATAATTTCAAAAAACGTGAAGATAAAATCTCGGTTGGTAAGGCTGTTTTTGTCGGAGATCAAAAAACTGCAAAATTAAAAGTAAAATTCGGCGGTCAGGTTTATTCAGGATATAATGTTATAGAAATTGACCCAAATTATAAGTATGCGTTAGTTGCCGGCAGAAATCTTAATTATTTATGGATTTTATCCCGTAAAAGACATATTCCTGAAGATATTAAACAAAAATATCTGCAAATTGCACAGAATATTGGTTATGATACGGAAAATCTGATATGGGTTCAACATTCCGAATAAAATAAACTATATAATATTGTATCACGGGAGTTGTAGGTTTTTTATGACGCCCTGTTTAAATTTAATTAATAGAAAATTAAAAGAGGCTGTCCCAAAAGTAGGTCATTAATCCCTTAGAATCGAATATTTGAATTTGATGCTGTATAGGGATACGAATAAAACAATGACAAAAACACTTTTGGGACAGCCTCTTACTCTTTTAAATTAATAGTTTTATATATTAAATAATAAACTATTATTCCTTTTATTTGTTATTATAATGTTAAGTAAAAGTATTTATTAATTTAAATTTGTTATATATGAAAAAGTATTTATTGTTTGTTTTAATTGCTGCAATTGCAGTCTCATGCTCTAGTAAAAAAGATCACCAGAAGAAAGTAGTGGAAAAAACAGTAACTACATATGTGATAAGTAATCTTGATGAGCCTGATTCATATGAAGTGATTTCATTTGAAAGCTTTGATTCGGTAAATGTCAGTGATATAAAAGCATATCAGGATTTAAAAACTGAAAAGAACAAAATTGAAAATAATATTCAGGACTTAAAAGCCAGGATAAGTAATATTGAAAATGAAAGTATTAAGGAAGAAGAACATTTGTATTCCGAACTTAAAGATGAATTAAATAAAGAAGAAGAAAAATTCTATAAGTTTGAAAAAGATATTAAGAAATGGGAAAGAAAAGAAAAGGAAAAAATTTATTCTATAATTCATAAATATAAAGCTAAAAGGGATAATCAGAATGAAATACTGTTTTATGAAGAGACTTTTTATGTAGACAGGGATGGAAATATTGTTGAAGTAGTAGGACCAGTTTATCCCCATATGTAAAAAAATAATGATATAGATTGTCTCAAAAAATATAAAATTGAATACATGAAAACCAATTTTAGAATAGAGGATTAAGTTTTCCCGGGAAAATTTAATCCTCTATTTGTTGAAAAACTTAAATAACATTAAGTACTACGTCAACATTGTTTTTTATTGCTTTTGAATATGGGCATGTCTGGTGTGCTTTTTTAGCCAGTTCTTCAGCAGTCTTTTTGTCAACGCCTTTGATTTCAATATCAAGTATGGCTGCAATTCTTAATCCGCCGTCAGTATCTTTGCCTATTGTGACGTTTGCAGTCACAGTAGTACTTTCAAGTTTAATCCTTTCCATTCTGGCAGTTAGATTTAATGCTCCGTCATAGCATGCTGAATATGCTGCTGCAAAAAGCTGTTCAGGATTGGTATATTTTCCGCCTTCTCCTCCAAGAGTTTTAGGCATCCTTAATTCCATGTCAATAACACCATCATCACTTTTTACGTGACCATTTCTACCGCCTGTTACGGTTACTTTTGCTGTATACAATTTTTCCATTTCTTTATATATTTTGAATTATAATTTTAACAGGAAATTTATAACAATGTTTTCATTCAATAAAACTAATACATGGAATTTAATAAAAAAAATACAATTATCTTTTATTTTATAATTTTTTATTGGCATAACTTCCGGTAAGTGCCTGATTGTTGGACTAAAGAAGATTTTTTACTACAGAAACTCTGATATTATTTTATTTCTTTTATTGAAAGGTTATTTTTGCGGAAAAAAATATGAAGAAACTATTAGCATTTGTTTTTGTGATTCATCTTCTGACTTTCAATTTTATTTCTTTGATAGCTCAGGAAGAAAATAAAGATAAAAAATTCAATCTGAAGCTTACCGGATATATAAAATATGACATGTTTTATGATAGTCGCCAGATAGTAGATTCCAGAGAAGGACATTTGGTTATGTTTCCGCAGAATGTAGAGCTTGATGAAGACGGAAAAGATATTAATGCACGTGGCAGTTTTAATTTTTTATCTATCCAAAGTAGGGTAGCACTAAAAATTACAGGTCCGGATATTCTTAATGCAAAAACTTCCGGATTTATGGAAGGAGAGTTTTTGGGTACTACAAATGCAAATATAAATAGTTTAAGATTAAGGCATGCATATATAAAACTTGACTGGAAAAGGTCGGAATTATTATTGGGGCAATATTGGCATCCGTTATTTCCTGTTGACTGTTTTCCGGGAACAGTTTCATTTAATACGGGAATGTGTTTCCAGCCTTTTGCGAGGAATCCTCAAATAAGATATACCGCAATATTAGGACTATTTAATATAAGTTTTACAGCTTTTTCCGAACGTGATTTTCCTTCCCGCGGATTAGACGGTAGTGCAAATAGTGCTTATGTCAGGAATTCGGGTATTCCTTCTTTAAATGTAAATATCCAACATTCAAATAAAAAAGTATCAATTGAAGATTATTTTGTCATTGGTTTGGGAGGAAACTTTAAATCAATGTTACCACAATTGGAAACTTCTGCAAATTATGTAACCAGTCAAAAAGTCAATGCATTTTCTGCAATTGCATATTTCCGTAAAAAAAATAAATATATTGATTTTAAAATTTCTGCAGCTTATGGGGAAAACTCTACAGATTTTTTAATGGTAGGAGGATTTGCAGTTTTAGATACAATTGATTTCTTAAAAAAAGATGTCAGTTATATCCCCCTGAGGAATGTTACAACCTGGATTGATATTTCAACAACAGGAAAAATGTTACGATTCGGTATTTTTACCGGATATAACAGGAACATCGGAACAAATAAGGATATTCACGGAAGTATTTACGGATATTATACTAATATCAAATATTTATACAGAATATCACCGAGAGTTGATTATTTTATTAAAAACTTACAGGTCGGTATGGAGTTTGAGAGTACTATAGCAGCATTTGGTGATGGTTCATATAGTCGAAAAGCTATACCAATGAATACAAGAGAAGTTATGAATTGGCGTATTTTATTAGGGATCTATTATCATTTTTAATGCTTTGTTGTAATATATACATTAAGCCTAAAACCTGGCAATAATTCATAGGTTGATTAATCAGTCGGGGTTTTATACCGGTTTAATAATATAGTCTGCAAAAAATTTTAAGCCATATTTTTCAGAAAAAAATGAAAAATAATAATATTTTCAGAAAAAATTATTGTACCTTTGCAAACTTTTTCTGATGAAGGAGTATGTAATCTAAACATTTGATTTTCAATTATAAAAAATATAATTAACATAGAAACAATATAAGATGTCTTTGAATAAACTTAGAAATATCGGAATTGCAGCACATATTGATGCAGGAAAAACAACAGTAACAGAACGGATTTTATATTTTACAGGAACAAACCGTAAGCTTGGAGAAACCCATGATGGCCAGGCGACAATGGACTTTATGAAACAGGAGCAGGAGAGAGGTATTACAATTGCTTCTGCGGCAATAACATGTAAATGGAATGATCATCAGATCAATCTTATTGATACTCCCGGACACGTTGATTTTACTGTTGAAGTTGAACGTTCTTTAAGAGTTATTGATGGTATGGTAGCTGTATTCTGTGCTGTTGGGGGAGTTGAACCCCAGAGTGAAACGGTGTGGAACCAGGCAGACAGATACAGAGTTCCCAGAATTGCTTTTATAAATAAAATGGATCGTACGGGAGCGAATTTTGACGAAGCTCTTAATCAAATGAATAAATATCTTGATGCTAATGCGATTCCTTTGCAAGTTCCAATGGGTTCTGAAGATTCATTTACAGGGACTATTGATATAGTAAACAGAATAGCTTATACTTTTGAGAATAATACCAGAAATGAAAATGAAATTCCTGCTGAATATAAAGATAATGTAGAAGCTGCAAGGAATAGTCTGATTGAAAGACTTTCTGATTTTGATGATGAGATTATGGAATTTTTTCTTGAAGAAAAAGAAGTTCCTGCAGAAAAATTAATGGCAGCAGTTAGAAATGCTACACTTAAATTATTAATAACTCCTGTATTTTGTGGAGCCGCTTATAAAAATATAGGAATACAGCTTTTACTTGATTCTGTGGTTAATTATTTACCTTCGCCTGTTGATATTGGCGCTGTCGTAGGTCACGATCTTAATGACGAAGAAAAGACACATTCCCGCAATCCTTCCGGTAGCGAAAGTTTTTCCGCACTGGCATTTAAGTTGATCAATGACCCATATGTAGGGCAACAAACTTTTATAAGAATATTTTCAGGAAAAATATCGAGCGGCATGCAGATTTTTAATTCTACGAAACTTAAAAATGAGCGTGTTGGCAGAATTTTCAGGATTAAGGCAAAAGAACGTGAAGAAATAAGTGAAGCTGGTGCCGGCGAAATTGTTGCATTAGTGGGTATGAAAATAACAAAAACCGGAGATACTCTTTGTGATCCAAATAATCCTTTGTTATTGGAATCAATTCATATTCCTGTTTCAGTTATAGAATTAAAAATTCAGCCGGCAAAACAAAAAGATAAAGATAAACTTGGTGAGGCATTAAGTAAATTGGTAAATGAAGATCCTTCATTCCATGCAAGATATGATGACGAAACAGAAGAAACTGTAATATCGGGTATGGGAGAACTTCATCTTGAGATTATGGTCGACAGGCTTAGAGATGAATTTAAAATTGATGTTGAAGTCGGCGAACCTTCGGTAGCATTCAGGGAGACTATTACAGAATCTGTAGAATCGAATTACAGACATGTAAAACAAACCGGAGGAAAAGGCCAGTTTGCTCATACGGTTATAAGAATGGAGCCTAACTCAGGAAGTGGCTATGAATATGTCGATATGATAAAAGGCGGCGTAATTCCCGGAGAATACATTCCTTCTGTAAATAAAGGTATTATTAAATGTATGGATAGAGGTATTTTAGCCGGATTCCCTGTTGTTGACGTTAAAGTTTACCTTATCGACGGAAGTTATCACCCTGTGGATTCTTCGGATATGGCGTTTCAGGTTTGTGCAGAAATGTGTTTTAAACAAGGATTTAACAAAGCAAAACCTATTCTGTTGGAGCCTGTTATGAAAATCGAAGTTAATACTCCTGATGATTATATCGGCGATGTTGTAGGTAATCTTAACCGCAGAAGAGGGAAAATAGAATCAATGAGAAGATACAGAAAAGGTTCCCAGAAAATTGTGGGAACAGTTCCTTTAATGGAAATGTTCGGATATGCCACACAGTTGCGTAATATAACTTCCGGAAGAGCAAATTATTCTATGGAATTTTATCAGTATATGCCGTTGCCTTCGGGAGTACAGGAAGAAGTCCTTAAAAAGTTGAACGAAAAAAAGAATAAATAGTTTTAACATAGAATTCTATGCTAAAGACTTAAGTAATGATACACTGAGTGAAAAATTTATCTACGTCAGAAATGAAATACTACTCAGTGAATCATTACTTTTAAATTTTTGTTATTAGCAAAACAATCTGTATATTTACCATAAAATAGTTATATCTATAAAATATATAAAATGATTCAACTGGGAAAAACTAATAAACTTAAAGTATTAAAAGTTGATGGTGATTTGGTAACGTTTGATGCTGAAGAGTTTGGTAAAGTTACTGCAACAAATGATGATCTTCTTATCAGGTATAAAGAAGGCGAGGTTGCAGATGTTTTTTTATATCCCGAATCAGATATAGTAAAGGCATCTATAGGTTCTCCGTATGCGGAACTGGGGGAGTTTGCCAAATTAAGGGTTGTTGCTAAAACTAAGATAGGTGTGTTTTTTGACTGGGGAATAGCTAAAGACCTTTTTTGCCCGTTTATGGAACAAAAAACAGAACCGGAATTGAACCATTATTATCTTGTTTATATATATTTGGATGAGGCTACTAACCGTATAGCAGCTTCAACTAAAATTGAAAAATTCTTTTCTGATGAAATTCCTGAACTGGAAGAAGGGCAGGATGTAAATATTTTAGTAATTAATAAGTCTCAGATAGGCTATAATGTTGTTGTCGAAAATAAATATCATGGATTACTATATGATAATGAGGTTTTCACAGAGTTAAAACCAGGTCAGAAATTGCAGGCTGTAATAAAAAAAATAAGGGAGGATAATAAAATTGACCTGAGACTTTATAAAAACGACCATAAGGATATTCAGAATTTTGAGAATATGATAATAGATTATCTGAGGTTACATAATGGAAAAATGAATCTTAATGATGAAAGTGATCCTGAGGTTATATATAAAGTTTTCGGTATTTCCAAGAAAAATTTCAAGAAGGCACTGGGAGCTCTTTATCGGAAAGGAATAATTGACCTTAAAGAAAAAAATGTAAAACTATTATAAAAGCACTATTTAAGAACATTAGAAAATAAAAAAGACAAAAAAACTTGAGTTTTTTTGTCTTTTTTATTTCGGGTAAAATTAACTTATAATCAACCACATTTGGAAAATCCGCAATCGGAACATATTACACATCCATCCTGATAAACTAAAGTGTCTTCTTGTTCGCAATTTGGGCATTTAACACCTTTTTTAGATGCTTTGGTTCCATTTGGAATATATCTTCTTAAGGCTCTTTCAACGCCATTTTTCCATGTATTAATATTATCACTGTCCAGTTCAAGGGAAGAAACGAGTTCTACTGCTTTTTCTATAGCCATTCCGTGACGTAATACTCCTGATATTAATTTTGCGTAATTCCAATAGGTTTCATCAAATATATGTGAAAGACCTTCAAATGTAGTCATATAATTATATTTGTTTTTATATTGGAAATCATATCTTGAAGATCCGTCTTCGAAACGTATTTTTATAATTTGTCCTTTTTCGATAGTATTTGGAATATTCAATACATCTTCTTCAACACGACCTGTAAAGATCTCGTAAGGAGAATCATTCATGAGACCTATAAATGCTACCCATTTTTCTTTATTGTTCTGGAATCTCACGATATCAGCTTCCAGAACTTTAGGGCGTTTCAGCAAGTTTGGATTTTGTTTCTTATCCGAATTTTTTTCTGAGATTAAAACGCCGTCACGGGAGCCTTCACGATAAACTGTAATACCTTTACAACCTGATTTCCATGCCTCCATATAGCAATTTTCTACAGTTTCTTCAGTTACATTTTCAGGCATGTTTATAGTAACACTGATACTGTGATCTACCCATTTCTGGATAGCTCCCTGCATTTTAACTTTATTAAGATAGTCGATATCACCTGCCGTTGCTTTATAATATGGTGATTTTGCTACCAACTCGTTTAATTTGGCAGTATCATAATTCATAACTTCTTCTACATTGTATTTGTTAACCTGCAGCCATGTTATGAATTTATGATGGAAAACTTTATATTCTTCCCATTTATCTCCTTGTTCGTCTATAAAATCTACACGGCTTTCAGGATCATTTGGGTTTACTTTTCTTCTTCTTACATAGAATGGTCTGAATACCGGCTCAATTCCAGAGGTTGTCTGGGTCATTAAACTTGTTGTTCCGGTAGGAGCAATGGTAAGCAGGGATATATTTCTTCTTCCCCATCTTTCCATATCTTCTACTAATTGAGGATCAGACTCTTTAATACGATTAATGAAAGGATTGTTTTTTTCTCTTTGGGCATCATAGATAGAGAAAAATCCACGTTCTTTAGCCATTTCTACAGAAGATCTGTAAGCCTCTATTGCTAATGTTTTTTGAACTTCTACTGCAAAATCGATGGCATCATCAGAACCATATCTTAAGCCTAATGCTGCAAGCATATCGCCTTCAGCAGTAATTCCAACACCGGTTCTTCTTCCTTCTTCAGCTTTTTTCTTGATATTTTCCCATAGTTTTCTTTCAACACGTTTGATTTCAACATCTTCAGGGTCTGAATTTATTTTTGTAAGGATAGAATCTATTTTTTCCAGTTCCAGATCTATGATATCGTCCATCATGCGTTGAGCATACTGAACATGTTTTTTGAATTTTTCAAAATTGAATTTTGCTTCTTTTGTAAACGGATTATCTACATAAGAATATAGATTTATTGCTAACAACCTGCAGGAATCGTAAGGGCATAGAGGAATTTCACCACATGGATTTGTGGAAACTGTTTTATATCCTAAATCTGCATAACAGTCAGCAACAGATTCTTTTATTATCGTATCCCAGAATAAAATACCAGGTTCTGCCGATTTCCATGCATTATGAATAATTTTTCTCCATATTTTCTGTGGATCAACTTCTTTAATATATTTTGGAGATTTATCGTCAATAGGATATTGTTGTATGAATTTTTCTCCATTTATCAGTGCTTCCATAAAATCATCGGTGATTTTAACGGATACGTTGGCACCGGTTATTTTTCCCTCGGTTAATTTAGCATTAATAAAATCTTCACTATCGGGATGTTTTATAGAAACGCTAAGCATTAAGGCTCCTCTGCGTCCGTCTTGCGCTACTTCACGGGTTGTATTTGAATATCTTTCCATAAAAGGAACTATTCCTGTTGAAGTTAAAGCAGAATTTTTAACAGGAGAACCTTTTGGTCGTAAATGAGACAAATCATGCCCCACACCGCCCCTGCGTTTCATTAATTGAACCTGTTCCTGATCAATTTTAAGGATTCCACCGTATGAATCGGTTGTTCTGTCATGTCCTATAACAAAGCAGTTGGACAAGGAAACTATTTGCATATTATTTCCTATTCCTGACATTGGACCTCCTTGTGGTACAATATATTTAAAATTTTTAAGAAGGTTGTAAATTAATTCTTCCGGCATAGGGTTTTCATACTTTTGTTCTATACGGAATATTTCTTTTGCCAACCTTTTGTGCATGTCGTCGGGAGTTAATTCATATAAGTTCCCGTCTGAATCTTTTAAAGCATATTTATTTATCCAAACCCGCGCTGCCAACTGATCGCCTTTAAAATATTCCTGACTTGCAATAATTGCTTCAGAATCACTAAATATTTTTCTTTTCACGTCATTTTTAAATTGTAACTCGCTTTGATTTTCGTTAAAATACATATTCTTTATTCTTTTTTATACTTTAAAATATTCTTTATTTATTCTGTTTTTTTTGTCTTTGTAAGTTTTTATTTTTGAATTCCTGGGCATATAAAATTCAGGTGAAAAACCGCAAGACTAAAATACTCTTCTTAAACAGACAATACAATAAAAGGTTATTAACATATCTTTTTTAAGAAAAACAAATTACTAATAAATATCTTAAAATCAGGATTATAGTTAACTCCAAATTATTGACATGAAAAAAATATTAACCAATTAATTTACTAATATTTAGCCGTTTTCATGAAGAATAAGAAATTTGTTAACAATAGGCTGTTTAATTAATATAGTCAGTTCTCAGGTTGATTGGCATTTTGTTGTAATACAGTTGATTATATAGACCGGCTTAAAGTTCGTATAAGAAAGAAATTAACAATTAATGAAAATTTTAATGCCTGAAAATATGTCTAATTTTTCAATATATATTTTATTTTATCAAATATTTGTTGTGTGGCACCATAAGAATTTGTAATATATTTTTTAATGTTAGTCTGAATTTCTTTATATAACGATTCATCTTTAACTAACTTATTAATAGTATTTTGTAATTCTGAAAATGAAGAAATGCAGAATGCGGATTTAAGTTCTGTAAGATCAATAGCCTCTTTGAATTTTTTATAATTCGGACCGAAAATTACAGGAATTTCATAAACAGCTGCTTCAAGAATATTGTGTATACCTTTTCCAAACCCTCCGCCTATGTAGGCTATTGTTCCGTAACGGTATAATTTTGATAACAATCCTATTGAATCTATGATTATTACATTTGTATTTACAGCATTATCTTTAATCGAAGAATATCTTAATGACGTATTACGTATGCTATTTTCTATATTTAGTATGTGTTTTTCGTCTACTTCGTGAGGTGCTATTATGAATTTATAGGAATTGCCGGAAGTATTAATTAGTTCACTGATTATCTTTTCATCTTCGGGCCATGTGCTTCCGCAAACAATAACAACAGAATCTGCTGAAAAATTCTCGAAAATAGTATTATCATATTTTTCTCCGGCTATTTGTACAACCCTGTCAATACGGGTATCTCCACAAACTAAGGTATTAGGGATGCCAAATTCGTTTAGTATATTTTCGGAATTTTTATCCTGCAGAAATATGAATGAAAAATGTTTTAATGCCTTTAGGTAAAACTTGCCGTAAGGTTTGAAGAAGATCTGATTTTTACGGAATATCCCGGAAATTAGAAAAAATGGTATTTTTGATTTATTAAGTTCCTCAATCATGTAATACCAGAATTCGTATTTTACAAAAACGGCAAATTCCGGATTAATAATATTTATAAAATCTTTTGCATTTTTTTTTGTATCAAAAGGTAAGTAACATATTATATCGGCTTTTTCATAGTTTTTTCTTACCTCATAACCACTGGGGCTGAAAAAAGTAAGGATAATTTTATATTCAGGTTTTTCTGACTTATATTTTTCTATTAAAGGTCTTCCCTGCTCGAATTCTCCAAGAGAAGCACAATGTATCCAGATATATTTTTGATTTTTTTTGATACTTTTTTTCAAATCTTCTCTCCATGATTTTCTTCCCGATATCATAAGAGATGCTTTTTTATTGAAAAAAGAAGCAATATATATTGCAAAAAAGTATAACAGTGTTGAGATTTTATAAAAAAATATCATTTGCTGCTAATAATAATAAAAAGTTTCCGGGGTTCTTTTATATAATGGCAAAATCCACCCGACCCTGATACCAAACAAGTAATCATTACGTTTGGAATCATCTTTCTGCATTGTGTCAAAATTAAAGTCTCTGCGACATTGAGTCCATGCCTGATAGAATTCGAATCCTGCATAAAAATTTATCATCCTGTTATTGGAAAGATACTGGTATCCGACAAATTCGCGCAGAGCCAATCCATTAGTAAGCCTGTCGTAGCCTTTTTTGTAATCATTTAAAACCGGTGGCGTATTATTATCTTTGTTTTCTATGTGAATTTTATGTTGTAATAATCCTGCACCAACATTTACAACGATTCCCGAATTTGTATTTGGACGACCTACCGGAAATACTCTTCCTACTTTAACTCCTCCGTAAAATCCTCTTTCTGTCATTGAAATAGTTCCGTATTCTCCATATTTATTTATTATTTCTCCGACTTTAACTTTTAAATGGTTAAGTATAGAATCTTCTTTAACGTTTCCGCCGAATAAATAATTTAATTCAAGACCCACTGTCCAATTTGATTTCATTTTGTATGTAAGTCCTGCACCTATAGTAGAATTAACACCAAACCTGTCGGCAATGTCTCCACCAGGCGCATGAAAAGAATAATTTATTTCAAATTGCCATATATTTATGGTACTGTCTTTGATTTGTCCGAAACTTAACAGTGGACAAATTGAAAATAATAAAAATAAATAAGTAAAGTTTAATTTCATATCGCAAAATTAAAAAATCATTTATAATTCTTTAAATAATATTAACGAAAAGAGCTATGATTTATTTTTATTATTTAAATTAAGATATTTTTATTAATTAATAGTAATGTATTTTAATTATAAATAAATGATTATTTTAATAAAAAAAATACTAAATTATTGTAAAATACTAAAATTTTATAGTTATATTGTGGAATATTTCTCTGCAAGATAAAAAATGACATTTTGATATCGGTGTGACATTTGAACAGGTTTTATCACCCGAATAATATAATATTACTTATTTTAATTTCATTTAACCGCAATTTACCTCATATTTTAAACCATTCACCGAAAAAACTATTGTCGCATTTTATTTATGAAATACTTTCGCACACGTAAAACAAAAAATATTCTTTGAATCTGGAAAATAAAAACATTAAATAAATGTTAATTAGATTCAGGAAACTTAAAAAACCAAAAAAGTTTTTTAGTTTCGCGAACTTTTTAAATGGATATAAAACACAGAATATTAAAAGAAGCCGGAATAATGTTTTCCAGATACGGGATCAAGAGTGTTACAATGGAATATATTGCTAATGAACTTGGTATTTCGAAACGTACGATATATGAAAAGTTTAACGATAAAGATGAGTTGATTATGCAGGCTGTTGAAGAAGGCAGCAAATCTCATAAAAAAATGTGTTTTGACATAATAAATAAAAGTAACAACATTGTGGATGCTATGTTTAAAATAACCAAACTAAACAGTAGAGTTTTTCAAAAAATAAATCCTTTGTTTTTTGAAGACCTAAAGAAATATTATCCACAAATAAACAATAAAATTGCAGAAAAAGGAAGTATAAGAGATTATTCACTTAGCGGTTCTTTACTTAACAGAGGTATGGAAGAAGGAATTATAAGGAATGATCTTAATATTGAAGTTGTTAACATATTTATACATAAATGCATTGACATTGTAAATTCAAATGAATTTGCAGAAATAAATAAAGAAGATATAAGAAATTCTGTTTTTATACCATATTTGGTGGGAGTATCAACAGATAAAGGAAGAAAATTAATAGAAACACAATTAAATAATTTTTAGGAAATGAGAAAAAAGGTTTTATTGATAGGGTTATTAATTTCACCATTTTTGGTTTTTGCACAAGAGTCACAAGTGTTAAATCTGAACATCCAACAGGCTCAGGAATATGCATTAGAGCATAACAAAACTTTAAAAAATTCAAAAGTAGATGTAGACATTGCAAAAAAGCAATTATGGCAGGCAATATCACAAGGATTGCCACAGGTTTCCGGAACTGTAGACTATACTAACTATTTTAATTATAGCATGGAATTTAGCATGGGAGGCGATTCGGAAGTTCCTGATATTAGCGGTATTCCCGGGATTGATGCCGGAGATGTGATATTATTTAATATGCTTATGGAATCATTAACGGGAGGCAGTGGAACTGCAATTAAGATGAAACACACATCAAATGCCACATTACAAGTTTCCCAATTAATTTTCAGCGGACAATATATCGCAGGAATCCAACTATCAAAAATAAACCAGATACTTGTTGATATGAGTCTTGAAAAATCAGAGATAGACATATTAGAATCAGTTACAAATACATATTATATGTCTTTAATTACTGATAAATCAATGGAAATAATTGATGCTAATATAGAAAATCTAGACCAGACTCTTAAACAGACCCAGGCTTTATTAAATGCAGGAATGATTGAAGAAACAGATGTTGATCAAATTAAAATGTCAATAACGATGTTGGAAAATTCTAAAAGGTCTCTTCAGCGCAATGCAGAACTTAACAACAATCTTATGAAATTTCAGCTGGGGCTGGATAATGATGTAGAACTGATTTTAAGTGAAAATTACGATGGTGTATTCAATAGCATTAATTTTATGAATATATTAAATGTTGAATTCAATCCAAATGAGAATATTGATATGAGGCTCTTAAGTACTCAGGAAGAATTATCCCATAAAATGCTTGCTATGGAAAGATGGACCTATGCGCCGACATTAGCAGGAGCATATAATCATACAGAAAAGCTTCTTACTACAGGTTTCGATATGAATCCTAAAAATCTTTTTACATTCAACTTATCCATACCGATTCTCTCAAGTGGTCAGAGAAAAGCAAATGTAGAGCAAAAGAAGTTAGAATTAATTAAAGTTCAGAATTCAAAAGAAATTGTGAATGATCAATTATTGATGCAGGAAAAACAATTAAGGTTTAATTTAACGTCTGCACTGGAAGGATATCAAAGTCAAAAAGCGAATGTAGACCTCGCCAGAAAAATATACAACAACACTGAACTTAAATTCAGGCAAGGCGTTGCATCAAGTTTTGATTTAATTCAGGCTAATTCTAATCTGCTTCAGGCTGAAAACAATTATATTTCTTCAGGTATGGAATTATTACAAGCAAAATTAGCATTTGATAAATTATTTAACAAAATATAAAAAATTAATAAATATTAGAATAAGATGAAAACAAGAAATTTATTAGCGGTTTTATTAATTATATCAGCAGGAATGATATTCACATCTTGTGGCAGCTCAGATGCGAAAAATAAATCTACGGATTCTGGTATTAACGATGCAAACAGAGTCAGGCCGGTAAAAATTATGGAATTATCAGAGGAGGTTGTTTCAAGAGATGTTGAATATCCGGCAAATTTAACAGCCAATGAGGAAGTATATTTAGCTCCTTCTACTCCGGGCAGAATAATAAGAATAAATGCAGAAATAGGAGATAAGGTAAGAGCAGGTCAGCTATTGGTTCAAATGGATCCTACACAATTAAATACTACTGAATTGCAACTCATATCTTTAGAAAAAGATATGCAAAGATTCGACACTCTTATTCAATATGGAGGAGTTTCTCAACAACAGTATGATCAAATGAAAACTCAGGTGGATGTTACACGTGCAAATTATGAGTTATTAGCAACCAATACAAATCTTTCGGCTCCTTTTTCGGGTACAATTACCGGAAAATATTTTGAAAACGGGGAACTTTATTCAGGTTCACCAAATACACAAGCGGGAAAAGCAGCAATAGTAGTTTTACAACAAACTAGTCCGATAAAAGCTATAATTAGCGTTTCGGAAAAATATTACCCTGTAGTAAAAGCAGGAATGCCTGTAAGTTTAACTACTGAAATTTATCCTGATCAAATTTTCGAAGGAAAAATCAGTTTAGTGCATCCCACTATTAATTCTGCAACAAAAACATTTAACGTAGAAATCCAGGTTCCTAATGCATCTGAACTTTTACGTCCGGGAATGTATGCAAAAGTAAATCTCGAATTAGGGCAGGAATCTGCATTAGTAGTACCATCTACTGCTGTACTACAGCAATTAGGTACCAATATCCGTTATGTTTTCTTATATGAAAATGGATCAGCTAAAAAAGTTATTGTAAAATTAGGAAAAAGATTTGATGACAAAATTGAAATTATTTCTGATCAGATAAAAGGAAATGACAAGTTGATAATTGCAGGTCATACCAATTTGGACAACGGTTCAAAAGTAGAAGTAACAGAATAATTTTAATTTTTTAAAAGAGACAGTTATGAGTATTTATAAAAGTGCAGTAAAAAAACCGATCACAACAATGATGATCTTTGTTGCGATCATTGTGTTTGGACTTTATTCGCTTACAAGGCTTCCGGTTGATTTATATCCGGAAATGGAGATGCCTGCAATATCGGTTATGACAATATATGCGGGAGCGAACTCTTCTGAAATTGAAACTAATATATCGAAACCTATTGAAGATGCATTAAATAGTCTGGATAAATTAAAGGAAATAACATCTATATCAAGAGACAACTTATCGGTGGTAATGATTGAATTTGAATGGGAATCAAACCTTGATGAGGCGGCAAATGATATTCGTAATGCACTGGAATTTATAAAAGATAACCTGCCCGACGGTGCAGAAAGTCCGGTTATATATAAATTCAATTCCAGTATGATGCCGATCCTGATGTATGCTGTAACTGCAGATGAAAGTTACGAAGGAATTGAAAAAATAATGGACGATAAAGTAGTAAATTATCTTAATCGTATTGAAGGAGTTGGTTCTGTAGGATTGTCAGGTACTCCTACCCGTCAGATCCAGGTTGAAGTTGATCCTGTAAAACTTGAATCCATAGGACTTACTGTAGAAATGATAGGAGGGATGATCCAGGCAGAAAATATAAACGTTCCGGCAGGTAATGTCAAAATGGGACAAATGGATTATCAGCTTAAAGTACAAGGTGAATTTACCGAAAGCGAACAGATAAAAAATATTATTCTTGGAAACTATAACGGACAGATCATTCGAATAAGGGATATTGCTAATGTCAAAGATTCCATCAAAGATATGTCTATTGATGAAAAAATTGATGGAAACCCGGGTATAAGAATGTTTGTTCAAAAACAATCAGGAGCCAATACAGTTGGTGTTGCAAGTAGTGTAATAAAAGAAATTGAGCGTATAGAACCAACATTACCTGATGATATTAAATTTGAATTAATATTCGACTCGTCTGAATTTATAAGCAGTTCCATTAATAACTTAACGGAAACAATAATGTATGCTTTCCTTTTCGTTATTCTGGTGGTTTTATTCTTTTTAGGAAGATGGAGAGCTACATTTATAATTGTATTAACCATTCCTATATCTCTTATAACAGCATTTATATATCTTGGTTTAACAGGCGGATCAATAAATATAATTTCATTGACTTCGCTATCCATAGCAATTGGTATGGTTGTGGATGATGCTATTGTAGTACTTGAAAATATTACAAAACACATAGAAAGGGGTTCAAGTCCGCGGGAGGCTGCAATTTATGCTACCAATGAAGTATGGCTGGCGGTAATTGTAACAACACTGGTAATTGTTGCTGTGTTTGTGCCTCTTACAATGGTTTCGGGAATGACAGGTGTATTGTTTAAACAATTAGGATGGATCGTTACAATAACAACAGTAACATCAACTATTGCTGCTATTTCGTTGACTCCAATGTTAAGTTCAAAATTATTGAAATTAAAACCTCTGAGCACAAAAAAATTCAGCTACGATAATACAATCAGAAGATTTTTGGATAAGTTTGATGATCTTTATGAAAGAGCAATAAGATTTATATTACGTCATAAAGTAAGTGCTTTACTTGTTTCTATAGCTATTTTTGTAGCATCAATGATGATTATACCTAATATCGGAACTGAATTTATTCCGGAATCGGATCAAAGCAGGCTCTCTGCAACAATAAAGTTGCAAGCAGGAACAAGAGTTGAAGAAACATCTAAAATAGCGAGACAGGTTGAAGGAATTATTGCTGAAAGATATCCTGAAACACTTTTGGTTTCATCTTCTTCAGGGAGCGATGATGAAGGAGGAATATCATCTTTATTCGGATCTTCAGGTTCAAATGTTATTAATATTACAATGAAACTGGTAAAACCTAAAGAGCGTAAACGTAATATATGGGAAATTGGCGACGATTTAAGGCAACAGTTAGATAAAATTCCGGAAATAAGTGATTATACAGTAAGCTATGGTAGTGCCGGAGGTATGGGTGGTAATACTGTTGATATTGAAATTTTCGGATATGATTTTGATGTAACGAATGTATTGGCTGCAGATTTGGCCGAAAGAGTTAAAGGTATTGAAGGTGCCCGTGATGTTCAGATATCCAGAGATGAGTTAAAACCGGAACTTGAATTTGTTTTAGATCCGGATAAAATGTCGCTCCATGGACTTAATACAGCAACAGTTTCTACTATTTTGAGAAATAGAATAACCGGACTTACTGCTACTCAATTCAGAGAAGATGGCGATGAATATGATGTTATCGTAAGATTAGCAGAAGAATACAGAAGTTCTATAAATGATATTGAGAATATTGTTATTACTACACAACAAGGAACAGTTGTAAGATTAGGTGATCTTGGCGAGGTTGTGGAAACATTCTTACCTCCGAATATTGATCGTAAGCGTCGTGAGAGAATTGTTACTGTATCTGTAACTCCTTATGGAGTATCATTAGGACAAATGGCAGACGAGATAAAGAAAGAACTAAATGAGATTGAGATTCCTAATGGTATTTTAGTTGATATAGGAGGAGCATACGAAGATCAGCAGGAATCATTTATGGATCTTGGGTTGCTTATGTTATTAGCATTGGCGTTGGTATATATAGTTATGGCCTCGCAGTTTGAATCATTCAAGATGCCATTGATAATAATGATTTCAATTCCGTTCTCTTTCTCCGGGGTTGCAATAGCATTGTGGCTGACAGGTACAAATCTTAGTATCATTGCCGCATTGGGAGCAGTATTATTAATTGGTATTGTTGTTAAGAATGCTATTGTGCTGGTCGATTATATTAACTTGATGAGAGATAGAAATTATCCTTTATATGATGCAATTGCATTAAGCGGAAAATCTCGTTTAAGACCAGTTTTAATGACGGCCCTTACAACAGGATTAGGTATGTTGCCATTAGCATTAAGTACCGGTGAAGGATCCGAAATATGGGTGCCTATGGGTATATCTGTAATCGGAGGGTTAATTTTCTCAACTTTCTTAACTCTTATTGTAGTTCCTGTAATATATGCGGTTATGGACAGACCAGGTTCTAGAAAAAGAAAAAGATTAGCACATCAGAAAGAATTTAGTTTTATGGATGAATAGAATTAGTTAAAAGTTTATAAAGTTTGTAAAGTAAAAAGTGATGGAAGCATGCTGTTTTTTATTACTCAAGTCCTTTACAAACTTTATTGAACTTTATAACTTTGAACTAAAGTAAATGAAAATAGAACGTTTTGAAGATATAATAGCCTGGCAGAAATCAAAGCAATTAGCAATTGAAATTTTCAGAATTTTTGAAAATAGTAAAGATTTTTGCCTTCGGGATCAGATAAGAAGGGCTTCGATTTCTGTAATGAACAATATTGCAGAAGGATTTGAAAGAAAAAGCAATAATGAATTTAAACAATTCCTGTTTATAGCAAAAGGTTCATGTGGAGAAGTTCGTTCAATGCTAATTTTATCAATGGAATTAAGCCTTATTGATAAAGATCAGGGAAAAAAGCTATTTTTACTTTCAGAAGAAATATCAAAGATTATATCAGGATTAATAAAAACATTATAAAAAAATAATAGAAAGTTTGTAAAGTTGAAAGTAGCGGATGTATACCGGTTTTTATTAATAAAAAATAGTGTACTCTTTATGACCTTTACAAACTTTATAAACTTTATAAACTTAAAGAAAATGAAAGCAGTATTTTTAGTATTTAATCAGGCTATAGTAGAAAAAGTAGAATATATGTTAGATAAACTTAATGTAAGAGGTTTTTCACAATGGGAAAATATTCAGGGGCGCGGTAGCGTTGACGGAGATCCTCATTATGGAAGCCATACATGGCCAGAGATCAACGTAGCAACTTTAGCAGTTGTTGAAGATGATATGGTTGATATAATTCTGGAAAAAGTAAAGAAAATAGACGAAATAAATAAAGAAGTCGGAATAAGGGCTTTTGTCTGGAATGTGGAAAGAACGGTATAGTTTTGTTCCGATAAATAGCAATAATTCTTTTAATAAGACTACTGATATAATATATCAGTAGTCTTATTTGTTTTTACTTTAAAATAATATTTTATTTTTATTATATTTTTGTATAAAATTAATATCAAAAAAATGGTGAAAAGATATATTTCATTTGTTTTGGTTATAATATTGAATATAACCTTTTTAAATGCCCAGGAATATAAAACATTAGACCAGATTAAAGAAAAAAACCTTAATGAAGGCTTATTAAGCAATGAGGAATTTTTTGAGAAAGCAGAACTTATTATTGAAGGGAAATATTTGGATCGTATTGGCTCCTATGATGCTGTAGGAAACTATGATAGTAATGATATATACACTAGTCACAGAATTTTGGTACAAAAAGTATTTAAAGGTGATTCAAAATTAATTAATGATACAATATGCCTTATAAAAAAAGGAGGGGCGATTTACAAAAAAAATGAATCCGGCATTGAAGAAACAATAAGTTCCTATAGCTTAGATACCCCAGACCCTTTGCGCGATAAAGGGCTTTATATTGATACTCAATCTCTATCAATTTTGTTTTTTGTAAAATCAGATTATCCTGATAATCATGATAAAACAAAAATTTGTCCTTATGCGAGATTTCAACTATTACAGGATAAAGAGAAAGCTTCTATAAAATTTATGGATTTTAATTTATGGTTTAAAAATGATTCATATTTTGGCAAAATAACTGGCTTAAATGCCCTTATTTTTAATAACAGGGAAGAATTATATGAATATATGGTCCGGTTTAAAGGAATAACCATTCCGGAAAGCAAGGCACAAAAACCTCTTTACGAAACCAAAACCCAGTAGCAGATTGATTCCTTAATGCGTGCAAGAGAAAAAAGACTGGAAACTGCAAAAAGAAATATAGTAGAAGAAAAAGACACTGTCAGATAAGATAAAAGAATAAAAAACCAATAAAAATTTTTTATAAATACAAATTATATTTATTTTTGTATAAAATTAATATCAAAAAAATGGTGAAAAGATATATTTTATTTGCTTTGGTTATAATATTGAATATAACCTTTTTAAATGCCCAGGAATATAAAACATTAGATCAGATTAAAGAAAAAAACCTTAATGAAGGCTTATTAAGCAATGAGGAATTTTTTGAGAAAGCAGAACTTATTATTGAAGGGAAAATGCTTGGAATAATATGTTCATATGATGCTAAAGGTAACTATGACCCGGATGATATATATTCTGAATACAGAGTATTAGTGGAAAAAGTATTTAAAGGTGCCCCTGAACTGGTTAATGATACTATATGTATGATAAGAAAAAGTGGAACAATATATAAGCCGACAGAATCAGGATATGAAGAAGAAATAAATTCTTATGGAGAAATACCTCCTGAACCTCCTGAAGATATGGGACTTTCCATAAGCAGGGATTTTTCTTCAATCTTATTTTTTGTAAGATCAGATTATCCTGGAAATCCTGATGAAACAAAAAAATGCAATTACGATAAATTTCAACTGTTACAGGAAAAAGAGAAGGCATCATTAAAATTTGGAGATTATAGCTGGGGTGCTAAAAGCAGTTGGCGTTTTGGCAAAATAACCGGATTGAATGATCTTGTTTTTAATAACAGGGAAGAATTATATGAATATATGAAACAATTTAAAGGAATAACCATTCCGGAAAGTAAAGCACAAAAACCGCTTTATGAAATAAAAACTCAGGAACAGATAGACTCTTTAATGAAAGCAAGAGAAAAAAGGCTGGAAACTGCAAAAAGAAATAAGGAAGAACGAAAAAAAAAATTGCAGAAGGATCTGATACGATCAGATAATGTAAATAATATACTAACTTTAAGGGCAGATAACCAGCAGATAATTTATAATGAGACCGAAAGTAAATATTATTTTGAATTTGATATTCTGGTAAATGCAAATAATCAGGATACCTATTTTGACGGGGCACTTATAACAATTGCTTATAATCATGAGGCTTTCGGAACATTTATATACGGAAGTAATAAAATTTCAATAGAATTCGGTGCAGGATTTAATAGCAATAATTACCGATTATATTCTACTTATGACCGTTGTCCAAATTGTTTTGATATAACATTCGGTACAAATCTTATACCCCCTTACAACAGAGTACTGCTTGATACTGTTCCGGTTGTAATGCTGCATTATAAAATTGAGATATTACCGGATATTATAGATATTCCGTCCGGTATAACATTTATATACACAGATTATAATTCACAGCATTCAACTTTTTCAACGGAAATAAATTCGGATTTTTCGGAATATGAAAACTATGATTCTACCTATTATATTAACCCTTCATCAATTCTTATCAATACTATAGGTACAAATCCTGTAATAACTACAGATCTTAGCAGCATTACAAAGATAGCCGGTGTTGGAGATACTTTGGTCATCAGAGGATATAATTTTGGGAATACAAAAGGTATATTAAAATTCTCCACTGCTGATGACGGTGGTCAAACATTTTTAAATGCATTAGATGATCAATATTATATAGAATGGACGGATACAGTAATAAAAGTAATAGTTCCTTCTTTGGTTTATAAGGGGTATGAAGATGATCCTTATAAAAAATGGTCAGGAGGAGCAGGAACAGGGCCAATAAGGATAATTACTACAGAAGGAGATAGTTGTACCAGCAATGTCGATTTAAATATCCCGTATTCTATAACAAATCACAGATATAATGCAAATGCCACAATAAAAAGAGTCTATCTGGCAAGAAAAAACTGTGAGTATGATTTTGTGTTTACCATGCACGAAAACTACAGGGATGATGCTGTCCGCATAGAAACTATAGAAACAGCACTGGACAAATGGTCGGAGCTTACCGGTTTAAGCCTGGTTCTGGAAAGAGATGCTTCTGATAACCTTGTTTTTGTAAACTCAATGAATATTGCAAATAAAAATATTATCGGACCACGTACTTCAGGAACCGGCGTAATGGGAGCTGTGCGAAGGTTCTCAATGGATATAATTGACGGGGATACTGTATATTTCAGGGATTTAAGATCTCATATACTGATTAAAGATCCTCCTGCGTCAGATGTTACATGGAATTATAGCCTTTCAGGTACTGTTCCTGCCGGTGAAGCTAGTTTTTACCATGCTTTTCTGCACGAGCTTGGTCATATCCTGCTCTTGGAACATGTGAACCATTCCGGCGAATTGATGTATTATAGTATTGATCCTTATGTTACCAATAATATAATTGAGATAGATAATAATTCAGTACCGGTATATGCAGTTAACCGGAATATTAATGAAAGCAGAAGAATAAACTGGTCGGAAAATTCGGGTTTGATCAGGATAAGAACAGAAAAACCTTATATCAGTATTATGCTTCCGGGAACTCCGGTAATTTGTAATGGTGAGGAAGTCATTTTAACATCAAATTATACAGATAATCTTTTATGGTCGAACGGTTCAACCTCCAGTATTGTGGAAGTATACACACCCGGAACATACTATTTGACAGTGACAGAAGGACATTGTAGTCTTGTTTCCGATCCTGTAACAATAACAGCAAGTAATTTAAATGCAACATTTTCTATAGCAGATCTGACATGTAGAAATGATGGTTCCGGAGCAATAACAACTGCAGTAACCGGAAATAATGCTCCGTTCTCATACTACTGGACAGGAAATGGTATAGATCCGCAAACTACGGCTAACTTAACCGGACTTAATGCCGGGGAATATGAACTGGTATTGGCTGACAACAAAGGTTGCAGTGAAGTTTACAGTAAACAGGTGCAAGAACCGGATATTCTTACAGGGCGATTAATAGTTGATTCTAATATGGGAGCTATTGGAACTCCAATCATGAGTTTTGATGTTGCAGTTCCCCAAGGTGGAGTTTCTCCATATTCCTATAATTGGGAGGTCATAAGCCCTTGTAATTGTAATCCCTCTCAAGGATATGAAAATACAGAAAGGTTCCCTGTTATACCATGTGCCGTTAAAGTGACAATTACTGATCACTGTGAAGAAGAACAGGTGCTCATAAGAAATAATGATTCCATGAAGCCAACAAGATTTTCTGCAGAAATAATTACAGATCTGAAAGATCAAAGATACCTTGCTTCAATAACCGGAGGTACTTTACCCTATTTTGCCCATTGGGAATCGGACTGTAGTTTTTCCGAAGCATATGAAAATTCTTTTTCTATTCCAATGTCTGAATTGGGAAATTGTAAAAAAAATTTTAGCTTAGAACTAACTGTAACAGATTTTTGCGGAAAACAGGTAACGGTTACTCTTTCAGGTCAAAAATCCACTACAGCACTGGCAGATATCAGCATTTTTCCTAACCCTACCGGCGGAAATTTTTCAGTCTCAGGTGTAAATAATGCTACTCTATATTTGTATTCATCTTTGTCGGAGCATATCCGTACATTTGAAAATATAAACAACTCTGCCGACATCGATCTGGGCAATCTGCCGGACGGGATTTATTTCCTGCGGATTGTTGATGGTGAAAATTCCGTAACTGAAAGGATAATTCTGGCAAAATAGAACTTTGATTTTCAGTAAAAATGCTGAAAGTAGTTTATTCTATATATAATTTTTTATATAAATAAATTATTTAATTATAAATATTTAAATATTATACTAATAACATTTGAATATCAATATAATAATTAAAATTCGATTTATTATTACTTATAATTATTTGTTGTATATGCCTTATTTTGTCTAATTAGTATTAATTATTTATTTATAAATATAAAATGTATTAAAATACTATTTATATTAAAATAGTTATTTTATAAAATAAGCTAATTACTCAGAAGGATAATAATTATCTGTAAATTTACTTTATGAACTTTTAATTAAAAAGTATTATTTTTGTCTGAAACAAATCAAAATTAATAATTAATAAATTTTTTAATAAATGAAAAGGATAGTAATGTTAACCACGATCGTAGGACTTTTTTTTGCCTGCAGTTCAGATAAGCAGGAGTCAAAGACAGACAGCGAAACAGAAAGTTTCAAATATCTTGTAGATGAATTTGCTGACATCAAAGTAATGCGCTATCAGATCCCTAACTGGGACGACCTGACACTTCAGCAAAAAGCATATGTTTATTATCTTGGAGAAGCTGCAAAATGCGGAAGGGATATTTTGTGGGACCAGAATTTCAAATATAATCTTCATGTCAGAAAAACACTGGAAAATATAATTGATACATACAATGGAGACAAATCATCCGAAGATTATAAAAGTTTTATAGTATATGCAAAAAGAGTTTTTTTCAGTAACGGTATTCATCACCATTATGCTGAAGATAAGATTTTACCTGATTTTTCAGCAGAGTACCTTAAAGAGCTGATACAAAACAGCAACGAAGCAGGATTCCCTGTAGCGGAAAACATGCCGGTTGAAGAGTTTGGTAACTGGATAGCTGATATTATCTGCAATCCTGATATATATAAGATGAAACAAAGTAATGATGATAAAAAAGATATTATTACAGAATCATCAACAAACTTCTATGAAGGAGTTACAGAAAAAGAAGCCAAAGAATTTTATACAAAAATGGAAAATCCGGATGATCCTACACCAATTTCTTACGGATTAAATTCAAAGCTGGTAAAAAAAGAAGGAAAAATTTATGAAGAAGTATATAAAGTCGGCGGACTTTATAGCGAAGCACTGGAGCAAATAATTTACTGGCTTGAAAAAGCTAACAAGGTAGCGGAAAATGATACTCAAAGAAATTATACAAATCTTCTTATTGATTATTATAAAAACGGTGATCTGAAAACCTGGGACGATTACAATGTGGCATGGGTACAGGATACAGAATCGACTGTTGATTTTGTAAACGGATTTATTGAAGTTTACGGAGACCCGTTGGGAATGAAAGCAACCTGGGAAGCAGTTGTAAATTTCAAAGATTTTGAAGCAACAAAGATTTCAAATATTATAAGTGAGAATGCACAATGGTTTGAAGACAATTCTCCTGTTGATACCAGATTTAAAAAGAAAGAAGTAAAAGGAGTTTCTGCAAAGGCTATAATAGCAACAACACTTGGCGGAGATTGTTTTCCGACTCCTCCTATAGGGATAAACCTTCCTAATGCCGACTGGATAAGGAAAGATTACGGTTCAAAATCCGTAACAATAACAAACTTAATGGAAGCCTATGATAAAGCAGCAGAAGAATCTCCGAGAAGTTTATCAGGCGAGTTTGTATACTCTGAAGAAGAAAGAGAATTGAATAAACAATGGGGATCAATCGGAAGTGTTTTACATACAGATCTTCACGAATGTTTAGGTCACGGTTCAGGTCAGTTATTACCCGGAACTTCTTCAAATGCCCTTCTTGAAAACAGTTCATCTTTAGAAGAAGCCAGAGCAGACCTGTTTGCTTTATATTATATTGCAGATCCGAAAATGGTTGAATTAGGGATAAGTCCGGATATTAATGTTGCAAAAGCCGAATATAACAGCTATATACGTAATGGACTACAAACTCAGTATGCTCGCATTGAACTTGGAAAAGATGTTACCCAGGCTCATATGCAGGCTCGTAAACTTATTGCTACATGGGCATATGATCATGGCAAAGCAGATAATGTAATTGAGAAAAAAGTTATAGACGGCAAAACTTACGTCATGATAAATGATTATGATAAATTACGTATTTTATTTGGAGAATTATTGGCTGAAATACAAAGAATCAAATCAGAAGGAGATTATAGTGCAGGAAAGAACCTTATTGATACTTATGCTGTAAAAATAGATCCTGAATTACATAAAGAAGTAAGGGAGAGGTATCAATCTCTGAATCTTAAACCATATGGAGGTTTTATAAATCCTGAAATCGTTCCGGTAGAAAAAGACGGAGATTTCATTGATTTTAAACTGGAATATCCTATGGATTTTATAAAACAGCACATGGACTATGGAGAAAAATACAGTTTTTTAAATACTGTTAACTAATTATAAGTTTCTTATACCAAAGTGAATTATTTTTAATTCCATAGGAATGAAAGTCTGGTAGAAATATAATCCGTAGTACAACTCATGCCAGAGGTATGAGACTTTCAAAAAAGTAGCATCCTTAACAGGATGCCCGGGTTATTACCAGACTTGAATTTCGTAAAGATTCTTAAAATAGGATTAAAAATATTTCACTTTGGTATTATTTCACCCTTTTCATTTCAGATTAGCAACTTTTGTTGAGAAATAATCCATAATTCACGTTTATTTAAGATAAATTACTGCATATTCGGAAGATGAACCTATTCTGAATTTTCCTCCCCATATTCCCAAACCGGAACTTACATATATATTTGTATCTTCTTTTTTCTTAAAACCATAAGGAACTTCGTACATTGCATTTATTATCCATGTTATAGGCCAAACCTGTCCTTTGTGAGTATGTCCCGAAAGTTGAAGATCTATTTTATTCTTACTGGTTTCTTCAAGATTATATGGTTGATGATCCAACAGAACAACAGGTTTAGACCTGTCAAGCCCTGCCGCCAGTTCATCAATGGTTTTTCTGTTCGGATCAGTTTTGTCGTTCCTTCCGATCAGATAAAAACTATTATTTATTAATACTGTAGTATCGACCAGAAAATTTATATTGCTCTTTTTCATAAATTCGGCACTCCTTTGGATATTGCTTATGAATTCATGATTTCCGGGGCATGCATAAACTCCCAGCGGAGCATTTATATTTTTCAGATGCAGATCAAAATTCAACTCATTAAGCGGTCGAACACTGTTATCAATTAGATCTCCGGCTATCAAAACAATATCCGGATTTTCTTTATTTATTAATTTTACCCATTTGTCAACTTCACCGGTTCCTATTGCATATCCCAAATGAAGGTCGCTGACCATTACCATTTTTACACTTTCTTTCATTTTTCCGGTATCTATAGTAAGCTCAACTCTTTTCTTGGAATTGTAATTTATAAATCCGATTAACAATATAACTACAGCAATACCAGTAGTTACATAAAAACTTAACTGATAGAATTTCGGATTTGCGGATATTGAGACCGGAATAAAATGAGTATACCTGTCAACCACCAGTATTATGTCTCTTAGCAATATAAATAAAAAGAAATATATAAAAGCTATAAACCATGTAGTACTGAATCTGTACAAAAAACCGGAAACCGATATCGGTACTGATTCCGAAATCATAAAGAAAACAAACATTGAAACGGAAAGCAGCACCGCTATAGCTATAAAAGCTATTTTCCATATCATATTATTTAACCCTATAGCCTGCCAGGCCCGTAAAAAAACATATAAATTAACGGATAAAAATACCGCTATCATCAATAATAAAAATAACCATCTCATAAACTTGTTTTTAATGCACAAAAATAATTCTTTAAATAAATATTTTATAATATTTAGTAAACGTTAGTACTATTCATATAATTTTGTTTTAGTTTACCGAAATGAATAAAGATATAAAATATATACAGGCAAAATCAATTTTGTCGAAATTGCGCCAGACAGATGCTTTTTTTGGTATAACATACAATATGAATTTATATCGCGGGTGCCAGCATGGTTGTATATATTGTGATACAAGAAGCGATTGTTATGGGGTAGGAGATATTTCACAAATATCCGTGAAGCAAAATGCTCTGGATCTGTTAACCAGAGAATTAAAACTAAAACGTAAAAACAAAGGGACAATCGGGACAGGATCTATGAATGATCCGTATATGCCTGTAGAAAAAGACCTGGAGATCACACGTAATGCAATGAAAATAATTGCATCGGAGAAATTTCCTGTTCATGTTATTACAAAAAGTGATCTTATAACCAGAGATCTGGATGTATTACAGGAAATCGCCAAAACTTACGCTGCAGGAAGTATTACAATAACAACTTTTGACGATAAGCTTTCCGCAAAAATAGAACCATTGGCTCCTCTTTCGTCTGCAAGATTTAAAGCGATAGAACAATTGGCTTCAAACGGAATTTATACGGGAATTACATTAATGCCGCTACTACCTTATATCAACGACGATATTGAAAACCTTGAAAATATCATAAAAAAAGCAAAAGACTGCGGAGCATCTTATATTATACCAATGTTCGGACTTACTTTAAGAAAGGGTTCAAGAGATTTTTTTTATAAATCAATAGACAATTATTTCCCGGAAATGAAAGAAAAATATGTTAATAAATTCGGAGAAAATTATATCTGCAACAGTCCCGAATATTATCGTTTACAAAGAATATTTACAGAATTGACAGATAAACTTGGTATAGATACAAGAATGAATTTTTATAAACCCGAAAACCAAAACCGGCAGCTAAGTTTATTTTAAAATCAGAAACTCTTGTATATTTCAAAAAAATCAGAATCCATTTCAATTTTTTTACAATTTTCTCTTATTATATCATACACAATATCAGTATTATATACCATAGGTTTAATTTTATTGTTAATTATTCTTACATCTATTTTATCAACAATAAAATAAACATCTTTTTCGTATATGACTGAAAGTAAGTCTTTTTTTATCCGCTCTTCCTGACCTGTATATTCATAAGGATTCAACCAGTCCAGGCTCATAGGATTTTTTGTTTTCATCACAGGATAAAAAATTGCATTACATGGAAAAACCACAGTATTATTTTCAGCATTATCCAAAAAACTGTAAATATCTTTAAGATCACTATAATAAGCCACCATGGAATGATTTGTTTTTATTTTTCCGAATTCGGGACTTGCATAATTTAAACCATATACAAGTTTTTCCGGTTTGTTATCTCTGTAATTATTATTTTGTTGTCCAAAATATCCAACAATAAATAATCCTACTGAAATTATTAATATGATATATTTATTTTCAATAATTTTAATTTTTTCGAAAGGATATTCCAATAAAATATCTGCTACAAGCGAAACTAAAGTGATAAACATTAAACCAACAGAGAAAACAGGAGTGTTTGCCCCGAGTGAAATTGCCGAAACCCATGATATTAGAAGTATTGATATTGCAATTGTTCTTATTCTGCTATTAAAGGGGTAGACAGAATAATGGAAAAATATAAATGTCAACAATATAAAAAATATTTCAAAAGGCATACCATAAGCATTAAATTCGGCAGCAAGAAAATGGCGGACAATCATTATCACGGCAAGAATTATATATATTATCGAAACTACTGCATGTAAACCTTTGTTAACAAACATTTCGATAAAATTGTGTTTTTTCCTGATGATCAGCAAAACAGATATAAATATTATTACAAAATTGAACGGTGCTGCATATCCTTTAAAAAAACTGCTTCCGAATTTAAGGATTGCTGTTCTGAAAAATTCAGATCTTCCTGACATCTGGATGATAAAATCCGACAACCCGTTATTTATAAACAGCATCAGGAAATAACCGATATACGGTAGTAATCCGATCAAAATTACAGGGATGGACTTAATAAATTCCTTACGATATTGATAAATAATATAACAATTCCCTAATAGTGATATAAGTAAAAATGTCTGACGTGACAAAGCGGCAAATGCTAATAATATTAATCCTATATAATTTTTCAGTTTATTCTTATCAGAAAAGATCAACGGCAAGGCTATGGATGTCCAAAACAATGCATCAACAGTAGTCCATGGAAATAAATTATAATTCAACACTGTTAGTGTAAATCCGGCAATTATCATGGAAACTAGTATGACGGGAGATCCATAAATATTATATTTTTTGTTTATTTCCCTGTAAAATAATAATGATACGCATAAAGCAATTACAAAATACTGAAACAATACGATCCAACGTGAGTTTTCCACAAGTGAACCCGGAAAAATAAAATCAATCGTGTGAAAAATTCCACTGCCTGCCGGACGTATTGAAATAAAGTCTTTATGTGGAATTTCACCATTAATGACCCTCCAGGATTGGGCGATAACAACACCTTCGTCTGTAGGATTGAACCCTTCGTTACGAATATACCCTGTTCGACTGAAAAAAATGGTCAATAATATTACTAATCCTGTAATCAGAAATGTATTTATTAATTTTTTACTTATATTCATTTTTGCATAAATTTGTCACAGGCAAAGGTAGAAAATAATCAAAACCTATATCGAATTTATTGTTATGTTTTTACATAGAGGTTTTCGTAATTTTATATCAATAATAAATTATTTTATAATGTAAATTGAGAAGTAAAAATTCAGTTTCATGAACATTCGAAATCTCATACTGTTTATAAAAAAACAATCCAAACATTAAAAAATGAGAACTAAATTTTTATTTATTACCGGTATTATACTATTATTTGGCAGTACTGTTTTTTGTCAGCGATCCGATATTGAGGATTATTGTTCAATGTCAGTAAACTATGGCCGGATAAATGACAGTCCACATTCAGGAAATCTTTCTCCTGAAGCTGTATATTGGTATTATATAACTATTACGGATGATACATATGATGTAGTTTTTTCTGCATGTAATTCGGATTTTAAGCCCGAATTGGAAATATGGCATGGGTGCGGGGAGAGTGAAAGAAATTTCCTGTACGGCAACGACAACACAGGAGATTGTAAGATTACCGTAGATTACCTTCCTGCCGGAACTTATTATGTAAGAATCTACCGGAATAAATCAGATTTGGGATATGGTAATTATTCTTTTGAGATATCACTCGAATAAAGAAATCTATTCTTTGTTTGCTATAATTAATTTGTCTTTTTTTCTGATATCTGCATTAGAGGAATTCAGTGCTTTTCTCTCATCCCTGTCCCACTCCCGTTGATTCTTTTTATTGATTTTATTATTATGCTTTTCGGATTTCTTTCTGCTTTTCTGCGATTTTTTTAAGTCCTTATTTTCTTCTTTTTCCATTTTTTCATTGCGGGACTTCTGGACTTCTCCTTCACGTTTGATTTCCTTTTGTGCATTATTCCTGGTTGCTTTGCCAGGATCATTTTGTGCGCTCAACTGATTGAAAGTAAGCGTTAAAGCTAAAGCCGGAAATATAATCCATAATTTTTTCATGATATTGATTTTATTAATTAAAAATTTTAATAATTAGGTTATTCTACTAAACTAAATAACAAATTTTAAGACAAATTGTTAGCCGGCAAAATATTTTTATTATTAATATCCGCAATAATCATATAACATTCTGGTTGCTTCACGATGCTTCATTTGAGCGGCTTTATTCCAGTTGTAGCATGCTTTTTTCATAGCTCCCTGATTATAATAACACATTCCTAATTTAAAATATGCCTCCGGTTGATCCGGATTGATATCCAAAGCCATTGAATAATCTTTTTTTGCGATATCCCAAGATTTGAAATTATAGTTTATATCTGCCCTGAGCAGAAAATATTCCGTTACAGACGGGTTTTTATCAATAAGTGAATTTAATACCAGTAATGCATCAAAATTTTTCTTATTATTTATGAAAATATGTGCTTTTAATAATAATGCATTCTCATTATCTGGAAAATAACCTGTATATTCATTTATATATTTTTCCGCTTCTTCAAATTTAGATGACAAATTTAAAACCTCAGCCTTTTCCAACAAATGAACAGGATCATATTCATCTATTTTTAAAAGAGTATTTACAGAATTATATGCACTATTATAATCTTTATTATTTATGGATATTTTATATTTCAATTTATATGCATCAATGAATTTTTGTTTTTCATTAATTGATATATCAACAAATTTGTTTGCTTCCTGATAATTTCCAAGATTAAAATAAGACAACGCTGTCAAATAATTTTTATAATAATCAGAAGAGGAGCCTTGTATGTTATTCAATATGTTTATGGCATCCGTATAATTTTCTGATCTTACTTTATACTCAGCTTCTTCAAACTGTTCATAATTTTTAGGATATCTTTCTGTTTTCCAGAATTCACGCCATTCGGATGTTTTTGCAATATTATCAAATTCTTTGTTTGAAATTATCCGGGAATAAAATCTTGGATTTTTGTATTCGAAATATTTTTCAAGCCATAATATACTTTCATCAGCAAAACCCATATCAGCAAAGATCAGTGATAAATAAAAACTTGCTTCGGCAGGTTCCTTTTCCAGTAGTGATTTAAAAATACTTATTGCTTTTACGTAATCTTTATTTTTAAAATATATTTTACCTGTGAACTCAATACATTTTATATCTTCATTACATGATTCCAGTTGTTCTAATGCAGATTTGTCATTTTTATTCTGATAATAGTTCAATGCTTTATAATAATTTGATACAGCACTTGCATCCTGTCCAAGAATTTTTATTGAACATATCAAAATAAATAATATGATATTGAAAATTCTTTTCATCATTCGACAGGAGGTTTATCAAATTGTGTTGCATTTGTCACATGTACAAATCCTTGCAAGTGACGGACTTCTATTCCTGTTAAACGTTGTTCGTAAACATCACACTCGTAAAAATATACTCCGTCGCTTACAACTTTACCATTACGGGAATTTGTTCCATCCCAGTTAATTTCGGGATCTCTCGTTTCAAACAACAATTGTCCCCAGCGGTTAAATATTTTCATATCAACTTCAGTAACAAAATGATATGGTTTTATAGGCTGGAAATAATCATTAATTCCGTCGCCGTTAGGAGTAAATATATTCGGTAATTTGTAATATGAACAATTATCCAGGCAAATAATATTGGATCTTCCGCTTTCATTCCTGAATGAATCTACAGCAGTTACATAATAGCATCCGGCCATTCCTATCGTAGGGAAATGTGTGAATGAAAAAATATCTGCATCGGCAGTATAAATATTCTGATAATTTCCATTCAGGAAAGGAGTGTAATAAAGATTAAATAATTCGATATCATTATGGCATTCAGTGCTATATGTCCATTTGATCAAATTATATACCGAATCACAATTAGTGTATCCGCTAAGTTGCGGAGGACATGGTGGGGTTGTGTCAATAGCCGTTTCACAGTTAATTTGTGAAAGATTAATTATCGGGTCTATAAAACCATCTACGGTATAAGAACCTACTGATCTTACATAATAGCAATATTCTTTTCCGTTAATCAGACCATTATCAATATAATATTCATCATTGTTAGCATCTCCGATATACTCGTAAGAATCTGAACTTTCAAAATAGCGGAAAACATTATATTCGGTATTGACCCAGGGTACGTTTTTTTCAAATGTTATTTTTAGAGCATTCTCCATCTGATCCAGATTTAGAAAAACTGATGATGCAATGTGAGGTGTACCTATTAAAAAACGATTATTTGCTGCATTATTGTATAACTCGACTTTATATGAATATGCATTATTTTTTGTATTAAGATTCCTGTCAATAAATGTTGTATCATTCAAATCATTAAAAATCTGTATTTGCTGAAGATTCTCACCGAAAAATCCTTCGGAACGATACAGAACATATTGATATGGTCCCGGAGCCTCACCAATGTCCAATTGTGTAGGTTTTGCCCAGGCAACATAAATTTCACCCAAGTTTTCATGAGTTTCATTCACACTGACATTTGTTAGCGTCGGAATTCCTCTTAGCAGGCTTATACAAACTTCTTCGGAAGCATAACTTTCCATATCATCGGGAAAAACAGCGCATATAAGATAGCAATATTCATGTCCTTGTGCTACATCAAAATCTTCATAGCTGGTATTAATTCTTCCGTCCACATATGCGATTTTAGTATAACCATATGCTTCCGGAACTCCAATTTCGCAATGGTCGGGAACGAATCCGGAAGGAGAGATCCTTCTGTATATGTTATAACCTTTAACATTACTACATCTGTTTTGATTCCAGTTAAGCAGGATATTTGTAGCGGTAGCATCTATCGTAACATCTTTAACTGCCGGACCGACAACAAGGATAAATATGTTTTTCATATGCACCAGTTTTACAGGTTCACTGTTGTCTTCTGCTTTTATGTTTATAGAATATGGCTGACTGCGAACTCGTTTACATTCGGGAGTCCATGCTATTTTCCCTTCTGCATAACCCGGCTCATTTCTGGTTTGCAAAAAGAGAGCGACATATCCGTCCCAAACAAATGGTTCTCCTGTAGCTGTTAGTTTAATATTATCATTATTTATATCTGTAGCATGAAATGTATGTTCAAAAGCTTCACCTGCTTCTACACAAAAATAATCATCTGTAAGTATTTCAGGTGCTTTATTATTAGAATTAAAGACTTCAATTTGCATATCTCTGATTATCTCCCCGATTTTAACATTACCACGCCATTCTTCAATTAGCATTGCAACATTATAAACTCCGGCATACATCGGAGTATTCCAAACAAGGTCGCCGGTTATTTCATTCACATATATCGAATCACTGGCTGCAGGTAAACTATATCCCTGAATTGGCTCACCATTATCTGCCCTGCATGTGGTTAATTTATACGAAATACTGTCGCCGTCCATATCATAAGCTCCTGGATTATGTATGAATAATTGTCCTACGGCAGCCTTATCCAAAGGAGCACGTGTTAAAACAGGAGTATTATTCGTGCCCAGGTTCGGATTGATATACATTGTTGTAGAAATGGAAAATATCGTATTTACCGAATTAGGAATGTTAGAAACTCCATAATTTCTGTTTGGGTCTTCAACAACAATAGTATATATCCCCGGACCCGGATATGTATGTTGTCCTATATATTTATTCCTTTTATAATAATCCGGTAGAAATACTTCTTCACTTCTGTTCAGAACACTCCTGGTATTATCTCCCCATAAAATTTCAAGTTGGGGGCGATCTGCAGTATATCCCGGTCCTGTAGCCGTATATGTTACTATCGTAATTTCAAAGGTTAGCCCCGAAACCTGACGATATGTTATCTCACCTGCCCGGTTATGGGTTGCATAAGTACAAAAACTTACCAATATTAATATTATCAGTATGTAAAGTTTTTTCATTATTGCAAATTTACATCATTAAAACGTTTTTTCGAAATTTATGTTCTTATTTATAACTTGTTTATTTCCTTCATTATTTCATAACCGATATTGCAATCTAAACATTTTTTCATATCACAATAATTATTTTTCAACTGGATTAATGCCTGAGACTCAAAAGCAGTGTCAGGAATTATTCCCAGTTTTTTCCAGACCCGTACATTTTTGTTATTTTCCGGTTTAATATTATTAAGCCAGCTGATAGCTATTTCATGAGGATCCGCAGAATGATAATTTGTAAAAAAACAAAACATAAACGGAATAATCGTATTTATTATAATAATATCTGACATTCCGGATCCGATACCTGTTGTTCCTTTTTCTGTATGTTTACCAAATACATAATGAGACCTCCAGTATTCGGAAGGCTCTGTTTCGAAATATTTTTTCAGGTTTTTTGCCTGTGATATATTAGTAGCAACAGAGAATAAATCATGAAAATTTGTTAATAAACGTGAAAATTGAGCAATTCTGACCGTAGGAAAATTTACCGGACGTATTTTTGCTTTTTTCCACATTTCTGCAGGAATCGGATTTAATTTATGCTTCTTTCTGAGAAAATCATATTCTTTTTTAAGTATAGCAGCATATTCATCATCTGCATTTTCGTCTAATAGTCCGGACTGTCCGAATAATAATGCTTCTATGACAAAAATATTACCGGAATATTTTCTTATGATGTTAATAGGTGTATTTCGTGCCATTTGTTCAAATGGTAAAGCATTTGTTCCAAATCCGAAAGTCCTTGCTAAAATTATATAAAAAACATGTTCCCAGTTATTTTTAGTTTGCGACAGCAATTCATATATATATTCGGTTTTTTCTTTTAATCTTTCAATTGCCAGTTTCTCCAGGAATAAAGAGATTTTAGATTTATCAATAAGTTCTATATAATTTGTACATGGGATATCAGAGTCATTATTTTTTAGCTTCGAATAATTATTATACAATGCATGGTCAAATCGCATTTCCCATGTGGGAATATCCTGTCCGTTTTTATATTTTATCTCTTTATCATGATTGAATACTACGTGTAATATTACATTATCATACGAAAGGTCCTGATCGTGTTTGTGCCGGTACCAATCTGAAGAATTAATATGAATTTCCACATTACCTGCCCATATTGTGTCATCTGTTTTAATTTTTGCATTAAAAAAATCAGGTCCTGAATTATAATTAGGGATGCCCGTATCAATTATTTCAATTTTTTTCCCTGATGTCAATTTTATACTATTTTTCCATAGCCTGTGTTTATAGATAAAATGTAGGAACTCTTCATTCATTTTTTTGTTTTTATGTAAAAATAATAATTTGCCAGTAGAAATATATTCTTTTTCATAAAAAAATCATTATTATAATTTATATGATATTATTGGCAGGAACAATTATTATTTGAATTATCCAACTCTGAAAACTTATTCTAAAGTCATTAAAAAAGTAAATCATACATGAAATTTAAAAATTTAGGTATTATATTTGTCAATTATTATAATAACTTTAAATTAAAATAATTATGAAAAAGTACTATAGTTTATTATTGATCGTAGTTATTTCTTCAGTTTTTTTCACATCATGTGATCCTAAAGAAACGGAATCCGAATATGAAATCGTAAATATTGAAGAAGATATTAAATCTGAAACACAATGGGCCGGAGGGAAAATCTATGTAATAAAAAAGAATGATTTCCGGGTGGAAAATACTCTGACTATAGGAGCAGGGTCAATAATAAAATTTACATCCAATGCAGGAAATATGACGGTAATAAATGGTGCAAAAATTATTGCCCGCGGTTCTTCCGGCAGTCCAATAGTTTTCACATCAATAAAAGATGACGGAAACGGAGGCGACACTAATGGTGACGGAGGCGGAACATCTCCGGCTGCAGGAGACTGGAACAGTATTACTTTAGTAGAATCATCGGGATCTGAATTTATAAATTGTAAATTTATGTACGGAGGTAGAAATGACGGGTTAAAACAAAATGCTGCACTGGATATATCTACCAATTCTTCCGCTATCATAAACAATTGTACATTTGCATACAATGGTGGAAAATTTGACAAAAATAATTGTGTAGGTGCTCTTCATACTATTAATTCAAACTATCAGAATACTGAAATTACCGGTAACATTTTTTATTCAAATGAACTTCCGTTGACGATAAATGCAGAAAAAGACCTGAATAATTCCAATTCGTTTTCTTACAACGGATATACTAATAAATATAATGGGATCTTTGTTGATGGTATCAGGATCACAAAAAATACTACATGGCAGGAAGATGAAGTGGCTTTTGTTATTTTATCTAACAATTTAGTTATAAATAGTGGAATAAAACTGACCCTTGCAAATAAAGCTGTTTTAAAATTCCTTGAGGACGGAATGCTTGACTTGATAGACGGAGGTTCTGCATTAGTCAATCATGACGGATCAGGAGTATATTTCACATCATTTAAAGATGATGCACATGGGGGAGATTCTAATGGTAACGGAAATATTGATGAAAATGAATTAAGCCAGGAAAATTATTACGATTGGTATGGAGTTTATACCGGAGGACAAAAAAACAGTAATTATGCAAGCTGGCCAAATATATTATATGCAAATCCAAATCCTCCTGAAGTGAAAAAAGCAATTTAAAAAAAAACAACCGGAAATATAAAAATAAAAAACCGCTCATTGAGCGGTTTTTTTGTTGACTTGCAAGGAGTCGAACCAAGATCTTAAGATTCAACATCTTATATGCTGCCTGTTACACCACAAGTCAATAATTTCAGTTGTCCGATAAGGATTCGAACCTTAACAGGCAGAACCAAAATCTGCAGTGCTACCATTACACCATCGGACAAAAGAACTTTGAGGTTGCAAAAATAGTATTTTTTAATTATTGAACAAAATAATATTATCTTTTTTGACTATTTTTTTCACAATAATACAGATCAGATCATTGCAGATCTGTTTCTGTTTCTAACTGAATATTAACCTCCAATGATATATTTTCTACTTTAATACTATCTGTTAAAGTATTGTAATTGTTTTTTGATACTTCATAATTGTAATTTCCTGCAGAGACAATAAATTTGTATATTCCTGTATCGTTTATCGTTTCTCCAAGTTTTATAACAGCATCATCAACCGGAGTACCTTCTGTATCTGTAATAATAAAATCGACAACATATTTCCCGGAATGTGTTAATCTGTAGAATTTTTCAACACTTTGGCCTTTGTTGTCAAAAACAGTAAAAACTATATCTATTTTTGACCTGCCTTTAAAATCTTTTTCAATATACGTTTTTGTAAAATGATAATTAAAGTCAAGTTTGCCGGCGTACCCTTCAACCGGAGGCAGTTCCTTTATTTCAATGATTGTATCGCCTTCGTATATATATTCAGATATGCTGATATTTTTTATTTCATTCTCTGAAATAATTTTAATATCGAAAGCTATTTCTATATTATCGACAGAAGTAAAATCCAGCACTTCATTGTTTTTATCAGGGCTAAAGTTTATTATTGGTTTTATGTATTGTTCTTTACAACTGCTAAACACAAGAATAACTAACAAAATAAAACTAACAGGTAAGGTCTTTATTATTTTCATGATTTATTTATTTTATCACAAGATTACAAATTTAGGTTTAATAGTTAAAAGTGTCAATGAAAAATCATAAATTTAATTTTCTGGGATTAAGTATTTAGGTTGACTTACAGAAAAAGTACAAAAAACAAAAGAGGGTGAAATCACTTTTGATCCACCCTCTTTATTATTTTCAGTTTAATTTACTTTTTAGCTTTGAATAACATGTAGTTTATTGCATTTCCGCCATCCATATAATGGATTGCTTTATAATTATGAACTAGAACATATTCATCACCTTTTTTTGTTATCAGGTAAAATTCTGAATATGCTTTGCTTGCAGTATATTCAGTTATATGTTCAGCAACTGGAGTTTTAGATTCATAAGCAGCTACTAACTCTTCTACTGTAGTATAATCAGCAGATGTTAAAACCACAAAATTTTCCCAACCTGTTGCAGGAACAATTTTCATATGCGATGCATCTGGATTTGTAGAATATTTTACTCCGATAGTAGTGTTTTCTTGTTGAATATCAATTCTGATTTCAGCACCCCAATCAGATAAAGGAGTAGTTTCAGGAGTTAATTCAACATTAGTGTTTCCGTCTTCTGCAACTGTAAATGTTCCTGTTGCATCAACATAACCTTCTTTAGCAACAGAATAGTTATATTCGCCTGCTTCTAAAGTAAAACTTGCTACACCGTTTTCATTTGTTGTTTTTACTTCGTCATTAATAGTTACTGTTGCTCCTTGAATAACATTAGTTGTTCCTTCTTTTACTGTAAAAGTATGAGTATATGTAGTAACAGGAGCAGCTGATTTGTTAACTGTATAAGTAGCTTTAGTTTCCTGATTTTCCTGGTCAGTAATAATAACTTCGTACTTAACAGATGTTTCAAAATCTGCTTCGTTGATAGCATCAGTTAAAGTAAAAGCAAAATCTGTTTGGTTTCTGTCACCGCTAACTGCATTTGTTAAAGCATTTGATTGAGCATCGTTAACGCTTCCGTCAATATACTTTTTAATTACTGTTGTTTTGATTTTACCTTCAGCTTTAATTGCAACCTGTACACTAACTCCGTAAACGCCGCCGACAAATTCAGCAACTACCGGGTTTTCTGTTCCAACAAATGATATTGTAGGTTTTGCAAATTCCTCATCATCTTTACATCCACTTAACATTGCAATTGTAGCAACAAATAATAATAAAATTTTTACTGTTTTCATAAAATAATTTCTTTTAGTTAAACTTCATTTAATTTTTACAAATTTACATATTTTTTCTGACAACAAAAGTCATACCAAAAAATTTATATTCTTTTTTCCCGATTTTAACATAATTTTAGTATTTAACGAAAAATGTTATTTAAAAAATATTTATAAATCAAATAATGGTTTTATTTTTAAATAACATTTTTCAAACTTTCGGTTAATATCCGAATATTTCTTCCAGACTAAGTTCATGAACCTGTCCATAAGGTTTGAGCAAGTTGAAATCTATCTTATCTCTATTGCCGATTATCAGGATATCATATTTTTTTCCGGCAATATGACTGTCGAAAAATTCGCTAACATCATTTAATGTGAAGTCTTTGACTTCATTATATATATCTTTCCTTATGTCATAATCTATTCCACGTTTTTTGTTATAATAATAATTCCAGAAAATATCATCTTTAATAATTCTTTCGGTCTTCATCTGTTTTATTATAGCATCTTTACTGTTAGCAAACAGTTCGTCGGAAAGTGCCAGTTCATTTAATAATCCTGTTAATGCATCAAGAGCTTCTTTCATTTTATCGGGTTGAGTACTTAAATAACCTAATACATAGTTTGATTTTCCTGATTCGGATGCCTGTGAATATCCTGCATAACAACCATATGCCAATCCTTTTGATTCACGAATTTCCTGAAATACTATGCTTGACATTGAGCCTCCGTAGTATTCGTTGAACATTCTTGCCTCCGGCATAATATTCTTATCAAATTCCACATCTTTAGACACTATTGCAATCATAGTCTGTGTCATATCATAATTTGCAAAATATACTTTCGGTTCATTATAATCTAATTCCGGAAATTCTTTTGGTTCTTCTACAGGTTTATAATTACCTCCGACATTATGATTTGCTTTTACAAGTTCTGCAACTTTTCCTGACTCTCTTGGTCCGTAGTAGAAAATTTTATGTTCATAATTCAACATATCTTTAATAAGATCTGTTAATTCGGAAGGATCTTTAGCCCGTAATTCTTCTTCGCTTATAACATCATTAAATAAGGATTGTTCGCCATATTTTGAATATGACATCAACCCGTTGAACAGAATTGTACTTTTATTTAGTTTATTGTTTAAGCGTGATTTTATTATTCCGTTTACATATTCATTGTAAACTTCCTGGTCAGGCTTAACATTGGCAAGTATTTCTTCCATCAGTTTCATCGCTGCTTCCAGATTTTCATCCAGACCATTAATGTAAACATATGCCCTGTCGTCTCCTACCGAAACGTTAAAGTTTACTCCTAACCTGTACCATTCCTTTTGAAGATCGTCTATTGTCTTATCTTCTGTTCCCAGATATTTTAAATAATTTATAGCAATAGACAGCCATTCATTATTCTTTCTTCCCATGTCGAATATATAATCAAGATAGAACAGATCATTTGATTCATTTTTAATATAATTATACTCAAGATCTTTAACTATATTTTCTGTTTTAATTAATTTTTTGTAATCAACAAAAACCGGTTCTATATCATCAACTTTAATTTCTCTTAATTCTTTTATAAATTGGGATTCTACATTTCTGTTGATCTGTAAAGGAGTAATTTTTGGTTTTTCTACATGAACAATTGTATTGTCAGTACCTGTCCTTTTGTATAGAACTATATAATTGTCTTTAAAAAATTCGTTAGCAAAATCAACTAATTCCTGTTTGGTTATTTTTTCATATTCTTCGGCATCAAATATGACATCTTCCCATTTTTCTCCTGCAATAAATGAATTTACAAAATAATATGCAATATAGTTGTTATCTATAGCTTTTGTCCTGTCAAGTTTTATTTCGTTAACAATAGCCTGAAGCAACCAATCTTCGAATTCTCCTTTTTTAACTTTTTCTATCTCTTCCAATAAAAGATCCCTTACTTCTTCGAGGCTTTGGTTTTCGCGTGGTGTCCCTCCCATACGGAAAGTTCCATAGTCATTCATTCCATAATTGTAAGCATATGCCGACATTACTTTTTGTTTTTTGACAAGATCCAGATCCATTAAACCGGCTTTGTCATTACTAAGTATCAATCCGATCATATCAAGGTATTTTGACTCTTTGGTTTTGTTGTTTGGAGAACGGTATGCAATAGTAACAAATTCTCTTTCCGGACCATTTACTTCAATTTCGGAAACACTAACTATAGGTTCTTCTTCTTCGTAATTGAATTCAGGGATATTCTCATTTGGCTTTAATGTGCCCCAATATTTATCGATGAGTTTTACAGTTGCTTCCATATCCATATCACCGGATAAACATATGGCAATATTATTCGGAACATAATAATCTTCCTTGAATTTCAAAATATTTACCATTGAAGGATTTTTCAGATGTTCTGCCTTACCTATAACAGAAACTCCGTAAGGATGTTTTTTGAAAAGTGTTTCCATAAGTTTGGAATTTGCTTTTCGTCCGTCAGTATCCTGTCCCATGTTAAACTCTTCAAAAACGGTTTCAAGTTCGGTATGAAATAATCTTAACACAAGATTTTCAAATCTTTCTCTTTCTACATACAACCATCTTTCTATTTCGTTTGAAGGTATTTCGTTTACATATACTGTTTCTTCATAGTTTGTCCAGGCATTAGTTCCCGTAGCTCCAAGTAATGAACATATTTTGTCATATTCATTGGCAATAGCATATCCTGAAGCTATCTGGGAGATGCTGTCGATTTGTATATATAATCTTTCTTTTTCAACAGGGTCTTCTGTTGCTATTCTTTGCTCAAATAAATTTGAGATTTGTGAAATAAGAAGACTTTCTTTTTCCCAGTCTAAAGTTCCGATTTTGTTTGTTCCTTTAAACATCATATGCTCAAAATAGTGAGCTAATCCTGTTGTTTCCCGCGGATCGTGCTTTGAGCCTGCTCTTACTGCAATGTATGTTTGAATTCTCGGTTGGTCCTTATTTACGGATAAATAAATTTTAAGCCCGTTTCCCAAAGTATAGATCCTTGCTTTTGCCGGATCTCCTTCAACATATTCGTAATTATATCCGTTAGTATCGGTTTTGGTCTTGGTCTTACTTTTTTCTCCACAACTGAAAAGGATCAAAACTCCTAAAACAATAAACAATAGTTTTTTCATAACAATTTATTTTAAACTTAAATTTTTTAACGAGTAAAAGTATAATTTATTTTTTAATAATTTACTAAAAATATAAAGAAAAATTTCTTTATTAACAGTTTTGAAGGGTTCTCGTATTATTTTTAACCTTTTTACTTTAAATTTATATTATTTTTGAATTGGGAATAACTTTTTAAAACATTGATAAAGTCATATTTACTGATCCGTATTTGATGTTTCATTTAAAAAATCTTATATGTGAAAAATAAAATACAATATTACAATTCAGTAACTGCGGTACTACCATTTTTACAAAAACAAAGATCTAATTTGAAATATGTGCTCCTGTAGTAAAATAAAATTATGTTCAGGAACGGGAAGATATGCATACTTACCCGGATATTAATTAAAATATATTTCTGTCAGAAAGTTATTCCTGCTTTCATAATAAATCCGACCGAATATCTTTCTTTGTGTTCTATTTCATAATAAATATTACCATTATAATCGAATGCATATGATCTGGTATATGGAAGGTAGTTAAAAAATATCCCGGATGAAAATGAAAATAAGTATCTTTTGAATCCTGATGTTATTGAAGTAAAAAATCCCTGGTCATATTCTTGTAAAAGTGCCCCTATTGAAAAATTCACATGTGGGGAAATTTTATCCGGTTTAAAATAATATCTGTAATTAAAATATAATGGCCAATATTCCGCATCATCCCAATTTACACCGACACCAATCCCTAAACCTAAACTATGCTTGTTTTTTATATTGATCCCGTTCACAATTGTTTGTTCATATGCAAAGTAATCAGGATTTCCCATAATTCCGGTTTCAACACTTAATGAATATTTTATGTTATTATCTTTATCTTCCTGTGCAATTGAATTTGTACAGAAAAATATCAGTATGACCGGAAAAAATAATTTATAAATCCTCATTTTCTAATATTTTTTTATTAAAAAGAAAATCCAACTTTTATAGTTATTCCAAAAGGATAATACCAATCTTTAACTTTTGTATAGTAGCCTTCGTAAGGGATTTGATATGTTTTTTCTCTTTGAACTGCAAACAGGGATAATCCTGAAGAGAAAGAAAAAACACCTGCTCTGAAGCCTGCAGTCAGAGATGAATATAATCCGCCGCCATCTTTTGCAATCATTCCGCCGGCTGCTAAATTTACATGTGGAGAAAAAGTTTTACCTGGTTTAAAATAAAGCCTGTAGTTCAGAAAAATAGGATTATATGCAGTGGCATCACTGTATGTGTTATGATCATTAACTCCTATCCCAACCCCGATTCCGATTGAATGTTTTTTATTGAAACATATCCCGTTTATTGTTGTTACCTCAAAAGCAACTCCACGTGGACTGGTCACCTGAAAGCCCATTTCGGTAATATTTGAATATCCAATATTTTCAGATTCTGTTGATTCCTGGGCATAATTGAAAAAAGGTAATACTAATAGAACTACCGATAATATTAGTGTTTTAGTTTTCATATAAATAGTTTTTGTTATAACGTAATTACTTAAATAAAATTATGTATGTTCTATACATTTTAATTCAAAGGTAGTAAATATTTCTTAAATAGAGGATGTTTTGCATGTATTTTTTTTATTAATCAGCAATAAAAATTATATTTTTGTAAAAAAACTAATATGCCTTTGGTTTTAAGAAATTTTAGTTGCGGAGACTCTGTTTCAGGGATATGGAAAATAACGGAAAATGAAACAGAATTATTTGAATTGTGTAATCTTAATGAATATGATTTAAAATTGCTTAATGGTTCTTCTTCCGTATCGAGGCGTATTGAAATACTGGCGGTCAGAGCTCTTGTTAATCAGTTGAATCTTAATCTTGTAATACGTTATGATGACCGCAAGCCTGTATGCGATACCGGGCATATAAGTATATCTCATTCCAATAGTTTTGCTTCAGTCATATGGCATCCTGAAAAGAATACTGCTATAGATATTGAGGAGATTGACAAGAGGCTTTATAGGATCGCGCAAAGAGCTTTCTCCGACTCCGAGCTTATATTTGCAAACAATGATCTTAAAATCCTTACATTATTGTGGAATTGTAAAGAATGTGTTTTTAAACTGTGTAATGATCCCGGTATTGAGTTCAGGACACAGATAAGAGTATTGCCGTTCGACACAGATAATAAAATCATTTGTGAGTTTTATCTTAATGATGAAATAAAACAATTTGAGTTATATTCTTTAGAAATAGATAATAATACTCTTGTCTGGGGTGTAATTTAAAATATTGTTATTTTTTAAACAAAAAATATTGTGGTCTGTTTTCCTAATAAAGAAATTTATTAAAAAGAATTATTATGAAGTTTATCAATTTGATTTTTTCGAATAAAATTAATAGTAATGTTTTGAATTTATGGCTATTAGTATTTCGTATAATTGTCGGTGCTTTTTTACTCACTCATGGATTTCCGAAATTTCAGCATCTTATTTCAGGTGAAGAGATCCATTTTGCCGATCCTATAGGCTTGGGAGCCAAAACATCATTCATATTAATTGTATTTGCTGAATTCTTTTGTTCAATACTCATTATTTTAGGAGCTTTCACACGTTTGTCTACTATTCCGGTCATGTTCGGAATGTTTGTTGCTTCTTTTATCACTCATGGTGGAGATACTTTTTCCGGTAAAGAATCAAGTCTTATTTACATGGTAATGTTTGCGAGTATATTCATTACAGGGGCAGGAAAGTATTCGATAGATTATCTGGTTACAAAAAATCTGGTAAGGAATAAAAAATAAAATACTATTTTTCGTTGAAATAATCTTTCAGTTCTTCAGCACAGACAGGAATAACTCCTACTTTGCCGCAAACAAGTCCTCCTGCGATGTTGGATATTTCGGCAATTTCGGCAATCGTTGCACCTGAAGAAAGCAACAGGCTGGCAATACTAATAACAGTATCGCCTGCACCGGAAACGTCTGCAATATTGCGTAACATTGCAGGATAATGGAAACTTACGGAATTATCGGAAATAAAATTGCCATATTCTGATAAAGTGATCATAAGGTTTTTATTATCCGTATCTTTCAGGAATTTTTTAGCATATTCTGTCAATTTTCCGATATCATTTTTATAAATGTCAATTTTCACACCTTCTGTGAATTCTTTAAAATTGGGTTTGAAAAGGTCAACATTTTTATAATAATTAAAATTCTTCTTTTTAGGATCGACAGTTGTAATTATATTTAATTTCCTGGCCAAAGCCACAATTTTTTCAATTAATTCAGGCGTAAGCACTCCCTTATCATAATCTTCAAATATTATGACATCAATATTGTATTTTTTTACAATTTCTTCTATTCTGGTATATAATTGTGCTGAAACTTCATTGCTAAGATCGCTTTCTATTTCTTCGTCGACTCTCAGCATGTGTTGGTCACTGCATATTATTCTGGTTTTTACGGTAGTATTCCGGCTTTCGTGTGAAATTATTCCTTCGGTACTAAGATTATTGTTTTTCATTAATTCATTGAAAATCAATGAATAATTATCAACTCCTATTACAGAACAAAGATATGGTGTTGCATTCAGTGCCGTAATATTCAGTGCAACATTTGCTGCTCCTCCCAGGCGATAATCTTTATTTGTTACGGTTACAACCGGGACAGGAGCTTCCGGAGATATCCGTGTTGCTTTTCCCCACATGTATGAATCGATCATTACATCACCTACTATCAACACTTTTTTCTTTTTGAAAGAATTTAAATATCCGGATATCTTTCCTGTATTTTGCGAAGCCATATCTGTAATTTAATTAAAAATACTTGGTTCCTGATTGAAAGTTAAAAGTACTTAATTTTTAATTTATTCTGAATAATTGTCAATAAACCGGGCGATGGCTGAGCGTAGCCGAAGCTACGCTCAGCCATCGCCCGCCAAAGTAAGCCAAATTTATATTGTCATTATTTCTTTTTCTTTTACTGCAACAATTTCGTCGATTTTTTTAATATAATCTTCATGTGTTTTATGAACTTGCTGTTCTGCATCTTTTGTTGCGTCTTCCGATACTCCTTCTTTTTTCAGTTTTTTGAATTCTTCTATTGCATCTCTACGTTCGTTCCGTATTACAACTTTTGAATTTTCGCCCAAAGCTTTTACCTGTTTTGCCAGTTGTTTACGTCTTTCTTCTGTTAGCGGAGGAACGATTATTCTTATTACTTCGCCGTTATTTGCGGGGTTAAATCCTAAGTTCGCAGCCATAATAGCTTTTTCTATTATAGATAAAACTGATTTATCCCATGGTTGAATAAATATTGTTTTTGCATCGGGAGTAGTAACGTTAGCAACCTGTGAAATCGGAGAAATAACGCCATAATAATCTACTTTAACACTATCCAGCATGGCAGGAGACGCTTTCCCTGCACGAACCTTTCCTAATTCTTTTTCCAAATGATCAATTGCAGATGCCATTCCTTCTCTTGCTGCATCTAATACTAATTCTAGTTCTTCCATCTGACTTATATTTAGCGTTTTAATTTGTAATAATTGTACCTATATTATCATTCAAAATCACTTTTTCAAGGTTGCCGGGCTTATCCATATTAAACACTATTACCGGCATATTGTTTTCTTTACACATTGTAAATGAAGTTAAGTCCATAACTTTAAGCGATTTTTCATATACTTCGGTAAAAGTAAGTTTTTCATATTTAACAGCATCCGGAAATTTCTCGGGGTCTGCATTATAAACTCCATCTACTCTTGTCCCTTTAAGGAATACATCTGCTTCTATCTCAATTGCACGTAATGCGGAAGCTGTATCAGTAGAAAAGTAGGGATTACCTGTTCCGCCGGATAAGATACATACATATCCGTTATTCAGAGCATCGACAACAGTTTGTTTTGATAACCTTTCGCCTATTGATTCTATAGAAAATGAAGTAAATACTTTTGTCTTAACACCAACAGATTCCAAAGCATTTTGTAATGCCAGCGAGTTTATTACTGTTGCCAGCATTCCCATCTGATCTCCTTTTACTCTGTCGAATCCCTTGTTCTCTCCGGACAGGCCCCGGAAAATATTTCCGCCACCAATAACAATTCCTATTTGCACTCCATATCCGGCAACTGTTTTTATTTGTGTAGCATACTCAAGTAAACAGTTCTCATCCAGCCCCTGCTTTTTGCTTCCGGCTAAAGATTCGCCACTTAATTTCAGTAATATTTTCTTAAATCTCATGTTATCAAAATTGTTGATGCAAATTTAAATTTTTTTTTTATTTTTTTAAATTTTATAGTATCGTTGGTAACTCTTTTTAAAATGAATCTGTATATGACCTTATAACCGGGGTTTATATTAAATTATTTTCTTTGTCATTATATGCATAGTATGGTACATTTGTAAAAACAAAAAAATGCTGCTATATTGCATCATCAAAAAATTATAAATTTATAATTTATGTTGTATAGATTTAAAAAAATGATTATTTTTAAGATTCCGGTATTTATATTTATCCTTTTTATATTTTCATCATGCAGCAATAGTTTTGAAATGAAAAATATAGTTATGGATAACAGATTTTCTGTTGACCTTCCTGACTTTTTATCAAGTTCAGGAAGTTTAAATGAGAATAATTCCATACAATACCAAAATAAGTCAAGAAATTTTTATGTAATTATAATTGAACAACCTATAGATGGCTTTCATGAATTTCTGGAAGATTTTTATCTCTCCGAAGATTATTCTGAAGATCTTCAAGGTTATTCACAATTATTACTTGACGATTTTGAAGAGGAAGCCGACAATATGGAGATAATTTCCGGCGAAGATACTTTTATAAATGGGATGGAAGCTAAAGTAGTAAGGTTTACGGGAGAAATGGAATCGCAAAGTGCATATTTTCATATGGGATGCTATAAAGGCAAAAATACATATTATCAGATCGTTACATGGGTACCTTTATCTAAAAAAGAAAAATACGATTATATTTTAAGCGATATTATTCATTCCTTTACCGAAATATAAAAATTATTTTTATTCAGATTCATGACTTCACAAATTCTTTTCTTAATAATATTTGCTATAGTTGTTCTGGGATTTTTCTTTGAACAAATATTGGATTATCTTAATGCGAGCTGGTTTAATAAACCTATTCCCAAATTGTTGTCGGATGTTTACGATCCTGAAAAATATAAACAACAACAAAAATATAAATTTGAGAATTACCGTTTTGGAATTATTACTTCCACTTTTAGTTTTATTCTTATTGTATTAATGTTGCTTTTTAATGGATTTGCATTTGTCGATAGTTTAGCACTTAAAATAAGCGACCACTATATTTTAAGACCATTAATATTTTTCTTCATAATTTTTTTAGCATCAGATATTTTAAATATTCCATTTGATATATACGATACATTTATAATAGAAAAAAAATACGGATTTAATAAAACTACTCCAAAAACATATATTTCAGATAAAATTAAATCCTGGTTTATTTCTTTCATAGTAGGAGGTGCTATCCTGACTGCAATTATATATATCTATGAACTAAACCATGAATTTTTCTGGTTATATGCCTGGATACTGATAGTTGTATTTTCCATATTTATGAATATGTTTTATTCTGTACTTATTGTTCCGTTATTTAATAAACAAACTCCTCTTGAAGATGGCGAACTGAGAAATGCAATAATGGAGTTTGGTAAAGAAGCAGGATTTAATATTTCAAACATTTTTGTAATTGACGGCTCAAAACGTTCTACAAAAGCTAATGCTTATTTCAGTGGTCTGGGACCTAAAAAAAGGATAGTGCTCTACGATACATTAATTAATGAAATGAGCACCGAAGAAATAGTAGCTGTATTATCTCATGAAATAGGTCATTACAAGCATAAACATATTTATAAAACAATGATTGCATCTATTCTGGAAACAGGATTTATGTTATTTATATTTGGTCTGTTTGCCGGCAGTGATGTTCTTTCTCAGTCTTTAGGAGTTCAGCAGGCAAGTTTCCATATCGCTCTTATTGCTTTTGGGATTATATACAGCCCATTATCTACTATTCTCGGAATTATTACTAACATGCAGAGTCGTAAAGCAGAATATCAGGCAGATAATTTTGCAAAAAGCTACAGGTTATCTCAACCTCTTATTTTTGCATTAAAGAAACTTAGTTCGCATAATATGAGTAATCTAACTCCACATCCGTTGGTCGTTTTTATTTCCTATTCACATCCTCCTGTATATGACAGAATTGTGAATCTTATGGAAAAGAATGAAAAATAAACTTCAAAAAATAAAAATATATTCTGACTATTGTTTATTCATTTATCAGACAAGCCAGATAATCATAATGTTCACCTTCTGCAATAAATTGCATTTCAAAGCAACATTCTTTTGCAATATTTTCTACAGTAAACGGGTCGACAAAAAGCCATGAAAATTTTTTAGAATTGTTACCTTTGTATTCCATCTGATATGTTATTTCTCCATAATATCTTTCTGTAAAAGGAATATTTAAGCTGCCGTCGTCTTCATAATAAAGATATTGCAAATCCGATGAATCAAAAATAATTCTTCCTGAAGGATTTAGTAAGTTTTTCAGATGATTTAAAAACGCAGGAAATTCCGGCAAAGTTCCGGCAATACCAATACCGTTCATCAATAATAAGATTGTGTCATATTTTTTTTCTTTATAAGCAAAGATATCTTCCCTGATTATATTTTTTACTCCCCTGCTGTGCATGACCTCACAACATCCTTTTGACTTATCAATAGATGTTACACTTTTTCCTATATTCTGCAAATATAATGAATGTGACCCTGCACAAGCTCCTACATCTAAAATATTACCTTCCGAGATCAATAATGCTTTTTGTTCCAGAACAGGCATCTGGTCGAAGTTGCGGAACAAGTATTCTACAGGGATAACATCTGTTTCAACTATATCTGATTTTACTTTTATTGCAATTTTTTTATCTTTGCTATTTAAATAGTCAAGACAAGCATTTCCAAAAATATCTTTATTCATTTGATCTGTAAAAATAAAAATTACTGTTATTAAAAAATTTCAATTTTATCTGTTTTTAGCTCAATAAATCTTTTATATTATAAAATTTTATTGTTTCTTAAATTGTTATAGTTTCAGGATAAATGTTCGTCTGTGTTTTTTCATTTCATAATATGTTTTACAAATTTACAAGTTTTTCACCAATTTAAATAATATTCATCAATTATGTAGTTAGCTTATTATGTTATTCTAACTGACAAATCATTGATAAATAAAAACCAGCTGTTATAATAGGCTGATATATGTGATCGTAAAAACATTGATAGAGAAGATATTTTATATTCTAAAAGAAATATAATAAAAAATTCATATTGTGGGTTATATTGATAATTTGGGAAGTTCTGCAAGCAGAAAAATCACGAAAAATTTGTTTGTAACATATTAAAAATATACTTTCGTAAGTTTATGATTAAATATAATATCTTTTATTAAGTTATTGAATGTCAATTAGTTAAAATAAATAATTGAGTTTAGAATAAAATAAATGATAATATTTGAATACGAAAAATCCGGTTGTCTGAAAAAAATTAATGTAAAAAATTAAATATTGAATTAGAGAAAAACAAAGAATTGAAAAAAACGAAAATCTGGCTGATATGACAAATCAAAACTCTGAAGAAATTAAAGATCAAAATGCATCTTTAATGGATGAAAACAATACGGTAGAAAACACTAAAGTTGAAGAAACTACACTATCAGAAGGAACTAATGAAACAACTACCGAAGATCATAGGGAAGCTCCCGAAGAGATGATAAAATTGACTGGTATAGAAGAAAATAAAAAAACAGAAGAATTGGTACTGACGGAAAACAGTGTTGATGAGGAATCTTTTAAAGAAGAACTTTCCCTGCCTGTACCGGACACGGACGAAAACATTATTACAAGTCCGGAATTATTGGAAAGTGAAAATGTTATATTTGAAGACATACTTATTGATGAAAATGATTCCGACAATGTTGATACCGATTTCAATGAATTAACAAATGAGGAGATACTCAGTAAACTTAGATATCTCATTCATGAAACTAATATTGAAGAATCAAGAAAAGAAATTGATTCTCTAAAAAATCAATATTATAAAAATCAGAAAATTCAGTTCGACGAAATAAGAAAAGAACTCAAGGAAAAGGCAGGAGAAGATGCTGAAATCGAAATGCCTAAAGATCCTAATGAGGATTATTTGAAAGAACTTTTAAATGATTACCGTAAGAGGAAATCAGAATATGTCCAAAAACAAGAAGAAGAAAAACAAAATAATCTCAATATAAAATTAGATATAATTGAGAAAATAAAAGGACTTGCCAATAGTGAAGAATCCCTTAATAAAACTTTTACAGAATTTAAAAATTTACAGAAGCAATGGCTCGAAACAGGACCTGTTCCTAATTCTGAAGCATCAGGATTGTGGAAAAGTTATCAATTGCAGATAGAAAGGTTTTATGATCTGGTAAAAATAAATAAAGACCTCAGAGATCTGGATTTTCGCCGGAATCTTGAACAAAAAATAGAATTATGTGAAAAAGCTGAAGAGTTATTATTGGAAACCGATGTTGTCGGAGCATATAAAAAACTTCAGGAATTGCATAATTTATGGAAAGAATTAGGTCCGGTGCCTACAGACAAAAGAGAAGAGATATGGGACAGATTCAGCGAAACAAGCAGGAAAATACGTCAGGCATATCAGGAACATTTTGAAAAATTAAAAGAAGAAAGAGAAGCCAACTATCAACAAAAACTTATTCTTTGCGAAAAAGTAGAAGCTATTGTTAATGAAAATATTCCGCAAACCGGAAAAGAATGGACAGATATGTCGGAACAAATAATGGAACTTCAAAAAATATGGAAAACCATAGGAATGGTACCTAATAAGGTCAATAACGAAGTTTATGAAAGGTTCCGCAGTGCATGTAATAAGTTTTTCGATGCAAAAAAAGAATTTTTCAGTGTTATAAATGAAGAATTAAGTACAAATCTTCAGAAAAAAATAGAATTATGCGTAAATGCAGAATTACTTAAAGATAACACTGATTGGAAAAAAACAACCGAAATGTTTCTTGATCTGCAAAAGAAATGGAAAGAAATAGGTCCTGTTCCAAAGAAAAATTCAGAACAAATATGGAAAAGATTCAGAGCGGCGTGTGATCATTTTTTCAATGCAAAATCAGGTTTTTATTCAAATATAGAAGTTGAACAAAAAGAAAATTTGATAAAAAAAGAAGATCTGATTAATGAAATAAATAATTATGTTCCAACAGAAAACCAGGCTGAAGGAATAGAAAATATAAAATCATTTCAGGCCAGATGGACAGAGATAGGTTATGTTGCAAGTTCTGAAAAAGACCGCTTATATAATGAATACAGAAAAGCAATTAATAAAATTTATGAAAAAATAAATTTAAGCAGAAACAGCCTTGAACTAAGTAGTTTTAATTCTAAAGTAGAAATGCTGAAAGACGGCGGTTCTACACGACCATTGGAAAAAGAAAGAAGCAGGATCAAACAAAAAATAAAAGAATTAGAATCCGAAATTATCCAGATAGAAAATAATATGGGTTTTTTCTCTACCGGATCAGACAGTATTATTAAGGATTTTAAAAAGAAAATAGCTAAAATACAAGATGAAATCAATGTATTAAAAGAAAAAAAGAAATCTATTGATCTTGCCGAAAGAGAACTAAAACAAAAAGAAAGTCAAGAAGATAAAAATGATCAGGATGAAAAAAACGATTAAATGTTTATTATTTGCATTAATTTTATTTATATCTTATAATTCATTTGCTCAGACTACCGGAGCGATAAAAGGATTTGTTTACGATAAGGAAGACGGGGAGCCGTGTGCATTTGCCAATGTGAGTATTAAAGGTACAACTTTCGGAGCTGCAACGGATATGAACGGGTATTTTACAATTACAAGAATTCCTGATGGTGAATACGTGTTGGATATTACATATGTTAGTTATGAATCAATTTCAGAACCTTTTTCAATAATTAACGGAAGGATTTTTTCAAAAAACTTTTATATGACGAAATCCGCAGTAATGCTTGATGAAGCTGTTATTTCAGCTGAAAGAGAGGAAATGAAGACCCAGACACGGATTTCCAAAGTAACTGTTGCTCCTTCACAAATCAGACAACTTCCTTCAATCGGTAGTGAACCTGATTTTGCACAATTTCTTCAGGTTGTTCCAGGTATAACTTTTACAGGCGATCAAGGCGGACAATTATATATACGCGGAGGTTCAAACATACAAAATCTGGTTTTACTGGACGGAATGGTTATATATAATCCTTTTCATTCAATAGGACTTTTTTCAGTTTTTGATTCAGATATAATGAGAAGCGCAGATGTTTATACCGGAGGTTTTAATGTTGAATACGGAGGACGTATTTCCTCAGTTATGGATATTACTATGCGTGATGGTAATCCAAACAGATTCGGAGGAAAATTCTCAGCAAGTACTTTCGGAGGAAAATTACTTTTGGAAGGACCGATAGTAAAACTCAAAGAAAACGGTAATAGTCTTTCATATATATTATCTGCAAAAACTTCTTTTCTTGAACAATCATCCAAATTTTTATATTCCTATATTAATGATGGCAACGGACTGCCATTTAATTATACCGATATTTTTGGTAAATTATCATTAAATACTTCTGAAGGAAGCCGTATTGATCTTTTTGGTTTTAGATTTGAAGATAATGTAAAATATCAGGGAATAAGCGATCTCAACTGGGATTCATATGGTATCGGAGCTAATTTTATAATAGTTCCGTCGAGTTCGACAATGATGATAAAAGCAAATGCATCTTTTTCCGATTATAAAATCAATATGCAAACTATGGGAAATTTTCCAAGCTACAGCGGTATCAGTGGGTTTAATGTAGGATTGGATTTTGTTTATTTTTTAGGGACAGACCAGTTTAACTGGGGAGTAGAAGCATTAGGATTCAATACCGATTATGTATTTTATAATTCAGTAGGTCGAAAATTAAACCAGGAAGAAAATACTACCGAGTTTGCAGCTTTCCTTAAGTATAAATGGAATATGGGAAGTCTTCTTATTGAACCTGGGATAAGGTTACATTATTATGCATCTCTTAGCAATTTTTCATTCGAACCAAGAATCGGGTTAAAATATAATATAACTGAAATTTTAAGATTTAAAGCAGCAGCAGGTATATATTCTCAAAATCTGGTAGCAGCCAACAGTGACAAAGATGTTGTGAATTTATTCTATGGCTTTTTGAGTGGAGACCTAAACCTGCCTACTAAATTTAAAGGTAAAGAAGTAACACACAAGTTACAAAAATCCCAACATGTGATAGCAGGATTTGAAATTGATGTCACCAATAAAATTAATTTGAATGTAGAAGGATATCTGAAAAATTTCAGCCAATTATCCACAATAAACAGAAATAAAATTTATGATGATGTTTCAGCCAATCATACAAAACCTGATTATCTGAAAAAAGATTTCTTAGTTGAATCAGGATATGCATACGGTATTGATTTCCTGGTTAAATATGATCAACGTAGACTATATGTATGGTTTGTTTATTCATTAGGTTGGGTTAAACGTACGGATGGTGTAATTACTTATTCGCCACATTATGACCGTAGGCATAATATTAATTTTGTGACTACATACAAGTTTGGAAATAATCTGTCGTGGAATGTTAGCGCAAGGTGGAACCTGGGATCAGGATTTCCATTTACAAAAACAGCAGGAATGTATGAATCTCCTAATTTATACGAAAATCTGAATTATGATTATTGGAGTACTAATGGTGCTCTCGAAATAATCTACGATGATTTAAATACTGGTAGGTTACCGTATTATCACAGGCTTGACCTTACTTTGAATAAAGTTTTTACATTTAGCAGGTATACCAAATTAGAAATTAATTTCAGCATTACAAATGTATATAATCGTGAAAATATATTCTATTTTGAAAGGGTAACTTATAACAGGGTTAACCAATTACCGATTATGCCTAGTTTAGGATTGAGTTTAACATTTTAATACAAGAGAATTGACAACGACAAAATATATTTTTGTTACCGGTGGGGTAACCTCGTCATTAGGAAAAGGAATAATTTCTGCATCATTGGCAAAATTATTGCAAGCCCGGGGATATTCTGTTACAATACAAAAACTGGATCCTTATATAAATGTTGATCCCGGAACTCTAAATCCTTATGAACACGGGGAATGTTATGTAACAGAAGATGGAGCCGAAACAGATCTTGATCTGGGGCATTACGAACGCTTTTTAAATGTTCATACATCGCAAGCCAATAATGTAACTACGGGAAGAATTTATCAGGATGTTATTACTAAAGAACGCCGTGGCGATTATTTGGGAAAAACTGTTCAAATAATTCCTCATATAACCGATGAGATAAAAAGAAGAATTAAAATTTTAGGAACTTTAAGGAAATATGATTTTGTAATAACAGAAATAGGCGGAACTGTCGGAGATATAGAGTCTTTACCATATATTGAGGCTGTAAGACAATTGAGATGGGAATTAAAAAATCAAACATTAGTTATTCATCTTACATTAGTTCCGTACCTTGCTGCAACCGGAGAACTTAAAACCAAACCAACACAACATTCTGTAAAAACATTACAGGAAGAAGGTGTACAACCTGATATTCTGGTTTTAAGAACAGAACATCCTATAAGTGATGAAATAAGGACAAAAGTTGCAAATTTCTGTAATGTTCAAAAAGAGGATGTTATAGAATCTCATGATGTAAAAACAATATATGAGGTTCCTATAGAAATGCAGAAAGAGAAACTTGATGAAATTGTTTTAAGGCAGTTTGGTATTGAACCTAAAAAAAGTCCTGATTTAATTCCGTGGAAATCATTTCTTAATAAACTTAACAATCCAAAACACGAAGTAAATATAGCATTAGTAGGAAAATATGTTGAATTAAAAGATGCTTATAAGTCTATAAATGAGGCTTTTATTCATGCAGGTGCCGAAAATGAAACAAAAATAAATATAAGTTATATTCATTCGGAAAATGTTTCTGAAGAAACTTGTGCAGAGTTGTTAAAAAGTGCGGAAGGAATAATTGTTGCTCCTGGGTTTGGACATCGTGGAATTAATGGAAAAATATTAGCTGTAAAATATGCCCGCGAAAATAATATTCCTTTTTTGGGAATATGTCTTGGTATGCAATGTGCAGTGATTGAGTTTGCGAGAAATGTTTTAAACCTTGAAGATGCCAATTCATTAGAAATGGACAGGAAATGTAAAAATCCTGTAATAAATTTAATGGAAGAGCAAAAAATGATTACTGAAAAAGGCGGTACAATGCGTCTGGGTGCTTATCCATGTAAGCTTGTTAAAGGTTCCAATGCATATAATGCATACAAAACAATAGAAATAAGTGAAAGACACAGACATCGTTATGAGTTTAACAATTCATATCTTGATATGTTTTCTGAAGCCGGAATGATTGCATCAGGAATAAACCCAGAAACACAACTGGTAGAGATTATTGAAATTCCCAGTCATAAGTGGTTTATAGGCGTACAATTCCACCCTGAATATAAAAGCACTGTATTAGCTCCACATCCGTTATTTGTGAGTTTTATAAAAGCAGTAGTGAACAATAATAATAGATAAGAAATATAGAATGGATAGAAATAGTATTATAGGAATAATTCTTATTGGATTAGTATTTGTTGGTTATTATTTTATCAGCAAACCTAGTGAAGCCCAGCTTGCTAGTGAAGCCCAGCTTGCCGAGATGAAAAGGAAGCAGGATTCTATTACTCAAGTCAGACATAAAGCCGATTCTCTGGAAAAAATAAGACAGGAAACATTGGCAAATGAAGAACATGACGAAATCTCGGAATTAGATAAAGAATTAATTGATTCTCTCTATATAGTACAAAGAGATTCGGTTGAAAATTATAAATTAACTTCCAAGTATGGTATTTTTAAGAATGCAGCAACAGGTGAAGAAAAATTTACAGTTATCGAAAATGAGAAAATGATTTTAACCCTTACAAACAGAGGGGGGAAAATATATTCAGTAGAACTTAAGGACTATAAAACGTATTATCAGGAGCCTTTAATTTTATTTGTAAATGATGAAAGTTCTACATTCGGAATGGAAATGATGGCAGAAGGCAAACCGCTGATAACAAATGAGATGTACTTTACTCCTACAATAAATGACGATCATGTGATTGTGGAAGACCAGCCGTTATCAGTAGGGATGAGATTAAATGCTGCTGATGATAAATATATTGAGTATCAATATGTTATCATGCCAGATGATTACATGATAGATTTTGATATTAATTTTGTAGGATTAAACAGGGAATTAGAATCCAATCCGTATATAACATTTAAATGGAGTTCTTTGATACCAGGTTTGGAAAGAGGGCGTGACTGGGAGTCAAATAATACTACTATTTATTTAAAAATGGCTGATGATGAAATTGAAAGTCTTGGCGAAACAAAGGATGAGGATAAATTCAGTAGTAGAGGTAGTGCCCAGTGGATTGCATATAAACAACAATTTTTTTCATCTATACTTATTGCTAAGGATAAATTGGAAAATCCTGCAGCCGGTCTGAAAAAAATAAATAATACCAACAGCTCTTATCTAAAAACATTTGAATCTGAATTCACTTTTTCCCTGGACGATAATGAAAAACAAAGTAAAAGTTTTAACTTTTACTTTGGTCCGAATAAATTTTCATTATTGAAAAGTTATGATCTCGGGCTCGAAAAAGTAATCTATTTAGGATGGACAATAATAAGTTGGGTAAACAGATTTTTAATAATACCGGTATTCAATTTCCTTGGAAGATTTATTGATAACTACGGGTTGATAATATTATTACTTACTATTTTTATAAAAATTATAATATTTCCGTTTACGTATAAGACCTATATGTCTTCAGCCAAAATGAGGGTATTGAAACCACAGGTTGATGCGTTAAATGAAAAATATCCTCCCGGAAAAGAAATGGAAAAACAACAGGCTGTAATGGCTTTATATAAAAAAGTGGGGGTCAATCCTATGGGAGGCTGCCTACCCATGTTGTTCCAGTTCCCTATATTGCTGGCAATGTTCAGGTTTTTTCCCGCTTCTATAGAACTAAGGCAGGAAAAATTCTTATGGGCAACAGATTTATCTACTTACGATAGTATTCTTGATCTACCGTTTAATATTCCGTTGTACGGCGACCATATAAGTTTATTTACCTTACTGATGGCTGCATCTATGGTGTTATCAACAAAACTCACAAGTGCAAGCCAGCCGACAAATTCCAGTATGCCAGGAATGAAAGTAATGATGTATATGATGCCTGTAATGATGGTTTTATGGTTTAATAACTATTCAGCAGGATTAAGTTATTATTATCTATTGGCAAATGTTATCACTATATTACAAACTTGGATTATGCAAAAATTCGTTGTTGACGAAAAGAAAGTATTAGCACAAATGGAGGCGAACAAAAAGAAAGTAAAACCAAAATCTAAGTGGCAACAACGTCTTGAAGAAGCAGCAAAACAGCAACAACAATTACAAAAACAAAACAGAAAAAAATAAAATTACAGAAATCGAATTTCGGTATATATAGATAAATGATTATCTCCGTTCAAAATTAATTGACGGAGATAATTGTTTTTATTGGTAATAATGCCAAAAAGTATTCTACTGGAATAAAAAAATCAGGATTAACTTTTAAAAGTTAATCCTGATTTTTTTATGATCTTCATTATTATTAATGAACGGAAATAATTGTTTTTATATTATAAATTATTGACAGCATTAATAACATTCATTACAAATTTCCTTTGATTATAATCTTTATTGAAAAGCTTGTATAATTCTACAAGAATAGGAAATTCACGTACAGGATTAATTCCAAGGTTTTCTCCCTGTAACATTTGATAAAAAATGTTCAATGAGCGCTTACCTTCAAGTACAATATTTTCCGAAACCATATCTTTTATAAAACCTTTTCCGATAAGTAAACCCATTGTACGATTACGGCTTAAGTCATTAATTGAAGTTAATCCGAAATCACCATATCCGCAAAAATTAAATATAGTTTCGGATTTTCCACCAAAAGTTATCAGTACTTTACGTAATTCTTTGAATAATTTGGTAAGAACTAAAAATCGTACGTTAGCCGAGTTATAATGAGCATCAATTACTCCGAGTATAATAGCATAGACATTTTTCAATATGCTTAATAATTCCACACCGCGTATATCTTCGGTGAAGTCTAGTTGAATATTGGTATTTTTCAACATTCCACTAAACATTTCGAAAAATACTTTATCACGTGAAGCAAATGTAAAAGCAGTCGGCATACGGTTCAGAAGTTCTACTGCAAATGAGGGCCCCTTAAGAGCTGCAACCGGATTAGGGAAATTTTCTTCAATATATTCAGATATTATTACATTTCCTTCACCAAGACCTTTCGCCGTATTTATAAGCAATGTATGAGAATTTAAAAACGGTCTTATCTCATTTAAGTAAGAGATCAATACTCCCGAAGGAACTGCCAGAAGTAATATTTCCGCATTTTTTAATATCTCAGGATCTGTGGTCGCTTTTAAACGTTTACGTAAAGTTGAGTTAGGAAAATAGACACTATTTATCCGGGCATTATTTATACTGTCAGCAACTTCCTTTTCTATAGTTAAAAGCCTAACTTTTATTTCATCATTAGCGGCTAAGGAATTCCCAAGGGCAGTGCCGAAAGCTCCGGCTCCGGCAACAACTATAAATGGCTTTTTTGTTTTTTTCATAAATGCAAAGATATATTAATTTTATATGATAGGATTTTTTTAATTATAAAACATTTAAAAAGTTAGAGTATACATAAAACTTTGTTATACAATGCATACGATTACGCAAATTAATCATAGTAAAAATTATTGGAGTTAACGGATTATAATTAAATTTCTAAAATGTGTCAAATTCTGTATCATGCCGTTTTCAGGCTCAATTTTGTCCTTTTTATAAATTATAGTATTAGAATTAAAAATATTTTTTCAAATTTGTTACAGCTAATTCCGGTGAAGATAAAAATAACATATAAATAAAAATAATATGAGAACAACAATTTTAATTTTAACGCTTATTGCTATGGTTACATCAGGATTAAATTTAAATGCACAATCAAAAAAAGCCTTGATAGTATATTATTCGTGGGGAGGAAATACACGTGAAATCGCCGAACAGATCAAATCCATTACAGGAGCTGAGATATTGGAAATAGTTCCTGCAAATGCTTATCCAGGTGATTATGACGAATGTGTAGATCAGGCAAAAAAAGAAATTAATTCTGATTTTAGGCCTGCCATAAAAACAAAAATCAATAACCTTAAAGATTACGATGTAATATATGTAGGATCTCCAAACTGGTGGAGTACAATAGCGCCTCCGGTTGCAACATTTCTGTCGGAAAACGATTTAAGCGGTAAAACCGTAGTCCCCTTCATTACACATGGAGGAGGCGGAAAAGCCAAATGTTTTACAGATATGCAAAAACTTTGTTCCGGGGCAACAATAACTGAAGGTTTGGCAATAAGAGACAGCAGGTCGAAAAGTTCAAAAGCTGAAGTTGAAAATTGGTTGAAAGAAATAAATATGATTAAATAACTCTTCTGTGAATTTAATATTCCGGTAATAAAAATAAAATAATAAAAAGATATATTTTTACAGAAAAGCGGACAATATGATTTTTTAGTATTAAATAAAAACCAGAAAACTACAATTTTTATCTTTCGGCTAAATTAACATTATGGAAGAAAACAATAAAAAACACATGAATCGCAGGAAATTCCTGAAAGTGTTTGGAACCGGAGTAGCTGCTACCACAGCCTTGTATGCCTGCGGCCCAAATGGTAAACAAAACGAAGAAAGAATATACAATAAGACTGATGTTCCGACCGATAAAATGACATACCGTACAAATCCACATACAGGAGATAAAGTCTCTTTGCTGGGATACGGATGTATGCGCTGGCCATTAAAAACCAATGCGGCCGGAGAAGAAGAAGTTGACCAGGATGCAGTAAACGACCTGATTGATTATGCTATTGCACACGGAGTCAACTATTTTGATACATCACCACGTTATGTCAGAGGAATGTCGGAAAAAGTTACGGGAATAGCGTTAAGCCGTCATCCGCGTGATAAGTATTTTATTGCGACAAAAATGTCGAATCAGTCAGAAGACCCTTATTTACGTTCCCGCGAAGGCTCAATTGCTATGTATCGCAAGTCGATGGAAGATCTGCAGGTGAATTATTTTGATTATTACTTGCTTCACTCTATTGGAGGCGGTGATGATGGAATAGAAACTTACAATAATCGCTTCATTGATAATGGGATTCTGGATTTTTTGCTTAAAGAACGTGAAGCCGGGCGTATTCGCAATCTCGGATGGTCTTTTCATGGCGATATAAAAGTATTCGACCATTTACTTGCATCGGGTGTTAAGTGGGATTTTGCTATGATACAACTCAACTATGTTGATTGGAAAAATGCTTCCGGATTTAATTTTAATGCAGAATATTTGTATGGAGAACTTACAAGGCATAATGTTCCTGCAGTAGTTATGGAACCACTTTTGGGAGGACGTCTTTCAAGATTAAATCAGCATTCGCTTTCTATTCTTAAACAAATTCGTCCCGAAGACAGCCCTGCAAACTGGGCATTTCGTTATGCCGGTTCTCCCGAAAATGTTCTCACTGTGTTGAGTGGTATGACCTATATGGAACATTTACAGGAAAATATACGTACTTACTCTCCGCTTGAACGTCTTAATGATCGCGAATATAAAGCATTGGAAGAAGTTACCGAACTTATGCTCCGTTCCGATTATGTTCCATGTACCGAATGCCAGTATTGCATGCCTTGTCCTTACGGAATTAATATACCGTCAATATTTTCACATTATAACCGTTGTCTTACTGAAGGGAATGTTCCTAAAGATTCTCAGGATGAGAACTATCGTAAGAGCCGCCGAGCTTTTCTTATAGGTTATGACAGATCTGTGCCGAAATTAAGGCAAGCAGACCATTGTATTCATTGTAACCAGTGTATCCCGGATTGTCCTCAGCGTATCAATATCCCTCAGCAAATGGACAAGATAAATAAATATGTAGAACAATTGAAAATCAACGGTTAATTTTTAAATATATAGAAATTATGTTAAAAAGAATCAGAATAATTACAGCTTTTATATTTTTTGCATTATTAACTTTATTATTTCTAGACTTTACCGGAACACTACATATCTGGTTCGGATGGATGGCAAAAATACAATTCTTACCTGCAATTTTGGCTCTGAATGTGGGAATAATAATATTTTTGATATTGCTGACATTAATTTTTGGTCGTGTATATTGTTCTGTAATTTGTCCTTTGGGAATTTTTCAGGATGCTATTTCGTGGGTTGCCGGAAAGCGTAAAAAATATCGTTTTTCCTATTCTCGTGCAATAAACTGGTTGCGTTACGCCGTGCTGGTAATTTTTATCATAGCTTTGATAGCAGGGATAAGCGTAATAGTCTCCATACTCGATCCTTACAGTGCTTATGGTCGAATTGCTTCAAATCTTTTTGCCCCGTTATATCAGGGAATGAATAATCTTTTTGCTTATCTTGCCGAAAGATTTGACAGTTATGCATTTTATTCAGTTGATATCTGGATTAAATCAATATCTACATTTGTAATCTCAATTGTAACTTTTATTGTAATTGCTGTTTTAGCATGGCGTAACGGTCGTACATATTGTAATACTATTTGTCCGGTTGGTACTATTCTTGGATTCCTGTCAAGATTTTCGATATTTAAGATACGGTTCAATAATTCAACATGTAATAATTGCGGACTTTGCGAACGAGTATGTAAAGCATCATGTATAAATCCGGAAGAACATAAAATAGATTACAGCCGTTGTGTGTCGTGCATGAATTGTATTTCGGCATGCCGTAAAGAATCATTAAAATATATACCAAAATTTAAACCCGAAAAAGCCGTTAAAACTACCGGAGAAAACGTTGCAGACAATTCCCGTCGTAAGTTTCTTGCCGTAACTGCTGCTTTGGCTGCTACATCGGCAATAAAAGCACAGATAAGCAAAGTTGACGGCGGGTTGGCAATCATTGAAGATAAAAAAATACCGAAACGTTCAACATATATAATACCTCCCGGTTCGGAAAGTTTAAAACATTTTTCACAACATTGTACAGCTTGTCAATTATGCGTGTCGGTTTGTCCCAATCAGATCCTGCGCCCTTCAAATGATATTTCGAGGCTTATGCAGCCTGAAATGTCTTACGAGCGTGGATTTTGTCGTCCTGAGTGTACAAAATGTTCCGAAGTTTGTCCGAATGGTGCTATAAAGCGGATAAGTAAGGAAGACAAATCTTCTACACAAATAGGAAATGCCATATGGATAATGCATAATTGTGTGGTCATTACAGACGATGTAGATTGTGGAAATTGTGCACGCCATTGTCCTGCCGGTGCAATATTGATGGTGTCGAGAGATATGGATGATCCAAATTCGCGCCAGATCCCTGCTGTTGATACTGAACGTTGTATTGGATGCGGTGCCTGTGAATATTTGTGTCCGTCACGTCCACTCAGTGCAATTTATGTGGAAGGACATGAAAGACATAAATTTATTTAGAAAATTATGATGGAAAAGATTAAAGAAATCATCGATTTATTACACGACAATGGGTATTCATGTGTAATTGCAAATAATGATGAAACTCGTGTGTTTTATAGTCGTGGAGTAAAAGATCTGTATGATCTGTTCAAAAATACGGACTTTCTCAAAGGAGCTTTTGTTGCAGATAAAGTAGTGGGGAAAGCTGCTGCTTCATTGATGATACTTGGCGGGGTTAAAGAAGTTTATACGGATCTTATCAGTACTCCGGCATTACAAATGTTAAAAGAGAACTGTATAGAAGCTTCATACCATACAGAAGTTCCTGTGATACTCAACGGCAGCCAAAACGACTGGTGTCCGCTTGAAATATTATGTAATCAGGAAAATTTGCCGGAAAACTTATTGCCATCCATTGAAAATTTTATTAAAAATATACCGGTATCTACGGAAGCTATAACGCCAGACAAATGAAACCGGATTATATCATAAAGCATTCAAGGGACATATTTATAACATATTTTAGATAATTATAATAAAAAAATATATGAATTCTACAGTTAAATTTCATTTACTAAGTTTTGGCAAAGCAAAGACATATTTTGCGGCAATGCTTTTTATAGTTGGAAATATTGCTTTGCCAAAACTTTTCCATCTTTTTCCGCAAGGCGGATCGGGATGGCTACCTATCTATTTTTTTACACTTATTGCAGCATATAAATACGGTTGGAAAGTAGGACTTTTAACTGCTGTCTTTTCTCCTTTACTAAATCACGTTCTTTTTGGAATGCCGGTAACCGGGATGTTGCCTATTGTTCTTACAAAATCTTTGCTGCTTGCCGGAGTCGCCGGATTTGCCTCGCTATATTTCAAAAAAGTTTCAATAGGGATCCTGACTTTGGTTGTTATATTTTATCAGGCTTTAGGAATGGTTGGAGAATGGGCAATTGCAGGAAATTTTTACAATGCATGGCAAAGTGTAAAAATAGGGTTACCGGGAATGCTTTTGCAGATTTTTGGAGGATATTTTGTAATAAAATCGAATATTTTTTCAAAATATATTTAAATAATACAGATTATTTTGTATTATTTAAATGTAAAAATATTTATTTTTACTTATTTTATTGTATTGGTATAATATTTTATATTAACTCCAATTTGGATTTTTTTCTCATCGTTTTTTGTGGTATAAATTTTTGTTAATGAGTTTTAAGGTAAAATAGAACTATATTATATTCTTAAAATCCTATACGGCAAGCAAAAATTAGATTTTAAATTAGGGTGAATACTAATTGATTATTGACATATGCCGGTTTAGTATTTTCTATGTATTCTATAATGTTATAGTTATCTTCATATATTTCCGCTTACCATCCATTCCTTAAACTCGGCAGCTTTATTTTTACTTATATAAATCCTTTCGGGAGTTTCCAGGTCAAGGCTAATGAGAAGGCGGCGGTCAAACCAGATCGTAATGTTCTTTACATGATCCTTGGATACGATAAATTGTTTATTTGCACGAAAAAATATCTCCGGATCAAGGTTCTGGATTATTGAATCAAGTGTTTTATTATAAAGATATTTTTTACCGTTACCAAGACAGATTGATGTCTGATGTTCAGATGTGTAAAAATAAACAATATCATTTATTGATATAGGAATTAGGTTATCCCTGTATGAAACTAACAGTTTTCTGTAATAATTACCGTTAAGGTTAGATTCTGTCTGATGTAGTATATATTGTCTTATTTCGGATGAGGTCAGTTTACGGAACTTCTCAATTGCTTTTCTCAAATCACTTTCCTGAACAGGTTTTAGTAAATAATCAATGCTGTTGACCTTAAATGCATTTATTGCATATTCATCATAAGCGGTTGTGAAAATAATAGGAGTTTCAATCGTAATATCATCAAAGATAGAAAATGCCGAACCATCGGAAAGATGAATATCCATAAAAATCAGATCCGGAACCTGGTTGGATTTCAACCATTTTACGGTTTGTGAAATACTTTCGGTAACAGCAACAATCTCAATATCTGCATATATTTTATTTATAAGTTTACTCAGATATTCATATGCAATGGTTTCATCTTCGACTATCAGCACCTTCATATTATGAATTTTTTAAAGGTAAAATAACTTTAAAGGTATCTTTATTTTTTATAACTTTTATAGTTTCTCCCATCAATAATTTGTAACGTGTGGAGAGGTTAGTCAGACCGATACCATGTGACTCTTCTACATTATGTTTATGATAAATATGATTTGTTACAACTAATTCCTTATTTTCAGAAATACTGATATCAACTGTCATTTTGTGTTCGCTGTCGATAATATTATGCTTTACTATATTTTCAATCAAAGGCAATAACGAAAGCACCGGCAATTGTAAATCATAGTCTTTCTGTTTTATATTTATTATAAATGATATTTTTCCGTGGTAACGTACCTCTATAAGATACCGGTAGGCATCAAGAAATTCAAGTTCATCTTTTAATTTTACCAGCCCTTTTTTTTCGCTTTGTAATATATAACGGAAAATACAAGATAATTTTGACACGTATTCAATAGTTTCCTCATTGCGGTTTGCAGCAACAAGGGCAGTGAGTCCATTAAGCGAATTAAAAAAGAAATGTGGATTTATCTGATTTACGAGAGCATCAACCTGACTTTGAAGATTTTCAGTTCTTAGTTTTTCCATTTCTTTTTCGTTTTCACGCTGTACAACAGTTAGATAATAAATATGTCCAATAAGAATAGGAGGCAGCCATGCAATAAGAAATTGCAATACAACTGTTTGAGTAAAACAATCCAGACGAATATGATAGTCTATGCTCTTTCCAATGATTACATAAATAAGGTATGCCCCTAAAGTGATAAGGAAAGATTTCCAGAACTTTTCATTGAGCTTTTTTGCTGATTGTTTTATATTTAAACGGATGAGCAACCATGTGAGAGTTACGAAAAACAAATATCGGTAAATAAAATATATTATTGATAGTGTGTTTATATCCACAGTACATTTATGGCTCGGAGCAAATAATGCCCATAAAAGTTCTCCTATGTTAGGGTATATTATGATTATACTTAATAGAAAAGCCCACCATAATGTTGTTACAGGAGATTTCAGTGATTCAAAAAAATTCATTATTCAATATTTTATACAAAGATAGAGTAAAAGAAATATAGTATTGTTATTATCTAAATGTGTTATGCCGCTTTAAAGTGTAAGTTTGTCATTTTTTATCCGACTTAATAATCAAAGAAGATCTCAATGGAAAATTAGATGGATAAAGATTTATTTTATCCACCTAAATTTTATACTGAGCCGAATTCATCGACAGGCAAACCATAAAAAAAGAGTTGGGTTAACTCCAACTCTTTTTTATCTCAGATCCTCTGTGCTGCCACTACACTACCGCTCCTAAAGTTTAAAATATATTGTGGAGCGGGCGGGAATCGAACCCGCACATAAGGATAACTTTTTCATTTCTACTTTTAAAACGATTGTTTATTAAATTTGTTTTATAAATTTTATGGTTGTAAAACATTATTTCTTAAAGAAATCTTAAAATCTGGTGAAATACATCTATTATGCATCAGCTTATCTTATAAAGAATTTCATTTTGTCTACTATAAAATAATGTAAATATTTATATATCAACTCTGAATAAAATTTTTATTAATTGACTTAAGTAGATTCAAACTTATTTTATTATAATATCTTTTTTCTTTATAAGCAACAACCCATTTTATTCCGAAAACTGGGTTCACCAGAAATATTTCATCCAAACTTACAAGGTCAGCCTCTCTTATTTCTGCGGATATTACATTAATTCGTAGTTTCAATGCTGTTTCCAATATAAATTGTGTAAAAACTTTCTGATAATTATTAATAATATTAATTGGTACAACCAGATGTCCGTTTTTTACAAACAGTACATTTGAATCTATTGCTTTAACTATAATATTATCTTTATCAATCAATAGTGCTTCATCCAGATCATTATCGATCAGGTAGTTTTTTAGGAGAATATCAAAATTAAAACCCGGAATAAAGTTATTCTGAAAAATATAAGGATCAATTTTATTTTTTTTATAAATACCTATTTTCAATCCTTTTTCATTTAAAGAATAATACTCTTCAGGTAAAGTTTCTACGGACATCAAAATAGAAATTGAATTTTCAGCAGCAATTCTGGAAAAATTGTTCCCATTCCTGAAAACACTAACTATTGCAGAAAATCCTTTATAAATCCTGTTTTTTTGTAATAGTAATTCCAGATCTGTTTCAAATATTGATCTTTTTAAAAATAAAGGACGTTCCATTCCAAGTAATTTCATTACAGAGATCATATAATCGAAATATTTCTCCGATAAAAATGCTTTTGACGAATTTCCACGCATCTGAAAACTAAATGAATCTCCGAATAGAAATCCCCTGTTATTGAATAACAGGCATGGTTCCGATGAATGGATTATTTCGCTGTTCAGCATTATGTATTTTGCCACTGGAATTAACTTTAACTTTTAATTATAGACTTACAAATTTCGTAGATATTAGTATTGGGTTTTATTAAAAAACCTTTTATCCCGCAATCACGGGCAGGAATGATATCCCTATCTTTATCTCCTATCATATATGATTCAGAAACATCAATATTGTGTACTGCTATTGCTTTTTCAAATAATAATGATTTAGGTTTACGGCATAAACATTTTGATACACTCTCATGGTGCGGGCAATAGTAAAAATCATCAATACTGGTATTATATCCCATAAGGTATTCACATAATTTTATATGCATTTCCAGGAGATCAAGGTGGGTATACAGTTTTTTTGCTATTCCTCCCTGATTTGATATTATTATTACAAGATATCCGTTATTTTTTAATAATTTAATGGCTTCACCTACTCCGTTATTAATGATAAAATCATTTACATTACATGTGTAATTGCCTGATTCATAATTAATAACTCCATCACGATCTAAAAAAACAGCTTTTTTCATGTATTTTTTATTTAAGTAACCACAAAGACATTAATAAATATACTAAATGAAAATCAAGAACTAAGTTTTATAAATTCATACACATAATGAATAATTAAAATTCTGCTTTGAAATTTCAATTAATTACTAATTATTTACTTGTTCGTTAAAATGGCCAGTTCTTTAATTGTTGAATAAAAAACCCAAACAATGATGGTTTAAAGATCAACGGAAAAACAAATCCGTAAACAGCTCCCCAGAAATGAGAATCATGTCCGATATTATCTGTTCCTCTTTTAGCCATTTTATATGAATAAATCAAATATATTACTCCAAATAATATTCCCGGAATAGGAATTATCCCGAAAAAATATATCATATTCCACGGATCAAAAAACATAGAAGCAAAGATTATTGCAGAAGTTGCTCCCGAAGCTCCTACAGCAGAATAACCATAATCGCCCTTATGTTTTATTACACTATAAATTGAAGAAACAACTATTGCGGATATATAAAGCAAAAGAAACAACAATACTGCATATCCATGCCAGAAATATTGAAAATAACGAATAAGAACTGTTCCAAATGACCAGAAAACCAACATGTTAACGATAAGATGAGCCCAGTCGGCATGTATAAAACCGTGAGTTATTATGCGGTAATATTCTTTTCTGTGCACAACACTATAAGGCCAGAGCAATAGTTTATTGAACAGTTCCGGTCTCTTCCATGCAGTGTATGAAATAACTACGGTAATGATAATTATTATAAAAACAATATTTTCCATTAGTGGAGTATTTTATAAACCAATTCTTTCGACAAGCCGGATTCATCAGGATTTGTTGCGCCAACTCCTTTTAATTTTAAGTCACATTCTTTAAGATAAGATATAATGTTTATTACTTTATTTATAGGATAGTTAGCGGCTGCATTACGATATTCATCAACAAAATAAGGGTTTATTCCAAGGTTTGCAGCAATATTCCCTTTACTTTTATCTGTAAGGGAATGAAATAAAATTATTTTGGAAAAATAATCAAAAAGCCTTGCTATTGTTACGATCAAGGGATTTGTTTTAGGATCCCTGCCAAAATAATCAAATATTTTATAAACAGTTAACTTATCTTTAGCTCCAAGAGCTTTTTGAAGTTCAAATATATTAAAATTACGATTTATACCGATGTTATTTGCCACATCGTCTTTTTGTATTTGGGAAATACCCGGCTTCAAAGAAATAATAAGTTTTTTCAGTTCATTGGTAAGAAGTGAAAGATCGGATCCTACACTTTCATACAATAACCGGATTGCTTCCGGATGTATGGTAAGATTATCTTTTTTCAGGCTTGAACTTATCCATGAATGTACCTGGTTCTCATAAAGTTTCTTTGATTCGAATATCAATCCGTTCTTTCCGATTAAAGTATTAACTTTTAATCGTTTATCTATACTTCTGGTATATTTGAAGTTAAAAACAAGAATTGTGGATTTTGCAGGATTTGCTACATAAGGTTCAAAATCTTTAAAATTTTTTATTCCCTGAGCTTCTTTAACTATAATAACCTGCAAATTTGACATCATTGGATAACGCATTGCCATTTCAATGATTTCGGCAGCTTTTACATCTTTACCATAAACAATGGTCTGGTTAAATGCCTTTTCAGATTCAGTCAATACATTATGAGCAATATAGTTGGTTAACTCATCAATAAAATATGATTCTTCGCCATAGAACAAATACAACGGCTTATATATCTTATTTTCAAGATCTTTTATTATATTCTCGTAATCCATTTGCAAAAAAAATCTGACAACAAAATTAATAAAAATAACCCGATTTTCCGATGGTTTTTGAAATAAATTACAAGAGGGATGAGGAATATAAATTTATATTACATAAAAAATCAGGCTGTCTTATTTTTAAGACAGCCTGATAAGTTAAATGTTATTAACTACTACTCTTTCCAATTATTTAAAAATTATTCATAATATCCGGTATATGTTACTTTTGCCATTTGTACCAAACTTTCAATATAATATGTATTTAACAATAGTGGAAATTTATCTAAAAATAATGATCGGTTATTCTCCAATAATCTTTACAAGCACCTTTTTACGTCTTTTCCCATCAAATTCTCCGTAGAATATTTGTTCCCAGGGGCCAAAATCCAGTTTTCCTTCAGTAATTGCCACAACAACTTCACGTCCCATTATAGTACGTTTGAGGTGAGCATCTCCATTATCTTCATAAGTATTATGACGGTATCTGTCATGAGGTTTTTCAGGAGCCAGTTTTTCAAGCCATTCTTCAAAATCATGGTGTAGTCCTGTTTCGTCGTCGTTTATAAAAACACTCGCTGTAATATGCATGGCATTAACTAAACACAATCCTTCCTTTATTTCACTGTTTTTTACACATTCTTCCACCAGAGATGTTATATTTATGAGTTGCCTTCTGTTGGATGTTTCAAACCATAGAATTTTTCTGAAAGATTTCATATTCTGAGTTTATTAAATTAATTTACAAATATAATCAAATACGTGACATTCAAAAGCTTGCCAGTTAGTTTCATTAGAATCTCATTTTTTGTATATAATAAACATTTAAATACATTATCACCATTATTTCAGTGTAACTAAATATATTTACATGAGACAAAAATAAGTTTTTTTATCCTATGTTTTAGTTTTCTTAATTTGATCATAGTTACTGACCTCATTCATTATTATATTGATTTTTGTTTCCAGGGTTTTAGTCATTTCATAAAATTCTTCAACAGAATCAATTCTATCATGTACACTTATATAAAATTTTATTTTAGGTTCTGTTCCTGACGGTCTTATTGTTATTTTAGTTCCGTCTAGGAGGTCATATTGTAATACATTTGACTTAGGAAGTATTATTTCGTAACGTAAATCACTTATTTTATCTATTGTCTGTCCCTTTTCAAAGTCGTGAATAAGGGCTATGCTTATTCCTGCAATAGATTCAGGAGGTTCATCCCTGAATTTTTTCATCATGGACTGAATTTCTTCAGAACCGGCTTTACCTGTTTTAGTTATTGATTTTAATCCTTCAAGGTAATAACCAAATTTTATGTATATATCAATCAATATATCGTAAAGTGTCTTTTTCTGGTTTTTAGCCCATGCTGCTATTTCTGCAATAAGCATACATGACATTACTGCATCTTTATCCCTGACAAAATCACCGGCAAGGAATCCGTAACTTTCTTCTCCGCCTCCTACAAATTTCATATTTCCATAGTTTTTCTCGATTAATGCGGCAATATATTTAAAACCTGTGAGGACATCATAGCATTTTACTTTATAATAGTCTGATATTTCAGATAAGAGTTCGGTAGTTACAATTGTTTTTACAATATATTCTTTTCCTGTAAGCATTGATTTTTTTTCCCACTGGTCTAGTAAATAATATACCATAATAGCTGCAGTCTGATTGCCATTGAGTAAGATATATTCGCCTGCAGAATTTTTTGTAACAATTCCCAATCTGTCTCCATCCGGATCTGTTCCCATTACTATATCAGCATTTGCTTCCCCTGCTTTTTTTATTGCTTCATCAAATGCTTCGGGTTCTTCAGGATTAGGAGATTTTACTGTTGGAAAATTACCGTCCGGAATTGCCTGCTTTTCAACAATGTTTATATCATGAAATCCTATTTTTTTCAATGCCATCGGGACAAGGTCAACAGTAGAACCATGTAAGGGGGTGAATATAATTTTTAAAGGTGTATTTTTTATAATTTCAGGATTCAGACATATACCCGAAAGAGCATTAATATATGCTTCATCTATTTCTTTTCCTATAATTTCAACATTTTTAAGTTCATTGTCAAATTTTATGGTAGTGAAATCTTTGATTTTTCTTACTTCTTCTATAATTTTTTTATCATGTGGAGCTATTATTTGTCCGCCATCCTGCCAGTAAACTTTATATCCATTATATTCTTTCGGATTATGGGATGCCGTTATTACAATTCCTGCATTACAACCCAGATAGCGTATTGTAAACGATAATTCCGGTGTAGGTCTTAATTTATCGAAAAGAAAAACTTTTATGTTATTTGCAGAAAAAACAGAAGCTGTAATTTTTGCAAAATATTCACTATTGTTCCTTGAATCGTAAGCAATTGCACATTTTATCTGTTCTCCGGCAAATTGTTCCAGCAAATAATTACATAATCCCTGGGTAGCCATTCCCACGGTGTATTTATTCATCCGGTTTGTCCCTGCTCCCATAATGCCTCTTAAGCCTCCGGTACCAAATTCAAGATCTTTATAAAAAGATTCTGTTAATTGTTGTTCATCATTTTCAATTAAATCTCTGACCTGATTTTGTGTATCTTTATCAAAAAAATCAGACAACCAGTATTGTGCTTTTTCTTTTATAGATTCCATCCTTAATAGTTTTTTAAAGTAAGAACTAAATTGCATTGTATTTAAAAAATGAAGAACTTACTGTTTGGCAAATAGGTTCCATATGTTTTTAAGATCAATATTAAATATTACAAATATAATTTATTTCTTCAAATACAGGAAAAGAATAAGGTGTGTATTATTTTTTTATGGCAATTAATGTTTTGTATTATATACAACAACTCATATACAAATTAAAATTGAGTTTATGAGGAAAGTATTTCTGTCTTAATATAAGAGAAATGAAACTCATAAAATACGTATTAAGATTTTGAAATTATCTAAAGATCAGATTTTTAAATTGATTTTTATCCTGCCAGATGAAATTGTACCTTATCTTGCGCAGTGTAAGCGATAATTATTATAATTTTTTCACAAAAAATGTTGTTTATTTGCAGGTTCCAGAATATTTGCGGACAAATATTTTATTAAATCATTTTACAAATATTAAATATTATGTATTTTTGTGCGGAAATGAAACTAAGTAAACAATTTAGAGGTGATTAATTTAGAAGATTTTAAAGCAATTATTTTTTTAAATAAAGAACTAAAATTAACAGCAAAGGAGAAAAAGCAAGTTGAAGATAGTTATAATTTTTTAGTATCTTTTGCTCAAAAAAAAGTTATATACGGTATAAATACAGGTTTTGGACCAATGGCACAATATCGTATTTCAGACAAAGATCTGCATGATTTACAATATAATATTATACGTTCGCATTCCAGTGGTGCGGGAAAACCGTTAGATGCTATATATGTAAAAGCAGCCATGCTTTCCCGTTTTATGACTTTTGTAGTTGGAAAATCTGGAGTACACTTAGATACTGTACTGATCCTTAAAGAATATATAAACCGGGGTATATATCCATACGTTCCTGAGCATGGAAGTGTAGGTTCCAGTGGTGATCTGGTACAGTTATCACATTTAGCTCTTACCTTAATAGGAGAAGGAGAAGTTTTTTACAAAGAAGAAAAAAGGAATACCAAAGATGTTCTGAAAGAAGAAAATCTCCGGCCTTTGCCAATATATTTACGTGAAGGATTGGCTTTGGCAAATGGAACATCTTTTATGACAGGAATAGGATTAGTAAATCTTATATATTCAAAAAAATTGATGCAGTGGGCACTTATTGCTTCAACCTTAATGAATGAAATAGCCGCTTCTTATGACGATTTTATGTCACCGGAACTTAACAATGTAAAACATCATAGCGGGCAGCAAAAAGTTGCTGAAATAATGCAACAGATAGCTAAAGGCAGCAAATGTATGCTCAACAGGCAAAAGGAGTTATACGAAAAAGAAAGCGAAGAAAATATTTTTAGCCATAAAGTTCAGCCATATTACTCTCTTCGTTGTGTTCCGCAGATTCTGGGACCTATATATGATGAACTTATAAATGCCGAAAAGGTATTGGTTAATGAGCTTAATTCTGCTGACGATAATCCTATTGTTGATAATGAAACAAAATCCGTTTATCATGGGGGGAATTTTCATGGTGATTATGTTTCTTATGAAATGGATAAACTGAAAATTGGAATTACCAAATTAACAATGTTGATGGAAAGGCAGCTTAACTATTTGCTGCATGATAAAATTAATGAGTTATTGCCACCGTTTCTAAATTTTGGTAACCTTGGTTTGAATTATGGGTTACAGGGAACCCAATTTACTGCAACATCAACAACTGCCGAATGTCAGACATTATCAAATCCTATGTATGTACATAGTATTCCCAATAATAATGACAATCAGGACATAGTTAGTATGGGAACAAATTCGGCATTGATAGCAAAACATATTATTGAAAATTCTTTTCAGGTATTATCAATACACTCAATTGCATTGGCACAGGCTGTTGATTACCTGAAAATTCAGGGTAAAATATCTCCGGTTACAAGAAAATTTTATGATAATATACGAAATATTATCCCATTATTTGTTCAGGATAATCCAAAATATAAAGAAATAGAGCAAATAATCGAATTTCTTAAAATAGAGGAACCCGGTATTAAATTATATTAAAAAATATTGTTATGAAATACGCATTAGTTACAGGAGGATCACGTGGAATTGGGAGGTCAATTTGTTTAGAATTAGCCAAAGCAGGTTATGCTATAATTATAAATTTTGTTTCAAATGAAAATGCAGCTAATGAAACAAAGAAATTGGTAGAAGAATTTGGAGTAAAAGCAGAGTTGTTGAAATTTGATGTTGCCGATAAAGATGCGACCGATATGGCGTTAATTGAATGGGCAGAAGGACATCCCGATGATTATATTGCTGTATTAATAAACAATGCAGGAATCCGTCAGGATACTTTGATGATATTTATGCAGAATGAGCAATGGGACAGTGTGATAAATACAAATCTTAACAGCTTTTTTTATGTAACGCGGAGAGTATTAAAAGATATGCTGTCAAAACGATTCGGCAGAATAATAAATATAGTTTCTTTGTCGGGAATAAAAGGTTTACCCGGACAAGCGAACTATTCGGCAGCAAAAGCAGGAGTTATTGGTGCTACAAAAGCTCTGGCACAGGAAGTTGGAGCCAGAAAAGTTACTGTAAATGCTGTAGCTCCCGGTTTTATAGATACAGATATGACAAAAGACATGGATGAAAAAGCGCTTAAAACGATGATTCCTGTAGGACGATTTGGAACACCGGAAGAAGTTGCAGCTTTAGTAGGATTTTTAGCATCAGAACAAGCCGGATATATTACCGGAGAAGTCATATCAATAAATGGCGGCTTATATACTTAGAAAATAAAAAGCATTTATGAGAAGAGTAGTAATTACAGGAATGGGAATTTATTCCTGTATTGGTAAAAGTCAGGAAGAAGTAACGAAATCCCTATATGAAGGAAAGTCGGGTATAGGAATAGACCCGTTAAGAATAGATTATGGTTATCGTTCTCCGTTAACAGGAATTGTTGAAAGGCCTCAATTAAAAGGTTTATTGGACAGGCGGTCAAGAACATGTATGGCAGAGGAAGGAGAATATGCATATATAGCAACTATCGAAGCTTTAAAAAATGCAGGAATTGACGAAAATTATCTGGAAAATAATGAAGTTGGGATTTTTTTCGGGAATGATTCTTCTGCAAAAGCGGTTATTGAATCACACGCAATTGCTGTTGAAAAGAAAGATACTACGCTGATAGGTTTGGGTTCTGTATTTCAGTCGATGAACTCTACTGTAACTATGAACTTATCAACCATCTTGAAAATAAGAGGGATCAATATGACCATAAGTGCTGCATGTGCCAGTGGTTCACATGCTATTGGAATGGGATATACTTTTATTCGCAGCGGCATGCAGGATATTGTTATTTGCGGGGGCGCACAAGAAACAAATTGTTATTCAATGGGAAGTTTCGATGGGCTTGGTGTTTTTTCTGTCCGTACAAACGACCCGGCAAAAGCATCCCGTCCTTTTGATGCTGGTCGCGATGGATTAGTCCCAAGCGGAGGAGCAGCCAGTCTGATATTAGAAGAATATGAACATGCAAAAGCACGTGGTGCCAACATTATTGCCGAAATAATAGGTTATGGTTTTTCATCAAATGGAGCTGCTGTTATTTCTCAGCCAAATGATATAGGATCATATATAGCAATGAAAAGAGCTCTTGATGATGCAGGTATACAAAGCAAAGATATTGATTATATTAATGCACATGCTACATCTACTCCGCAAGGTGATGCTATTGAGGCAATCGCAATTGATAAATTATTTTCAGAATCAAAACCATTGGTTAGCTCCACAAAATCCATGACTGGTCACGAATGTTGGATGGCTGGGGCAAGTGAAATTATTTATTCGATACTGATGATGCAAAATTCATTTGTTGCTCCTAATATAAATTTTGAAAAACCTGACGAATATTCTCAAAAACTAAATATTGCAACCAAAACTATAGATAAGACTATAGATATATTTTTATCTAATTCTTTCGGATTTGGTGGAACAAACAGTGCATTAGTAGTGAAAAAAATAAATTAAATAATTGTTATGACAAGAGAAGAAGTAATAAAAACAGTGAATAAATTTTTAATAGAGGAGATAGAAATAGAAGAGAATTTGTTAAATGACGATGCGTTATTGAAGGAAGATCTTGGTATAGACAGTCTTGATTTTGTTGATATCGTAGTAATTGTAGAACGTCATTTCGGATTTAAAATAAAACCTGAAGAAATGGCAAATGTAAGAACACTATCTCAGTTTTACGATTATGTTGAAAGCAAGGTAAACGAAAAATAACTACCATGCAGCAATCCCGTCAATGGAAAGGGAAAACAGGTGGCGGAAAATTCGGACAAAAAAGTTTATTTTTTATGCTCCGGACAATAAATGTCTCCTTTTTTTATCCTGTATTATTTGTTGTTGTTCCTTTTTATATGCTTTTTGGGCGGGAAGGGTACATTGCTACGATACGGTATTTTAAAAATTGTTATGGATTTTCAACATGGAAATCATTTTGGCATACTTACAAAAATCACTTTATTTTTGGTCAGGTTGTATTGGATAAATTTGCTGTGTGGAGTGGAAGAGAGGATCAATTTGAAGTTGAAGTGTCTGGAAATGAATATATTCAGGATTTATTCAATAAAAATACAGGATTTATTATTGCAAGTTCGCATATAGGAAATTTTGAACTGGGAGGATTTGCTTTTAAACAGGATAAAAAAAAATTATATGGGCTTGTATATAGCGGCGAAACTCAGGAATTACAAAAAAATAGAATTGAAGCAACACAAAAGTCAAATATGAACCTTATTTCGGTTAAAGAAGATATGTCGCATCTTTTTTTAATAAAGGAAATTTTAGAACGGGGTGATATTTTGACAATCCCATGTGATCGTATTTACGGAAGTCCTAAAAAAATAAAATGTGAGTTTTTTAACAGAGATGCATATTTCCCTTTTGGACCATTTAGGTTGGCGGTTCAGATGGATGTTCCGATAGTAGCACTTTTCGTAATGAAAAATAGTTGGAAAAAATACCATGCTTATGTTTGCCCTGTAAATATTAATACGGAAGAACAAAATCCTGTAAAAAAGGCAAATACCTTAGCTTGTTATTTTGTAAATAAATGTGAAGAAATACTGAGAAAATATCCTCAACAATGGTTTAATTATTATAATTTTTGGAAAAATTAATAAATATTAATTATGAAACTTTTGTCCCCGCAGAAAGAAATATATTCGAAAGATAGATTATCGGCAATTCAGGCGCAAAGACTGGCTCAGGAAATAGTTTTCGGTCCTGTTGTATTTCAGGTTTCACGCTTAATGGTAAAATTTGGAATATTTAAACTTCTGGATGATAATAAAAATGGTCTGACAATGGATGAAATTGTCAAAGAGACTAATTTGTCGGAATATGCTGTGAAAGTTCTGACAGAATCATCATTAACTATAGGGACAATACTTTTGAAAGATGAGAAATTCTTTTTGTCAAAAACCGGTTGGTTCTTGATTCATGATGATATGGCACGTGTAAATATGGATTTTAATCATGATGTTAATTATCTGGGACTTTTTAATCTGGAAGAATCTTTGTTGAATGGAAAGCCTGAAGGTTTGAAGGTCTTTGGTAATTGGCCAACTATTTATGAAGGATTATCTCAGCTTCCGGAACAAGTTAAAAAAAGCTGGTTCGGATTTGATCATTTTTATTCTGATAACTCTTTTGAACAAGCTTTGGAAATAGTTTTTTCAGCTAATACTGGAACTTTACTTGATGTTGGCGGAAATACAGGACGTTGGGCGACAAAATGTGTAGAGTACTCAGAGTCGGTAAATGTAACAATAATGGATTTGCCTCAACAACTGGAGATGATGAAAGAGCAAACAAAACATTTGCCCGGAGCAAATCGTATTCATGGGTATGCAGCTAATGTGTTGGATGAATCGACCTCTTTCCCTGAAGATTTTGATGCAATATGGATGAGTCAGTTTCTTGATTGTTTTTCGGAAAAAGAAATAGTAAGTATTTTAACACGTGCGGCTAAATCCATGAATAAGAAGAGCAAGCTTTATATTATGGAAACTTTTTGGGACAGGCAACGTTTCGAAACAGCATCATACTGTCTGGCTCAAATAAGTTTGTATTTTACAGCTATGGCAAATGGAAACAGTAAGATGTATCATTCAGGGGATATGGAAAATTGTATAAATAAATCCGGTTTGATTGTTGAAAATGTACATGATGGATTAGGGTTGGGACACAGTATTATGCAATGCAGGCTGAAATAATTTTGTTTTTAGTAATTAGAATAAGTACTTTTGCAAATATTTTATTTATAATATAAATAAAAGTCTATCAGATAATTAGGTATGATAAAAAAAGCAATTTTAGAATATATCCCACAACGTCCGCCGTTTGTTATGGTTGACAAACTTATTTCTTGTGATGAACAACAAACAAGAACTGAGTTAAATATTTTACCTGATAATCTGTTTGTTGAGAATAGCCGGTTTACAGAGATGGGGATATTGGAAAACATAGCTCAGACATGCGCTGCTCGACTGGGATATTTAAATAGCGACCAACCTGTAAAAATAGGGATGATCGGTTCTGTAAATAATTTTGAAGTTTACTCTTTACCTGAAGTAGGGAAAAAAATAAATACAGTAATTAATGTTGATAATGAGGTTTTTAATGTAGTGATAATTACTGCAAATGTTTTATGTGACGAACAACCTGTTGCATCTTGTAATATGAAAGTTATTTTAACTGACGTCGTAAGCAGCTGGAATGAATAATAAGGTAAAAAAAATATTAACCGCAGAGAAAGAATTTTCAGTTCGTTTCAGTGAGGTAGATTCTATGAATATAGTATGGCATGGATCATATGCATTGTATTTTGAAGATGCCCGCGAAGCTTTTGGGAAAAAGTTCGGACTTGAATATCTTTATATGTTTGACAAAGGTTTTTATGCTCCGCTTGTTGAATTACATTTTGAATATAAACGACCTCTGATATACCGTGATATCGGAAAAGTTGAAATCACACTTCGTGACACAGAAGCGGCAAAAATTATTTTTGATTATAAAATCTTTTCCGTACCGTCAGGGGAGCTTATTGCTACAGGTCATTCTGTGCAAGTATTTTTAGATAAAGATTATAATTTAGTCTGGACTATACCGGATTTTTTTCTTGAATGGAAAAAAATGAATGGGTTGATATGATATATAAAGTAAGTGATAATATAATATCATCTTTGGGATTTACATCCTCTGAAAACTACTCTTCAGTAAAAAAATATAAGAGTGGTTTAAGTTTTTATGAAAATATGTTTGATATCCCTGAACCATTTGTTGGCTCTCTTTTGGAAAATGAAAAAATTAATGAAGCATTTTCAAAAATTGCAACAAAATCTGATATTGAATACACAAAATTGGAGAAAACGGCGATACTATCTGTTTATGATGCTGTTTCTGAGGCAAATATAGACCCGGCAGATAATTCTGTTTTATTTATATTTTCAACTACTAAAGGAAATATAGAATTGCTGGAAAATAATAATAAATATGAGCCTGAACGTGTTTATTTATGGCGTTCGGCACAACTGATTGCCGAATTTTTTGATAATAAAAATGAAGCTGTAGTTGTAAGTAATGCCTGTATTTCAGGGGTTGCTGCACAGATAACAGCTGCCAGATATTTAAATGCAGGGAGATATAAATATATAATTGTTATAGGTGCTGAAGTTTTATCTAAATTTATTATTTCCGGATTTCAATCCTTTAAGGCTTTATCTGTTGAAATGTGTAAGCCGTTTGATAAGAATCGTACCGGCCTTAATTTAGGAGAAGCTGCTGCAACTATAATATATTCAAAAGCGGAACAGGAGACGGATTTGCATTCAGGAACCATTATTTATGAGAATGGTGCTGTTTGCAACGATGCAAATCATATTTCAGGTCCGTCGAGGACAGCGGAAGGGCTCTTTAATGCTATAAATATCGCCATGAATGGTATCGATAAAGAAACTGTTAGTTTCATAAATGCACACGGAACGGCAACTCCATATAACGATGATATGGAATCTGTTGCAATAGGACGCCATGAAATGAATGATACTCCGGTGAACAGTCTTAAACCTTATTTTGGACATACCTTGGGAGCAGCAGGGATTTTGGAGACAATTATTTCTGCTTATGCATTGCAGGAAGGTATTATTTTAAAAAGTATGGGATTTGAAGATTTAGGAGTTGTAAGTGCTGTGAATATTAATAAAGATATAATAGGATCTGATAAGAAGCGTTTTTTAAAATTAATTTCAGGATTTGGCGGAAGCAATGCTGCCATAATTATGAGAAAAATATAAAATTGAAGTGAAATTTGATATAAAGTCATATTGCCGTATAACTAACAAAAAAGTTTTGTTAAATGGGACAGAGGTTCCAATAATACGTTCGGAAGAACCAAATTCTTTATGGCTTAATGATGTGTACAGATCATTTGGAATACAATATTTGAAATTCTTTAAAATGGATAATCTGTCTAAAGCAGGCTTTCTGGGAGCGGAACTAGTATGCAGGGATGTCGGATTAGATATAAATGTTCCTAACAAAGATATTTCGATAGTTTGTTTTAACAGATCGTCATCTTTGGATGATGATATTATATATCAACAGACAATACAGGATAAGAATAATTATTTTCCCAGTCCGGCAGTTTTTGTTTATACACTTGCAAATATTGTTACCGGAGAAATTGCTATACGTAATAAGATTATGGGAGAATCATCCTTTTATATTACGGAGAAATTCTCTCCAAAACAAATCAGTGAAGCGATTTATGATATTTTTCGTAATAATTATGTGAATGGATTGCTATGCGGATGGACGGAATATTTTAAAGATAACTGTGATGTACTGATGATGTTTATTACACGCAATAATAAATCAGGAAAAGAAATAACAACAGAATTAATATCAAAATTATATTAAAAAGTATGGAAGAGTTGATTTTAGAATTAAAAAAGGAAATTATTGAAGTTTTGAACTTGGAAGGAGTAAAACCGGAAGATATTGATAATAATTCTCCTTTATTTGTTGACGGATTAGGTTTAGATTCTATTGATGCTTTGGAATTAATAGTATTGATGGAAAAAAATTATGGAATAAAGTTAGCAAATGCAGCAGAAGGACGTGAAATATTTAAATCTGTCAGCGTAATGGCAGAGTACATAGAAAAAAACAGAACTAAATAAATGGCAGGTCAGATTCTGGTGACCGGAATGGGTATTATTACCGGCCTGGGAGTTGGTAAGGAAAATACGTTGAATGCTTTATTAAGTAAGCGCTCGGCTATTAATGATTTAAAATATTTACAGACTATTCATAAGGAGCTTCCTGCAAGTGAAGTTCAGTACAGTAACGAAGAAATGTACAAACTTCTTGGAATATCTCCGGATGAGGTGTATACGCGTACGGCATTAATGGGAAGGATTGCATTAAGAGAAGCGTTGGAAGAGTCAGGTATTTACAAACAAAAGCCCGGACGTATAGCTTTTATTTCAGGAACAACGGTAGGAGGAATGGACAAAAGTGAACAATATTATAAGGATTTTCTTACCGATGATACAAAAAGTGCATATATAGAAGCACACGACTGCGGTGCAACAACAGACCTTATTGCCAAAGAATATAAAGGACATTTTGACCTTACTACAACAATTTCTACGGCATGTTCGTCTGCTGAAAATGCAATTATTTTAGGTGCTAATCTTATTAAAACAGGTCGTATTGATGTTGCAATAGTCGGTGGTAGCGAATGTTTAAGTAAATTCCATTTTAACGGATTTAACACATTGATGATACTGGATAAACATCAATGCCGTCCTTTTGATAAAAACAGAGAAGGCCTGAATCTTGGAGAAGGAGCTGCTTTTATCGTTATAGAATCCGAAGATTCTGTAAAGAAAAGAGGAATTTCGCCTATTTGTAAACTTTCCGGTTATGCTAATACATGCGATGCATATCACCAGACAGCATCGTCTCCTGAAGGAGAAGGTGCATATCTTGCAATGACAAAAGCATTGAAACAAAGTGGATTAAAGTTACAGGACATTGATTATATTAATGCTCATGGAACAGGTACCGGGAATAATGATGAAACCGAAGGTATTGCTATTATGCGTGTATTCGGGGATAATATTCCGCCCGTATCATCAACCAAATCATTTACGGGCCATACTACAAGTGCAGCAGGAAGTGTCGAAAGTATAATATCCATATTGGCTTTACAGAATGATTTTATTCCGGTTAACCTGAATTTTTCCGAAAAGATTGAAAAACTTTCATTTTCACCGGCTGTGGATATGTATACAAATAAAGAATTGAAACATGTTCTTACAAATTCGTTTGGATTTGGAGGGAACGATTCAGCATGTATTTTTTCAAAATGTAAATAAAAAACAAAATATAAATGACAAATACCAAAGCTCAAATAATACCTAATGACCAAATTTCAGTATTCAAACAATATTGTACTGTAAACTGTATAGTGGGATTTAGAATTTGAAATTTGTTGTTTGAAATTTATAATTTAATAAATGTAATGGTTTATATTCAGTCGATAGCACATATATCAATACAAGAGCCGTTTGAAGAAAAATGGTTTGAATCTCCGTTGATATATAAAGAACGATATGTACGTTCCATAGAACCGGATTTCAGTGAGTTTATTGCTCCGATGGCTGCACGTAGAATGGGTAAGATTCTGAAAAGAGCATTGGCAACATCATTGAAAACAATAAAGGATACATCTATTGAAAAGCCTGATGCCATTATTACGGGTACAGGACTTGGATGTATTGAAAATACCGAAAAATTTTTGACAGCAATGCTGGATAATAATGAAGAATTGCTGCCTCCTACATATTTTATGCAATCTACACATAATACTATAAGTTCACAGATTGCAGTTTACTTGAAATGTCATTCCTATAACAGTACTTACTCACATCGGGGAACATCTTTTGACAGTGCATTATTGGATGCTTTCATACAATTCCAATTGGGCGAAATATCATCTGCATTAGTCAGCGGACACGACGAGTTAACTCCCGGATATTTTGCATTACTTGATAAAATTGGCTATTGGAAAAAAGGAGAAATATCTGAAGAGATACTCAGGGATTCCCAAACTCCCGGAGCGTTAGCAGGTGAAGCTTCAGTAAGTTTTATGCTGGATAAAAATAAAACAAAAAATTCTTTTTGTGAAATAAAAGGAATAGAAATGCTTTATAAACCTGATAAAGTTCAGTTTAAGAAGACCTTAGCATCGTTATTGCAAAGTAATGGGCTAAACGAAAAAGATATTGATGCTGTGATTGTAGGTATAAGTGGAGATGTAAATAATGATTCTGTTTATAAAAATATGCATAGTGAGTTTTTCCCTGATAAACCATTGTTATGGTATAAACATATTTTTGGCGAATCATATTCAGCATCAGGGTTAGGACTTTATACAGCTGCTACAATCCTGAAAAACAAGAAAATCCCTCAACATATTGTATATTGCAATAATGTAAAAAATATAAATCCTAAAAATATATTAGTTTATAATCATTTTCAAAATAAAGATCACTCTTTAATACTTTTATCATCATGTTAAGATTAATTATGCTCGTTATAGGCCAAAGCATTTTGTTAGTGGCTGCCCAGACTTTTTTGAAAATATCTGTAAAATTATTCGGAGATTTTTCATGGACATGGGAATTTTTTAAAAATGCACTTACTACATGGCAGTTTAGTGTTTCCGGTATTTGTGCTTTAACATCCTTATTTACGTGGATGTATGTTTTAAGACAATATGATCTTAGTTTGGCATACCCATTATTGTCGATAAGTTACGTAATAGGTTTATTTTCAGCTTATTTTATTTTACATGAGGCTGTTCCGTATACTCGCTGGATTGGAGTTGTTATTATAATGATTGGCGTGTATTTTGTAGTGAAATAATTTATTGATTAAAATTATTATTATGAGAGTAACTATCTGTCTTCTTTTATTAATGTTCTGCATTAATTCTTTTGCTCAAACCAGTACTTATAAATCTGTTTCCGAAACAAGGAAAAAAGAAATAGAGAATAATTTGTTGAAAGCATCGAAAGAGATAAAAACTCTGCAATGCGGTTTTATACAGGAAAAATCATCAGTTTTATTGGTCGAAACAGCAAAGTCGGAAGGCAATATGTTATATAAATCACCATCGTCATTACGATGGGAATATTTGAAACCTACAAACTTTGCTTTAATTTTAAATAACGAAGATGTATATTTAAAAACTGATAATGGAATTGTAGCAAATTCTAATAAAATGTTTAAACAATTGGGGTCACTTATAATAAGTACAATTAATGGAGAAAGTCTTACAGACTCAAAAAACTTTTATGTGGAATATTTTGAAAGTGAATCTGATAAAAAAGTTATTTTAGTTAAATTAACTCCTGTTCCGAAAAGGATGAAAGAAATATATTCAGCTATAAAAATAAAGATCGACTCATCTGATTATTTGGCTACAGAGATTATCATGGAAGAAAAATCAGGGGATATTACAACTATTATTTTTTTAAATAAAAAAACAAATATGAATATTCCGTCAGAAAGCTTTAGTGCAAATTAAAATATCAATTTATATGCTTAAAGATAAATTTTTTTCAATTATAAATTATTCTGGATCGGATGCCGGTGTCGATTTCCTTGTTAAATTTAATAAAGAGCATGAGATATATGAAGCACACTTTCCTAATAATCCTATTACGCCAGGCGTTTGTGTGATTCAGGTTATAAAAGAACTGTTTTCACACATGAAGCAGGAAAAATTTATGATAAAGAAAATTAAAAGTGTAAAATTTACTTATCCTATAAATCCTCTTATTCATCCTGAAGTAAATTATAATTTAATTATAGAAGCCCCTGATGACGAAAATATATATCAAATAAAAGCTACTGTATATTCAGGAGATGTAGTATTTTCAAAGATCAATCTGCAATTATTACCTGAATAAAATTGTAATGAAATTTGAAGATATTCATAATAAAATGCTGGATTATAAGGTTTGCATAGTAATACCAGCCTATAATTCTGAAAAAACAATTGAACATGTAATTAATTCAGTATCGGAATATACTTTGGATTTAATTGTTGTTAACGATGGTTCCACAGATAGTACATTAAATATATTAGAAAAATTTTATGATAAAATAAACCTGGTTTCCTACAAGATAAACAGAGGAAAGGGTTATGCCCTGAAACAGGCTTTTGATAAAGCTATGGGTCTGGGATATGATTATGCATTAACTCTGGATTCCGACGGGCAACATCTTGCAGAAGATATTCCTGTTTTTTTGAATGCCTTGGCGGAAAATGAAAATTCTTTGTTAATAGGTTCGCGTTCTTTTGACCACCCTAATATGCCTCAGGGAAATATTTTTGCCAATAAATTCTCAAATTTCTGGTTTACTTTACAAACTGCAAAGAAACTTCCTGATACACAAACCGGATATCGTCTTTATCCTTTGCGCAGGATGAAAAAAATGAGACCATTTACCAAACGTTACGAGTCGGAACTGGAATTACTTGTTCGTATGGCATGGAAAGGAATAAGAATTGTTCCTGTTTCTATTAATGTACATTATCCGGCTGCCGGCGAAAGAGTTACTCATTTTCGTCCCAGAATGGATTTTATTCGTATAAGCCTTTTAAATACACTTTTTTGTTTTCTCGCAGTTTTATATGGATATCCTTCGATTTTTATACATAAAGTTTTTGCTAATAATCAAAAATAATATTTAATACGGTTTGCAGGTATTGTAGTTTATAAGACAGAAATATCTGTTATTCAGAATATCAACAAAATAATAATAAAGATGAATATTCTATTTTTTTTGACAAGTAATAAAAAGTCTTTAATAAGAATATAACCTAATAAATATTTCTAAAATTACTATTTTTACCTTGTATATTTACGTAAACAGCCAGTAAAATAATGGAAAATGACGATAGGATTCCTGAAAAAACATATATAGAATTATGTGAGTTAATGGGAAAAGAAAAAGCCGAAGAATATATAAAGAAAGTTAATTATAATTTACTGGAATTACAAATGAAAATATTTTTATTGACAATGGGAAACTCAATAAAAAATCATCCTATATTGTTTATAATTATTGGAATAGTAATAATTATAGTAATACTAAACAAGTTCTTTTGGTGGTTTTAAGAAATCTTATGATATATTTTACAGATATTGGATTTAATATTCAAATATCCACAAAAAAAGGCTATTGCACAGCAATAACCTTTTCTATTCTCATAAAGAAATATGTTTATTCAAATAATTTCTGAAATTCGTCGATACTTATTTCTGTATCTTCTGTTTTAATTGTATCGGCAATAAAATCAACAACTTTTTCTTCTATTTCCATTTCATACAATTTATTTGCTTCTCCTTCTTTCTGAAGTATTTCGTTTGCATATTTTGTAAGATATTCATCAGGAATATAACTCATTCCGTACTGACTGAACTGGGCAATAAGTTGTTGTTTTGCAGCATTTATAAGCTCTTCTTCTGTTATTTTTATTTCATTTTCTTTGGCTATTTTACTTTTTATTAAAGTCCATTTAAGATCTTCAATAAATCTTGGAAATTCATCATTAAGCTGTTCTTCAGTAATATCCTTATTTGTTGCTTTTAGCCATCTGCGAAGGAATTCTTCCGGAAAATGAATATCCGATTTTTTTGTTATTTTGTCTTTAATATCCAGTAATAATTTATATTTAGTTTCTCTTGTAAAAGAAGCTTTGATATCTTCTGTCACTCTGTTTCGGAATTCTTCTTCGGAATTAACAACATTCTCTCCAAAACATTTATTGAAAAACTCCTGGTTTATATCAGCATCTTTATAGTTTTTAATGCTTTTTACAACTACACGGAAATGAGGATCTAGATTTTCTACATCTTCTTTATTTATTTTCAGTAAAGAAGTAATTTCAGAATCGTTAGGGAAAGCCTTTTTTATATCAATATCAACAACAGTATCGTTTGAAATGCCTATAAGCGATTTCTGTATTTTTTTGTCTTTAACGACTTTTATTGATATTGCAGCATCTTCTACTTTTACTCCATCTTCAAGTACGTTTCCTTTTTTATCGGTTTGAATAAGTTCTGCATTCAGCATAGAATCTTCATCGGATTGTTCAACTTCTTCAAAACCTCCGAACTGTTTCTGAAAACCCGATATATATTTTTCTATCATTTCGTCATCTACTTTGATAGAATATTTGTTTACTTTATCTCTTTTTGAAAGTTTAATTTCAAATTCCGGGATTAATCCTATATCAAAAGAAAAATCATATGAATCTTGTTTGCCGAATTCTATTTGTTCTTGGGATTCATTAGGCAGAGGATCTCCGAGAATATTGATTTTTTCATTTACCAGATAATCTGAAATCGCATTTGAAACAGTTCTGTTCAGTTCTTCTGCGATCACTGCGTTACCATACATTTTTTTGATGAGTCCCATTGGAACATTCCCGGGTCTGAAACCAGGAACAACAGCTTTGCGGCGGTAATCTCTAAGGGTTTTTTCCACATTGTCGTCGATGTCACTATTCTTGACATTAACGGTTAATGTTGCATTTAAGTCGTCAATTTGATTTTTTACAACTTCCATTTGGATGTCTTTCTTTAATTATTAATTACTTTATGTACTTAAAAACTGCATTCATCTCAATTTTTCTTTATGTAATTTCGTATATATAAAAAATACAAATCTTATATAAATCTTATTGAGAGCCAGCAGGTCGAGAAATATTTTTTTTACATCTCAGGCTCATGAATCAGCAATAAAATCTTTCAGCTAATACTTAAACCTTAGTTCCCATATTTTCGGCCTCAAAATTATTATTATTTTTTAATATAAAAAACTTTTGAACATTATTATTTTATATCAGCATAAGGTTCAGTAATTTAAGAAACTATTGGTTTATTGTTTCTGATATTCACGTGGAGACAATCCGGTAAAACGTTTAAAAAATCTTCCGAAATGTGATTGATTGGCAAAATTTAAATGGTCACTTACCTGCTGGATGGTCATTTTGGTGGAACGCAGCAAGGCTTGTGCTTCCAGTATAAGATATTCTTTTATCCAGTCTGCAGCAGATTTTCCGCTCATATCGGAAATAATAGACGAAAGATATTTAGGAGTAAGGCAAAGTTTATCGGCATAGAATGAAATTGTATGTTCTTTGCGATAATTTCTTTCTACTTCCTTTACGAATGTTTCAACAATACCCTGTTTGCGGGTTTTCTCTTTGATATCAGCCTCACTATTTTGTAAAACGTAAATGCTGCAAGCATTATAAAAAAGAATACTGCAATAATTCTGGATAATTTGAGACTTATAATAATTATTTTTTTCTTTGATTTTTTCCTTTATTAAATTGTATATAACTTTAAATTCAGCAATAAAACTTTCAGGTATTTCAAAATAATGTTGCTGAAGAATAATTCTTTGTAAAGTCATAGCTTCCACAAAATAATTCTGTGTATTAAAAAAAGTATTTTTAAGTATGATAAACATACCTTTAAAATCCGGAGTTATTTCAGTAACCTGGAATATCTGATCAGGCATAATAACAGCCAGCCTGTTTTTTTTAAGGGATATTTCCTTTAATCCTATTTTAGCATTTGCAATGCCTCCTGTACATAACACAAGTATAGTAATGTCAAGTTTTATTGGGAAATTATAATTAATAGGATTAGTATTACCTTCAGGATTTATTTTTTCCATTAAATTGTCAAAAATCATAAAATCATCTTCGATAGCATGTCCTTCAAAAACTTCGCGAAACAAGCTAAACTCTACCTGAAATACATTATCTGTCATATCATAATCAACTTTTTGTACAAATATATTGTATTTTTTTCTTTTGGAAATGAAATAATTCGACTTTTTGGACAATCTTGTCTATGTTTTGAACAATTTATTGAGAAATAATAAAATATTTTTGTCGTTTTAAAAATGCTATATGAATTTTTAATTTTCTTTATCTTTTTACATTCAAAATATTAATTTAATGAAAGGGAAAATATTTTTGTACTTGCTATTGATAGTTATGTGTGTATCATCTTGCCAGCAAAATCAAAACAAACCACTTATCAGAAGTGTGAGAACTACTTATCCTGTAAAGATTGAACCTGTAACAGAAAGGACTTTACCGGGTATAGTTAAAGAAAATCAGATTATTAATCTAGGATTTAAGGCAGCAGGACAGATAATACAGATTTATGTAAAAGAAGGAGATTATGTAAAAGAAGGACAATTACTTGCAAAATTGGATGATAAAGACTATCGCTTGCAATTATCTGCAACGGAGATTCAGTATAATCAGTTGAAAACGGAAGTTGAGCGTCTGGAAGAATTATATAAACGAAATAGTATTGCAGGAAATGATTACGAAAAAGCTGTGGCAGGATTAAATGCATTGAAAGTACAACTCCAGGCTTATCAAAATCAGGTTGACTATACTTTGCTGGAAGCCCCATCGTCAGGATATATTCAATCGGTCAATTTCAGGAAAAGCGAAATGGTGGATGCCGGGAGACCTGTATTTACATTGATGGATATGAGCAGCATTGTGGTTGAAACCGATTTACCGGCAAATTTATATTTGCAAAAATCAAATTTTGGAGACATTAATTGTAATGCTAGTCTTTTGCCTGGACAATCATTCCCTTTGAAGATTCTTTCAATAAGCCATAAGTCTAATGGAAATCAATTGTATAAAATGTATCTGACAGTTATTAATTCTGCTGATAATCCGCTTACTGCAGGTATGAATGTGGAAGTCTCTATTAAGATCGTTAAAGATGGTGAAACGCCAAAAGGATATATTCTTCCTGTGAATTGTGTATTTTCCGAGAACGATAAGCAATATGTATGGGTATTATTACAGGAACAATCAATTGTTCAGAAAAAGGAAGTACAAGTTGTAGGTGTTGATGATGGTAATATTGTAATTACCGGAATTGAGCCGGGAAATGAAATCATTTCTGCCGGTGTCCAATATTTGAAAGAGAATGAAAAAGTAAATGTTATATCCGGAATATCTAAAACAAATGTAGGAGGATTGTTATGATAAATATAACAGAATTTTTCCTGAACAGGAAAACTCTATTTTGGGCATTTATTGTAGCATTAATAGCGGGAGGTATTTATGCTTATATTAAAATGCCTAAACTGGAAGATCCTTTGATCGCGGTAAAACAAGCGGTTATCATTACTCCTTATCCGGGTGCATCAGCTCATGAAGTAGAACTTGAAGTTACCAGTATCATAGAAGAAGAATTAAGGACTATAAATAATATTCTGGACATACAATCTACATCTTCAGAAAACTTATCTGTAGTATCTCTAAGCCTGGAAGGTATTGTTCCCGACAGGAATGTGGAACAATATTGGGATATGTTGCGCCGTAAAGTGCAAAATGCATCAACAAGGTTACCGTCAGGAGCAATGGCTCCTATAGTAATGGATGATGTCAGCGATGTTTATGGCATGTTTTACGCTGTTACAGGAGAAGATTATTCTTATGCGGAATTGGAGAAATATACAAAATTCCTGAAAAGAGAATTACTTGAAGTAAAAGGGGTAAGACGCATAGAAATATTTGGTTCACGTAGTGAATGTATTGATATTACTATTCCACAGGAACAAATTGCTCGTACCGGAATTGTTCCGACCCAGATTATGATGTCCATTGACGGGCAGAACCAGCCTGTAATAACAGGATCATATAGGGCAGGAAATGAAAAAGTACGTTTGGCTGTTGACGGAAAACTGACAGATGTGGAAAGTATACGTAATATAATTTTACAGACTCCGACCGGAGAACAGGTTAAACTTGGAGATATTGCTGAAGTTGTACGTACATATCAGGAGCCGCAGACATATGGTTTTTGGGTAGATAATAAAGCAGCGTTATCTCTTTCCATATCTATGGAACCTGATGTTGTTGTTACCGAAGTCGGAAAAGAAGTCGATCAAAAATTAAAGGAATTGGAACATCGTCTTCCTGCCGGAATATCTTATCAAAAGGTATTTTTTCAACCTGATAGAGTAAAAGCTTCAATTTCTGATTTTATGTGGAATCTGATATCCTCGGTAATTGTGGTAATCGTTGTGTTAATTGTAGCTATGGGAATGAGAAGCGGATTTAACATTGGGTTTGGACTGGTTTTCACTGTATTAGGTACTTTTCTAATACTTTATGCGTTAGACGGCACATTACAGCGTATTTCACTGGGGGCTTTTATCGTAGCTATGGGAATGCTGGTTGATAATGCTGTGGTAGTAATGGATGGAATTCTGGTTGATAGAGCAAAAGGGCTTCCGCCACGTCAGGCATTGATAGGAACAGCGCAACGTACAGCAATCCCTTTACTGGGAGCTACACTTATTGCTATAATCGCATTTTTACCTGTTTTCCTTTCTGATGATTCTGCAGGAGAATATGCTGGTGATATGTTCCTTGTTTTTTGTATATCATTATTTATAAGTTGGATATTGGCTTTGGTCCAGGTTCCGTTTTTTTCTATGATAATGTTGCCTGCGAGATATAAAGCTAAAAAAACTGAAATAATAGGAGGAGAATTAGATTCTCCTTTACGTCGTGTAATAGGAAAAGCTTTGTCGTTTTTTATGCGGTATAAAATAACAACTCTTATCATAAGTATCATATTATTAGTAGTTTCTGCATTGGGTATATTTAAAATAAAGAATTTATTTTTCCCTGATTTTGAATATAATCAGCTTTACATAGAGTATACTTTGCCGCCACAGACACATCCTGATAAAGTAAAAAGTGATTTACATGAAATTACAGAAAGGCTACTTAGTTACGATGATGTTACACAAGTAGCATCTACTCAGGGAAGTACGCCGCCTCGTTATTGTCTGGTCAGGTCTATTAATTCCGGTGGAGATAATTATGGAGAATTTATTGTTACTTTTCCCGATTATAAGTTTGCTGATAAGATGCGACCGATAATAGAAGATGAACTAAGGGCGAATTATCCTGATGCTTATGTTAGAGTAAGAAAATATAATTTTTCTATTGCTACAAGTCATCGTGTTGAAGTAATGTTTTCTGGTCCCGATCCGGCAGTATTAAGGGATTTGAGTCGACAGGCAGAGAATATTATGAGAGCCAGTGATGAAACAGATATTTATTCTGTATGTAATAACTGGAATCCGCCTGGTAAAACATTACATGCACGTTATTTGCAGCAAGCAGGAAAACGGGCAGGAATAACCCGTAGTGATCTTGGGAAGGCGCTTATGGCTTCTACCGATGGATTACCTATAGGAATGTTTTATGATGATGATGCAATGCTGTATGTAAATATGAAAGTGCGTAATTCTGACGGAAGTCGTATAACCAGACTTGATGATATTCCGGTATGGAGTATGATTCCTAATGTAAAAATTAATGAATACGAGATCGCCCAGTTGATGACTGGTGGGAAGGATATAAATGAAACGATTGATGAAATGTTCAGGACGGTTCCTTTAAGTCATGTTACTGATGGTTTGCAACTGGAAAATCAGGAATCTGTGATTCATCGTTACAATGGACAAAGAGCAATAAAGGCTCAATGTGACTCCAAAGCCGAAAGTACTCCGGCAGCTGTTCAAAGCGAAGTAAAAGATGCGATTGATAATATTGAATTGCCGGATGGTTATACAAGAACATGGCTGGGCGAACAAAAAATGCAAAAAGATGCGATGGCTAACGTTTTAAGTTATTATCCGGTAGCTGTATTAATTATGTTATTAATTTTATTATTACTTTTCAATAGTGTAAAAAAGTTATTATTAACGGTGCTCTGCCTGCCGTTTGTTCTTATTGGCATTGTTCCTACTCTTCTGCTTACCGGTACTCCATATACTTTTATGTCCCTTATAGGATTATTTGGTCTTGTCGGCATGATGATAAAAAATGAAATTGTTTTGATAGATGAGATAACATACAGGACCAGGGAGGGAATGGAACCCTATAAGGCAGTTATAAGTTCTACGGTTAATCGTACCCGTCCTGTAATTATGGCTTCATTAACTACTATTGTGGGAATGTTTCCACTGATATTTGATCCTATGTATTCGAGCCTTGCTGTTGCAGTAATGTCCGGATTAGCTATGGGAACTATAACAACCCTTATCTTGTTACCGATTTTTTATTCTTTACTTTTTAATATTCATAAGCCAAAAAGACAAGAAGTATGAAAAAAATAATTTTTTTGATTATATTTTTATCGACATTAAAATTAAACGCCCAGATAGAATTATCAATAGAACAATGTCGGGAAATGGCACTTCAAAATAGTTATGATTTGCAAATAGCATCGCTGCAACACGATAAGACAGTTATGGATCAAAAAGTAGTACAAACTTCATTTTTACCTAAAGTTGTTGCTTCCGGTACTTATGCTTATGTTTTTGAAGATATAGATATGAGTATGGATTTTAGTCTTACTGATTTTGGATTACCTGTTTCAGTCCCTATCCCTATGGAAATGAGTATGAGAGGGATGTATATGGCCGGAATTAATTTACAACAGCCTGTTTTTGTAGGTGGTAAAATAATTACCGGTAACAGAATGGCAAAAAAAGGAGTTGAAATGACCGAAGAAAATAAACGGCTGACAAAGATGAATGTAATTTTAGATGCTGAAAATGCTTACTGGATATATGTTTCTGTACGTGAGAAAGTAAAATTACTGGAAAGCTATGGCACTATGCTCGACTCGTTATATAGGCGCGTAAATGATTTGACAGAATTACAAATGGCAACATTGTCTGATGTACAAAAAATACGGGCAAAACAAAGCAATATTAAATATGAGTTACAAAGAGCACGTAATGGCTTGGAATTATCTCGTATGTCTTTGTGCCATATTATAGGCATAGATATGAATACTCCCGTTATTGCAACAGATACAACTATTAAATTATCTCAAAAAGGTTCGTATAATTCTCCTGATATTTTACAACGTCCGGAATATTTAATTTTACAGAAACAAGTGGAACTGAACGAACTTTCTGTAAAAAATACACGTGCAGATTTCCTTCCTACTATAGGTTTCAGTGCCGGATATTCTTATGTAGCTGGAATGGAATTTGGAGGAAGTGAACTTAAAATGAATCTTCCGATGATTATGGCTAATATTTCTATCCCGATTTTTCATTTCGGCGAAGGCTCAAAAAAAATTAAAAGTGCGAAATTTACTTACGATATTAGTAAGCTGGAGTTAGAGAAAAATAGCGAATTAATGAACATAGAGATTAAGAAAGTATTGTCCGAATATCAAAGTAGTTTTCTTTTGATCGAATCTGCACAGGAGGCTATAACCGAAGCAGAAGCTGCTGTAAAGATTGCAAGCGATAATTATGAACTTAAAATGGGTACTATTTTTGATATTTTAGAAGCACAGGCTCAATTTCAGGAGGCACGCAGCAACCTTATCGAAGCCCGTACAAATTGTAAAATTAAAGAAGTTGAATATTTGAAAGTTATAGGACAATTGGAATAATATTCCTTTGATATAATTTACCTTTGTGGACTATAATTATAATATAAAATATAGCACCCGCAGAGTTCGCAGAAGTTTTAAAGGTTGATTGCGGATATATTAATCTTTGCGTTTTTTGTGGTATAAAACAACTTTTAAACAAATTATTTTTCATTATGTCTGCAAAATATTTGTTATAATTAATAATACAAATTACCTTTGTCGGTACTAAAACTTTTGGATGTTTAAATTTAAAAAGGATCTGGTAAAATAAATAACCTTCGGTATTTTCAAAGGTTATATATTTCAATGCTTGGGCGTGCCTTTGCCTGAGTTGTTTTCATGTATTTTTATATTAAAATTTAACTTGATAAGATAAATTCTTATCTCAAAATTGTATAACAAAAAAATTTAACATTATGAGTAACGAAAATAAATCAATTCACGAATTCGATTTCAATTTAATTTGCGAATATTTTTCAAGTATAGAACGTCAGGGACCTGGAAGCCCTGAAACAACAGTTAAAGCTTTGAGCTTTATTGATAGTCTTACCGAAAAATCTCTTATTGCAGATCTCGGTTGTGGTACCGGCGGACAAACAATAACTTTAGCACAACACGTACCTGGACAAATTACAGGACTTGACTTATTTCCCAAATTTATTGACTTGTTCAATCAGAATGTAAATTCTCTGAATCTTCAAAACAGAATAAAGGGTATAGTAGGTTCTATGGATGATCTTCCGTTTAAAAAAGAGGAATTGGATCTGATCTGGTCGGAGGGGGCAATTTACAATATTGGCTTCCAACGGGGATTAAACGAATGGAAGCAATTTTTGAAAACAGGTGGATATATTGCTGTTTCGGAAGTGTCGTGGTTTACCGATAACCGTCCCGACGAAATTAACGATTTCTGGTTGGATGCATATCCCGAAATTGATACAATTCCCAATAAAGTCGCTCAAATACAGAAAGCGGGATATATTCCTGTTGCTACGTTTATTCTGCCGGAAAACTGCTGGACAGAACATTTCTATGCCCCTCAATTTGAAGCACAGGAAATATTCCTGAAGAAGCACGCAGGAAATAAAGCAGCAGAAGAATTTGTTGCCGGCCAACGACACGAAAAGCAATTATACTACAAATATAAAGCGTATTATGGATATGTATTCTATATAGGAAAGAAAATCTGATAATTATGAGGAAAAGAGAAAACAGCAAGTCTTCTCTTTTCCTTTTTCTAAATATAGATAACATAAATTAATAAAAGAATAATTAAAGTTATTGGTATTTTAACTTTAGAAAAAATAGCTAAAAATAAAGAGTATGATCAATGAAAAAATTATCCATGAATTAAGACAACATAATATTGAATTTATTTATTTTGTGGATATTTCAACACTGGCGCCGTCACAAAATCGTGGTTTTCCGTCTGCAGTTTTGTTTGGAGTGAAATGTTCTTCCGGATATCTGAAAAAAGTTAGCGATAATCCCAATTATGTACTAGAAATGGTCGAACGAAACTATTTTGATGACGATGAACATTATTGTCGTGAAATGGAAATGTATCATATATCTGATTTTATTGCTGGTTTTATTGAAAAGAACGGATATAGTGCTTACTCTCTTTCGGATAATAACCAGATTGCTACAAATAATTTTGACGGAATGTCTGGTAAAACAAATCTTCCTTTGAAAACTTTAGCGATTCGTGCAGGGCTTGGATGGATTGGCAAGAATAATCTGTTGGTGAATAAAGAATATGGTTGTTCTCAGATCTGGGGCGGCATTTTAACTGATGCCCCGTTAAATACAGAGTTATATCAATCGTTTGCTGTTCAATGTGGTAATTGCCGGATTTGTCTGAATGTTTGTCAGCCTGATGCTCTTAAAGGAAAAGTATGGAAGTTGGGTGTGACAAGGGAGGAAATAATTGATGTTGACAAATGTACTACTTGCTTAAAATGTATGGTTCATTGCCCCTGGACTCAGAGGTATATGAATAAAAACAAATAGATATTGGAATTTTTATCCGTTAGTTTTTAATCTTGTATTTTAAAAATTGATTAATAATCTATTCTAATAACTGAAAATAAATATATTTATGCTATTTTAAATAGTTTTATGCATAAAAAAAGAATAATAAAATATAGCTAAATTCATAATTTTCCTTATTTATCCTTTACATTGAGGTATTGTGAATCCTAAATTAGTGAACAGGTATGTAGCTCGCGAAAATCTTCTTGCCCTTATACCAAAAGTTCCGAAAAAATTGTCAGTAAAATTTATTTTTATTGCAACAATCTGATAAAAGCGATTGTCTTTTTTGTTACCATGAATTACGTTATAACCAAAATTGGCAAATATAGAATAATGAGGCATAAGTATTTCTCCTTTAAGAGATAAACCTAATGAAAGCCTGTCTTTGAGTTCTCCCATTTCTATTTTTTCTTCCATTATTCCACTGTCAGAATTTAGTTCTCTCCATGCTTTGAAACCTGAGCTTTCGTCATAAACAAAATCTAAACTTGGTCCCCATTTATATCGGTAAAGATTATGAATAAGGTATGAATAACTTATCCCTAAAACCTTAAAATGTTTTGGAGCATATATACTTTTGAGATTGGTACCTGTAGTATCCAATTTCGCATGGCGGGAACTTATCAGGAACATTACCTCATGTTCTTTACGTTTTTTAAATTCGGGAGCAGGATATTTATTTGGTTCAGGAGTATTATTTTGCCTGTTAAAATGGTAAGATAGTTCTGTAAATACAGAAAGAAGATTGAGTCCATAATTAGGATAATGAGATGCTCCGTTTGAAAAATGTGCTAATCCTACTCCAAAATCAAGATTAAATTTTGATGAAATCCTCCATTTCATATGCAGATTTCCACTAACATGTACATTCAGCGGAGTACCTATTACCGTATTCATAGGATTATCAACCGGATCATAATATCTCCAATTGAAAGATAACCCTAAATTCCATTCATAATTAAGACTTATTTTCCTGTGAATGTTGGTTAAATGAGCTCCCTGAAAAATAAATACGGACATTGGGCTTCCGAAATCACTCTTTCTAAAGAAGTCTACAAAATAAATCCCTACACCTACATATGGCATTTTAAAAACATAATCTTTCCAGTTATCCCCCTTTGCTCCAAAGCCATATTTAACAGAACCGGAAGTATAATAAGGAATTCTGTATTCTCCTGCCACATAAGAAGAAGTTTGAAATACTGTTCCGTGATTGCTGTTGACAGCAATATATGAAGGTCGTTTTACACTTATGGTATCAGCAGCAATGCAGTTAAGTATAATAAAAAGTACTGATACAAAAAGTAATAATTTCTTCATATCTAAATTTTATTTTTATTAATTTCAGCTGTTTTCTGCTTCACAGCTAACAAAAATTATCGGATACAAATATCTGAGAATAATTTTAATTTTAATAAAAAATTTTTCTATGTTTAAAAAACATAAAATCAGGTTAAAAGTTTATATCTGATTTATTTTTAAAAATTATTGTTATTATTATTTTATTTTACCTGATATTTTTTAATATTATCGGATCTGGTTGTAGGTATTTTTATATTAAAAATTTCTTAAATATAAGAATAATATATATTTTTGCCCGATGTTTAAATTATTACGATGATGTCGGAACCAAATCAAACAAATTTATTTAACAATAAAGGAATTTTGGATTTCATACTAAAATACAAAGTACATTTGTTGGTTGTTATTTTTCTTTCTTTTGTAGTGTCTATATTTGCTTGTTTATCAATCACACCAAAATTTAAATCTACCATAATACTTTTTGCTACTTCGTCGAGTTCTGTTTCTCAGTCACTTGTAACTGAAAGTCAACAACGTAAAGATGTTCTGAAGTTCGGCGAAGAAGAAGATGTGGAACAATTGATGCAAGTGTTGCTCTCGAATGATATCCGTAATGGGATAGTCGAAAAATTTAATCTTTTTGAACATTATGGTATAGATCCGAATTCTAAGTATCCGTATACTAAAATGAGCAACAAATATAAATCAAATATTAAAATTTCACGCACGGAATATATGTCTGTAAAAATAGATGTATATGACACTAGTCCGGATACTGCAGCTCTTATTGCAAACGAAATTATTATTCTTGTTGACAGCGCTTTTGCAAAAATTCAAAAAGAACGTGCTCAAAAGGCATTTGATATAGTTAAAAGAGAATTTGAAGAACAAAAAAGTAAAATAAAAGAAATTGAAGATTCTCTAAATGCTTTAAGCAGGCTGGGGGTTATTGATGCAAGATCTCAGACTGAAAAATACAGCGAGCAACTTGCCATTGCCATTGCAGAAAGAAATACAAATGCTGTTTCAGAACTGGAAAAGAAACTGGAGATACTTGCGCAATACGGAAGTACACATACTATATTAAAAGAACAAATGTATGAGGAAGTTAAAAGACTTGCAACTCTGGAAGCAAAATACAGGGAGGCAAAAGTCGATTTGGAGCATAATCTTCCAAATACATATGTAGTAAGTGCCGCAGAAGTATCCGAAAGAAAAGCAACTCCTGTATACTGGGTAATTATATTTGTGAGTGTTGCATCAAGTTTCCTTATAGCATTGATATTATTAATAATTTTTGAAAAGGTTTTTAACAGAAAAAATAAAACGATATAATTAACTATTGTAATTTTATGGAGAATAATTTTAAAACTACGGATTTATTAACCATGGTGTTAAAATGGAAATGGCACCTTTTAGCATTGGCATTGATTGCAGGAATGTTAGGAGCTGTATTTTCCTCACCATTTTTCATAAAGCCTAAATATAAGTCTTACTCAATATTATATCCGGCAAATATTAAGGCTATTTCCGATGAATCAGAATCGGAACAAATGCTTGAAATAATTCAGTCAAGCGATATTAAATTTAAGGTTATTGAAGAATTGGATCTTTATTCTCATTATAAGATAGATGAGGAAAAAGATAAAGAAGCAGTTTTTAATATATTAAGCGAATTTGATAAAAATGTATCTGTCCAGAAAACTTCAAATGAGGGTATCAAAATTACAGCACTGGACGAAAATCCACAAATGGCGGTAGATATTATTAATTCAATGATAAAATATTATGACGAATTAGTATTAAAACTAAATGTAACTAAATCAGAAGAAATATTAGAAATATATAAAAAAGAAAAAGATCTTAAAATAGAAGAAATAGATTCATTAAGTAATAGTATCACAGATTTAAGGATGAAATACGGATTGTTGGATCTTACTTCTCAGGTAAAAACCTACACTGAAGCTATTAATAACGGAAAAAATATTAATGAAGCAAAAACAGTACTTGGCAATTGGAAAGAATACGGAACCGAATTAGCAAAAACAGATTCATTATTTTCATATGCTTTACGGAATTATTATACTATCAATACTATTTATGAAAATACTGTAAGAGATGTGAACAAATTTCAAACCTATTGCCATGTAATTTCCAAACCATTTCCGGCAGATAAAAAATCATATCCGGTAAGATGGATCATTGTTTTGTTTTCTGCATTGGGAACACTTCTTTTTGGATTAATTACAGTTGCTATTATTGAAGGAAGTAAAAATAGTAAAAATTGATTTCAAAAGCACAAATAAGAATTTTTTATCTGTTAACAATTCTTTTTATATTAACGAATTGTTATTTGATAATTACCAGGGATTCGTTAATATTTAATTTGCTTCCTGTTGCCATTATTCTTTTCTTTACTCTTTTTCTCTCAATGGATAAGGTACTTTTGGCATCCGTTTTTTTGGTACCGTTTTCTGTACCGTTAAAGGAGTTCTTTCCAGGAATTGATTTTAATTTGGATATACCCACAGAACCAATATTTATATGTCTTGTAGTATTATTCCTTCTGAAGCAGCTCAAAGATCGCGATTTTGATAGAAAAATACTTAAACATCCAGTGTCCTTATGCATATTTTTTTACCTTGGATGGCGGCTTATAACTGTTTTTACCAGTACTATCCCATTAGTATCAATAAAATATTTCGTTATGCTTTTATGGTTCATTATCCCATTTTATTTCATAACGACACAGATTGTACGAAAAAAGAAAAACATAAATAAATTTTTCTGGGTATATATCATTTCTTTTTGCATTGTTATTGCATACACTCTTGTAGTTCATTCGGCTAATAATTTTAGCCATGGATATTCCAATGTGGCAATGAGGCCTTTTTATAACGACCATACTTCATATGGCGCAGCTTTAGCAATGTTTATCCCTATTATTGTAGGATTTGTTTTCAATAAGGAAAATAAAAAAAGTTACAGGATAATATCCGGATTTGTATTAGTATATTTTATAATTGCCATAATCTTTTCCTATACCCGTGCAGCATGGGTTAGCCTTTTAGGAGCATTTGCTGTTTGGCTTATGTTAAGGTTAAAAATAAACTATAAAATAGTATTGACAACTGTTATAATATTAGTAGGAACATTTTTTATATTTCAGGAACAAATATTTTTTAAATTAGAAGGTAATAAACAGGACTCTTCTACCGATTTTTCCGAACATATTAAATCGATAACTAATGTTGCAACAGATGCTTCAAACCTTGAAAGAATAAACAGATGGAATAGTGCTATAAGAATGTATAAAGAAAAACCTGTTTTTGGATGGGGACCGGGAACATATCAGTTTAATTATGCTCCTTTTCAATATTCTTATGAAAAAACTATTATAAGTACTAATGCGGGAAATATGGGAAATGCGCACAGCGAATATCTTGGAGCACTTTCCGAATCAGGGATACTTGGAATGATAAGTTTGATTCTGATATTAATATATGTATTTATTACTTCTGTAAAAATATATAATAAAGCTAAATCGAAATCATTAAAAATACTTATAGCTTCTGTAATATGTGCACTGGTAACATATTTTTTTCATGGTTTCCTGAATAATTTTCTGGATACTGACAAGATTGCCGTCCCGTTTTGGGGATTTGTTGCTATAATTGTTGCAATTGATGTATATTTCGATGATTTTGATAAAGAATTTGAAACTGGAAATAAAGAGCTGAACGAAACCAATGATGTGAGTGGTGAACTTACAAATGACGAAAAATAAGAATTTATATTTTTTAATCTTCTTCAGCTAATTTAAAGTCAATTTGCTTCTTAGTCAGATTTACATTTACAATTTTAACATTTACTTCGGCTCCCAGTTGATAGCTTTTATTTGAAATTCTTCCCGTAATACTGTAATTTTCTGCATCATAATAATAAAAATCATCAGTTAAGGTACGAATATGTACCAGTCCTTCACAGGCATTTTCTTTAAGTTCTACAAAAAATCCCCATTCTGTAACTCCGGAAATAACACCTTCAAATTCTTCTCCTACTTTATCCTGCAAAAATTCTACCTGCTTGTATTTTATTGAACTTCTTTCTGCCATTGTAGCCTGTTGTTCCATAAAAGAACAGTGTTTACATTTGGCTTCCAGGCTTTCGGTATCTTCTTTTTGTTTTTTGATATAGGCATAAAGTAGTCTATGTACCATAATATCCGGATACCTTCTGATAGGAGAAGTAAAATGTGTATAATAATTGAAAGCCAAACCGTAATGCCCGATATTTTTTGTACTGTAAATAGCCTTGGACATTGCTCTGACCGCCAGATTTTCTATAATATTTTGTTCCGGACGTCCATAGACATTTTTTACGATTTCGTTCATTGAATGAGATAGTGAAATCTTATCGGACATATCAATACTATATCCGAATCTTCCGATAAATGTAGAAAAACTTTCCAGCTTGTCAAGGTTCGGTTCTGCATGTATTCGATATACAAAATCTTTAGGATTTTTCTTTTTCCCGATATGTTCGGCAACTTGCTTATTAGCAAGAAGCATAAATTCTTCAATAAGATTATTTGATTCTTTTGACTCTTTGAAATAAACTCCTGTAGGAACAGCTTTTTCATCAAGGGTAAATTTCACTTCGAAATGCTCAAAATTAAATGCTCCGTTTTGGAAACGTTTCGAACGCAAAATTTTTGCAAGTTTGTTGAGAGTTAATATTTCTTTGGAATACTTTCCTTGTCCGGTATCTATTACTTGCTGTGCCTCTTCATAAGTAAACCTGAAATCTGATTTTATGATAGTTTTATCAATATTATAGCTTAAAATTTCCGCTTTATCATTCATGTCAAAAATAACGGAAAAACATAATTTTTCTTCGTTGGGACGAAGTGAACATATATAGTTTGATAGCCTTTCGGGTAACATTGGAACTACACGGTCAACTAAATATACAGATGTTGCACGGCTGTATGCTTCTTTGTCGAGAAAAGAATTTTCCTGTAAATAATGTGTAACATCGGCTATATGAACTCCTACCCTGAAATTTCCATCTTCCAGGAATTCAACGGAAAGAGCATCATCAAAATCTTTGGCATCAGCAGGGTCTATTGTTAAGGTTGTTATATTTCTGCAATCAAGTCTTGTTTTGTAGTCATAATCGAAAATTTTATCACTGATTTTATTTGCTTCTTTTTCAATAAAAGGATCAAATTTTGCAGGTAATCCGAATTCTGTCAGAATTGCATGCATCTCAACTTCATTATTTCCCGGAGCTCCTAAAATTTCAATAACTTTTCCTGAAGGATTTTTTCCTTTTTTATGCCAGTCCGTAATTTCAACTATTGCCTTTTCTCCGTTTTTTGCTCCATTCAACTGATCATTAGGAATAAAAATATCATAAATCATTTTAGTATTATCGGGAACCAGAAATGAATATGTCTCTGATTTTTCAATTACTCCAACAAATATTGTTGTTGCTCGTTTTATGATTTCTACTACTTCTCCTTCAATTTTTCTGCCGGAACGTTTTGCATATAATCTTACTTTTACGGAATCTCCATTCAAAGCAGTATTGAGATTTCCAAAAGATATATAAATATCTTCAGTAATATCCTCACTTACCAGAAAGGCATTTCCACTTTTGTTCATGTCTATTATTCCGGTTACGTAACCTGTTCTGGAACAGAATTTATATTTTCCTTTTGATATTTCTTTTAATGTTCCAATAGATGTAAGTTCATTAAGTATTTTTGAAACCAGTGTTCTGTCATTGCTTTCTTTTAATGACAAAAGTGCTGATACCTGTCTGTAGTTAAATTCTTTTTGAGGATCGGAGACAAATATGCCCAATATTTTATTAGTGAGTGATTTTTTATTATTCGTATCTTTTGATTGTACGGATTTTTTATTTGATTTTCCCATTTACTATTTTATTTAATATAGTACAAAAATATAAACTTTTTGTTCATATTACACTTATATGTACCACTTGTTTATAAATTCATTTACCAACCGGGAAATATTTAACTAATTTGTCTTTGTGAAATATCATTCAATTCATTTTCCACAAAACTTTTGATCTTTTGCAGGATATTCATAGCTTTTTCAGGGGAATTAATATTCTGCATTCTTAAAGTCAGTTTTTCATTTTGTTCTTTTAATACAATATTTCCCGGATGTAGCTGAATATATTTTATTATTGACGAGAATTTCTTTGATGAATAAAATACTGATTCCTGATTTAACGGAAAATATCCTATAAATAAATTATTTCTCATAACAACTTTCTGGAAACCTAATTCTACAGCTACCCACCTGAGGTTTACAATTTCAAATAATTTTTCTGTTTCTAAAGGAATTTCACCAAAACGGTCATGTAGATTATTTCTGAATTTTTCAAGATCACCGGGAGTATTGATTTCGTCAAGATCCTTATATATTTTAATTCTTTCAGAAGTACTTGAAACATAATGATCGGGGATCAGGATATCGAAATCTGTTTCTATCTGGCAGTCTAAAACTGCATTTTTACTAATTTGAACATTTTCTTCTTTAAAAATATCTTTAAAGTCAGTCTGTTTAAGCTCATCCAAAGCTTCATTCAGGATTTTATTATAAGTTTCAAAGCCAATATCTGCAATAAAACCGGATTGTTCGCTTCCTAAAATATTTCCTGCTCCGCGAATATCTAGATCTTGCAATGCAATATTAATTCCACTGCCAAGTTCGCTGAATTCTTCTATTGCCTTCAGACGTCTACGGGCTTCATGTGTTAAAACATTTAACGGTGGCGCCAGTAAATAACAAAAGGCTTTTTTATTACTTCTGCCTACTCTGCCGCGGAGCTGATGTAAATCGCTCAGTCCAAAATTGTTAGCATTATTTATTATTATAGTATTCGCATTTGGAATATCTACGCCATTTTCAACTATGGAAGTACTTATCAGAACATCATAATCTCCACGCATAAATTCAAGAACGATCTTCTCAAGTAAACTTCCGTCCATCTGCCCATGTGCAACAATTGTCTTAACTTCAGGGCATAATTTGTTTATAAGGTTTTCTATTTCGTAGATATTTTGTATTCTGTTATTTATAAAAAATACTTGTCCGTTACGCCCGACTTCATAATAAATCGCTTCTTTGATTATTTCATTATTGAAAGAATGTAATTCCGTTATTATAGGTTGGCGATTAGGTGGAGGGGTATTTATTACGGAAAGATCCCGGGCTCCCATCAGGGAAAATTGTAACGTTCTTGGTATAGGTGTGGCAGTAAGGGTTAATGTGTCAATATTTACTTTCATCTGGCGTAACTTTTCTTTCATGGAAACACCAAATTTTTGTTCTTCATCTATTATTAATAATCCAAGATCCCTGAATTCAACATCTTTATTTACAATCCTGTGAGTTCCTATTAAGATGTCTATTTTCCCTTCTTTAAGTTTTGCCAGTGTTTCTTTTATCTCTTTTGAAGATTTTAAACGACTTATATAAGATACATTTACCGGCAGATTTTTTAATCTTTCCGAAAAAGTCTGATAATGTTGTAATGCCAGAATTGTAGTAGGAACAAGAACCGCAACTTGTTTCCCATCCACAACAGCTTTGAATGCAGCGCGAATAGCCAGTTCTGTTTTTCCAAAACCAACATCTCCGCAAACCAGTCTGTCCATAGGAATGTCAGATTCCATATCTGTTTTAATGCTCTCATTGGTTTTTACCTGGTCAGGTGTATCTTCATACATAAATGAAGATTCAAGTTCTTGCTGCAGATATGAATCGGGAGAATATGCAAAACCTTTCTGTTCCCGTCTTTGTGCATAAAGCAGTATAAGATCGCGGGCAATATCTTTGATATTCTTTTTTGTCTTTTCTTTAAGGCGTTTCCAATGTCCTGATCCTAATCTATGTATTTTAGGAGGTTCGCTATCTTTATCCCTGTATTTTGATATACGGTGAAGAGAGTGAATATTTACAAATAGAATATCATTATTATCATATAATATACTCACCACTTCCTGTACCCTGCCGTTATTATTAATTTTCTGAAGTCCACCGAATTTGCCGATCCCATTATCAATATGGACCACATAATCTCCAGGGCGTAATGCTGTTAACTCCTGAATTGTAATAGCATCTTTCCGGGAAATATTTTTGGTTTTATATCTGTGATATCTTTCAAATATCTGATGGTCGGTATATACGCAAATTTTACTTTCGTGATCGATAAAACCCTCATTAATAGTTTTAATAACAGGAGTAAAACTTACATTTACTTCTTTATCTGTAAAAATATCTCTGAGGCGCTGAATTTGTTTTTCATTATTACTTAAAATATAAGTTTTATAATGATTTTTTTCGTTATCCTGCAGATTTTCTATCAATAAATCAAATTGTTTATTGAATGCAGGTTGTGGTTCAACTTTAAATTTTATTTCTTTTTCTGAACCAAAAAGAGAGCGATGTGCAAATTCAATTATCTGAAAAGATTTGATTAATTCGGCAAACTGATCTTTTGACAGCAAATTTGTTTCGGGATCTAAAACTGTAGTATCATCATCATCTTCAACAAACTCTGTTTCAGAAAATCTTACTTCTGCAGCTTTATATGTTTTATCAATTTTATCTGTTATTAATTCAGGTTGGGTTAACCAAAATCTGCAATTTTTATTTATAAACTCAAAAAAGGAAACTCTTTCTTCTTCGGCGAGATGTTCGTGAATATTGGGAACAATGGATATTTTCTTCTGTACATCAATCGACAACTGGGTTGTTGTATCAAAACTCCTGATACTTTCAACCTCATCACCAAAAAAATCAATTCTGAATGGCTGCTCATTGCTGAACGAGAACACATCAATGATACTTCCCCTGACAGCAAAGGTTCCAGGTTCATAAACAAAATCTTCACGACGAAAACCATATTCGTTAAGCACTTCCATTACAAAATCCATGGAAAGATTATCGCCTGACCTTATTTCCAGAGTATTTTTTATAAGTTCTTTTGTTTTAACAACTTTTTCGATCAATGCTCCCGGATAAGTAACAATAAGATATGGTTTTTTATCCGAACTTAATTTATTTAAAACTTCGGTCTTCAGAACAATATTGGTTCTGTCGGTTTTCAAATACTCAACAGAACGTTTATATGCACTGGGAAAAAATAATACGTCTTTATCCCCGAGAATATTTACAAGATCATCATAAAAATAAGATGCCGATTCTTTATCAGGTAAAACAATACAATTGAGTTTTTTTTCTTTCAAAAAACAATATGCTATCAGAAATGCCTTGGAAGAACCGGAAATGCCATGAACATAAAAATTCTGTAAATTCTTTTTGTCTTCTAATTGCCTGTAAAATCCGGTAGATGTCTGATTATTATCAAATATTTCGTGTACAAGATTTTTCACGGTACAAAAATATGAAAAACTAATAATAATAAAAAGAGACTTAATTAAGTTGAAATTTTACACATTGGTTATGTTCGGCGGATGATATTGAGTATCGAATTCTATTATGTTCCGTTGTTCAACAGTAAAAATTAAAAGACACGGAAATTTTAAGTATGTTATAATCAATAAATCTTAAACCGAACAGATTTTCTAAGGAATATACTTCGCCGTAACTGATTTTATCATACCTTTATTTTTAGGATCATCTGAATTGAAATCAGGTGTGGGAGTCATAGATACTTTATCTTTGCCTACCGCAAAACTTCCTTTGTATAATACCGTACTATTGTTTATCAGTGTTCCTTCAACAAAAAAAGTATATTCGCCTTGAGAAATTTTATTTCCCTTATTATCAGTCAGATCCCATATATATATTTGTTCGCCGGTTGAAGGAGTTGCTCCTGAATATGCATCGATTTCTTTTTTAGTATGTGAAGCAGGAGTTGCCTTACTTAACCATAACGGGACACAATTTGGCCTGTAGGAATATCCTCCGTCGGCTGTAAATTTTGTAACAAATATTGTTTTTATCAACTTACCTTCGGTATCTTCTATCCACACTGCATATTGATTACTTCCACGCCCACTTTGTCGTTCATAGGAGACAGTTATCTCTAGTTTGCCATTTTCCGGTTCTTTTGTATTTGTTCCATTTACGTGGCCGGTAATTAGAAAAATACTTATAAATAAAACATTGCGGACTACATTTTTCATATTTATTTCTTTATTTTATGTTGAACTTTAAAAGTATACTCATTTAAATTAAATACAAAATAGCAACATAATTAATAAAATCCAAACTTTTAATAAGACTATTATATAAAGATATGATAAAAAATAATATTATAATAGAATTATTTCAAATATTAAATTCCAGAACCTGAAATTCTTTAATATAAAATTTTATTGTCCGGCAGAATCTTTATCCTCTTCAATTTTTCCATAAAGATAAAAAAAGTCTTCTTTGTTATCAATTTTGTAAATTTTACCTTTATATGAAATAATTCCGGAAAAATCATTATCAGGATCTTTAAAAAGGTCAACAATCTTTACTTCCATTGCTTCTGAAAGCCTTTTAAGTACACTTAAAGAAGGATTGTTCTTTAAATGTTTATATAAACCTGAAATAGTTATTCCCATTCTGTCGGCTACGATTTTCAGGGTAAGGTCTTTATCCTTAGCTATTTGTTTAACCCGATCAAGTAACGACATAACTTTTAATTATTTTATACAAAATTAAGAAAATAGAATTATATAGCAATATATATAAAAATTAATTTTACAAATATAAAATATTATTAAATCCATATAAATTAAATAGAATTATAGGTTTTGATTTTTTAATTTCTATAAACCTATAATTCTATTTTCTTCACATTCTTTATGAAAAAACAATATGCAAATAATATGCATATTTATAAAAATAACATAGAAAATCTATTTTATCATTATCTTATATTCAGAATATTTGTATTTAATGTGAAATTTATTTCCGGGTATTTTAATATTTCGATAAAAAATACTCTATTCCTTTTTATCAATTTTCATTGTTGATGGAGTCATAAAAGCTATTGATCCAATAAATATTAAAATTGCTCCGCAAAGTATAAATGAAGTTGTAATGCCAAGATTATCTGCAAAAAAACCTATTCCTATCAACCCTATAAGAGAAGGGATCAGACTGATTGTAAAAAACATTGAAAAAACCCTTCCAAGTGCTGATGGTTCTACGTTTGTTTGTACAATTGCAGTAAATGACGAATTATAAACAGCTCCGGAAATACCTCCGATTGCAGTAAATATCGCAAATAAAACAAACCCATCGGACGATAATAGTCCTGAAAATAAAAATGATAAACCAAGCAAAATATACATTGAATTTATCAGGATTACTCTATTTATACTGTATACCCGGGCTCCCATTAATGCTCCGCCTGCTAATGCTCCGATACTCCACACAACTTCAATAAGGCTTACCTGAAAAGCGTTTCCTTCAAAATGTCTTAATGTTATAAGAGGGAATAACACACTCACAGGCATTATAAAAAATGTTGCAAGGATAGAGTAAAGAAATATAAAACTCAGGCCACGTTTTTTTAATACAGACATAGCACCTTCTTTCATTTCATACAGTATATTTTTTACTTTTTCACTTGTTTTTTCCGGATCCGGAATATGTACAAATAACAGGGAAATAACAGCAATACTAGCTCCGACAACATCCAGAAGTAAAACATACTGCATATCCCATATAGTAATAAACAAGGCTCCTAATGCCGGTCCGGCAATATTTGCTATTGATATGATCATCTGGTTGATTCCTGCGATACGTGTAAGCTGCTCTTCCGGAGCCAGAAGCGGTACTGAAGCTTGCATTGCAGGCATATGAAATGCCGATCCTACAGATCGCAATCCCAGAAGAATAAAAATGTGCCACATTTGTGCAATATTCAACCAGAATAAAAAAGCCAGAATTAATGTACAAAGGGCAATAAAACTATCTGCCAGCATCATTACTTTTTTCCGGTTCCATCTGTCGATAAAAACTCCGCTAACCGGTCCTAGTACAGCCTGTGGTAATAATGCAGCAATAGCTGCAAATGCAAGCATTTCTGCCGAATCTGTTTCAATACTTATCCAAAGTATTACAGCAAAATTAACTATAGTACTGGTTAGAATAGACAAAAATTGTCCACTCCATATTATTGTAAAAACTTTTTTCCAATTATTCATTATATAATCACATTTTAATTCTTCGTCTTTTTTTTTAAAACGAAGTAACTTTATTTACTAAAAACCAATGAAAAACACTCGTCGTTTGATTTTACGACTACAAAACAAAACGAAAAATTTTCTTGTTTCGGAAAATTATCGTAATCTGTGGAAAATCATTATTTTAAAAAATGCGCACATATTCAAGAATCAAATTTGTCTGCAAAAATAGAAAAATCCGGTTTCTTTTCACAATAATTACAAAAAGAAATTTTTTATGGTGTATAATATTAAATATGCAATAAAAATCGGTTAAAATACTATTATGTAGAAATATTATTGTTTTTGAAAATAATTGAATGATATTTCAAAGCATTTTAATTATTTTTGTACACTCACTAAAAGTTTTTAATCATGTTTTCTGGTATAGTTGAAGAAACCGCAAAAGTTGTAAAAATAGAAAAGGATCGCAGCAATGTTCATTTTTATCTTACGTGCTCATTTGCCGACAAATTAAAAATTGACCAGAGTGTTTCACATAATGGAGTATGCCTGACTGTCGTAGAAGTTAACGGCGAAAACAAAACTTATAAAGTTACGGCGGTTCAGGAGACACTTGATAAATCAAATCTGGGATTGTTGAATATTGGCGACGAAGTAAATGTTGAAAGAAGTATGACCATGGATAAACTTCTTGACGGGCATATGGTACAGGGGCATGTTGACCAGACTGCTACCTGTGTTGATGTTACCGAATCGGACGGAAGCTGGTATTTTACTTTTCAATATGATGCTACAAAAGGAAATGTTACTGTTGAAAAAGGTTCTGTGTCTGTAAACGGAGTTAGTTTAACAGTAGTAAACTCAAAAGAGGATAGATTTTCGGTCGCAATCATTCCGTTTACATATGAAATAACAAACTTTCATAATTTTAAAAAAGGAACTGTTGTAAATTTAGAATTTGATATTATTGGAAAATATATTCAAAAAATAATGGCAGGCTATTTGGAAAATTTAAAATAAAAAATCTGAAAATTGCTGCGCCTTCTTAAATATGTAAATAATATAAGAGCTTTACAGGCTTTCCAACTTATACGTACGGGGGCATTGTTCCTCATAAGCATTATATTTACAAAAAAAAATCCTTTTACGGGTGAATATTTTTTACCAACGGGAGAAATAGGTATATATGAAACTTTTCTAATAATTGCAGGCTTTGTAAGCTTTTTTTGGATAAGTGGTATGCTTCAGTCTTTATTATCTGTGTATAATAATAACAAAGCATTTAGCTCTAAAGACAAAAATCCTGTATTTTTTAATATTTTTATTTTATTCACTCTTCTGGGGATAATTGCAGCAGTATTTGTTTGGGTGCTTGAAACTCCAATATCAAGGATAATAGGAGGATTGTCAGGAGGAAAAATACCTTACATGAAGATACTTTTCATGTATATTGTTTTATCTTGTCCGGTAAACCTGATTGAATACATATATTTGTTAAAGAACAAACCGTTGATGATAATATGGTACGGATCAATTACTTTTACTTTACAAGTTATATGTGTTATTTGTCCGTTATTATTGGGGTACGATCTCGGATACGGACTTTACGGACTTGTATTTGTAAATATTATACGCTTTATCTGGCTTGTTTTTATAGTATATAAATATTCACAATTAGAGTTTTCAGCGGCATTTTTGAAAGAGTTTATTAAGCTTTCAATGCCTTTAATATTAAGTATACTTATCGGAGGAAGTGCATCGTATATAGATAGTTTTTTGGTATCATACAAATTTGATGAGGCAACTTTGGCTATTTTTCGATATGGGACAAAAGAGTTGCCGTTTGTTTCTCTCCTTACTATTGCGTTTAGTAATGCAATGACTCCAAGATTTTCCGATCCGGCTAATATTAAACGGCCTTTACTTGAATTACGAAAAGGCGGGACCAGATTAATGCACTATATTTTTCCTGCTACATTACTCATAATCCTTACAAGTAAATATCTTTATCCTGTAATCTTTAATCCGAATTTTGCCGATAGTGCTGTTCTTTTTAATATTTCAAATTTATTAATCATAATCAGATTTATTTTTGTTACTACTATATTGATAGGGCTGAAGGACACAAAAATAATATTTAGCGCTTCTATCCTTGAACTAACAGTAAATGTCATTTTAAGTATTATTTTGATTGACTTTATGGGGATAAATGGCGTGGCAATAGCTACAATAATAGCATATGTTATTAATAAGATTTATCTTATATACTATCTCAGGAAAAAACACAATATAAGATTATCTCAATATCTTGATCTTAAGGTTTATTATTTCTATGTGGCATGCCTGTTTGTTTGTTTTTTTGTAAGTTTTATACTTTAAGGCGAACTTTTAACGTTTAAGATGAGTTGAAAAGGAGAGAACAATATTATGAAAACATGTACAAAATGTATTATAAATGATAATTATCCCGGACTTACATTTAATGAGACCGGTGAATGTTCTTTGTGTACTTCCGGTAAAAAATTCAAACCTATAGGAGAAGAAAAACTTCTGGAAATATTTGAAAATGCAAAAAATAAAAATTCAGGTTATGATGCTTTAGTCCCTTTAAGCGGCGGGAAAGACAGTACATATATATTACATCTGGCTGTTAATGTTTATAAGCTCAAAGTTTTGGCAATGACGTATGATAACGGATTCCTGACACCTATAGCATTGGATAACATAAAACGGTCTCTTGAAATAACAGATGTTGATCATGTTTTTTGTCGTCCTGATCCTGTAATCCTTAAGAAAGTATATAAAAATATGTTGCTTTTTTCTGGAGATATTTGTGGAGCATGTGATATAGGAACAAAAGCAAATATTTTAAAAGTTTCGGCTGATTATAGAACCCCAATAATTTTATATGGCACTTCCCCGTTGGAGGAAGACTCTTTTGTCCCCGACTCCATACAGGATGTAACACGTTTTAAATATATATTAAAACAATCCGGAGAATTTACAAAGAAAGAAATGAAAGAATTTCTTATATATCCTAATTTTAATTTTCTTTATCTGACACTTAATAAAAAAATTGGAAAATTCGGAAAAGAAGTACGTCCGCTATTTTATCTCACTAATCCGTCGGATAAAGAAGTAGGAGCGATTATTGAAAAAGAATTGGGATGGAAAGATGATGCGCGGGAATATTCAAAACATCTTGATTGTCTTGCCGAACCTCTTACAAATTATATCAGAAATAAAATTTATGGATATGAGAGAAGAATATGCCAGTTTAGCAACATGATAAGAAAAAATGAAATAACAAGAGAACATGCTCTGCAAATGTATACAGAAGATAAAATCGACTCCCTTCCCGAAAATTGTCAGTATATTTTTAATGAATTGGGGATTACAGAAGAAGATTTAAATCATGTTATTGAAATTCCTCCTTTAAAATATGAAAAACACACATCCAGAATAAATAGCATATTTTTAAAATTTGTAAAAGCTAAAAAGAAATTATCTATGCGTTAGAGATTTTTAAAATATTTTTATTGAATTTTTAATAAATTTGTACGATAAAAAAATTGAAATGAAGAACAATATATTAATATTTTTACCCGGAGTATTATTCATTCTGTTATTTGCCTGTTCGGGGAATAAAGAAACTAATGCGGGGAACAATACAACAAAAGTACCCGAAGTACTGAAGAATGATACATTATTGAATATTTATGAATATCAGGTTATTGATACTTTCGAAAACGGATATCCGATGACTATCCGGTTTTTTGACAAATCGGATTTGAATAATCCGTTGTTTGAAAAGAAATATTATCAGAATGGACATATTTTTATGCAAGGTCCGTATAAGAATAATAAACGCGACGGAAAATGGATTGCCTGGTATGAGAATGGAGTAATATGGAGTACAGGAAACTATAAAAACGGGCTGCGTAACGGACAAAGTATATCGTATTATGAAAACGGAAGTTTAAGATATTCTAAAAACTATGAACTCAATATAGCGGAAGGAGTAGGTAAATTTTATACTCCTGACGGGACACTGGCGGCAGAGATAATGTATTCAGGTGATACTATTATGTGGAAAAAAGAATATAACAATGAATAGTTGAGAATTGATAAATAAGAACCTTCAACTAATTAGCATAAAGAATTATTAATTCAAAAAATTTTTCATTTCCACAATTTTCGTCTACTTTTATAGAATTGAAAATTAAAATATCAAAAATATGAGATTATTACTTATAAGCAATTCAACAAACAAAGGAGAAGAATTTCTAACTTATCCTATGCCTCACATCAAAAATTTTTTAGGAAATACAAAAACAGAATGTCTTTTTATCCCTTATGCCGGTGTTTCTGTCACGTGGGATGATTTGGAAAAAAGAGTTCAGCCTCGTTTCTCTGGAATCGGACATTCAATAAAATCCATACATCATTTTGATGATCCGGTAAAAGCAGTGGAAAATGCGGAAGTTATAGTTGTAAGTGGAGGAAGTACATGGAATTTATTATATAATGTACGAAAAAATGATCTTATTGAAGCAATACGTAAAAAAGTAATGGCAGGAACTCCTTACATAGGATGGAGTGCCGGATCGAATCTTGCATGTCCTACTATAAAAACTACTAATGATATGCCTGTAATTGACCCTGTGGGATTTGATGCATTAAACCTGATCCCGTTTCAGATAAACCCTCATTATCTCGGTGCAGAAGATGACATGAATGCAAAAACACATGGAGGAGAAACCAGAGAAGAACGTATCAGGGAATTTATACAAATAAACAAAGATGTTTATGTTGCAGGATTAAGAGAAGGCTGTATGTTTTTAGTTGAAGATAAAAAAATGACAATGATAGGTAAAAGAACGTTAAGATTGTTTAAACATGGAATGGATCCACGTGAATTGGAGCCAACCGAAGACCTTAGTTTTTTATTGGAAAAATAAAATTTATCATATAAAGAAATAAAAATCCGCTGAATTTTTTCAGCGGATTTTTATTTCTTTCAAGATACTATTTTGCTCTTTCTACATATTCTTTTGTACGGGTATCAACTTTTATTTTTTCTCCTATTTCAATAAAAAGAGGAACCATTATACTTATTCCGGATTCAATCGTTGCAGGTTTTAAAGCATTTGTGGAAGTATCTCCCTTTAAACCGGGTTCCGTATAAGTAACTTCTGCAATAATAAAAGGAGGTAGCTCACATGTAAGTGCAGTTTCATTTTCAGCATGAAAAACGATTTCAACTTCCTGACCTTCTTTTAAAAATTCAATTCCTTCAATTAATGCTTCAGGCATGGAAATCTGTTCAAATGTTTCAAGATGCATGAAATTGTAACCCATATCATCTTTATATAAAAACTGATAAGGACGACGTTCAATTCTTATTGTATTTATCTTTACTCCTGAGTTAAAAGTATTTTCAATTACTCTTCCGTTTTCCAGACTTTTAAGTTTTGTACGTACAAATGCAGCACCTTTACCTGGTTTTACATGCTGAAAATAAACCACCTGATATAGCTTTCCATTAAATTCAATAGTTAATCCGTTTTTTATATCTGCTGTTGTTGCCATAAAAATTTTATTACTTTCTTAATTTTTTACAAAAATAATAATATGCTTTTATTTACAAAACATACTTAATTAAAAAAGAAAAATTAGGATCAAATAACACTGGTAATATATTTTTTTTTATCTTTGTAAAAACAGACTTATTTTATTAAATATCAAAAAGATGAAAAAAATAGCAGCTATATTGATTTTCCTTGCAACAGGTTGTAGTTATTTATATTCTCAGTCAAGATTGGAAGCAGCTTTTCGTGCAGAGCCAATTGAAATTCAGGCAGGAGAATATATAAATTTTTATGATGAAACTATAGGTACCCCTTCATTTTGGAGATGGAGTTTTCCGGGGTCAGTGCAACTTGTATCTTTTGATCAGAATCCTGCAAATATACGTTATGTCACTCCGGGAACATATGATGTTATACTGGAAGTGGAAAATTCTACTTCAATAGACACGGAAATTGATTACGGCCTTATTGTTGTTAATCCAAATACAGAAACCCCTATCGCCAATTTTACTGCCGATTATTTAACCATACCCGTAGGAAGTGTTGTCAGATTTACAAATATATCTCAAAACGGACCTTTCACAGACTATGCATGGGAATTTGAGGGAGGATCACCACTTAATTCAAGTGATGAAAATCCTGTAGCAATAACATATCTTAATGTTGGAACTTATTATGTTGAACTTAGTGTTACAAGAGAAGACGGGCTTCAGGATGTTTTTCGTTATCCAAAATGTATTAATGTTATTCCTGCTGCTACACAAACTCCTGTTGCAGATTTTGAAGCCGACAGAACATTCATTACTCCGGGAGATGTTATAAATTTTGCAGATCTGAGCAGAAATAATCCATACCGTTGGGAATGGAAATTTGAAGGAATAAATATTACCTCAACCGAAAAAAATCCGTCCGGAATCATATATCCTAGAGCAGGTAGATATAGTGTACAACTTATTGTACATAACGACCTTGGTCCTGACACAATAAGAAAAGAAAATTATGTAGTTGTTGCGGCTACAGATCCTTGCTTTTCTAATCCGGTTGCTCCTATTGCAGATTTTGTCGCATCAAACAGACTTATACGTTCCGGAACAAAAGTATATTTCAGGGATAGATCACAAAATACCCCTACAATATGGAGCTGGCAATTCGAAGGAGGTTTTCCTACTTATTCGACCGCTTCAAATATTATCAGAGGAGTAGAATATAACACCGCCGGAATTTACGACGTATTTATGTCTGTTAATAATGCATGTGGCGGGAATGATCATATTTTGAAAGAAAATTATATTCTTGTATTTTCACATACTGTACCATTATACTGCGATACAATAAACCATATCGGTGACGACGAAAATATAACCAGTCCCAATGTTAACGGCACGTGGGGGAAAATTGGCGGACATAACGGATTGAAAATACGCGCGTATGCTGAAAAATTCGAACAATATACATTTGACAGGGTTGATGAACTTGTTTTTGCTACACCACAATCAATTAAAGCCAAAAATGATAATTCATACATAATGTTTTATGTTTGGGATGGAAATTCCCAATATCCGGGAGAAATACTGGGAGAGAAAAAAGTTCTCTTAAAAGATATACGTCAGAATTTTTACGGAACAATTGCATTTGATAATCCGATAGATGTTAACGGACCGTTTTTCGTCGGTTATTCCCTGAATTACGCATCAGGTGCAAATACCAGTGCAAATAATGATGAATTTGCAATAAATGTGGCATATAACCGGGGAGTAAACGGTACCAATACTTTATATGTTATGGGGAATGACAGTATATGGAAAACATCAACAGTAGAATTCGGATATTCAACATCAAGTACTATAGCTCCACGTTCATGTCTTGTAGAGTCCGGCAGTTTTGAAATTGATAATAATATTGAAATATATCCAAATCCGGCTACTGAAAAAATATTTATTAATACCGGAGATCTGGCACATGGTAAAAATGTACTGATACAACTTATAGATATGACAGGAAGAGTTATATCTACAGAAAAAATGCAAGTTAACGGTCAAAATATAGAAATAAATGTAAACCAATATCCTGAAGGTTTGTATTTTATAAATATGATTGTTGGGCAACATAAAGTTTCTGAGAAAATACTGATAACGAAATAAAGTGTCGGAAAAGCCGGTAATAACCATATATACAGATGGTGCAGCCAAAGGGAATCCGGGTCCGGGTGGTTTTGGAATTGTACTTATTTCCGGAAAATTCCGAAAAGAAGTTTCGGAAGGCTACAGAGAAACCACCAATAACCGGATGGAGTTAATGGCTGTTATTACTGCACTTGAAATGCTAAAAGTAGAAGGTTCAACAGTTACAATATATACAGATTCCAAATATGTGTCTGAAGCTATAAATCAAAACTGGATTATTGGCTGGCAAAAGAAAAATTTTAATAAAGTCAAAAACCCGGATCTTTGGAAAAGATTTTTGATTTCTTACAGGAAACATAATGTAAAATTTGTTTGGGTAAAAGGGCATTCCGACAATATTGAAAACAATAGATGCGACTTTCTGGCAGTACAGGCATCTCAAAAAGAATGCCTGAAAATTGATGAATATTACGAAATGATGAAAAATAATTAATTCGTTATATAATTTACATATTGTTGTTTATAAAAAAATAAATCTCAAATTGTTTTTGTAAAGATTTTTTTTGTAATTTGTATATTTATCAAAAATTCAAGGTATGAATATCAAAAATTTACTATTAGTTACCTGTTTATTTTTATTCAATTGTATTTATGTATATGCAGATATCTTTATAACGTATCAGCCTGTATCTGTAATGGCATGTTCAGGAGACAACGGACAACTTAAAATTACTGTTGAAGTTTCGAATGATGAAAATCCTGCTACTTTAACATATCAATGGCAGAAAAGCGATGACAGAGATGGAGTTTTTATTGATATATCAGGTGGAATATCATCAATATTGTCTTTTGCCAGTTTTACAACAAGTGATAATGGTTTTTACAGGTGCATTGTAACTACTGATATTTCTTCGGAAATTTCGGGAATAGCAGAAATTAATATTTCTTCTGCGGCACCAGTCATATCCGAAATAATTCTTGACAATAATATGCTTTGTGAGGGGGCATCAAAAGAACTTTCAGTTAACGTTTCCAACGTAGAAAGAGCAATAAGACAGGATTGGTATCATAATGGAACAGCTCTTAACAGGCCTAATTCTGCATACACAATTTACAATGCAACTGCAAGTAGTGGCGGAAACTATTTTTATATTGCTGTGAATGCTTGTGACTCCGTTGCATCTGAAGTGGTAACATTGAATTATGTAAGTAAACCACGAATAAGTTCACAAATAATTCGTCCTGATTTTATCTGTGCAGGAGAAGATATTTCTTTAACAGCTACTGCAACCGGCGATGATTTAAGTTATTTATGGCTCCGTAACGGAACACAAATACCGGACGAAGATGAAAACATTTTAAATATTGAAGATATTCAACCTTCTTATGAGAATATTTATAAAATGGTTGCTTATAATGAATGCTCAGGAGATACAACACAAGGACTGTATATCCCTGTAAACACTCTGCCTCAGATAACAGCTGATCCACGGGATACGGATGAATGTATAGGGACAACTGTTACTTTTATTGTAACAGCAGATGGAACCTTAGAGCAAACATACCAATGGTATAATGAAGCTGGTATTCTGGAAAATGAAACAGAGACCAGTTTACAGGTTGAAGCAGGATCAGGAAATGGATTTTATGCAGTAATAACTAATGCTTGCGGAAGTGTAAATACAGATACTGCATCTATCTTTTTGAAAGAACCTCCGGAATTTTCCAGGCATGCTGATGGAGGAACTTACTGTGTTGGTGATGATGTCGGGCTGGATGTAAAAGTAGTGGGAACAACGCCTATTAGTTACCAATGGATAAGGAACGGGGCAGATGTATATGGAACTAATATGTCAGGAATCAATTCGGCTACACTTAACATCGAAGATATAGTAATAAGCCAGTCGGGATTTTATTATTGTCATGTTTCTAATGTTTGTGGTTCTGCAGATTCTGATAGCGCTGAAATAATCTTAAATGAACCTATTACACTAATCCGGGATATTGAGGATCAAATTTTGTGCGAAGGTGTTGATTTGTCTTTTTCTGTCAGAATTACCGGAACTGAACCGATAGAATTTGCATGGTATAAACAGGAAAGTGGAGAAATTGTGAGCACAGATGAAGCTTTTGAAATTAATTCAATTTCAATTGATGATGCCGGAGAATATTATTGTATAATGACAAACGCATGCGGCGAAATTTCTACTGATACTGTTGAAGTAACAGTAAAAGCCCTTCCTCAGATAACCCTTCAGCCGTTACCGCGAAATATTTGTGTTGGCGAAGATCTGGAACTTATTGTTGAAGCAGCCGGTTACGCACCCCTTAATTATTCATGGTACAGAAATGAATCTTTTATTTCCGGTGAAAGTTCAAACACTCTGTCATACCAAAGTGCAAATATTAATAATTCAGGAGAATATTTTAGTAAAGTATGGAATGAATGTGGCGAAGTATTATCAGAAACGGTAGAAGTAAGTGTCGGGACGCCTCCGTCAATAATAATCAATCCTTTTGATATATCTATTTGCGAATTGGATACTATTAAACTTTATGTAAGCGTATATGGAGAAAATTATAATGTACAATGGTATTTCAATGACAACCCTTTGGGAAATCAAACAGATACGTTACTTCAAATTAGTAGGGCAACCATATCAAACCATGGAGATTATTACTGTTCCATCTATAATGGCTGTGCTTCAATTAATTCTAATGTAGCGGAAGTAATAGTAAAACCTGCGCCACATGTTAACTTAGGTGATGATGTTAATGCCTGCCAGGGAGAATCTGTTACATTATCAACAGAAGGAGATCCGGAAGATTATATCGGATACAACTGGAATAATGGGCTTACGGTATCTCCGTCTTATACGGCACGATTATCAGGTACTTTTATTCTGGAAGTTACAGGAACAAATTATTGTAAAAACAGAGATACAGTTGTAGTTACTTTTCACCCTAAATTTGGAATTAATCTGGGAGAAGATGAAATACATTTTTGTGGATATTCTATGGATTTAAATGCAGGACAAGGTGCATATTCTTATTTATGGAGTAACGGAGAAATAAATTCATCAATAACAGTAACAGAATCGGGAATATATAAAGTTACTGCAACCGGAGACAGTTACGGATGTGAAACAAGCGACTCGGTAACAGTATATTTTTATGAACCGATTAGTTTTACACTAGGTAATGATATCCGGGAAGATGTTTCTTCTTACGTTAATATTGGGATATTGGATGTATATGAGGAATATATATGGAGTACTAATGAAAGAACTTCTTCTATCTCGGTTAACGGAGAAGATTATGGCATTGGAAGTCATGCATTCTGGCTTAAAGCAACTTCTGCCGAAGGATGTTACCATATTGACACAATCGTAGTAACATTCTATCAGGGAGAAGATCAAAGTGTTGATTTAAATGATATTAATAATATTGTAAAAGTATATCCGAATCCTGCGAATGATATATTTAATATTTCTATTGAAGATGGAATAATTGATAAATTATATATATACAATGCAGTCGGAGAATTAATATTAAACAAAACAATAAAAAATGATAAATATACCGTAGATGTTACTACCTTTGCATCAGGTATATATCATCTAAAGATATTAACAGGAAAAAATGAAACTGTTGTAAAAAAGCTGATCAGGCAATAAAATGAAAGAAAGATCAAATATAAAAAATAAAATACGCGGGGCCTATTTTACATCTCTTATCAGTATTTTTTTAGTATTATTGCTTTTAGGTATAATAGGATTGCTTATTCTTAATACAAAAGTCTTATCCGAATATGTAAAAGAAAATCTTTCGTTTTCCCTGATGATTAAGAATAATGTAAAAGAACCGGATATAAAACAATATCAAAAAATGTTGGATACATATGATTTCATAAAATCCACAGAATATATTACAAAAGAAGATGCCGCAGATATGTTAAAACAGGAATTAGGAGAAGACTTTATTGAAACTTTAGGATATAATCCGTTATCGCCGACAATTAATGTTTATTTAAGATCAGATTATGCAAATCCGGATAGTATTGTAAATGTTGAAAAATTTTTCCTTGAAAGTACAAACATTATTGACAAAATATCTTATCAACAAAACCTGATACACCAGATCAATACTAATGTAAAAAGAGCCAGTGTTATTTTACTGTTTTTTTGCGGTATACTTTTTATAATATCTTTTGCACTTCTTAATAATACCATAAGATTAATGCTATATTCCAAACGGTTTACTATTAACACTATGAAATTAGTTGGAGCAAAAAAGAATTTTATAAGAAGCCCTTTCCTCAGATCCGGAATGTTACAGGGATTTATCGGTTCTCTTATGGCAATTGCAGTATTAGCAGTTATTATGTATTTTATAAATAAAGAAATGGGAGAAATAATAAATTTCTTTGATTATAAAACTATGGGCACTCTTTTTGCTATAGTTATATTACTGGGAATTTTATTATCTTTTATTTCTACCTATTTTTCAATAAATAAATATTTAAAACTAAAAACAGTAAATCTCTATTATTAGTAAAATATAATGAAAGAAGCTAAAAGCGATAAAATGGATGCAAAAAAAATTAAAGATGCAGAACCTCAAACAGGATTTGTACTGGAAAAAAAGAATTACATTGTAATGGCTATAGGATTTGGAATAATGATATTAGGATTCTTTTTAATGGCGGGAGGAAAAAGTACAGATCCAAAAGTTTTTAATCCTGAAATTTTCAGTTTCAGAAGAATTACTCTTGCACCGGTTGTACTACTTATAGGTTTTATTACAGAGATCTTCGCAATAATGTGGAGACCAAAAAAATAATCATATGGATTGGTTGGAAGCTTTAATCCTTGGATTGATCCAGGGACTAACTGAATATTTACCTGTAAGCAGTAGTGCTCATCTTGAAATAGGGAAATATTTATTCGGCATAAAAGGTGAAGAAAATATATATTTCAGTATTCTTGTTCACGGTGCAACAGTATTAAGTACTATAGTTGTTTTCTGGAAAGAAATCCTGAAACTGTTACAGGGATTATTCAAATTTAAATATAATGAAGAAACAAAATATGTTTTTAAGATTTGCATATCAATGATCCCGGTTCTTATTGTAGGAATATTCTTTAAAGACCAGGTGAAAAGCCTTTTTTCAGGAGAAAACCTTGCTTTCATAGGAGCTATGCTTATTGTTACTGCCGTACTTTTATCATTTACATATTTTTTCAAACGAAATAATAATAAAGATATAAGCTATAAAGATGCCTTTATTATAGGAATTGCTCAGGCTATTGCCGTAATTCCGGGAATTTCACGATCAGGCTCAACAATAGCAACAGGACTATTATTAGGAAACAAAAAAACAGAAGTTGCAACTTTTTCTTTTTTGATGGTGCTTATACCTATTCTCGGAGAAAACTTCCTTGATATTATAGGAGGTGATTTTACCGGATCAGGCTTATCTATTGGTGTAATGCTGATAGGATTTTGCTCTGCATTTTTATCAGGTTTATTTGCCTGTAAAATAATGCTTAACATTGTTAAAAAAGGAAAACTTATATGGTTTGCCGTATATTGTTTAATTATGGGATTAATATCCATCTTTTTCTTTAACTAATGCATAAATTCTTTAACTTTGACAGAGAGCCCGACTTTGAGTCAGGCGAAATATTACTTATAGATAAACCAAAAGACTGGTCATCATTTGATATTGTAAAAAAAATCCGTAACCTTCTCAGTACTTATCTTGGAAAAGATAAAATAAAAGTTGGTCATGCAGGCACATTAGACCCGCTGGCAACAGGACTTTTAATAATATGTACAGGAAAAGCAACAAAATTAATTGAAAGTATTCAGGAAGGAGAAAAAGAATACGAAGCTGTTTTCAGGCTTGGAGCTATAACTCCATCATACGATATGGAAACAGAAATATCTGAAGAATTTGACTATAGCTGTATTACAGAAGAGATGATAATAAATACGGCAAAATCCATGGAAGGTATAAGTTTTCAGACCCCTCCGATATATTCTGCAATACAAATAAATGGTAAACGTGCATATGAATATGCTCGTAAAGGAAAAGAAATAAAGCTTGATAAACGTGAAATAAACATACCAAATATAAACATACAAAAAATTTTAATACCATATGTAAACCTTATTATTACCTGTAGTAAAGGAACTTATGTGAGATCTCTTGCAAATGATTTTGGTAAAAAGCTTGACAACGGGGCTTTTTTGTATTATCTTCGTAGGCTTAAAAGTGGAAATTATTCCATTGATAATGCAATAGAAATGAAAAATTTTGAAGAATTTTTAAACAAAATGTAACATTTTGAAATTTTTTCAGTATAACGACAAATCAAAATAAAAAAAAGTAACATGAAATTATCGCAGTTTGGTTTCAATTTGCCTGAAGAGCTTATCGCTTTATATCCAGCACCTAACAGGGATGAATCAAGATTATTGGTTTTCAACAAAAAAACAGGAGAGATTGAACATAAGATATTTAAAGATATTAAAGATTATTTTCACGATAAAGATATAATGATTTTTAATGATACTAAGGTGTTCCCCGCAAGGTTGTATGGAAATAAGGAAAAAACCGGAGCCCGTATAGAAGTATTTTTATTGAGGGAGTTGAACAGAGAACAACGCTTATGGGATGTCCTTGTTGATCCTGCCCGCAAAATAAGAATGGGGAATAAATTATATTTTGGTGAAAATGATGAACTCGTTGCCGAAGTAATTGATAATACAACTTCACGTGGAAGGACAATCAGGTTCCTGTGCGATTGTGACCATGATGAGTTTAAGAAAATATTATATTCTATTGGTGAAACGCCACTTCCTTCGCATATAATAAGAAGAGATGTAACAGAAGAAGATAAAGACCGATATCAGACTATATTTGCACAAAAAGAAGGTGCTGTTGCTGCTCCTACTGCTGGTATGCATTTTAGCCGCGAACTACTTAAACGTCTGGAAATTATCGGAGTAGAATTCGGATATGTAACACTTCATGTAGGATTAGGAAATTTTCGTAATGTTGATGTTGAAGATCTTACAAAACATAAAATGGATTCTGAACAAATATTTATTGGAGATGAAGTAGTTACTCTTGTAAATAATGCAAAAGAACAGAAAAGAAATATTTGTGCAGTTGGAACAACAGTTTTACGTACATTGGAAAGCTCGGTAACTACGAGCGGATATTTGAAACCATTTGACGGGTGGACAAATAAATTTATTTTTCCTCCATATGATGTTATGGTTCCAACATCCCTGATTTCTAATTTTCATCTTCCAAAATCAACCTTAATGATGTCTGTAGGTGCTTTTACCGGTTATAACGAATTAATGCATATATATGATGTTGCAATTAAGGAAAAATATCGTTTCGGTACCTATGGAGATGCAATGTTGGCTATTTGATTTTTGGGGCTGGTAAAATAGAATAGGTATTTTATTTATTCATTATTTCCTGAGACTATTTTTATCAATATATCTCCATGGTTTTTCAATCCATTCCTTTCCCGCATAATCTATTCCTATTCTGGGAGCGGTAACAATTTCGGGTATGTATCCGTCATCTTCTATATGTAAATTATTATTATTACAAATATGCGTATTATTAAATGTTTTGTCGATTTTAATTTTACGTGTAAGTTTACCCGGACCATCAAATCCTTCTAATGCACGTATGAGTACAGCCTGGGGAATTTCTTCCTTTTCTGTGACAATATTCAGCATCCAGTACATACCATATATAAGATAAATATAAATCGTTCCGAATTCCATAAACATTGTTTCTGTTCTGGGAGTCCTGCCTTTATGTGCATGGCATGCTTTATCTTCCTGACCTCTGTATGCTTCTGTTTCCGTTATTCTTAATCTTAATTCGGTATTATCATCAAATTTTCTGACCAGTATTTTGCCGATAAGATCCGGAGCAACATCCAGAACATCACGATTAAAAAAATCTGGTGAAAGTTTCATTACTGATTTAATATTCAATTTTTCCTTCAAAATCCTTCCACTTGTTAAATGCTTCCAGTGCTTCCTCCCTCATCATGTTGTCCGTTTTAAGATTGCGATATTCGTATGGCTTTTCAATTTCTTTATAAATAAATTCATCACTAAAGCCTATTTCATCAGCATCTTTTTGATTAGCTCCAAAATAAAGATGTTCAATTTTAGCCCAATAAATAGCTCCTAAACACATAGGACAAGGTTCACAGGAAGAATATATCTCACATCCGCTCAGGTCAAAAGAATTAAGTTTTTTTGCTGCTTTACGTATTGCATTTATCTCTGCATGAGCTGTAGGATCAGTATCAAGAGTAACACTATTGGAAGACTGGGAAATAATCTCACCATCCTTAACAATTACAGCACCAAAAGGACCACCACCATTATCTATACTATTAATTGCCAGATTAATAGCCAGTTGCATAAAATCTTTCGTATTCATTATTTTTTGAATTTTAATTGAAAAACTTAGTATTGCATAAAATGTTCATTTTACTCATTCAATAATTTTAATACTAACTGTGAATTTTATTTGTTTTGTATATGTTTTATTTCTTGCCCCATAAAAATAAAGAATAAAAAAATGCAACGAATGCAACGCCAGTAGATGTTTCTAATGTGTCATCCGAAAACATTGATAATGTTGCAATTATAAAAAATATTATAAAATAATAATTTTTAATATCCCAATTTACTATTACAGGATAAAACCAGGCAAGTAAACCTATTATTCCTCCGAAAATCCCGTAACAGATAAAAAAAGTCAATAACTGGTTATGAGCACGATGCCAATATTCTTTATTCAGAGGAGTTTCAGTTTCTTCATATATTTTATTGAACTCATCATCCAAATCTCCGGTCCCTGTTCCAAACCAAAAATTATTAAAAAACAGTTTTAATCCGACTTTTTGATATTCCAGACGTTGCGTTATTGAATGCCCACTGGGATCTCCCGTTTTAAAATAAGCATCTATTTGCCATATGATTGTATATGCCCTTTTTTCAATTCCGTCTTGCTCTGCATATTTATAATTAGTTTCCCCGTTTTCAATATATCTTATATCTTTATCAGTTAATTGAGCCAGCCCTTCCGAATCCTTGGTAAGTCCTTTGGATGTCAAATATCTTATCAAACTGTTATAGAGATATTGTCCTTTTTTATCCATTCCTTTAAGATCATAATCACTCCTTTTAGACCATTCTTCAAAAAGTTCCTTCCTGCTCATATCTCTGTAAATATAATTTCCGTTTTCCAGTAAAAATGAACAAGTATCGTTATAGTATTTATTCCCTTTGGCCGTATATAATGAAACATTCTGAACAGTTGTGGGAGTATAAAAATTATTGATTTGGATACCTGAATATATAAGAGTAGTTAAAGGTACTGAGATTCCTAATAATAAATATAAAACTTTTTTTACTTTGTTTTTTTCTTTGGTAGCCTTAAAAAGTAAAATAAGAAACAGTATTATTATAAAAGATAAAAGTCCTGTAAATACTTCAGAGCGGCCAAGATAAAAAACAAACCACAGCATTATAATAATACTTAAGATAATCAGAATCTTTTTCCTTATTATTTTTTTTGTAATCCAGTATCCCAGGACAAATATCGATAAACAAATCATTAATGAAAGCCTTATATGGCTCACAAAAACAGATATATTTCTTATGTTGTCGGTATCTATAGCTTTTAAAATAACATTGTAGTAAACCAACATCCCTATAAAGCTGCTAACAAATACACTCGTTATAAAACTTAACAGAATAATATTTATCCTTTTCTCCGATAAGGCATCTGAAGTGCCTATAATAACAGGAAGTGCAAGCAGTGGTAATTTTATCTGAATATCTTTTAATCCATAAGTTAGATTCTCCGAATTCAATAACCATATTACCGAAGAAAAGAATAATAACATAAATATTATTATATCTTTATTCCGAATCAATTTCCTGATCTTTTCTTTATAATCAAATTCAAGTAAAAAGTTTGCAATAATAACGAATTGCGAAACACTTGTCATGTATTCCGACAATGGCATAAAGAAGGCTATCAGACATAAACCTATAAAATAAATATAATTATGTATACTTTTGTTTAACATACGAAATCATCGTATATATTATTAAAATCTTATAGAAAAAACTTCTTTTTATATCCTGATGACATAAATCCTTCACTGTTATTAATAATATAACCTGACTTGTCAATTATATCCATCATATTTAATCTTTTTGTTTCATTTGTCCATGTTAAAATTATTCTTTACGCAGGGTGACATAAAATAATAATCAATATAAAAAAACAGTACCAGAGAATTATGTGTAAAAACTTTCATCTTTTATATTCTCAATTAATACTTTATTTCGTAATTATATAATAAATTATTGTAATCACCAACTACAAGATTAAATGTATTATTATCACTGCTCAAATTCCCTATGCTAAACCGGGAGGCTCCGTGTAAAGGAAAACCATCAAAAATATTTCCGGTACTGTCAATAAGATATATTTTCCCGGTATCTGCACAAACAATCCCTATCATTATTTTATTTCCCGGAAAACTATAAAAGGAAGGTTCATAAGTTATATCTGATTCAAATTCATAAGATAAGATCAGCTTTTTCGAATTATTATAAACTTCCAATTTATTCCCATCAGAAAAAACATAATCGTTCTTACCGTCACAATTCACATCTTTTAATGCAAATGTATGGTCAGCCGAAAATTTTCTTATAAATAAAGAATCTTGTTTTCCGTTTGTATTAAAGAATCTCAAAGTTCCATTTTCATCTGTCGTAACAAAATTAGGTGTTTTCACTGAAGAATCAAGCCAGATATTATTTTTCTTTGAAAATCTGAATTTAGAAACGAAATTCAACTTGGAACTTCCGTTGCGCAATAAAAAATATGATTTATAATCATCATTAAAAACAATATAGTCTTCTTTTTTTATCCTGTAATGATTAATATCTGTTCTTACAATATTTTCAGTAGACCCAAAGTCCCATCCTTTAATTAGGACGCCTTCCAGGTCATATAAATACACTTTTTGATCCTCACATGGAATTATTATCCTGTAATTTTTATTATTTTCATAGTCAAATAATGACATAGGTGCTGTTGCTTTTTCTCTTAATTCAAGAGGGTATTTTTCTATATAATTGCCAAGCCTGTCTATTATATGGATTTTTGATACGGTAGAAAATAAATATTGTAACTTGTTATTTTTGTAAAAATCGATTTGATAAACTTTTCCCATTATTTGTTCATCCAGTTTTATTTTCCATATAATACGCCCGCTGCTGCTTAGTAGGTATAGAGTATTCTGACTGTCCTGTACCAGAATTTCTTTTGCATTATTGTCATGGTTTATAACTATGAATGGTTTCATACTAATAACAGTATCTAAACGGCTTTCCCACAAAGTCTGGGATTTTAATTCTATATTTTCGGAATATTTTATAACTATATTATTGTAAAGCATTTCCTTACTTTTGTTTATCTGATACCCAAAATCTCCGAGTTTATATATAGATTCACGCTCATCAAACAGTTTTTTTCCTATTTCGTCGGTCATCAGATCTTTAAAAATATCAAATCCTTTAAAAAATGAGAAATACAGGAACATGTTTGACTTACCTGAGAAGTGTTCAAGAAATAAATTATGTTCTATACTGGTGCTGAGTGTATTATTCAATACTGCATCATAAACGAATTTAAACAGGGCTTCTTTTGTATTTGCAAATACTACGAAGTTTTTAATACAACAAACATATTTTCCGGTACATTTCTTAAATGCAGTACCAAACAAAATTTCCGGTAATTCTTCAAAAGGAAATACAAAACATTCTATTTGTGTATTTTGATCTATTTTTAAAATTTCAGTAAATGAATCCACCGGTTTATTCAACTTCTTCGATAAAGTTTCTATCATATTTTGTAATTCCTGTTTTGCTGCAGATTGAGAATTTACATTAAAAACCGTAAAAGAATTTGAATAAAGGTCTTTTTCCTGCATGGAGGTAACTGCAAAACATATTTCGTTTTCCACCATAGGGTAAAATATGTTTTTTATATTTATACCGTACACTTTTTTAAGATTTTCGATTTTATGCTCCCTTTCGTCGTTTTTTCCAATAGCTTTAAGATATTCTGTAAGGCTATTGTCATATTCCTGTTTGTTGTTGAAAGCAAAAGCAATATAACAACTGGTTGTATTCGGCAGAACTTCCAATGATGTTATTTCTACCGGGTTTTGAGAATCAGGAATATTTACGAAGTTGGGAATAGAATCATTTTTATTTATAAAACCATTTAAATTCAGACGGTCGCCGGTAATATTGAGGTCCAGTTCCGTCCATCCTGAAAAATGCTTAAAGTTCTTTAATTCATCACTTTTCTCAGGATTTATCAAATTAGCAACCAAGCCGGGGACTTTTTTTATGTTAACATACAGATTTGCCATTTCATTTTTTCCGGCAGTTGATCTTATGTTCTTTAATCCCTTTTCGGAAAGAATTGAATTTTCAGTATTTTTTAATGCTTCAATTGAATTTTCTATTGACTTTGAAGAAAAACTAAAAGCTAAAATATTATTTTTTATGAAAAAATGTACTTTTTTATTATTTTTAGTAGTGAATTCTGTTATTTCAACTTCGTTATATATACGGCTTTTTAAAGATCCGATCTTTTTAAGTTCTTCTGTAAAGGTTGCTGTAAATTTCTTTTCTTTCTGATTATCAGGAATGTTTAGAATACATATTTGCTGTATGGATGTCCCTTCAATGCAAACGGAATATAATATACGTGACTTTAGTATTTTTGTTTGCAGACCTTCGATATTGTTGATGCTATCCAGAATATGTAAAAGTGAATTTTCTGAATCAACCCCCGAGATATGAAAAAGGCTTTTAGATATCTCATTTTCATTTTCAAGTTTCTTTAAAAGCGTTTCAGAATCTTTTATATCTGCAATAAGCATCGAATTAGTGGGTATGGCTTCGAAAAGGTCATATTTTTTTATGGTATCGGCTTTATTCCATAAAAAATAGATTATTATCATAATAATTAATATAATTATTGTAATAGTTATATAAATTACTTTTTTTTTCATATTTTTATTGTATATTTAGTTGTTGTTATCAATATTATATTTTAAAAAGTATACATTACAAACAATATTATGTAAAGATAATATACATAATTATTTTCTTTTTATGCAGGATTAATTTAAAATTAACATATATAAGTTAAAAAAAACAGGTAGTAACTATAAAAAGTATGAAATTTGTTTATGAATTTTGTAAATAAATAATTTTTATGCGGATTTTGTTTTCTTTTTTCTTTGTTGTCGGTGTTATACTAAATGTGCACGGAAGTAACGAAAATAAAAATAATGAATCTTCCAAAGAGTCATCTGCCCCGGATCATGCCAGTATAACCCATTCGTTAAACACATTGTATGATTCGGTTAATATATGGTGGCAACCTGTATCCAATTTGCCCGACAGTCTGAAGGATATAAAAATTCCGGTATATCCTGCTTATATATATGAAAAAAGGATTGATAATCTTAACGAACTTACTCCAATAAAACTTGAATATAATGAACATGTCCAGAAATATATTGATGCTTACGGAGTAAGGAACAGGGAAAAGTTAAAATCAATAATTTCAAAATCGGCATATTATTTTCCTATTTTTGAGGAATATCTGGATAAATATAATTTACCTCTGGAATTAAAATATCTGGCAGCTGTGGAGTCGGCTCTTGATCCTACAGCCATATCAAAATCGGGTGCTGTTGGGCTTTGGCAATTTATGAAGCCGACTGCTGATATTTTCGGAATGAAAATAACTTCATATATTGATGAGCGCAGAGATGTTTATAAATCTACAGATGCAGCATGTCAGTATTTAAAATATTTATACCAGACTTTTGGAGATTGGCAGCTTGCTCTTGCAGCATATAACGGCGGTCCCGGAACTTTGACAAAGGCTATTGCCTTAAGCGGAGGAAAAACTAATTACTGGGAGTTAAGGCCTTATCTTACCGATCAAATGCAGAATTATGTTCCGGCATTCATTGCAATGAACTATCTTATGGAGTATCATTCGGCACATAATATCTTTCCGGATTCATGCTTTTTTGAAGCAGTAAAGGCAGATACTATTTTTGTAGAAGGTCCTTTATATTTGAAGAATATTGCTGAAATCACAAATTCTGACCTTGAGCTTATCAAATCCTTGAATCCTACTTTTAAACATTCTTTTATACCAAAAGACGGAAAAAAATATCCACTTGTTTTACCTAACAATGTTATGTATTCTTTTATTGAAAATAAAGGGAAAATTCTCGAATCGCAATCAAATTCGGTAGATTCTGTAAAAATAGAATATAAAAACACTGCAAACGAACGAACTAATTATGTTTTTCATACGGTTGTTGCCGGTGATACTTTATTCAGGCTGGCATTAAACAATGAATGTTCGATAAAAGATATCCTCCGCTGGAACGGATTAGACGAAAAATACAGCCTGAAAGCAGGGGATAGGCTAAAGATATTTGTAGATTGAATAATGTGCTTTGTATAATATATCGTAATATTTACATAAGAATGATTTATCGAAATTGAATTATAATTTAAATTTTTTGAAAAAAAGTTTTAAAATATAATAATTGATATTATCTTTGCAGTCCCATTTGGGAAAGTTCTAAAAACAATTTGTAAAATATTTCGGGGTGTAGCGCAGTCCGGTTAGCGCACCTGCTTTGGGAGCAGGGGGTCGCAGGTTCGAATCCTGCCACCCCGACGAACCAAGCCTAACTATCAATTAGTTAGGCTTTTTTGTTTCCGTATATGTTTCCGTTTTAAATAGAAAAAGTGTTTTTAAAGAGGGCAAGAATTTATTTAACGTATGTATTCTTTGTCTTCTTTATTGAAAGTTATTCAAAATTAAATCAAATAATTTAATGTCTTTTATATTTATCAAAAATTCTTTTTTCATTTCCTTTTTTAAAACCTTATATTTGCAAAAAAAAGATTAATGAAACTATACACTGAACATCTTATCAAAAAATATGGAAAACGCACAGTCGTAAAAGGTGTAAGTGTGGAAGTGAACCAGGGTGAAATTGTCGGACTTTTAGGTCCGAACGGTGCCGGTAAAACTACTACTTTTTATATGATAGTGGGACTGATAAAACCTAACGATGGTAAAATATTCCTTGATGATATTGAAATAACAGAGGAACCAATATATAAACGGGCAAGAAAAGGTATAGGTTATCTGGCGCAGGAAGAGTCTGTTTTTCAGAAGCTTTCGGTAGAAGATAATATAAAAGCGATACTTGAAATGACCAAACTCAGTAAAAAAGAGCAGGCAAGAAAAACTGCACAATTACTTGATGAGTTCAGGCTTAATCATATCAGAAAAAGTAAAGGCTTTCAGCTTTCCGGCGGAGAAAGGAGAAGAACAGAAATAGCACGCGCGCTGGCAATAGATCCTAAATTTATTTTATTGGATGAGCCGTTTGCCGGAGTTGATCCAATTGCAGTGGAAGATATCCAACAAATCGTAACCCATCTGAAAGACAGAAATATTGGTGTCTTAATTACCGACCATAATGTTCATGAAACTCTCACAATTACCGACAGAGCTTATTTGCTTTTTGAAGGTAAAATTTTAAAGAGCGGATCAGCAGAAGATCTCAGTAATGATGAGCAAGTGAGAAAAGTTTACCTCGGAGAAAATTTTGAGCTCAGAAAATAAAAACAATTGAAAAATATAATTAGATGTGAACAATATAAATTGTAGATCCTTTTAATAATTATAAACCCGATTTTGTTATATTGCTATGAAAGAAATTTTTAAACCTGAGTTTTTCAGTGTATTGAAAGAAGGTTACACAAAACAACAATTCAGTAAAGATTTATTTGCCGGAATAATTGTAGGTATTGTTGCATTACCATTAGCTATTGCGTTCGCTGTAGCATCAGGAGTTTCTCCTGAAAAAGGGCTGATCACTGCAATAATTGCAGGATTTATTATTTCTTTTTTAGGTGGGAGTCGTGTACAAATAGGAGGGCCTACCGGAGCTTTTGTGGTTATAGTTTTCGGAATTGTTTCACAATATGGAATTGACGGCTTGATAATATCCACAGTTATGGCCGGTATTATTTTAATAATTTTCGGTCTATTGAGATTAGGATCTTTATTAAGATTTATACCACACCCTTTAATTGTAGGATTTACCAGTGGTATTGCCCTTATCATTTTTTCCACCCAGATACCGGATGCATTCGGATTACAGATTAATGAAGTCCCAGCAGATTTTATAGGAAAATGGAAAACATATCTTAGCTCATTCGATACAGTAAATTATGTTGCTATAATAATTACTGTTGCGACAATATTAATAAGTTTACTTTTTAACCGTATTACAAATAAAATACCGGGATCTTTTGTTGCAATTATAGTGATAACTGTAATAGTTACAGCTTTCAAATTACCTGTTGATACCATAGAAACATTATTTGGCGAAATATCCGGTAAGTTTACATTTGAAATTCCATCAATAGATTGGGACAATATTCAGGTATATTTTTCTCCGGCATTAACAATTGCCTTACTGGGAGCGATAGAATCGCTGCTTTCAGCAGTTGTTGCAGACGGAATGATAGGAAGTAACCACAAAAGTAATACAGAATTAATTGCACAGGGAATTGCAAATATTGTTACACCTTTGTTTGGTGGAATTCCTGCTACGGGAGCAATTGCCCGGACAGCTACCAATATAAAAAACGGAGGAAGAACCCCGGTTGCCGGAATGATTCATGCAGTTACTTTATTATTTATTATGCTGTTTTTTGGCAAATGGGCAAAGTTAATACCGATGTCCTGCCTTGCCGGGATTTTGATTGTTGTAGCTTATAATATGAGCGAATGGAGGTCATTTGTATCAATTCTTAAAGGTTCGGCATTCGATATTATTATCCTTTTAACTACATTTTTATTGACAGTTCTTATTGATCTTACAGTTGCTATACAAATAGGGATTGTGTTATCAGCTATTCTATTTATGAAAAGAATGGCAGACAACGGACAAGCTATTCTGCGTGAGAAAGATTCTTCTATTGTAGAAAATTATGGCTCTTTACCGAAAGAAATTGAAATTTATGAAATAAGCGGTCCTTTCTTTTTCGGAGCAGCAAAACACTATAGCGAAGTGCTTAAAGGACATTCATCATCAACTGTGGTATTGATAATCAGGATGCGCCATGTTCCGTTTATTGACGAAACCGGGATTCATAATTTCAAAGAAGCTATAAGGTCATTAAGATCCAAAGACAAAAATATTATTTTATCCGGCGTGCAGCCAAATGTAAAAAAAGAACTTGATAAAAGCGGACTTTCCGATTTGATAGGAAAGGACAATATTTTTGACAATTTCAATGATGCTTTAACACAGGCTAAGGAGTATATTAAATAAAAAACATAAATCCATATAATAATTATTGCTATGAAAGGATTATATACTATTTTATTACTTATATTGTCTAATACTTTCATGACTTTTGCATGGTATGGGCATTTGAAATTCCATGAAATTCCAAGGTTTTCAAAAATATCGTTAATTGGAGTTATTCTTATAAGTTGGGGTATAGCCTTATTTGAATATTTTTTCCAGGTTCCGGCAAACCGTATAGGCTTTAAAGGAAACGGAGGACCTTTTTCTTTGGTTGAATTAAAAGTCCTTCAGGAAGTTATAACACTCGTAGTATTTGTGATTTTCTCATTGGTATTCTTTAAAACAGAACAATTTCGCTTAAATCATTTTATAGGATTTATTTTTCTGATACTTGCCGTATTTTTTATTTTTAAGAAATAAATGTAATATTTTAAAGGATCAGTTTTTGTTTTTATATAAACATTATGATTGTTTATATTTATGTTAAAAATTAAATATTTTGCAAAATAATTTTATATAAAATATGGTTTTTATTATATAAATGTAATAAGTAAAGTGCAGAATTTCATAATTGCTTTTGAAACAATAAAAATCAAACTTCCTTAATCTTAAAGTTGTTTTGAAGAACCGGGTAAGAGAAAAAGAGGAAAAATAATGTAAGGCCAGGAAGAAAGCCTGATTGTTAATGATAATAAAAAAAACCAGGAAAGATTTCCCGGTTTTTGTTATTGTGAAAATGAAAGTTATTTTTTTACAACTTTATCCAAAATAGTTTGTTTATCAATTTTCTTCAAACAGAAGAACCAGTCTTTACAATCAACAGATTTATCTTCCATTCTTTCTTTTGCTCCGTTACAGGTTCCGGGAGCCGGAACTATTACATCATCGCCGGGATTCCAGTCTGCCGGGGTGGCAACACTAAATTCATCAGCAGTTTTCATAGCTATTAATGCACGGTATAATTCATCGAAGTTACGACCAAGACTTAAAGGATAATAAATAATTGCTCTTATTATACCTTCAGGATCTACGAAAAATACTGCTCTTACTGCTTTTGTAGTACTTTCGCCAGGTTGAATCATTCCATATTTTTTTGCAACATTCATAGAAATATCATCAATTAAAGGAAATTTTATTTCAATATTTTTCATTCCTTTAAATTCAATTTTTTCTTTGATTGTTCTTAACCATGCAATATGACTTGATAAGCCATCAACTGAAAGACCTACTAATTTGCAACCTGCTTTCTCAAATTTTTCATTCATATTTCCGAATGCCATAAATTCTGATGTACAAACAGGAGTAAAATCTGAAGGGTGACTGAATAAAATTGCCCAACTTCCTTTGTAATCTGCCGGAAAATTTATTTTTCCTTGTGTTGTATCTGCTGTAAATTGTGGTGCAGGATCGCCTATTCTAGGCATTGTTATAACATTATTTTCTTCCATAATATTTTATTTTATTTATTTTTAACTTCATTTTATTTAACCAGTATTTATTTCATTTGTTCAATATGTACAAAGATAATAATTATTTAAGTATTTAAATACTTAAATAATTTAAAATTTTGTTAAAATTTTTGAGATATAAATTAAACTATAGTAAGTATATATCAAAAACAGAATGGTAAGATAACTTAACTTTAATGGGTTTATTTTGTCCTGAGATAAAAATTTGTAGAAGGATTAAAGAGAGGTTTTTTTAAATTATATATTCAGTATCAGGTATTTCAATATAAGAGTTTCCAAATTTATCTTCTATATAATCGAGTAAAATTTTAATTTCTTCTACAGTCTGAGCGGTCAGTAATTTTAAACGTGTTTCCTTAAAATTAGGAATCCCTTTAAAATAAAGATTGAAATGTCTTCTCATTTCGTAGATTCCTCGTTTATCTTCCTTATATTCTATAGATTTTTGAAGGTGTTCTCTGGCAAATTCTATTCTTTCAAGTACACCTGGCTGTGGCAATTCTTCACCTGTTTTAAGAAAGTGTTTGACTTCTTTAAATATCCATGGCTTTCCTATAGCAGCACGTCCTATCATAATTGCATCCACACCAAATTTTTCGAAACATCCGGCAGCAACTTTACCATTAGTGATATCTCCGTTGCCAATAATTGGGATTTTTATCTGCGGATCGTTTTTTATTTTTCCGATAAGAGTCCAGTCGGCTTCTCCTTTATACATTTGGGCACGTGTTCTTCCATGTATTGTTAGAGCTTGAATTCCGCAATCCTGTAGTAAGAGTGCAACGTCCTGAACATTCAGATTTTCACTGTCCCAGCCAAGTCTTGTTTTAGCGGTAACAGGAAATTTTGATGTTTTTACTACTCTTTCGGTTATGTCTCTCATTAGAGGCAGATCTTTCATCATTCCGGAACCTGCTCCACGTGTTGCGATTTTTTTTACAGGACAACCATAGTTTATGTCTAATAAATCGGGACAAGCACTGTTTACAACTTCGGCTGCCTGTTGCATAGCTTCGGGAATATGTCCGTAGATCTGTATTCCTACAGGTCTTTCGTAATCGAAAATATCTAATTTCTGAATACTTTTTTTTGCATCTCTGATTAATCCATCCGAAGAAATAAATTCTGTGAACATAAGGTCAGCTCCGAATTTTTTACACATGTACCTGAAAGACGGATCTGTTATGTCTTCCATTGGAGCAAGAAAGACAGGCTTATCTTCAAACTCTGCATTGCCAATTCTGAGCATTGAATTATAAGTTTAAAGTAATTAATAAACTTTTACTTTAATAATATTCAATTAAAGCGTTTGTTTTACTTCTATTTCTTCAAAAGCTTCTATTATATCCCCGACTTTAATATCGTTGAATTTTTCAATGTTTAAACCACATTCCAGTCCGGCAACAACTTCTTTGGCATCATCTTTAAAACGTTTCAGGCTTCCGAGATCTCCGGTATATATTACTATACCGTCCCGTATAACCCTGACTTTAGACTTACGGTAGATTTTTCCGTCAGTGACAAAACATCCGGCAATAGTTCCGACTTTTGTTATTTTAAAGGTTTCCCTAATTTCTGCCGTTCCTGTGATGTTTTCTTTAACTGTAGGAGAAAGCATACCTTCCATTGCATCTCTTATTTCGTTTATGGCATCATAAATAATTGAATATAAACGAATTTCGATTTCTTCTTTTTCTGCCAGCTTTCTTGCTGAAGCTGACGGTCTTACCTGGAATCCGACTATAATGGCGTTGGATGCTGTTGCCAACATAATATCAGATTCTGAAATCTGTCCTACGGCTTTATGTATAATATTTACAGCAAAATTATCTGTAGATAGTTTTATAAGTGAATCGGAAAGTGCTTCCACGGAACCGTCAACATCACCTTTTACTATAAGGTTGATTTCGTTGAAATTACCAAGTGCAAGACGTCTGCCTATTTCATCAAGAGTTATATGTTTTTGTGTCCTTAGTCCTTGTTCACGTTGCAACTGTAATCTTTTGTTTGCAAGATTACGGGCTTCTGCGTCAGAGTCCATAACATTAAACTTGTCGCCTGCCTGCGGTGCACCGTTAAGCCCTAAAACTAATACTGGCATTGAAGGACCTGCCGCATCAATTTTTTGTCCTCTTTCATTATACATAGCTTTGACTCTACCTGTCTGGCAACCTGCAAGCAGAATATCTCCGACTTTAAGTGTTCCTGACTGTACAAGTAGGGTTGCTACATAACCTCTTCCTTTATCAAGTGAGGATTCTATGACTGTACCGACAGCATTTTTGTCGGGATTTGCTTTTAAATCCAATATTTCTGCTTCGAGCAATACTTTTTCAAGTAATTCTTCAATATTTATTCTTTGTTTTGCTGAAATTTCCTGTGATTGATATTTTCCTCCCCATTCTTCTACCAGATAATTCATAGCAGACAATGCTTCACGAATTTTATCCGGGTTAGCAGTAGGTTTATCTATTTTATTTATAGCGAAAACTATAGGAACTCCCGCTGCAGAGGCATGATTTATTGCCTCTACTGTCTGAGGCATTATGCTGTCATCTGCTGCAATTACAATAATGGCAACATCTGTTATTTGTGCTCCTCTGGCACGCATAGCGGTAAATGCTTCGTGTCCCGGAGTATCAAGGAATGTTATTTGTCTTCCGTCTTCGAGAGTTACGCTGTAAGCTCCGATATGTTGTGTTATTCCACCGGCTTCGCCAGAAACAACATTTGTATGACGAACCTGGTCCAGAAGTTTTGTTTTTCCATGGTCGACGTGTCCCATAACCGTTACAATAGGCGGACGATGTTCCATATCTTCAGGGTCATCTTCAACTTCAGGTATTTCGTTCAATACTTCTGCACTTACAAATTCTACTTTATATCCATATTCATCGGCAACTAATGCCATTGTTTCGGCATCAAGACGTTGATTTATGGAAACAAATAAACCAAGGCTCATGAATGTTCCGATCAGATTTGTTACCGGTACGTTCATCATTGTTGCCAACTCATTTACAGATACAAATTCTGTAACTTTGATTATATTTCTTTCAGCTTCAATCTTTTCGATTTCTTCCTGACGTTTTAACGAAACCAAATCCCGTTTTTCTCTTCTGTGTTTAGAAGTTTTGGATTTCTGCTTAGGTTGTGTCAACCTGGCAAGAGTTTCTTTTATTTGTTTTTGTACATCTTCTTCATCTATTTCCGGTTTTTTTGCTTTTTGCTGAGGTTTTTTAATTAGTTTTTTCTTACGACTCTCAGTAGTTTCTTTATTCGCATTGTCGGTAATATTTACTTTTACTTTTTTTATCCGTTTCCTTTTTGCTTTTTTCTCTTCTTTTTCTTTTTCGCGGATTTTTTGTCTTTCTTCTTTTGCCTGTTGTTTTTTCTTTTCAGATTCTTCCTGGCGTTTCAGATAATTATCAATATCAATTTTTCCGACAACATTAGGACCGGTAAGTTTTTCAACCTGTGTAGCAATGAAAACTTCTTCTTCTTTTTCATCTTTGGGTGCGATTTCAGGCTGTTTTATTTTTTCTGTTTTTTCTGTTATTTTCTCAACAGGTTCAATTACTTTCTGTTCTTTTTCTATTTTTCTATTATTTTCCTTTGTTGCTTTTTGAATCTTCTCTTTTTGAACTTTTTCTTTTTGTTCTTCTTTTAAAGCTTTTTGTTTTTTCTTATGTTCTTCTTTTTGTGCTTTTATTTCTTCTTCTTTCTGTCGTCTTTCTGTTTCTTTTTCTTCTTTTGTTTTGCGTTTAGGTCTTGTTTTCGAATTTATTTCGTCAAGATTGATAGTTCCTAATACTTTAGGTCCTTCACCTTCAGCAAATTCAAGCTTATCTTCGTCAATCGGAATGATTTCGTGTTTAGCTTTTTTAGGATTTTTTTCCTGAATTTCTTCTGTTTCTATATGACTTTCTACGACAGATTTTTCTTTTTTTGCCTCAATTGTCTCTGTTTCAATAGCTGTTTCATCGACAACATCCTCAGATTCATCTTTCTTGGTTTTTGTAGTCTTTTCAGCTTTTGCCTGTTTTTCAATTGAAATATTTTTCTCCTTGGTTTCTTTTGCTATTTCAGAATTTTTTATAGCTTTTTCTTTCAAGGATTTATCATCCTTAAATTTTTCATCTAACAATTCCAAATATTCTGATGGAACTTTTGCATTTGGATTGTTCTCAACTGTATAACCTTTTTCTCCAAGAAACTGAATGATGGTTGAAGTTGCAACATTCAAATCTCTTGCAACGATACTGAGTCTTTTTGGTTTACCGTCTAAAGCCATGTTTTTAATTTTCGTTTCTTTCTGTTTTTTCAATTATTAATTTTCACCATTCTAAATTATTAATTTTCACCATTCTAATTAATAATTATTGGCTGGTGAAATTTAATTCTCTTTTATTCAAATTCTGCTTTTAATATTTTAATTACTTCCTGAATTGTCTCTTCTTCAAGGTCAGTACGTTTTTCCAGTTCTTCAACATTAAGATCGAGGACACTTCTTGCTGTGTCACAGCCAATTGATTTTAATTCGTCAATTATCCATGTTTCTATTTCATCTGAGAATTCATCGAGATCGACATCATCTTCATCTTCATTAACTTCTCTGTAAACATCGATTGTGTATCCTACCAGCTGACTTGCCAGTTTTATATTTAACCCGCCTTTTCCTATAGCCAGAGATACCTGATCCGGATTTAAATAAACATCAGCTTTCTTTTCAACCTGATTTATTTTTATTGAGGATATTTTTGCGGGGCTTAATGCTCTTTGAATGTAAAGTTGTGTATTTGTGGTATAGTTTATTATATCGATATTTTCGTTGTGTAATTCACGTACGATACCGTGTATTCTGCTACCCTTCATACCTACACATGCTCCTACAGGATCTACTCTTTCATCATAAGATTCAACAGCGACTTTTGCTCTTTCTCCCGGCATTCTTACAATTTTTTTGATTGTAATCAAACCGTCTAATATTTCCGGAATTTCCAATTCAAAAAGCCGTTCCAGAAAAACAGGGGCAGTACGTGAAAGTTTTATATAAGGAGTTCCATTTCTTAATTCAACACTTAAAACCACAGCTCTTAATGTATCTCCTTTACGGTAACGATCGTTTGGTATTTGTTCGGATTTTGGTAATATCAATTCTGTTCCTTCGTCATCAAGCACAAGAATTTCACGTTTCCAGATCTGATAAATTTCACCAACAATAATTTCACCGACTTTATCTTTGTATTTTAAGTAAACATTATCTTTTTCCCGTTCAAGAATTTTTGCCTGCAGGTTTTGTTTTAATGCCAGAATTGCCCTGCGTCCGAAATTTTCAAGTTTTATTTCATCCGAATATTCTTCTCCTACCTCAAAATCTTCATCTATTTTTTGTGCTTCCGATAAAGATATCTGAGTGTATTCATCAACAAACTCATCGTCATCTACAACTACCCGCGAACGCCATATTTCAATATCTCCATTGGAATCGTTGACAATTACATCAAATTTACTGTCTTCGCCAAATAGTTTTGATAAAGTTGATGTAAATACGTCTTTTAGAACGCCAATCATGGTAGGGCGATCAATATTTTTTAATTCTTTGAATTCCGCAAAGGTGTCGATAAGATTATTTTGCAACTCCATAGTTTGTATTATTTACTTAAACGATATAATATTTTTTGCTGTTTTTATATTAGTAAAATCTATTTTTTGTTGTTCTTTTACTTCTTGCTTTTTATTTTCTATTTTTTTTATTTCGGTAGTTTCAACTATTATATTACTGTCATTAACATCAGTTAACTTGCCGCTTATTTTTTCTCCGTCTGTTAATACTATTTCGATTTCCTTACCGATATTCTTTATGTATTGTTTTTTTACTTTAAAAGGATTTGTCAGACCTGGAGAACTGACTTCCAGTAAAAAATCTTCGTTTTCCCTGTCAAGCTGAGATTCTATGAAACGACTTATCCTTTTACATTCTTCTATAGTAAGCCCATTCATATCGTCAATGAAAACAAAGATTTCATTTTTATTGCTGATTTTTGTGTCAACAATAAACTGAGTTTCTGATAAAACCTGTTCAGTAAGTCTATCTACCGTTTCTTTTGTTATCATTTATTTCTAATAAAACAGGGGACTTTGGCCCCCTGACTTTTATACTTATATCCCAAAAAGCTTTGCAAAAATAATAAAAAAATTTAATAAATCCAAAATAAATGAATAATTTCTTGAAAATCAATGTGGAATTTATAAAACTCTTAATGATTTTAATTCTTATGTTTTGGATTAATTTATTATAGGTTTATATCTGATTATTAGTGAATTAAAAATATTATTATATCTTTTGCCATTAAATAGTGAGAGTTTGACTATTTTTGAGTACAAAGGTTTATTTTATAAGTATTAATGTTATATATAATTACTTAATTGATTGATAACCAGATTGATTATTGTTTATAGATAAGAAATTAACATAACGATATGGTATTTTTTAAATATTTAGATAATCAAATATATAAATTTTTTGACTATATTGCAAATTAAAATTTTTGTGTATGACCCCATTGGATAAACAAGGAATATTTATTCATAATTCTTTACTTTTTCCGCAGGAAGAACTTCTGGAGATAACACTGGAAAGTCGTAAATATAAAATAGGGATACCTGCCGACAACAGTGGGAATGAGTATCGTGTGCCTCTTGCTCCTTTGGCGGTAGAGCAATTAAAGAAAGAGGGTTTTGAGATAATTATTGAAAAAAATGCAGGTAAAGGCGCAAACTTTACAGACTCCCAGTATGCGGAAAGCGGTGCAGTAATTACACCTGTAAAAGAAGAAGTTTTTAAATGCGATATTATTTTGAAAATTTTTCCATTAACACTTGATGAAATAGATCTTTTGACTCAAAATCAAGTACTTATAACTTCTTTGCTTTCTAATTATCAGGAAAAAGAATATTTTTTGAAATTGATAAATAAGAAAGTTACTGCAATAGCTTTTGGTTCGATTCAGGATGAATCAGGCTCCAATCCGATAGTACGCTCAATGAGTGAAATAGCAGGAAAGTCTTCAATATTGATCGCTGCCGAGTATCTTAGCAATATTCATAAAGGAAAAGGAGAAATGTTGGGAGGAGTATTGGGAGTTTCCCCTACGGAAGTTGTTATTGTAGGAGCCGGAACAGCAGGTACATGTGCTGCACAGACAGCATGTTCGCTAGGAGCAATGGTAAAAGTTTTTGATAACTCATTGTCAAATTTATCAAGATTGCAGGAATGTCTTGGTACAAAAGTATTTACATCAACAATTCATAGTAAAATCCTTATGTCTTCACTTAAGACGGCAGATGTTGTTATCGGTGCGATAAGGAGCAATTCCGGATCTTCTAAAGTTGTTGTGACAGAAGAAATGGTCATGCAAATGAAAAAGAATTCCATAATAATAGATATCAGTATTGACCAGGGAGGCATAGTTGAGACCAGCAGGCCTACAACACATAAAAATCCTGTTTTTACAAGGCATGGAGTCATGCACTATTGTGTTCCTAATATTGCATCAAGGGTTGCAAGAACAGCTTCTTATTCAATTAGTAATAATCTGACCCAAATCCTTTTAAAATTACATGAATGCGGAAGCATAAATTACTTTCTGAAAGTGAGTCCGGAAATTTGTAAAGGGGTATATATCTTCAATGGAGTACTTACTGATCATCATATAGGTTTAAGCAACAATATAAATGCAAGAGACATAAATCTGCTATTGGCAGCAATGTAAAAGTAAGTAATTATTATTTCAGATTATATTTTTTTATATTTTTGGACCCGGATTTAAAAATGAATATTATGGATAATAATAACAAGGCGCTACAGGATCTTATTAATAATGGCTATGAATTTAACATATCAAAATATATAAGGGACGGCTATGACCTTTTTATGAAAAATATGGGAAGTTTTATAGGATATTTTTTTATTATTGTTGCAATAATGGGAATATCTTCTTCCATTGTTTTTCTTAGTGTCCCTGCGTCTTTGGTATCTCCTGTATTTGTTGCCGGGATCTTTATAGTTGCAAATGAAGTAATGAGAGGTAGAAGACCTGATTTCTCAATGTTCTTTAAAGGATTTAACTTTTTTATCCCTTTACTTCTGGTTTCTCTTGTTTCGAGCATTTTAATCACATTAGGACTTATTTTATTAATTATTCCAGGTATCTATTTATCAGTAGGTTATTTATTTTCAAATTTATTTGTAGTTTTTTTAGGATATGATTTTTGGGATGCAATGGAAGCAAGCCGAAAAATAATTACAAAAAAATGGTGGAGTGTTTTTGGTTTTGTACTATTGATCGGATTAATCAATATTTTAGGATTACTTATTTTTGGTATAGGGATATTCTTTACAGCACCTGCCACATACTGTATGATATTTTGCGCTTTCGAAGATGTTGTGGGAAAAGCAATAAGAGAAGATTCGGCTACTAATGTAAATGATAACTATACCTCTACAATCATCTAGTCTTAATAGAAGAATTTGTAATGGATAATCTTTATAAAGTTTCGCAAATAATAAAAAATTCAAAGTATTTAACTGTATTTACCGGTGCCGGTATTTCAAAAGAAAGTGGGATTCCGGTATTTCGTGGAAATGAAGGAGTATATTCTAAATATGATCCCGGTATGCTTGAGTTGAGAACATATAAGAAAAATCCACATGAAGCATGGAAAGCGGTGAAAGCTATTTTTTATGATTTTCTTCAGGATGCCAGACCTAATGCTGCTCACAATATACTTGCCAGGTGGGAAAAAAAAGGAATAGTAAAATGCGTAATTACTCAGAATATTGATAATTTACATAAGGATGCCGGCAGCATTAATGTTGTTGAATATCATGGGACAAAAGACTCGTTTATTTGTCTGAACTGTGGAAAATCATTTAAACTTGAGGAAGTCGGAATCAGTGAAGAATATCCTGTATGTAGATCTTGTGAAGGATTATTAAAGCCGGATTTTATTTTTTTCGGAGAAGCAATTCCCGAACTTGCTGCACAAATTTCATATGATGAAGCAAAGAGATCGGATGTTCATATAGTTATAGGCACTACAGGTGATGTACAACCTGCATCGTATATTCCTCATTATGCAAAAAAAGCAGGAGCTACAATTATAGAAATAAATCCTGAAGAGTCTAAATTTACAAATTCAATTACTGATATTTATATAAAAATGGGAGCATCCAAGGCTTTGGAGGAAATTGATACCTTATTACATACCTTTCAACTTTAATTATAACATTATCAGTAATTTAAAAATTTACGTAATTCATGCATTGCTTTTTTAAGATTAAAAAGAAAACTTTGTTTATCTCCGGAACTTCAAAATATAATCATTATTTTTGATGAAAATATAAAGACATTGGGCATGAAAATAGTGTTCGTTGAACCTCTTGGAGTAAATGAAGTATTGTTGCAGAAAACAAAAGATCATTTTGAGAGATCAGGAAATGAGTTTGTATATTACACAGGCCGTAATGAATCTCCGGATGAAATAGTCCGTAGGGCAGAAGATGCGGATGTGCTTACAATAAGTAATATTCCTGTAACTTCCGGAATAATTGAGAGATGTAAAAATCTTAAACTTATAAACGTTGCTTTTACCGGTGTTGATCATATTGATCTGGACGCTTGTAAAAAATACGGAATTTCGGTATGTAATGCTTCGGGATATGCTACTATAGCAGTTATGGAACTTACTATGGGAGTGACATTAAGTCTTTTAAGGAATATTCCGAAAATGGATTCTGAAACAAGAGAACTAAAAGGACGAAATAATTATCTGGGGACCGAGCTTTATGGTAAAACTGTAGGTGTTGTCGGAACAGGTGCGATTGGATTGTCTGTTGCTCAAATGTTTTTCAATTTTGGATGTAAAATAATTGCATACAGCAGAACTAAAAAACCTTTGGGATTTATTTCTTATCTTCCATTAGATGAAGTTTTTTCCGGAGCGGATATAATTAGTCTCCATCTCCCTGCAACTAAAGAAACAGTCGGTTTGATAGGAATTGAATTACTTTCAAAGATGAAACCTGAAGCCGTAATTATCAACACAGCCCGCGGACAGATTATAGATTATAATGTATTGGCTAATTTACTTAAAGACGGTAAAATTGCCGGTGCCGGGATCGATGTATATGAAATGGAACCTCCTTTACCTGAAGATCATCCGATATTGTCTGCTCCGAATACTGTTTTACTCCCTCATATAGGTTATGCTACCAAAGAGGCAATGATTAAAAGATTAGATATTGTGAGAGATAATATTGACAGTTTTATTAATGGAAATTTACAAAATAAAATCATATAAATCAGCTTAAATATTGAAACCAAAAAATAATGAAGCGTTATTATGTTTATTTACTATTTGCTTTGAAGTTCGATTTGGATCCTGAAAGTTTTAATGATTCAATTGATATAAAAACAATTCAGGTTTCAAATTAAATATTTGTTTGTGAAAATGAAAAAACTATTATTAATTACCGTAATTTCTTTATTTATTATGTCTTCATGTAGCCAAAAGTATGAATTTTCTGAAAATGAGAAAAGTATAATTAATGAAGCGGATGAATATACTCCGTTCCGTGTTTTGTTAACTACAAATCTGCAGGATTCAATTTTATTGCGGTCTAAAAGCCATGATTTCTATGATTGGGATAGTCCTGATTTTGAAATGTTTATAAAACGACTTAAAAAAACTCTTATTGTTGAGAAAGGAGTTGGTATTGCAGCACCACAAGTTGGGATACCCAGGAATATTTTTTTACTTGAAAAATCGGATACGGAAAAAAATGAGATTATCGTAGTTATTAATCCAAAAATAATTAATCACCCGGAAGAAACTATTTGTTTTCAGGGTGATGGTTGTTTATCTGTACCGGAAATTACAGGAAATTCCGTAAGATATCCGTGGGTAGATGTAGAATATAATAACGAAAAAGGGGAGCTTGTTCGCGAACGTCTTGATGGTTACAGCAGAGAATCAGGTTTTAATGCTGTTATTTTTCAACATGAATTTGATCATTTGCAGGGTATTTTGTTTACTGATAAATTGTGTGATTGATATTGTATTTGATTGAATATAAAATGATTTGAGATATGTAATTGCACTTGTCCCTCACAGGAGTTTTGCTATGCAAAACTCCTGTGAGGGATCTGGAGGAAATAATTACCTTAAAATCACTATAGTTTTAGTAAATAAAATATGAGTACGCTATGAAAATGGTGATCAATAACCTTATTTTCAACAATTTTTATATTAAAAAATATATTCCGTTCAAGCGGGCTTAAATTTGAAAGCTCAAAACCAAAAATAAAGATATTGAAATACAAAATATTTACAACGGGCATATCTATGTGTAAATAATAAATCCAGGCGCACTAAACTATCATTGGTAAATTAAATAAGAAAGATTATTGTTAAACAGTGGAATTTTTATAACTGTTTATTGTTGATCTATAATTTCCAGGTGATAAATCCGGATCTGATACATTTTACTTACTAGTTTACCTTTTCCATATGAACATAGTATTTTATCTTTTAAAAATTAATACTATTTGGCGAAAATCGTTAAAAAAATAATATATATTTGTAAGGTATTATATTATTTTTCTTATTTTAATATTGTGAGTATATCGTTATTTTATCATCGTTTGTATATTCGTGTAGTTGCCACGGAAGATACCAATTTTGATGCATGGACAGGTGCAGTTTTACGGAATAATTTACTTTATGCGGCAGAACAAACTTTTCTTCCTGAGGAAAATATTTCTTTATATAAATATATAAATAGATTTACATTAGAGGAAAAACATCCATTATATAAGCAATTGAGTAAAGGTTTTCCCTTGCCTTATTATTTATTTTTACACCATCCTGTAAACATATCCAGTGAAGAAACCCTGGTCAGAAAAAACGAAATCATATCATTTTCTCTGGTTCTTATAGGTCCGGTTGCAAAATACTTTCAGTATTTTATTGAATCTTTACGGTACATGTGTAATCGTGGTTTCGGTTTAGGTATGAAGCAATTCGAACTATTAGATATTTATGAAGTATCACCGAAGGGAAAAAGAATAGTAGCTGCAACAAACGAAGATTTTACCCGGCAACTTTTATTCCCTGTATATATTTCTGATTTTGAGGAAAATAATACAATTAAACCCAGATCATTAATTAATATTGTTTTTGAATCACCGGTTTGCCTTATAAAACAAAAAAATAAGGATAAAAAAAATCCCGGTTTCCAAGAAAAATCAAATGCATTTCCTTCGTTTTATCAGTTGGTACGAACAGCAGCTTACCGTTTTGCAAAATTGAACATACTTTATGCTCATCCTGATGATTTTGAGGCTGCATTAAAAATTGATGAAGAAATTGAAGAATATATAAATGATGCTACGAAATTTATACTGGAGTCAGCAGAAATAAAAAAAGTTAGCCTTCAAAGTACCATAAGAGAGAGAACTGAAACCAGAATTCCGCTGGAAGGGTATATTGGCACTCTTTCGTTCAGAGGTAACTATAAAAAATATATACCACTTTTAAAATTTATGGAAGAGTTGGGGGTAGGACATGAATTGGTGTATGGATTGGGGAAATATAAGATTAAGTAAAGAATATTTTGGATATAAATATTATGAATAACAATTTTGAATTAGCTAAAAAAGAATTTAAAGAACGAGTATTGGATTTTTCACTTCCAATTAAAATGTTGAGTATTGGTTCCAACAGTAAAAAGGAAAATGTTGAGAATGTTGATTGCGCGAAAGATCTTGATCTTGTTATTGTTGTAAATGATAGCATTGATTGTTATGAATATTCTAAAAAAATATCATCCATACTTAAGAAAATTATTTTGGATTCTGGAGTTTTGATAACGGCATATCCTATCAAAGAAGAAGCTTATTTAAAGGGGGAATCGGAATTTTTAGATAATGTAAGAAAAAATGGAATCGAGATATGAATGCATTGATAAACAAGATAAAAGATACAGTAAATGCCGCCAATATATTAGTGCAGAAAAAACTATACAGGGAATCTGCTTCTGAATTATGGAAAGCTGTTCGTTCGGCAATATTTTATAACTTAAAAAAAGAAGTCGTTCCATACTCAAGTACGCGGGAAGCATTAAGAAACATAATTCAATTGAATGATAATCTTGGCGATGATATAATTTTTATGGAAATTATCGGAACATTAAGTGACTGGGATCAGTATTTTGAAATATCAAAAGAACAAATTGAAAATTTTAGAGAAAAAGCCAACTATCTTATATTCAAATTGACAGGTCTAGAAATAATAACAACAACAAATGATTATTATTTTATACTGGAAGAAGAAATAAAAAGACATACAGAAGATGTTGAATATGCAAAAGCTACTCAATATGCAGCAGCCGAAAGAAATGACAGATTGTATAATATTTTGTTGTTTTGGGGATTTATAATAACACTCATAGGATTATCCGGCTTATTGTTTTCAATATCATTATGGATTAATTTTGAATATAATTGGATAAGCCATGTTATAACTCTTATAGGCGCATGTATTACTTTATGGCCATTAATCAAAGATTATAGTGGTAAGGCGATGAACCACAGACGATTTGCGGAAGAATACAATACTATTTATAAAAAGTGTAAGAATTGGAAAACGGATTTTTCTGGTGACAATAATATTTTTGAGGCTAAAAAGGAACTTCATCTGATACGGAATCAGGTAATTTCAACAAATAGTCTTTCACCTAAAACAGTTCCAAAAGATTATGAAGTAGCGAAAAAGAATATTAATTCGGGTTCATACACATATAATTACTTAGAGCAGAAAATGAATAATAATAAATACAATAAATTAAGAAATATTATTATGAACGATAACAATATCATAGAAAAAGAAAATACATTGGAAGCCCTCCAGTTATTAAAAGCACAACGAGTGGCTTATACTAAAGCAAAAAAATATGGGTATATTGATTTTATAATAGCATTATCAGCTATCGCCTATTTTATCATATATATATTAAATAAATCAATGCATGAATATGTTGATATATTTACCTTTGTTTCATTAATTCTATCTTTATCAATTATTTTTCTATATAAGATTCAAAAAAATAAAACCCTTATCGGGGCTAATATTCAAGAAAAATTTGATATTGAGATATTTGATTTGCCTCAAAATAAAATCCTGACACCTGTATTCCCACACCAAGAAACGATCGACAAATATGCTTCAAAATATAAGAAAAGTGATATGAAAAACTGGTATGAGGAAAAATATATCATAGGATTTCCCCACCAGATAGCTGTTTTACGCTGCCAGTATATAAATTTAGTATGGGATCAAAAGCAACGGAAAGGATTTAGAGCATTTACCTTTATTGTTTTGCTTTTAGTAATACTACTCTATCTTTTTCTATGCCATATAAATAATTTTCAGGAGTGGATAAAAATGCTGATCATTATATCACCTGCAATTACATATTTAGCCAAAAATATATCCGGTCAAAAAGATATGATAGAAAAAGAAGCAAATGTGATTCATTATGTTTTGGATCTTCTAAATAAATACAAGTTAAAGCAGTCTATTCCTTCCGAATCTGAACTCAGAGATATTCAGAATACAATTTATAATTTTAGAACCCAGGTTAGTCCTATGATCTCGGATATCTGGTATAGAATAAGCAAAAAAAATACCGAAAATTACCTAAAACAAGTATTTGATAATTTATAAACGAAATACCATGCAAAAATTAACAGTAATATTAAAACAACACACTCCCCTGATACATTTCCAGCATGATCAGGAAGGAGCAACTTTACGAGCAAGCGAGGTAAAACCGAAGTTGGATAAGTTTATAATTAAAAGAATAGGAGGCCGAAAAATTGTTCAAGACAAAGGCTGGCTTATTGCAAATGAAGATGTTGACGCATTAGATTATAAACTTCACTTTACTCCAATAGGTGATAAAGAAATTTTCAGTTTTTCGATTGATACAGGTCGAATAAACCAAAAGGGAAAACCTGTCTTTGATAATTTCCCTATGTTTTTTGGGAATATGGGAGATGACAATAACCTAAAAGAAATGGTTTATTATCCCCAAGGGATAACTATAAACATATTTACATTAAAAGTTGATTTACGAGAATATATAAAAAGCCAACTGAATGATTTTTTTATTACAACAAATTTTGGAACAAGACAAAGCAAAGGATTTGGAAGTTTTTATCCTATATCTGATGGTGATCCTGTACTGAAAAGCAAGTATAGTTTTGAAATAGAGCTTTCTAAAGAAATTGCGATTGAAATAAATAGAGCTTATTTTAAAGAAGTGTTTTTGTATCTCGATTATTTTTACAAAACACTTAGAAGTGGTATAAATCAACAGGGATTGTATTTTAAGTCATTAATGTTTCATTATGCAAAGTCAAAACAGGAACAATGGGATAAAAAAACAATACGTGATAAATTTCAACATTATAAATCAAAATATAAGGATTTGAAAAAACAAAGAACTGAATTCGATGGAACATTTAACACCGAATTTCCTTCAAAAGATTATTTATTTAGAGATCTTTTAGGGTTATCTTCATCTCAAAGTTGGCTATATTATGGTGATACAATAACAAAAAGCTGTTCTGAGAAAGATGATAAAGGAAAAGACCTTATAGAAAGATTTAAATCACCTCTTACTATTAAACCCATTCAAATTTCAAATAATAAAATTAAAGTGTATTTAATAGCAAATCAGATAGAGAAAGAATATTTAGGCAGCTCATTTGACATAAATAGTTCAACATATCATCCTAGAAATAAAGAAGATAAACTCAAATTAAAAATATTTCCAGAATTCGATTTGGAAGAGTATTTAATATTCGTTACGGAATTTGACATAACAACATGTGTAAATGATAAAAATCATAGAATATATAAAAAATATATAGAGCCAATTTATAAACAATTCAAAATATGAAATACATATCCCTTACTTTAGGCCCAATTACCAGAACAATAAATCTGGCAGAAAGCACAAAAGAATTATGGGCAGCCAGTTACTTCTTTTCGTATCTGGCAAAAAAAATAGTTGAACCTTTTGCGAAAGGAGAACGAAAACGAGAGTTTCTTATGCCATTTGTTTCGGATGAGAGAATTTGGAAACCTTGTTCCGGTGCCGGTTTATTTCCCGACAGATATATTTTCAAATCTCAGGATGATGATTTTGATTTTATGACAAAGCATGTTGAGTCGGTTTTGTCGAAAATAGCTGAATATTTGGCTAATCTGTTAGAACCGACGCCTAATGCTTCGGAGGTTATGAAATTCTTGAAATCATTTCTGAAAATTTATTTTTTTGAAAAATCTTTTGCGGAAACATCCATTGAAACCATTGTTTTGAAATGCGAACGGTATATGAATCTTGTTGAAATGCAAGACTCTTGTCCCGAAAAAGAAACAGGAAATTATTTGCAAACCTTGTTTGAGAATGTAAATGGTAATCCCAAGTGGGACGGTAATCATAAGATAACAAGTTTTGAAGGTTCTTTTCTATCAAAAGACGCTTTTGGAGAAAATTACAAGAATCGTCTTTTCTCATCTATTATGGAAATTTCTGCCATAGAAAAAGGAAGTGATTTTTTACAGGAAATGATTACTGTTGAATATGAAATCGAAAAGAAAAAAGAGAAAATAAAAAAAGAGAAAAACAAGGAAAGAAACGAGAACTTAAAAGCAGAGCATAAAACATTAGAAGAAGAAAACAGACAATTACTTAAACAGCTTGCTCCTTATCAAAAATATATTGCGATCGTTAAGGCAGACGGAGATGATATAGGAAAGGCTAAAAAAGTATTAGGAAAAAACGGAACGGAAATAATTAATAAAGCTTTTCTGGAATTTAATATTGCGGTTGTTGATATCATTAATGCTTATAACGGAAAACCTGTTTTTATCGGCGGAGACGATATTTTGCTCTTTGCTCCTGTTTACTATGACGGAAAAACGATTTTTGATTTGATAAATGATATTGATACATGTTTCGGTCAATGTTTTGAAGGGAAACTTGCAAAAGAAAAAAAGCCTACCTTATCTTTTGGAGTTTCTATAACCTATCATAAATTTCCAATGTTCGAAGCGTTGGAGAATGCGGATTATCTATTGTTTGGAAAAGCCAAAAACGGAGAATTGAAAAATTGGTTACTTTCAAAAGGAATAGAAAAAGATGATCTGGATTTTATTACAAAAAACAATTTGGCTTTTACAATTCAGAAACATAGCGGACAGGCAATAACGGCTATGTTGGATAAAGGAAATGCAAAATCGTACAAATTATTTTTTGAGATCATTAAAAAATATGCAAAGCCGGATTTACAGGAAGATAAAGAAAAAGAAGAAAAGAAGAATAACTTTTTATCCTCCGTCATGCACAAACTGAAAGGGTATGAATCAATGTTAAACTACATTCTGAAACATGAAGATTCAAAACTTATTCTTCAAAACTTTTTCGAAAATAATTTCAATGAACCTGTTCATGAGCAATATGTTGGTCTTTTGACTGATATTCAAAACTTATTATTAAATCTATACGGGGAAATAAATTCGAAAGCAGATGTATTTAACAAAAGAATTGAAACTTTTGAACAATTAAAAGAAGAAAAAGATAACATATTGGTCAATCCTGTAGCGGAAACAATCAATCAGGTTTATGCGATTCTTCGTTTTATTCACTTTATAAATTCAAAAAACAATGAGTAAAAATTATTTAATAATATTAAAACCATTGGATTGGTTTTTTTTCGGAGGAGAACGAACACACGGCGAAGGAGACGAATCTGATTATTTGGCAAAATCCAATTTATTTCCGCAACAATCAGCTGTTTTAGGAATGTTGCGTTATCAATTATTGAAACAGAATAATTTACTCACTGTTACAGGGGTTAAAAAAACACCTGCGGAAATATCTGCCATTAATGATTTGGTGGGTACTATGAGTTTCAATATGACACACAAAGAAAGTGTTGTTGATTTTAAGAAGATAAAAAAAATATCTTCGGTATGTATTGCCAAAGAGAATGTAAATAAATCAATGGGATACGACTTTTACAATCCCGTTCCATTGGATTATGGTTATGAAGAAGAAATTAATTTTGTTGAAATAGACAATTTATATTTGAACAGAAATATAAAAAGCGAAAATAAAAATACAGCAAAAATTATTGATGACAATAATGTTTTCGATCACAAAACATATAATAATTATGCTAAATGGCAATCACAGTCAGGTAATATTGTAAATGAAAGCGACATCTGGCTTGATAAAAGAAAAATAGGCATTACAAAACCTAAAGAAGGAGAGAATAATAATGAAAAGAGTTTTTACAAACAAGAATATCTCTTTTTTAACAAAGGCTTTGTTTACGCATTTTTTGCCGAATTAGACGAAGAGTTACAATCTGACAAAGTCTTTATCGGAGGGCAACGCTCCGTATTCGACATGAAAGTTATTCCGGTAAATGAGAATACAGATGTTCAAAAATTACATGAACAAAACATTCCATTAAAAGAAAGAGATAATAAAAGAGATAATAAAATAGTGCTGATAAGCGATTGTTTTGTTGAAAGCTTAGAGAAATTAAACAATTTGTGCCTGTTTCATTGGAGTGCTTCCGTTCCATTCAGGAATATTGAGACTACGACTGAAAAAGAAAATTATCACATAAAACCAAAGAAAAGCAAAATAAAATATCATTTTCTGCAAAGAGGTTCTGTATTATATTTTGAACCAAATAACCGAAAAAAAATAGAAGATTTATTAAATAAAAATTATTTACAGACAATAGGTTATAATATATTTATTTAAAAACATAATATCATGAGTACAACAAAAATGTATGTAATAAATACCCTCAGCAATATGCATGTAGGTAGTGGAGAAGTTAATTATGGAGTAATTGATAATTTAATCCAACGTGATCCGGTTACCAATCTGCCCGGAATAAATTCTTCGGGAATAAAAGGCGGAATAAGAGAATTTTTTACCAATAAAAATTTAATAGAAGATGTTTTCGGAAGCGATCCTAAAGACGATTCAAACTTGACAAAGCCCGGAAAAGCTCGCTTCTTTGAAGCAAATATTTTATCTATACCCGTAAGAAGCGATAAAGTTCCGTATATGATGTCTACTTCTGTGGAAGTTATAAAGGAACTGGTCTATAAATTGAATCTGTTTAATTGCGAAAATAAAGATAGTATTGTTCAAAAATTATCAGATTTATTAAATAACCCCAACATTAAATCATTATTTGAAACAGAAAAGAAAAAAGCAATTGTCTTTGATCAAAATTTATCAGATACATGTGTAGAAGAATTGGATATTAAGGCTGAATATAAAAATATCACATTAGATACTGTTCTTGAAAAACTGTTTGGCAAAAACCTTGTTGTGCTCTCTCACGCTGCATTTAGGACTATTTGCGATGATAATCATTTGCCGGTAATGGCTCGTAACAATTTGAATGATGGAGTAAGCTCCAATTTGTGGTACGAACAGATATTGCCCCGCTACACACGCTTATACTTTATGCTTATGGACGGAGGAATTAATACACAATACGCAGAAGGTTTTTATAAGAGTTTATCCGGAGATACTTTTCAGTTAGGCGCAAATGCAAGTATTGGATACGGTTTTTGTAAATTCACGGAATTATCAACCCTAAAATAAAAACAAAAATGAAATTAAATACTCAAATGATTCAATGGGCTGTTGAAGCGCTTGATAAAACAGAAATTGTCAAGGATAATAAATACAAAAGTGAATTTAACGGACATATTTCTTCATTAGGAGCCGCAATTATTCAATCAGGTTTACTGCCTGCTATGATATTTTTTGAAAATACAGAGAGTGAAGCAACTGATAGATATAAGGTAATCAAAGCGGTAACATACATTATTAATAATAAAAGAGAATATTCGGGTTCAAAAAAAATAGAAACTTCTATTGCCGAATATATTTTAAAGAATCCTAATGACAACAAGTTGGTGCAAGACGTAACTGAAGCGGCTACATCTTTAAAGTTGGCTTTACGTATGTTCAAGAAAGAAAAAAACGATTAACTATGGGAAAACAACAAACATTTAAGGATTTCGATTCCTTGGGAAAAAAGTTCGGGTTGGAAAGTTCCGGTGAAAGAAAAAATGCTGTCATTAAGAAAAATGAAGAACATCCAAACCTTGGTTGGTTGTTTTATAAAAATTATTATGCCGGTTTGGAAAACATAGAAGATAAAAATAAGAATAAGGTTGATTTTTTGAATAATAAAAAAGCTGATGAAGTTGCACTATTTTTTTCAGAAAAAAATCAAGAGATAATTAACAATTCTTCGTCTTTTTGTCACGATAAAAATCAAATAAACAATCTGATAAGTTTCGAGCTGAAAACTACTTATCCCGGTTTGATTACCGGCGTTGGATTAAATCATGCAACAGGATTAATCGGGGAGATAAAGCTTGGTTTTCAGTTTGATTATACCACCGGATTACCTTATATTCCAGGGTCTTCGATTAAAGGATTATTACGTAGCGCTTTTCCTTTTTCTCTGAAAGTGAAAAAAGAAAAAGAACAAGAAAAAAACGTCCAGGACTATAGAAACAATAGATTCAGTTACATAAAAAAGCTGCTGAATAATTTGAAAGACGAAAATAATGCAGATATTTCTATAGATATTTCAGAAAGTGAAATAAAAACTTTAGAATATGCCATTTTTACAGGAACAGATGAAAATGGAAAAGTTTTGGATTCTCCTCAACGTGATTTGTTTTTAGATGTAATGATTATAAAAGCTTCAAAAAACGGATTAATAGGAACAGACTTTATCACGCCCCACAAACACCCGTTAAAAGATCCGAATCCGATTCAATTTTTTAAAGTTCTGCCAGAAGTTGTTTTTCAATTTTTATTTAAACTTAATGAGACTATTCTTTTTGAAGATAAGGCATATACAAAAAATGGTTTTGAAAATTTGAAGAAAAAACTCTCCGAAGAAGAAAATTTTGATATTTTGATTTTTGAAAAAGCTAAAGTTATTTCAGCCGAAAAGAAATTAGCCCTTTTCCGTCAAATCCTTCTTGATTTAGGCATCGGAGCAAAAACCAACGTAGGCTACGGACAGTTTTCGGGTTAGAAAATGAATATCAGTCTGAGACAACAAGCATATAATAATTATATAAACTGTTGTTTTAAGCAGCTGATTTATTATACGCTCATTGACGTACTGAATAAATAAAAACAAAATACATTTGCGAAGATTTTGGGAAGTAGAACTTATTGAGTGGAACAGAGTATGTTGGAATTTTACAGTGGAACAGTTTAGTTTGTAAAGGGATATAAACCAGATTGTTCTACTTCCTTTCTGCAGTAGCGGAATTGAGACTTAGCGGATAGAATCGATTTATTTCTAGCAATATAGTTCTACTTCCTTTCTGCAGTAGCGGAATTGAGACAAGCAAGTTTTCTAATAAAAACAAAATTTCCCGCGTTCTACTTCCTTTCTGCAGTAGCGGAATTGAGACTGAGATATATTTTATATCCCAATAAAGTTTTGTTCTACTTCCTTTCTGCAGTAGCGGAATTGAGACGAATTGTCATTACCTTTATCATATCTTTTTGTTGTTCTACTTCCTTTCTGCAGTAGCGGAATTGAGACGTCCATTCCAATTTGAACTCGGAAGAATGAGCCGGTTCTACTTCCTTTCTGCAGTAGCGGAATTGAGACAATCCCATAATTCATTAACCATGTATTTCTTCCATCATGGTTCTACTTCCTTTCTGCAGTAGCGGAATTGAGACATCGATATCGATTGCTCCTACGATTTCTCTCGTATCCCGTTCTACTTCCTTTCTGCATTAGCGGAATTGAGACCCATCATTGTTACTACGATTATACATAAATGTCTGTAAGTTCTACTTCCTTTCTGCATTAGCGGAATTGAGACATTTTCGACCTGATTGCTTCTTTTTACATTTTTCTTCGTTCTACTTCCTTTCTGCATTAGCGGAATTGAGACAAAACAAAAAAAAGGGTTACAAAATTTAGTAACCCTTGTTCTACTTCCTTTCTGCATTAGCGGAATTGAGACCTCTTTTAAATTTTCTTCGTCTATAAGCATAAAATTGTTCTACTTCCTTTCTGCAGTAGCGGAATTGAGACAAGAAAATCCTAAGGATTCTAAGTTCTTTTCTATGTTCTACTTCCTTTCTGCAGTAGCGGAATTGAGACTTGCGCTTGCTTCGTCCTCGGCGATGATTTCAAAAGTTTTGTTCTACTTCCTTTCTGCAGTAGCGGAATTGAGACATAATTCTGCGGTAAAATATCCTTCTCGTAACATCCTGTTCTACTTCCTTTCTGCATTAGCGGAATTGAGACGGGTTCCAACTTGTTATTATTTGACGTCTGCAATCTGTTCTACTTCCTTTCTGCATTAGCGGAATTGAGACATTTTGATCTCATTAATCTGACTAAAAGTTGCATCGTTCTACTTCCTTTCTGCATTAGCGGAATTGAGACAGCATACCTCAAATCTCTATGAAATTCTGAGAAACGTTCTACTTCCTTTCTGCGTTAGCGGAATTGTGACTTTGATTAACCCTGTCAGGCTAATTTATATTATATAAAATGGAAAAGGTTGGGGGTTAAATAAGGATTTTTAAACAGAAACTATTTATGATTTATTTTCTGTAATTTTAACTATTTTTTTATATTTTTTAGTGTGAATTATTTTTTTGATACAGGATTTCCTTTGTAATCAAGAAGTTTCATTTCATTACCGTCAAAAACAGCATAGGTGAAATTTATAAGCCAGTCGCCAATATTTGTAAAAACAGTATTTTCACCTATATTTACCTGAAACGGGATATGACGGTGCCCGAAAATGAAGAAATCGATGTGTTCTTTTTCAAGAATAGTATTTGCATATTTTACCAGCATTTCATCAGAATAGTCGATGCTTTTTGTATAATCATGTTTATTACGGCTTGATTCTGACCAGGAACGGGCAATCTTAAATGAAAGGGAAGAAGGCACCTGTTTAAATAAAAATTGAGCAAAACGTGATTTAAAGAATATTTTAAGAAAATTATATTTTTTATCATAGGGGCCTAATCCGTCACCATGCCCCATAAATAAAACTTTATTATTTACGTTTTGTATAATGGTTCCTTTAATCAGATTAGCTCCGGTTACTTTGGAAATATAACCAAATGTCCACATATCATGATTACCTGTAAAATAGTTTATTGTAATTCCGCTATTACTTAATTCTTTCAGTTTGGCAAAGAAAGAGTTAAATCCTTTTGGTACTACATATTTGTATTCAAACCAGAAGTCAAAAATGTCGCCGAGTAAATTTATTTCAATAGCATCATTTTTTATTTCATCAAGCCAGTTGATAAGTAGTTCTTCTCTTGTATCGGAAGAATATTCACTGTCAATTCCCAAATGTGCATCAGATACAAAGTATATTTTTTTATTTTCCGTCAAAATAATAGAAATGGTTTATCTCTGTAATACAATAAGTTTAATTTCTCCAAAGATATAGTAAATCTTATTTTTTGAATATAATTTTTTGTATAAATATCGTTGCTGGTATTCCATATATCTTTAGTTGCAGTAACCGGGAAATAGATATTTATAAAATCCTTGAGCAGGCTTATTTTTATACCGAATTCATAGTACCACTTTATTTTATCTGCATCCGGACAAACACCTATATTCAAAAAAACATCAATAGTTTTAATTGGGCTGTTGGAGTCGAAATTTATAGCAGCCAGCCAGTTATTTGTTTGTCCCCACGGGGTGTACATTGCGAATCCTCCTTCATTTCTTATGAACTGATGGGCAAGAAAATTCCCGGGATTTATCCTGATATCTTCATTCCTTCCTAAAAATAAATGATCATAAAAATAATCCTGTATTCCAAGATTTCCGGACATGCGGAAATTATAATTACCATTGTATCCGGAAGAATTATACAGGAATTTTCCGGCAAATAGCCTTATTTTAAGACCTTTGTTTTTATAATTATAATTGATTTTAGCTTCTGCTTCTATGCTTGATTTAATAAAACCTTTGCCTCTTTCAATATTGAAACTATAAGAATATGGGTTGTATTTCCTTAGGTTGGCATATTTATAATTTAATTGCTGAAAATTCTTTTGTCCTCCGCCGATATAGTCCGTTGCATTGATATTCCTTATTAAAAATTCGGATATATATTGTCCCGACAGATCTGTTTTAAGTTTTATCCTGATACCTGATGCTATTTTGTAGTATGTTCCTGAATCTGAAGTGTTTATTGAAAATCTTCTGCCCGAAGTAAATATTTCAATTTCTCTTATAGGAGTTTTTAAAGGGTGGAAAAAAAGAGAGATATTTCCTACCCCTGTAATTTTATCACTTCCGAATGCCCACATGGGAATAAGCTGATAATCGAATTTACGTTTTGGGACAGGAGGAGAATAAAACATTATTCCAAGCATAAACCCGTCGGTATAATTATATCCCATTGCAGGAAATACAGGAAATTCTGTTATAAGTGGATTGTCGATAACATTTGCAATGCTTATTTTTACAGGTTTTGATTTTTTGAAAAAACCTTTGCTGTAAGAATTGTTACTTCTGTTATAATCCAGAGTTTTAAAATTTTTATCAATGATAATCTCAGTTTGCCCGTTTAAAGGGAATTTTTTACTTCCTTTAAAACTGTCACTTATTATCAGAGAGTCTCCTATATGTAAAAATAGCGGAACTTCTGTTTTTCCTTTGTTTTTAATTAAAATACTGTCATTCCTTAATCCTTTTATCTTATAATCAATTCTTTTTGTAGAGTTGATTATATCGTTAAAGAACCAGTTTATATTTTTTTCTGTATTATCTGTAAAAAAAGTTTCAATTGTTTCCGGGTAAATATGTTTGAACTGATATGTATTATAAAATTCTTTGATCAGATGCTTAAAATCTTCTTCTCCAAGGAATTCTTCCAGAGTATATATTCCCAGGGCCGGTTTATAATATGACATCGAAAAATAGTTTAAAGAAGACATTTCTTCTGAATTAAGGGATGGTTTTTGTGCTATATTTTCATGCATCAGGTAGTTGCAGGTAAGCTCCATTTCGAATCTTGGCGGTAATTTATTCCAGCCAAATAACCGCATATTTTTTTTAAGTACCATTTTACCGAATGTCATTTCAGGATAGAAATGATCAAAATATTTATTTTCGTAAAAAGATGTGAATCCTTCGTCTATCCATGCATCCTTTCTTTCATTACTTGCCAGTATCCCATAGAACCAGTTATGAGCGATTTCATGAGCAATTATGCGTTCGAGATCGATTTCCGAATCATTATTTACTATTGTTATTCCCGGATATTCCATTCCTCCTCCGTATATTTTCGGATGACTTACTGCAGAACAGTTATTGTAAGGATAAACTCCTATATTTTCCGAGAAAAAAAGAATAGCTTTTTTTACATATTCTACTGAATTATTCCATAAATTATCAAATTTTCTGTCGTAGAATGTCCAGCAATTAATACTATGTTCTGAATTGCCTGGTTTTATTGTATCTTTATTTACGATAAAATCGGGAGAGGCAAACCATGCAAAATCGTGAATATTTTCCTCGTAAAATCTTATTGTTTTAGTTTTTTTTGGATTTCCAAATGGCGGAATATTTGTTTTATTTTTTGTATCCGTACATTTCCGGATATATTTATCGAGCCTGTTAATTTCTTCGTTTGTTTTTAAGTTACCTGTTGCCGCAACAATAAAATCATCTCTTAATGTAATACTTACATCGTAGCTGCCGAATTCCGAATAAAATTCCCCGATACTTAAATAAGATATTGGATGCCAGCCATCTTTGTCGAAAACGGCAGGTTTTGGGAACCATTGAGTTATACTGTAGAAATTTTCGTCATATCCGAACCTGTCTATCATAGTCGGTATTTTTACAAAAAAATCGGTATAAATGTAAACCGTATCACCGGGATTTAACGGGAACGGAAGATCTAATATCCCAATATCTGCCTGAATATAGCTTAATTCAGCCTGAATGCCGTTAACCTGAAAATCCAGACTGTCGATATAGCCATTCCGGTATTTTTTTAAAAGCATCGATTTTGAATGTAACACCTGTAATTGTTGCTGGGCAAATTTGGTCTCTTTGTTTTTGTATGCGTTAGGCCACAAATGAATGTATATGTATTCGAGCTGGTATGGAGAATTGTTGATATATTCGATTTTTATGTTACCGGTCAGATTTTTGTGAACATCATCAAGTGTAACATTTATCGTATTGTTTACTTCCTGTTGAAAATATGACTGGGAAAAAGAAATTGTTGAAATAAAAAATAAAAAAGATGCAATAGTTATTTTTAAAATGAATTTCATATCAATTTTTTAATTCAACTGATCAATAATTGTTTTTAATTTTCCGGTATCGGAAGTTATATCCTCGATTATTCCTTTTTTGTTAATAATAATAGAAACAGGTATATTTTTTATACCATAAACTTTAACGACAGGACTTTCCCATATGCGGAAATCGCATACATTATTCAATTCTGCAATTCCTAATCCGCTTACGGATTTTTTCCACTTTTCGGGACCGGAATCCAATGAAAACAATATTATTTCCACATCTTTTTTGTGGTTCTCAGCTAGGTCTTTAAGAAACTCCATATTGTTGGTACTTTCTTTGCTCCATGAAGCCCAGAAATATATTATAATGTTTTTATCCCTGAAATCCGAAAGCGTAGTTGTTTTATTCAGGAAATTGTTGATGGAAAAATCCGGGGCAACCATTCCCTGTTTGATATTTATATTTTGATTATCAATGTGTTGCGATTTTGATTTTTGTTTTGATATTAAGGATTCCAGTAAATTTATTTGTTCTAATCCGGGGTTGTACAATTTCAGATTTTCAAGAACGAAATCAAAAATATCCGGATCTCTTTCCACAGTAAAAACCGGAGAAGTTTCAACGTACTGATGCAGCGCCATATAGATCACAGGCGATTCTTTATTTTCTTTTATAAAATTGCTTAAATATGATTTTTCTTCAATAAAAATGTTACCTGCAATTTCCGAAAATATTTTTTGTAAAGAATCTACATTATAATCCGGTATGTAATGGGCATTTATAATCTGTTCCTTCATTATATTCATTGAATCGGAACCGGTGACAAGTTTCCTGTACATTTTTTCTAACAATTCGCTGTCGGGAGAACCTGAAATCGAATAATTACGCGAAATTTCAGGATATGAAGAGTTTATTATGATCTTATCATTTTCTTTTAAATAAAGATAAATAAAATTGTGATTGTCAATACGTAAGCGATAAAAACAGTTTTTTAAATTTTCAGGACTTATTTCTACACAACCTTTTTTGTTTGTTTTGACAGCGATTATGGTATCAATTTTATCAGGGCTGAGTTTTTCCAGGATTACAGGAATTTTATCTGCTCCTTCAATACATATATGTAACCCGGTTTTTATATTATTATGTTTGCATGAAATAAGGTTCACCATCAACATTAATAATACCAACATAAAAAACATGCTTATTCGAAAAGCATAACTATCATATGTTTTTTTTAAATACATTTTTTTACTTTTGTGAAAAATCAACACGTTGAAAATTTTTACAAATATAAACGAAAATATAACTAAAAACTGTTTTATTTCTGTAGGTTTTTTTGATGGTGTACACCTTGGTCATAGTTATATAATAAGCCAGCTTCAGGAATATGCAAACAGGGCAGGGACAGAGGAAATGCTGGTTACGTTATGGCCGCACCCGAAGCACTATTTCGGAAATAATATAAAACTGCTTACAACATTAGAAGAAAAAATTGAAATTTTAAGAGAATTAAAATTAAAAAATTTGCTTATCCTTGAGTTTAACCGTGATATATGCGGAAAGTCAGGTATGGAGTTTATTCAAGATATTATTCTGGGACAACTGAATGCAGGAGCCATAATAATGGGTTATAATAATTCTTTTGGTCGTAAAGATCAAAATAGTAATACTTATCCTGCTGATATTGAGATCATAAAATTGAAAGAATTTACTCTTACAGGAAATAAAAAAATAAGCTCTTCCATTATCCGAAAGTTATTAGAGCAGGGATTAGTCGACCAGGCTAACGAATTATTAGGATATGAATTTATCCTGTCCGGTATTATAGAACATGGCTATAAAATCGGCAGGAAACTGGGATTCCCGACTGCAAATCTTGGCGGAATAGATAAGGACAAGCTGATTCCGGCTAATGGGGTATATATTGCTGAAGTTGAGATAAATGATGATTGGTATCCTGCAATGCTGAATATAGGGACGCGTCCGACATTTAACGGTACAGAAAAGACCATTGAGTTCCATGTGTTGAATTATAATGGTGATATGTACGATGAAAGAGTTACTGTAAAATTTGTAAAAAAGATCAGGGAAGAGCGTAAATTTGATGATGCGGATAAGTTAATAAGCCAACTGCATCAGGACAGGGAAATAACGCAGAAGTATTTTGGTATAACCTGATCGGTATAATTTTACCTGTTTTGCAGATATTCAGAAAAGTATTATTTTTGTATAAATTTTATAAAACTAAATAAATGGAAAAATTAATAAGCAATTTGCCATATAAAATCAAAGATATTCAACTAGCTGATTTTGGAAGAAAAGAAATAGAAATAGCAGAAAAAGAAATGCCGGGATTAATGAGCATCAGGAGAAAATATTCTTCGGAAAAGCCATTGAAAGGAGTAAGGGTCATGGGTTCATTGCATATGACTATTCAAACTGCAGTATTAATAGAAACATTAGTTGAATTGGGAGCAGATGTGAGATGGGCAAGCTGCAATATATTTTCGACTCAGGATCATGCTGCTGCTGCGATTGCTGCTACAGGAGTTCCTGTTTTTGCATGGAAGGGTGAAACTCTTGAAGAATACTGGTGGTGTACATTACAGGCATTGACTTTTCCAGGAGATTTAGGTCCTAATTTGATAGTTGATGATGGTGGAGATGCGACTTTACTCATCCACAAGGGATATTATGCAGAAAAAAATTCTGAAATATTAAATATTAAAGCAGGAAGTACCGAAGAACAAATTATCCTTGACACTTTGAAAAAAGTTCTGGAACATGATAATACGAAATGGACCCGTACGGTTAAAGATCTTAAAGGAGTTTCGGAAGAAACAACAACGGGAGTTCATCGTTTGTATCAGATGATGGAAAAAGGAGAATTGTTAATACCTGCAATAAATGTAAACGATTCTGTTACCAAATCAAAATTTGATAATCTTTATGGTTGCAGAGAATCTCTTGCTGATGGAATTAAACGTGCTACGGATGTTATGATCGCAGGAAAAGTAGTAGTCGTTCTTGGTTACGGAGATGTCGGTAAAGGATGTGCACGTTCTATGAAAGGTTATGGTGCCAGGGTTATTGTAACCGAAATAGATCCTATCTGCGCATTGCAGGCCGCTATGGAAGGATTTGAAGTTGCCCGTATTGAAGATGCTTTGGGAGAAGGGAATATATATGTAACTACTACCGGAAATAAGGATGTTATTACTCTGGAACACATGAAAAAAATGAAAGACCAGTCTATAGTATGTAATATAGGCCATTTTGATAATGAGATCCAGATAGAGAAATTAGAAAACTATAAAGGTGCCGTAAAGACCAATATAAAACCGCAGGTTGATAAATATACATTTAACGAAACAGGAAATTCTATATTTGTACTTGCAGAGGGACGTCTGGTAAATCTTGGTTGTGCAACAGGACATCCGTCATTTGTAATGAGTAATTCATTTTCAAATCAGACTCTGGCTCAACTGGATTTATGGAAAAATAATTATGAGGTCGGAGTTTACAGATTACCTAAACACTTAGATGAAGAAGTTGCCAGATTGCATTTGGAACAAATAGGAGTTAAGCTTACCAAATTGACAAAAGAACAAGCCGATTATATCGGAGTTCCGGCTGAAGGACCATATAAACCTGAACATTACAGATATTAAAATAATTAAAACTTAAAAGTTCCGGGTATCAGGAAAATATTTCTTACTACCCGGAACTTTTAATTATTTTTTATCGTTTTTTATATCTAATTATAATTTGTTATATATAAAGCACTGTTAAATAAAGTTGTTTTGTATTCCACAACAGGATTTTTTGCAGGACCGTCAACTTTATTTCCGTACAATATTGAAAATTTTGATTTACATTCCCGGCAAACCATAAAAAGATTTGTTGAATCAACATCGAGAATAGCATCAGGATGAGAAGGATTGTGCGGACAATTCCTTTCGTATGCTTTATAAGAATCTGCATATTCGCAATATACTATAATACCGGCATATCCACCGTTAAGGTATATATGGTTCATTGGAGTTTTTATCGTGTTATATTCCGGCAGGTCGGGATAGATAATAATATTTACAGGAACATATGGTATTCTTTCTCCGCTATCTTCACAAGAAGGTAAGATTGTTAATATAAAGATAAAAAATATTAATAACTTTGCTGATATGTTTTTCATAAAAATTTGTAAAAAAGTTTTTTATTAATTAATAATATAATTAACTAAGTAATGGCAAAGTTAAGTAAAATAATCTTTATAATAACGTGTTTTTGTCTCATTTTATTGTCTTCAGGTGCATATTCTCAAAAATATAGCATTGATGATGAACGAAATATGAAAAGCCAGAAAGTAAAAAAACAAAAACCTTCAAAAGAAGAACGACATGTTATAAAGCTGGAAAAAAAACGGGAAAAACAGGAGGTAAAGAAAAAAAAACAAAATAAAAAGCTTCACAGGAAGACTGTAAAAAAATACAACAAGAAGGTTAGTGGCGGAGGTACGGAAATATCAAAACAAAAAAAAGTATATAAGCGGATGAAACAAAGTAAAAGAACAGCCAAAAAAAACAACAGGAGATAATCGTAAAAATAATAGTGAATTCCAAATACTTAGTTAAATAAATTAAAAAAAAGTTAAATATTTATGATAAAAACATTTGGATAAAAAAAAAAGGAATAATATCTTTACAGCTTTATAAATTTGAGTTAAATGGGTTAAGTATATGTTTAAGTAAAACTCTGTTATGATACGAAAATTACTATTAATTATGATTATTGCACTTGTTACAAGTGCCGGATTAAAAGCTCAATCAGGAACATTAAACGGAACAATTACCGATGCACAGACAGGAGAACCTGTTCCTTTTGCTAATGTTACTCTTGAGCAGGGAGGAAGTATAGTTACCGGAGGTTCTACAGATTTCAACGGAAATTATAGTATAAAGCCTATTCCTGCCGGTAGGTATACAGTATCTGCATCCAATTTAGGATATCAGACATTACAGGTTACTAATGTTCAGATTCCTGCAGGACAGATAACATTTCAGAATTTCAATTTGAATCCTGCAGCTGAAATGTTGGGTGAAATTGAAGTTATTGAATATAAGGTTCCTTTAATTGCAAAAGACCAGACAACATCTGGGGGGACAGTTACATCCGAAGATATTGCAAAAATGCCCGGTCGTTCTGCAGCAGCAGTTGCGACTACAGTAGGAGGTGTTTATTCTGAAGATGGGGAAGTTAAGAGTATCAGAGGAGCTCGTGAAGAAGGTACTGTTTATTATATTGACGGCGTTAAGGTACGCGGATCTTCTGCATCCGTACCTAAAGCAGCATTAGAGCAGGTTCAGGTTATAACAGGCGGTTTGCCTGCTCAGTATGGTGATGCAACAGGCGGTATTATCAGTATGACAATGAAAGGACCTTCCAATGCATATTTTGGAAGTGCTGAAGTTGTTACTTCTCAGTTTTTGGATCCTTATGGATATAACTTGGCTGCACTTACTTTATCCGGACCGATTATTTCAATAAATGAAAAAGGTTCCAACAGAAAAAGGACTTTAGCCGGTTTCCTTATCTCAGCCGAAGGTAACATAATTAAAGATGCCAGCCCTTCTGCTGTAGGCGTTTGGAGAGCAAATGACGATGTCCTTCAGAGTATATTGGACAATCCTTTGAGATTAGTAAGGTCTGGTGACGGAGCTATTGTATATAATAATATGGAATATTTACGTTCTGAAGATTTTTCTCATCATAAGGCATATGAGAATGTCGGAAGAAAAGGAATGAATATTGCTGGAAAAATAGATATCTCACCGGTCAGAGATTTGAACTTCACTTTCGGGGGAACGTTCGATTATACTAAAGGAAAGGTAAATAACATAAGAGGACAATATTTTAATTACGATAATAATGGTGATTATATCCAGAATAACTGGAGGGTTTACGGACGTATGTCACAACGTTTCAGAGATAATAGCGATGAAGAAAAAGCATCTATCATAAAGAACCCATATTACCAGATACAGGTTGATTATTCAAAGAATTATGTGAAAAGATATAATGAAAAATTTGATGATAACTATTTTGCATATGGCCATATCGGAACATTTGAAATAGAGCCGACCAGCTATTACGAATATAAAACAGATACGGCTACAGGATTGACAGGATATGTTCTTGAAAATTATGTGTATCGTGTAAGTGATTATCAGACTGGTAATGGTGATAAAAACTACAATCCGGATTTAGGAAGATATACCGAACAGTTTTTTGATTTTTTTCCTGATTCTTATCCGGAGTTATCTTATGTTTCTCAATTCGGAGGTTTAATTAATGGAGAAAGTGCTCCAAGTGTATATGATCTTGTATACGGTCCGGGTTCTCCATATTCAACATATGCAATTCAGGATCAAACCCAGTTCAGAGTATCTGTAAATGGTTCTGCAGATATTGGCGGTCATGAATTCAGTTTAGGTTTTGAATTTGAACAAAGAAAAGACTCTTATTTTGCAGTTGCACCAATGGGACTATGGACATTAGCAAGACAACTAACCAACAGTCATATCCTTGAAAAGAACACAGGTAGTCCTATAGTTTATTTTGATGATTATGGATTTTTCCAGGATACTATTGATTATCCGAGATTATATAATGCTTCTGCTCAAACATTATTTGATGAAAATGTAAGAAATTATTTAGGTTATGAAAAAAATAGTCTGGAATGGGTAAACATTGACGGGTTAAATCCGGATGATCTGAAACTGGAATGGTTTAGTGCCGACGAGTTAATTAATAATGGAAATTCCCGCGTTTCTTATTATGGTTATGACTATACCGGTAAAAAAATGACAACAAAAACCACTTTAAATGACTTTTTTGAAAAGGTAGATGAAACAACAGGAAGAAAATCCCGTCCTATACCGGCATTCGAACCAAGTTACATAGCAGGATATATTCAGGATAAATTTGCATTTAAAGATCTTATATTTAATGTCGGTATCCGTGTTGACCGTTATGATGCTAACCAGATGGTTCTAAAAGACGGTTATGTCGTTCATGGGCAGGCATATACACGTGGAGATGCAGCAAGTGATGCTTTATTAAAAACAGGAACTTCTCATCCTACTAATATTTCCAATGGTGCAGTAGTTTATGTAAATGCATTGGAAAATCCTTCTGAAATCAAAGGTTACAGGGAAGGAAGCGTATGGTATAATGCAAGCGGTGTTGAAATAGAAAATCCAAACTCTATAGCAGGATCAAATGGGATTACTCCATATCTTATAAGTTCAGAGATTGATGCTAATACTTTTGAAGATTATAAACCTCAGACTTTAGTATTACCTCGTATATCTTTTTCTTTCCCGATATCAGAAGAAGCTTTATTTTTTGCTCATTATGATATACTTTCAAAAAGACCATCATACTATAATGAGTTAAATCCGGTACAATACCTACATATATGGAGTTATAACCAGGATGTGGTCAATAATCCTAATCTGAAGCCGGAAAAAACTATTGATTATGAATTGGGATTCCAGCAGAAACTAGGAAATTCATCTGCTATTAAACTTTCTGCATTCTACAGAGAAATGCGCGATATGCAGCAGACAATATCTGTTATAGGTGCTTATCCTACTTCTTATTATACATATGGAAATATTGACTTTGGAACAGTAAAAGGTTTCGGTATCACATATGATTTAAGAAGAACAGGTAATGTTACATTAAGAGCTTCATATACTTTACAATTCGCTAAAGGTACAGGGTCGAGCTATGAATCTGGAGCAGCGATTGTAAAATCCAATAAACCAAATTTAAGAACTACTATTCCTCTTGACTTTGACCAACGCCATTCTTTTTTAGTTTCCCTGGATTATCGTTATGGAGGAAAAGTAAGTGGAACACCATATAATGGTCCGAAAATAGGCGGTAAGAATATTTTAGCAAATACAGGTGTTAACTTTATTGTAAATGCCGGCTCCGGTACTCCATATACAAAATATACAAAACCTGAAAACGGTACTATAATAGGATCGTTAAGTGGAGCACGTAAACCATGGAAAATTACGGTAAATATGCGTTTAGACCGTGATATCAGACTTAAACTGGCAGATAAAAAAGAAGACGGAACAAGAGAAAAGTATGGATATATGAATGTTTATCTCGAGATCAACAATTTGTTAAATACCAAAAATGTTTTAAATGTTTATAAATATACTGGTAATGCAGATGATGACGGATATCTGAATTTTTCAGAATACGAAGCACAAATTGCTACGCAAACAGATGCGATTGCTTACGCAAACTACCGTACAATGATTTACGGATATAATGCAGATAATTATTCCTTGCCAAGAACGATCAGGTTAGGAGTTCAATTCAGTTTTTAATTAGATGTTAAAAGAGTATAATATGAGAAGTATAAGAAATATATTGGTGATTGTACTTTTAAGTACTGTTTCGAATTGTTTGTTTGCATATAAATGGCAAGGAGAAATAACAAAGAATGAGGATAGACCGACTACCAGAGCTACTGCGAACTGTGAACCTCCCAGGGTTTCAACGGATCTTGAGATTACAGTTTATGATAGTGACGGAAATGCAAAAGTTTACATGAATAATGTAAGGGCAAAGATACATACAGGAGGTGATATGTGGTGGGATTTACAGGGTAAACCTTCTTATGAAGTTCCTGCAACGCCTAACGGAACAGGTGCTCATGCATTATATGCCGGTTCAATATGGATAGGAGGACTTGATGCAAACGGACAATTGAAAATGGCTGCTCAGAAATTTCGTCAGCGCGGGATAGATTTTTGGCCTGGTCCGCTAATTACCGACGGTGCCGAAAGAGGTTCTGTTTCCGACCAGATATGTAGGGAATATGATACACATTTTTCTCTGACCAGAGAAATGGTAACAGAATTCCGTTCTTATCTTGACTGCGTCAGTGACCCGGACTGCGACCAGGGTGAAGTATTCCCGGGTTATTCCGTTCCGGATGAGATCCGTAATTGGCCGGGAAATGGACCTGATGGAGGATATTCTGCAGTATTAGCTCCATACTGGGATACTAATCACGATGGGTACTATAATCCGGACGACGGCGATTTTCCATATTATGAATATATTAATGAAAATATTACAGATGATGCAGAATGTACAAGACCTAAAAAAAGAGATCGTAAAGTATATGGGGATTATACATTGTGGTGGGTTTATAATGACAGGGGAAATATTCATACTGAAACAGGAGGGTCTCCTATAGGTATGGAATTTAAAGCTCAGGCATTTGGATTTATGACAAATGATGAGTTGAATGATATGACATTTTATAATTATGTAATAACCAACTGGTCGACATACACTTTATATAATACATATTTTGGAGTATGGACAGATGCCGACCTCGGAAACCCTAAGGATGATTATACCGGTTGTGATGTAGTGAGAGGATTGGGTTATATGTATAATGGAGATGATGATGATGAATCTGCGGATGGTCATATAGGATACGGAGTTCAGCCTCCTGCTATTGGAATTGATTTCTTTGAAGGTCCTTATAAAGATGATTCGGGAATGGATGAACCTTCCAATTGGGTTGTTGATCCAGCTACAGGAGTTAAATATTTGGATTGTACACTTGCTGAGGGCGATATTACAAATGGGAATATAAACGGATTGAATTTTGGTGATGGGGAAGCTAATAATGAACGCTGGGGAATGCGTAGGTTTTTGTATTTTAATAATGCTCCTGATGGAAATGTTAATACTCGGGACCCGGAAACAGCTCTTCAACATTATAACTATATAACAGGTTACTGGCTGGATAATACTTCGTTGTGTTACGGAGGAACCGGTCATTATTCAGGAGGTGCTGATACCAACGTTCCTACTGATTTTATGTTCCCGGGGAACCCTACTACAGATATTTGTGCGTGGGGAACCAGAGGTGTTCATATGCCAAATTGGAGTGAGGAAACAGAAAATAATCCAGCTGGTGATAGACGCTTTGTACAGTCTGCAGGTCCATTTACACTGAAACCAGGTGCTATTAATGATATTACTATAGGTGCTGTTTATGCAAGAGCTGCTTCGGGAGGTCCGTGGGCTTCTGTTGAAGCTGTGCAGCGTGCGGATGATAAAGCTCAGTTGTTGTTTGAGAACTGCTTTAGAGTATTGAACGGACCGGATGCGCCGGAGTTGACAATTGTTGAATTGGATAGAAAATTAATTTTCCATATATCTAACAAGCCAAACAGTAACAATTATCTTGAACAATATGAAGAAAAAGACCCGTCAATAATATGCGATACAACAATAGATCCATGTAGTGAATTTTATAGATTCCAGGGTTATCAGGTATTTCAGTATAGAAATGAATCTGTCAGTATTTCTGATAGATATAATAATGATAAAGTAAGAGAAATTTTTCAGTGTGATATTAAAGATGCTGTTTCCCAATTGGTAAACTATACCTGGTCTGACGATTTAGGCGCTAATGTTCCGCAATTGGAAGTGAAAGGAGCAAATAATGGTATCAGTCATACTTTTGTAATTGAAAAAGACTTTTTTACAGAGGGAGCATTAATAAATAACAGGGAATACTATTATTCAGCAATTGCATATGGTTATAATTCTTCTATGCCTTATAATCAAACTATTCAGGAAAGTTTTAACGGACTAAAAACACCATATCTGGCAGGACGTACAAATATCAAACGTTATACGTCAATTCCTCATAAAAATGTTGCTGATGGTTTAATTCTGCAAAGTGATTATGGAACAGGAGTAGAAATAACAATGCTGGAAGGATATGGAAATGGAAATAATATTATTGACCTGACTCAGGGATCCATTGATAAAATTATGAGTGGTTCTCCATGGAATATACATAATAATAGAGTATATGAACAAGGAAGAGGACCTGTTAAAATTCAAATTATTGATCCGTTGAATGTCCCTGAAGATACATATCATCTGAAATTTGTTGATGCAACATATTTACAATATTCAGGTGTTTTAGGTGTAACAACTGAAGCTTTGATAAGTTCTTCTAATTTTACTCCGTTCTCATATGAATTGTATGGTGAGGATAATAATATTATTCGTAGTGATACGGAATTGAGATACCAGGAATTAAATGAACAATTATTTTCTGATAAAGGATTTTCCATAATAATAAGTGTGGATAACTTTGCTGCTGTCAATGCTAATTCTGTACAGAATGGGTTCCTGGATGCAAGTTTAACTTTTGAGAATAATGATATGCAATGGTTATTCTTTATGCAGGATGAAGATGGACAAACATATACCAACTGGATCAGAGCCGGAAAATACCAAAATAAAGAAACATTAGGAGAATGTGGAGCAGATGCTTCTTTTGATGATGCAAGAGAAGACGGATTCTTAGATCCTAATCAATATTTTGGGAAAATATTGGGAGGTACATGGGCTCCTTACAAATTAGTAAGTACTTACAGATATGGTCTTGCTCTTAAAGGAACAACAGATAATGCAACAAAAATTCATACAACAGAACCTATATCCAGTGTTGATATTGTTATAACCAAGGATACATCTAAATGGACACGTTGTTGTGTTATTGAAATGGGTGATAATAGATGGGAAGAAAATCCAAGTAATTGTAACCGTATGGAAGAAGTGTCTCCTCGTGTAAATGATTTCAGTGAAGGAGGAGCACTTAAGTTCTGTCTGAGAAAATCGCCATCTGTAAATAAAATGGGAGAGCCTTTAAATGATGGAACATATGGACGTGGATGGTTCCCAGGATATGCAATTGATATTAGAACAGGAGAAAGGTTGAACATGGCTTTTGGTGAAGATTCATGGTTAAAAAATGAAAATGGTGATGATATGATCTGGAATCCTACAGCAAGCTATTATAATATATCAGGACCGGCATTCGGAGGAAAACATTATATTTATGTTTTTGGAAATAATATGGCTAAAAAGTCTAGTCCTGAATACGATGCACCTGCTTATGACGGAGGCGAATATATGTATAATAAACTGATGGAATATGAAAGTACAAATAATATTTCAAAGCTGCAAAATGCATGGTGGTCTGCTATGTGGTGCGCTGTACCTATGGTCGATTTCTCAATTGCTAAAATAGACTCCTCACAATTTAATCAGAATACTGCAGATGGCAGATTTAAATTACGTTATGATTTTATAAAAACTGATGTTAAGATTAGATTAAGAGTTGCTACTCACTATACTAGAGGTCTTAGTGATTTAGCAATAGCTGATCATAGTAATGATAACTTCCCGTTATTCAGGTTTTCTACAAGTGATGTGAAGACAATATATAATAACAGGGAGCATGCTGTAAAAGCTCTTGATGAAATAAGAGCTGTTCCTAACCCATATTATGGAACTTCTGATTATGAATGGGAGCAATTGGATAACTATATTAGAATAACTAATCTACCGAGACGTTGTCTCATATCTATCTATAATACGTCTGGAACTTTGATCCGTAAACTGGAAAAAGATAATACAGATACTTTCTTACAATGGGATTTAAAGAACTCGTCAAATATTACAGTATCAAGCGGTATATATATAATACATGTATTAGCTTATGATCCTGTCGACGGATCTGTTGTCGGGGAAAAAGTAATAAAATGGTTCGGATCATTACGTCCGGTTGATTTAAATAATTTCTAATACTAAAACAAAGTATAATATAAATAAGATAGCATGAAAAATTTATATTTAATTTTTACAACAGTTATAGCACTAAGCATTAGTTTGGTTTCAACAAATTTATTTGCAGGAAATGACCAGCGTGCAGCAGAAGCAGGTGCTACTGAGTTATTGATAAATCCATGGGCGAAAAGTTCTGGATGGGCTGATGCTAATGTTGCTTGTGTAACAGGTTTGGAAAGTATGTATCAGAATGTTGCTGGTTTGGCTTTTACAACAAGAACCGAATTAATATTTACAAATACTCAATATTTGGTTGGCTCGGAGATAGTTATAAATTCAGGTGGTTTCGCAACTAGAATCGGAAAGGAAAATGGTGGCGTAATCGGGTTAAGTGTTATGGCTATGAATTTTGGTGAGACAGAAGTAACAACAGTTGCTTTACCGGAAGGAGGAATAGGAACTTTTAACCCAACATATTCGGTAATTGCTCTTAGTTATGCCAGAGAATTCTCTAACAGTATATATGGTGGTATTACTGTTAAAATGATTAATGAAAGTATTTTTAATGTAGGTGGAAACGGATTTGCTATTGATGCCGGTATACAATATGTTACAGGTGTAGGTAGGGATAAGGCAGGAAACAGGCATCGCGATAATTTGCGTTTTGGGATAACAATGAAAAATGTTGGAACAACAATGAAATATAGCGGTGATGGAATGTCTTTTACCGGTTTTTCACCAAATGGGACTTCTATGACTGTTTCTCAACGTAGTCAGGAGTTTGAATTACCTTCTTTAATTAAAATAGGATTGTCTTATCATATTAAGATATTATCAAATAAATCTTCTTCCAGATATTCAGATGGTGAAGATGCAAATGGTTCTGCTTCTGAAGAATTAGTATCTAACCATGGAATTATAATTGCAGCTAATTTTACATCTAATTCATATACAAAAGACCAGTTTCATTTTGGTCTTGAATATGCTTTCAGAAACTATTTCTTTTTGAGAGGTGGTTATTTATTTGAATCAGGTATTGAACAAAAAAATTCAACTACAAATGTTTTAACAGGACCTACTGCCGGGGTAACATTACAAGCTCCTTTAAGTAAGGTGAATAAATCAGTGTTAGCGTTTGACTACAGTTATCGTTTTACTCATAACTTTAATGGTATTCATACATTTGGAGTTAGAATTTCGTTGTAAAGATTTAGTTAAGATATAATTTACTGAGGGACAAAATTTTGTCCCTCATTTTTTTATTCCATATTGATTTTGTCCGGGTTTCTAAATTACATTCTTATGTTATTGGAAAATTCTTTTAACAATTTTGGTTATTTATTTTTTTATACTTAACTTTGTATCAGAAATCTCTGACAAGGGGATTTCTTTTTATTTATATATAATGAAAAACAATTAATTTATAATAAAGTTATGTCTGAAGGAATTTCATATTTAACGGAAGAGGGTCTGAATAAACTGAAAGACGAGTTGGATCGGATGATTAATGTTGACAGACCGAATATTTCGAAGCAAATTGCAGAGGCCAGAGATAAAGGCGATTTATCGGAAAATGCTGAGTATGATGCAGCGAAAGAAGCTCAGGGATTACTGGAAATGAGGATTAGTAAATTGCAGGAAACAGTAAGGAATGCAAGGATAATTGATGTATCAAGGATCTCAACAAATACTGTTCAAATTCTAAATAAAGTAAAGCTGAAAAATATAAAAACTGATACTTTAATGGAATATACAGTAGTATCTGAATCTGAGGCTAATCTTAAAGAAAAGAAAATTTCTGTGAATACTCCGATAGCTCAGGGATTACTGGGTAAAAAAGTAGGAGATATTGTAGATATAAAAGTCCCTAATGGGATAGTATCTTTTGAAATAATTGAAATATCAATATAATATGCCGTCTATTTTCACAAAAATAATAAACGGAGAGATTCCTTGCTATAAAGTTGCTGAAGATGAGAATTTTATAGCATTTTTAGATGTCAATCCTTTAAAAAAAGGACATACTCTTGTTGTTCCTAAAATTGAAACAGATTATATTTTTGATAATTCGGATGAAATTTTATCTGAGATTTTGGTTTTTGCAAAAAAAGTAGCTAAAGCTATTGAGAAAAATGTAAAATGTAAACGTATTGGAATTGCTGTGATCGGGCTTGAAGTTCCACATACGCACATACATCTTGTGCCTATGGATAATGAAAAAGATCTGTCATTTTCAAACCCAAGAGTTAAGTTGTCAAATGACGAATTTGTCGAATTAGCTGAAAAGATCAAAAAAGATATCTAAAACTTTAGTGTGAGATAAACCATTTATGAAGCCGGTTTATTCCGGCTTTTTTTTTCATCTACGGGAATATTATTTTTACGGATATATTCAGACCAGTCTTTACACTTAGATTCCGATTTGAGGCCTTTACGCTGGTAAAAATGGCACATGGCAACAGCTAATCCATCCGTGGCATCAAGAGTTTCGGGTATCTCTGTGATTTTTAACATTTTTATAAGCATTCCGGCAACCTGTTCTTTTGATGCATTTCCATTACCGGTTATTGATAATTTAATTTTTCTCGGAGCATATTCAAAGATCGGAATTGTCCTGGTTAATGCTGCTGAAATTGCAGCTCCCTGTGCTCTGCCTAACTTCAACATTGATTGAACGTTTTTTCCCTGGAATGGCGCTTCAATTGCGAGTTCGTCAGGTTTAAAACCGTCTATTAATTGTAAAGTACGTTCATAAATATGCTTTAACTTATTGAAATGACCATCCATTTTTTGCATGTTAATTATCCCCATGCCAAGCAGATCAAGATTTTTTCCATTTTCATGTATAACTCCATATCCCATTATATTGGTTCCGGGGTCAATTCCTAATATTATTCTGTCTTTTTTTTGCATTAATATACTCTAATGTTCATTAAGAAAGAATTTTTGCTCTGATGATTTTTCATTCACCTCACCAGGAGAATTATTCTTTTGTGGTAATCGTTGTCCCAATGATCTCAGATTAGACCTTGCTTCTACGGTAAATATACTGCTGGGATATTCCGTAATAAGTTTAAAATATGCATCTTCTGCATTTTTGAAATTTTTAAGTTTTTCTTGCATTAATGCATATCTGAATAAAGAATTATCAGCCAGAATATCGTAATAATATTTTGTTACTATTTGTTCATACAGTTCTGAAGCCATTTGTATATTTCCTGTAACTTCATATATATTTGCTTTTCTGTATAGAGCGTCATCAATAAGACTATGGTTAGGATACAAGTTTATAATAGAATCCAGAGTGTTGAGAGCCTTTGTATATTGTTTTGAAAAAATATAAAAATCAGCTCTTGCAAAAGCTTGCATAGTTACTTCTGTTGTATCTAAATTATAGTTTTCAGAAATGAACATGCTCAATTCCAGTGCATCATTTGCAATTAGTTTTGAAGTACTTGATTTCAGAACATCCAGTTGTGCCTGTGCCCATTCAAACTGTCCTATATAATATGCAAGCCTGGCTTTCCTGAACCTTGCTTCATGTCCGATTGTACTTTCAGGGGCAGCTTTTTCAACCTGGGCATATAATAACGTTGCATCCCATTGATTATTATTGAGAAAATAAATATCACCCAACAGTAGTTTTATTTCAGCTTCGTCATTTTTTACAAAAAGTTTGTCGTTAAGACTATTTGTTATTAGCTCTATAGCTTCGTCGTATTTATTCAGATAAAATGCTTTTAAATTAGCCAATGAATAAATTATTTTGTAGGAATCTTTTCTTAAGACCAGATTTAAGGCTTGTATAAACATTGATTCAAGTTTTTCAAGTTCTTCTTTATCAGGCGATAATTCAGATGTTATTTTAGAATACATAACATTCAGGTATTCTATATATGCGCTGTTATATATGCGCTGTTCGGGCCCTTTATTTATAAGATATTGTAAAGCTTCCATCGCCAGTTCATATTCATTATTATTATTTAATGTTACAGCAAATTCAAGAATATCTATGTCATTTGAACTTGTTCTTTTATCTAATGCGATAAGCTGGTTTAATGCGAGCTTATATCTTCCTGTTTGTACGTATTGCCAGATCAATAAATGATTAAAACTTTGATTTTGAGGATTTTGCTGTATCTTATCAATAAGAGTACGTTCTATTATTCCGTCAATACTTTCATCAATATCATTTGCCATTACATACTGTAAGCGTGATTGAATCTGACTTATAGCATTAGGATTAGTTTCAAGATATTTTAGATAATAATTCATCATCTTTTGGTAATCTCTTTGATAATAATATAGATTGGCTAAATCCATATCAAAACTGGTATTCAAACTTTTTGCCCCTTCAAGATAAGTTTTTTCCGCATATTCAAATTGTCTGTAATTTATGAAAGTAATAGCTGTACTGATAATATTATTACGATTCTTTTTTACGATATCAACTACTTCATTAAATTCTTTATCAGCTTCTTTTAACCGGTTTTGATTATAATAAACCATTCCCAGATCAATTTTCAGGTAAAAATCATTGGAATTTTTTCTGATCTCTTTTTTCAGAAAACTTTCGGCTGTCTTAAATTCTTTTAACTCAAATAAAGAACGCAAATAATAATCTCTGTTATTTTTATAACCGGTTTCCTGATATAATTTTTCATACAATACTGCAGCTTTGTCAAATTCCTTATTTTGAAAATATCTTATGGCTAGCTGGGAATCTGAATTCTGACCAATTAATACTACATTTATAAATAAAAGCATAAATATTGACAGAAAAAAACGGTAGCAGTATTTATTGTTTATAATCATTCAGCCGGTTAAATAAGATATTTTCAGGTTAAAAGTTGAGTTATATTAAATTAATGTAATAAATATGTTTTTATTGTTTCGATATTATATCAAATTTTGTATATTCCCTTAATATTTCAGGAATTAATATTCCGTCGGGAGTTTGGTTGTTTTCCATGATTGCAGCCATAATTCTGGGCAACGCAAGGGCACTGCCGTTTAAACTGTGGGCTAATCTTGTCTTTTTATCATTATCAGTTTTATATCTTAGTTTCAAACGATTAGTCTGGAAATCTTCAAAATTTGAAACGGAACTTACTTCAAGCCATCTTTCCTGTGCAGCAGAAAAAACTTCAAAATCAAATGTTAATGCAGATGTAAAACTGATATCTCCGCCACAAAGTTTTAATATTCTGTAAGGTAAATTTAATTTAATTAATATTTGTTCAACATGGTTTTTCATTTCCTCCAGGGCATTGTAAGAATCTTCCGGTTTCCTTATCTGGACGATCTCTACTTTGTCAAACTGATGTAACCTGTTCAAACCCCTTACATGAGCACCCCATGATCCTGCTTCTCTTCTGAAACAAGCAGAATATGCCATGTTTTTTATAGGAAAATCTTTTTCGGTAAGGACAACATCCCTGTATAAATTTGTAACCGGAACTTCTGCGGTCGGTATAAGATAAAAGTTATCACCGGTTACATGATACATTTGTCCTTCCTTATCGGGAAGTTGCCCCGTTCCGAAACCGCTGTCCTCATTTACCATAAGAGGAGGTAATATTTCTGTATATCCCGATTTTTCTGCTTCGTCAAGAAAAAAGCTTATTAATGCTCTTTGTAATTTCGCTCCTTTACCAATGTAAACGGGAAAACCGGCACCTGTAATTTTTATTCCTAGTTCAAAATCTATTATATTGTATTCCTTTATAAGATCCCAATGTGGTTTTTTGATTGAAAGTTCCGGAATTTTACCACCTTCTTTAACAATAACATTATCATTTTCTCCCTTTCCCGGAGGTACAGATTCGTGTGGGAGATTGGGCAATTGTACTATTAGTTCGTTTAATTGCTTTTCAGTTGCAGAAAGATCGGTTTCGATCGTTTTTATTTTTTCTTTTACCTCAGTTGTCTGACCTTTAGCATTTTCTGCTTCCTGTTTTAAGCCTTGAGAAAATAGCTTTCCTATTTCTTTGGAAATTTCATTTAATTTATTTTGAAGATTGTCTTTCGCAAATTGTAATTCTTTTCGTTGATCATCCAATCTTATAATATCTTCAACAATATCTTCAGCATTAAAATTTTTTATTTTTAGCCTGCTTATTACTTTTTCTTTTTCGTCCCTAATAGTTTTTAATGTTAGCATATTGCAATATTTTATTGTGCGAAGTTATTAAAATTGTCTGAATTTTCAGAAGCTGTCCGGATTTTTTTCAAACCCATTATAAAGATATTAAAAATTGATAGAGTTGTGCTAGTTGCAGTTAAACTTACCAAAGTAAAGAATAATACTATTTTTTTGTGTTTGATGGAACAATTAATATCAAAAAATACAGGAATAATTATTGTGACTCCAGGAGTTATAATTTCTCAACTGAAAATATTTAATTTTAAATTTTAATAAACAACTGTTACTGTTCCTGTATATTTATCTTCAGTTGATATTAAGTCCAGTATGTAAATATAAGAACCTGTTGGTACGTTTTTTCCTTTGTATTTACCATTCCAGAAGCCTTCACTGATTTTAAAATATGTTATTATTTGTCCCCATCTGTTGAAAATTTGTATTGTTGCTTCCGGATAGTCTTCTATTCCCTCAATAATCCAGGTGTCATTAATTCCATCTCCATTAGGGGAGAAGGCATCAGGGATTTTTATACATTCTACGAATTGATCAGTCAGTTTTATGGGATCAATAAAATATTTACAATTATTATTATCGTATATTCCTACAGAATAATACCCTTCCCTTAACCCGGTAATTATCGTATCTGTATAAATAATTTCCCCTACTTCAAAGAAGTAGGGACTTGTGCCTCCATTTACAAACAGTTCTATTTTTCCATCATTTTTCCCAATACAACTAGGATCTGTCAGAGAAATGTTTGCTGTCAATTCTGAGGGATGTTCTATTTTAATCGTATCAATAATAATACAATTATTATTATCTCTTATCCTGCAGATATATTCTCCTGAAGCAAGATTTTCTATATAACTTGTAGAGTATGAGTTTGAAAGATTAGAAACATAATATGTATATGGTGTATTTCCTCCTGAGGCAATTATATAAATAACTCCGTTTTTTGTATTATGACAACTGGTATTATTTGTTAATATGTCTGCAATTAAAGCCTCTGCAGGTTCTGTTATTAAATATGTATATGTATGAGTACAATTATTTATATCAGAGATTGTTAATTGGTATGCTCCTGCGCTTAAATTTGTTATGTTGTAATCATTTGAATTGTTACTCCAGTTAATAGAATATGGAGGTGTTCCTCCTGTTATATTTGATATTGAAATTGACCCGTTTTGACCTCCTTTACAATTTATATTATTTATTTGAGTCTCAATAATTGGTCCATTATTCGATATTCTGTATGTCTGAACTTTTTCGCAATTTTCTGTATCGGTTATAGTTACGGAATATATGCCTGACAACAGTCCGGTTCTGAAATTTTCAGAAGAATTGTCATCCCATAAAATTGAAAAAGGCGGATTGCTTCCGGATATGTCTAAGTGTATACTGCCATTATTTTCATGACAAGTTTCATTATTTATTGTTGGAGTTATAATAATTTTAGACTCTGTTACTTCGAAATTTTTTTGTGATTTACATCCGTTGGCATCTGTTACTGTAAGTGAATAATTTCCTGCATACAAATTTGTTATAATGCTATTATGAGATCCATTATTCCAGGATAAAAAGTATGGTTCCACTCCTCCTGTTACTGTTGTTGAAATTATTCCGTTATTATTTCCTTCACATATTGCATTTTGAACAGAAGAATTAATTTCTAACCTTGGAGGAGAAGGATTTATGGTAATTGTAATGTTTACAGGACAATTGTTTATGTCTGAAATGGTAACCGGGTAATTACCAGGAGAAGTCGTTGTAAATATATTTCCTGTTTGTCCGTTATTCCATGAAATATTGTATGGAGGAGTATTTCCATATATTTCTAAAATTACAACAGCAGTATCGCCATAGCAATTCATATTCGAAATGTCGGTAGTAATATTAAATGGTGCAGGAGTTGAAACAGTAAAATTTTCTATTCTTGTACAATTGTTATTATCCGTAATTGTTACTACATAGGTCCCGGCTGAAAGCCCTGTACGCGAACTTGTTTGTATTCCATCATTCCATAAATATGTATATGGGGAAGTTCCTCCCGATACTATTGTAGTGATTTCACCATCGCTGGATCCATTACATGTTACGTTACGTATGTTACTGAAAACATCAAAAGTTCCAACACCATTTATAGTGGTTGATACGGTTTGCTCACAAATTGTACCCGAATTATTTGTTATTATTGTTCTTAAATTTAGTATACCGTTAGAACAAAGATCGGAATACTGAAAAGAATTTCCATAGTAAGTATTACCGTTTATTGTCCATTCATATATAATATTATCAAATATTTCTTCTATATCTTCATTGTTTGTAACCATGAATGTATTAGGAGAAATAAAAGAAATTTCAGGTTGAGGAAATTCATATTCAACTTCAAGTTTGGGCCAGTAGGTGGGGTCTTCATGATCTTTACTTGCAAATACTGCCCCTCTATATCGGCTGCTAATATCTTCTTGATTACATCTCCAGGCAATTCCGTAATTTGGAACGATCTCTCCATTATTTAATAGAATATCATTAAGCTCTACTGATACATCTTCTGTACTTGGATCTTGTAATGTCCCTGCAAAAGCAAGTGACACTACTCCAAAACTGTCGTCAACATTTGGTTGAGCATTCCATGACACACTAGTTTCTGTCCAATCTGAAGTTATTCTATAAAATATTACCTGATTAGGAGGATTGTTTCCTCTATTGCTGGAATGATAAAAGTCTCCTAAACAGCCTGAATTATATAAATTTAAAGTAATATTGTTTATTCTTGTATTATTTATATTACTTATGCCATCTAAATCGAATTTTACAAAACTTCTTGTAATTCCAGGGTATCCATTAAATGTCCATATAGAGGTATGTAAGTATCGTGTCGCTGGATAGTTATCCGAATTTGGTCCTCCATTTGTTACATAATGGACCCATAAATCGTCGGAAGGATGATATGTCTGAAAACAATTAAAAACTTGAGAAAAAATGGGACTTATACATGAGGATATGAGTATAAAAATAATATTTATTAGAAGTATCTTTTTCATTTTATTAACTAATATACATAATTTAATATAATTTTTCCGTTTTCAGATTTTTTTTTTGTAAAAATATGTTTTTTTTGCATTAAATTTTTGTTACAATATACTTATGCCTGTAAGTGAAAACAAATATAAAAAAGATATTATATTTTTTATATTTGCAAGAAAATAAATATATAATAAAATGGGAGTGACGTATTTATTAAAAAAAGGACTATATTATTTGGCTAATAAACCTATGTATGTTAATGAAAAAGAATTAGCTAGAATGCTTCCTTCAATTCCGGGATGGTTGGAAAGAGGCCATATTTATTGCTTTGATTATGCAATAAAAAATCTGCCTGATGATAAACCGATTCTGGAAATAGGAACTTTTGCAGGTCTTTCAACAAATGTTATTTTATATTATTTGAATAAATATAATAAAAAGAATTTGTTACTGACTACGGATTGGTTTTTAAAAGATATATCTCCTGATGAAAAAATTGCAACACTGGATAATCCGCAGGATTTGAGTAATTATATAAAAGAATCCTTTGTTCGTAATGTTAATTTTTTTAATAAGAGTGCCAATATAAAGTCTTCTGACTTGCCTTCTGATGATTTTTTTAAAGCCTGGTTTGAAGGAAAAGAAATTGATAATTTATTCGGTGGTAAATTTATACCGTCGGGCGAAATATCTTTTGCATATATAGACGGAAACCATGTTTATGAATATGCGAAAAGAGATTTTGAAAATGTAGATAAAATCCTAATCAAAGAAGGATTCATTCTTTTTGATGATTCTGCTGATTATACTAATTGGGGCTCAAAGCGTGTTGCTCAGGAGGCAGTGAAATCGGGCAAATATAAGGTAATTAAAAAAAATCCTCACTATTTCGTACAAAAAATAAGCTAATCTAGATCTATCTTGGCTTTTTCGGGTTGATAGTCTCGTGACCATCAGAATTGGTTACTTCCGCACATTTTGGTTATAATAAAAATTAGCCAATATTTTCTAGTCTTCACAATACCAACGCTGTCTTTCATTGATACTTTTACTGTTTCTTTGTAGACTATTTCCTTTACTATAATTATAGTGGCACTGTGTTTTTTACAGCAAACTATAACTTTATTTTTTACAAAAAAAATAGAATCAATTTATGACTTGCTAGGAACTTTTAATACAAATTTTTAAAAAATACTACTTTGCATTGCATAGTACTAAAAATATTTTATATCTTTGCAATGTAAACAACTTGTTTTAATTATGAATTTAAGTAATAATAAGGCTCAAATGCGAAAAGGAGTTTTGGAATATTGCACCTTATTGATTCTGAAAAATGAAGATTGTTACTCTACTGATATTCTTGAGAAACTTAAATCGGCAGAATTGATAGTTGTTGAAGGTACACTTTATCCATTACTTACAAGATTAAAAAATATGGAATTATTAAGTTATAGGTGGGAAGAGAGTTCGCAGGGACCTCCGAGAAAATATTACAGTCTCACCGCAAAAGGGGAGGAGGCTCTTAAAGAACTTGACAGATCGTGGAATGAATTGGTAGAATCAATTAATACATTAAAAAAATATTAAAAATCTTAATTATGAAAAAAACAGTAACAATAAATCTGAATTCTTTTATTTTTAATATTGATGAAGATGCGTATAACGAACTAAGGGATTATTTGGATAAACTGGAACTTCATTTCTCAGGATTTGATGAAGGCGGAGAAATAGTGAAAGATATTGAAGCAAGGTTAGCCGAGATCTTTAATATGAAAATAACGGATAATAAACAAGTTATAAATATTTCTGATGTTGAAGAAGTCATTAGTATATTAGGAAATGTAGAAGATATAATAGGCAACGAAGATCAGGAAGAAAATAAAGGAAAAAATAAAAATAAGAAAAAGAAAAAAATATACAGAGATACAGATAATAAAATTATAGCAGGAATTTGTTCGGGTTTAGCTGCATATACCGGTATTGATGTTGTTATAATACGTATTTTGTTTCTGGTATTTCTTATTATACCCGGAAATATAAGTTTGATTGCATACCTTATATTGTGGATAGCAGTTCCCGAAGCCAGAACTATTTCCCAGAAAATAGAAATGAAAGGAGAGCCTGTTGATTTATCGAATATTGAAAAAACAGCTAAAAAAACATATGAAAATGTAAAAAAAAATTTGAACAATGTAAATACGGGTAAATTTTCAGAAACTCTTGAAACTATTGGAAGAACCATTATTGAAATATTGGGAGTTATTTTCAGACTGTTGGGAAAAATTCTGGGACTTGTTGCAGTTGTTCTGGGGGCAGTTCTTATGGCTGCTTTGATAATTGTTGTACTGACAGGAGGTAATAATACTTATTTTCCTATGTCGGCCCCTTTCGATCTTTTCTGGCTTCCGGGGCTTCTGCAATATTTTACATCCCCGGTAATGGCATGGGTGATAAGTATTTGTATTGCAATTGTTGTTATTATTCCTATTATAGCAATTATTTATTGGGGAGTACTATTACTATTCAGAGTAAAAGGCAGTAGATTTTTTAATCTGGGAACTTTTTTATTATGGATAATATGTCTCACGATAGTGATTACTTCATTACTTATGAGTATCGGATTTAACAGAGTTGAAGAAAGAATTGTAGTAAACGAAGAAATAAAAATTAATAAAGAAAAACCTGTATATTATTTTAATCTGACTCCCGGAAAAGACAAATTACCACATAAACCCAGAATATTTTTCAATGTAAAAAAGAAAAATCCGGGAGGATTGGGAAATGGTGAGTTGAGAGGTTACCCCAGTATAGAATTTACATATACAGATGATACTATAGCCAGGATAAAGCTGAAATATACTTCTTATGGTAAAGATATGGAAATAGCCAATGAAGCACTTAAAAAAATAGAATATAATTATACTATTACGGATTCTGTAACATATTTTGATCCGTATTTTAGTGTTCCTGCCGCAGACTGGAGCTTTCAGGATCTGTATATTACTGTATACATGCCTGAAGGAAGTATATTTAAAGTAGATGAAAATCTTGAAAATCTTGTAAACTTTTTTCCGTATATCTTTGATTATTATTCATCTGAAAATAAAATATTAATAACAACAAAAGATGGTTTTGAAATAGCTTCAAAGTTTAAATAATGCAATATATATCAGTATCATGACAATTCTGATGTCCGGTAGCGGTTAAAAAGTTGCCGGACATTTTTTTATGTTCACGGTACAAATAAGTTCTTTAACATATCGTATCTGATTTAATTGAAAAATATATTATTATTGTAAAAATTTTAAAGCTGTTTCCTGTATATCATAATAGAAAAATTGTTACTGATATAGATAATTACAATAAACAATAGTTTAAATTATAGGATGAAAACATTTATAAATAAAATATTTTTTGATAAAACAGATAATACTTTAATACAACTTTTCAGGTATACATTTGTAGGTGGTTTTGCTTTTCTTGTGGATTTTGGTTTGCTGACCTTCTGTAAAGAAATATTGGATCTTCATCTTCTGGTTTCTACAACAATAGGATTTACTGCCGGACTTATAGTAAATTATATAATAAGCATTTTCTGGGTATTTACAAAATCGAAATATAAGAATAAAAAAATAGAATTTTTGATTTTTTCGATAGTAGGAATAGTAGGACTGGGCTTGACAAATCTGTTCATGTGGGTATTTACCGATATAGTGGGAATTCATTATATGATCTCAAAGGTTATTACAACCATATTGGTATATCTATGGAACTTTTTTGGCCGTAAATATACGCTGTTCAGTAAGTAATTAATTCCCTGTTTTAAATAACCGATATGAAGCATTCGACTATTTTGTGATAACTGAACAATATTTTTTTGTATTTTTAAATTAAAAGCATAATTTTATACCGAAATATATACTATTTTATAATAAAGTCATATGATTAGCTATCATATTATCTTTATGAAATAGAAAAAACAGGAATAATAAAAACTAAAAATCTGTAATTGCTGAAAATAAATTAAGAATGCGATGAACTAAGCGCCGGTCGGAGAAAAATGGTTACTGAGCGCCGGTTGGTGAGCGCCGGTTGGTGATTTCTATGACACCACCAAATTATTTTCATAAAATTTTTGATTTTTAATCACAGCAAAAACTCTAAGAATAATTTTATTTCTAACCGCATTTAAAGCAGACATCTTATTTTTACCTT
>JAISPG010000044.1 GCA_031275085.1 Bacteroidales bacterium | reverse complement strand
TCATATGTATTAAGGACTGACCAGCTGGGTGTGTTAAACAAAAAGATCACGGTCATGAAGGAAAATCCTGATATTAAATTACGGATAATCGGAAATACATGCGACCTTGGAAATGGCATAAATATTATGCTTGGACTGAACAGGGCTGAAGCTGTTAAAAAATACATGGAAAACAACGGTATACCGGAAAGCAGGCTGGTAACAGCTACCCAGGGCAAAAACGACCCGATGGTACCGAATAACTCTGAAGACAACAGAAAACTGAACAGAAGATGTGACTTCGAAGTGATTTTTAAATAAAAATGTAGATAGATAGGTAAATACAAAAAAAGGCAGTATTTTTTTACTGCCTTTTTTTGTTATAAAGTAAGATATGTTTTATTTAATAAGCTACAGGATTAAATAAATATTTATGATATTATTATTTTCTTTTGTAATCGTAAAAAATAGATTTACAGAGATTAATGATCTGATATGCTCTTTTTCCGTTTTTTACAATTTTTAGAATATTGTAAATAAATTTAGGCTGAGAGTAATATTCCAAATTTGTAATATAATCATCTTCTTCAATAGAATTATCTGGTTGCAATAGCTCGTTAAAAGGTAGAGTTATATTCTGGAAATCTTCTGCTATCGCATTTTCGCACGATTTTAACTCTCTTTTTATTTTTCTTTTACGTCTTTGTAAAGACTCTAATGAATGTATCGTTGTAAAATCCATATTTAATCCTCCTGTTCATTATCAGTTTTTTCCAGAATATCACGTATTATTAGACTGGCTATTGGTTTTATTATCAACTGCTTTTTAAAGCCCCATAAAATAACTATTAATAGAATAACGATTCCTATTTCTATCAATGCAACTACCCACGGAATTCCTATCCACGAAATAAGCAAAATATAAATTAATAGAATCAATAACAAAAGCAGAATTAAACATAAAAGTGTTATAATTCCGATTAGTACAATACGTGCAATCAAAAGAGATACTTTTTCAGCAATTGTTAATGTATAATATTCTGATTTAAGTTTTATAAACTCTTTTATATTTTCAACAATATTATTTATAATTGCTGAAAAAGTCCTCTTTTTGTATTTGCTGTCCATACTATGATTTTGATTTTTAAAATTTTAGTTTTATTATCTTGCTTCTTTTTTTCTCATTTCGTCTTCCATTTCTTTTTCTTTACGATGAATATAATTAGATGCATTTTCTTTTAATTCATCAACAACTTCTTCAGCAGACTCAATAAGATCTTCTATTTTTTCACGTGCGGCATCTGTTATATCTTTTGTGCCTTTTACTATTTTTTTTCTGGTTCTGCTTCCTTTATCAGGAGCAAATAATATTCCTAAAGTTGCACCTAATGCTATGCCACCCATAAAAGCTAATAAGCCTTTTCCACAATTTGAATCATTCATAGTTATAATATTTTAAAGATTTAATAAAAAATTGATTTTACTACATAAACCAAATATACAATTGAATGTTTAAATATTTATAATTTTTTTAAAGTTTTTGAAATCAGAATAAATATTTCAATGTCAAATCTTGAATGGTGATACTCTTAGTAAAGTTAAGATATGTAAAATAAGTCGTTAAAATTTATTATTTGTATTTTGTCTTTTACTTGCTGTTCTGTGTGAAATCGCCCGTTTCGGCTGCGCTCAACGGCTGCAGCTAAGTTGAAATTTGACTTTTATTACTAAATGTTTTTTATCTAAACATTTATTTCTCTTCTACCTAATTTTAATACTGAGCCTATAAAACCTGTAAATAAAACAAAAAACTCCGATAATCACCGGAGTCGCAGTATTTTTATCTGATATTAAAGAAAGTTTCTTAGAATCTTTTTTCTTTAATTCTGGCTTTTTTACCTGTAAGTCCGCGCAAATAATAGATCCTTGCCCTGCGAACTCTACCCATTTTGTTTACTTCAATAGAATCAATAAAGGGAGAAGCAAACGGAAATATTCTTTCAACGCCATAAGAACCTGACATTTTACGTACTGTAAATGTAGCAGTATTACCTGTTCCTTTAACCTGAATAACAACTCCTCTGAATTGCTGGATTCTTTCTTTATTTCCTTCTTTAATTTTATAGCTTACGGTAATAGTATCACCTGCTCTGAATTTTGGAAATTTATTTTCTACTGCCAAAATTTCGTTTACTACTTTCATTAATTCCATCACAAAAAACTTTAAATTATTCCTTATAATTTTCGGACTGCAATATTAGTTAAAATTTTTTAAACAAGATAATTTTTTATCATAATTTTTTAAAAATAATAAATATTTGATCTGTAAGCTGTTTACAAAGTGTAAATAATGAATATTTTTACCATGAAATTTAGAAATTAACAATTTTGTTTATTTATTATTTTAATAATCTTGCCAAAAGAACTTCACATAAAATAAAAATCAGTGATAATATTAAAAACAATTGCCATAGTTGTCTGCCTTCCGAAATTTCTTTCAGTTTTAGATCAAGGCTACCTGAATTTGCTTCTAAAATTTTGGCTTGTCCATCAAAATTAACACCAATATATTGATTAAGATCTTCTTTATTGTAATATCGCAAATCGGATTCTTTTCTGTCATAATTAAGCGAAATCGGTGCTATAAATATATTATTCCCGTTCAATAATTTATAATCTCCGGCTGTTTTTATATCTTTTGGTATTTGTACCTGTAATGTTTTTCCGACGATACGGAAAGTTGCATATACATCCATGTCAATTCCATTTGATATATGGTAAATATCATAATCGTTTATTTCTTCTTGTGTGTTAATATCAATAGTTGCTCCGTCGCGTAAGATTGCGTACATAGTATTATTGATCTGGCTATTCAGGGCAATATTAAAAAAAGCAGGAACAAATAATGTACTTTTTACAAATTCAGAATTAATATCGGTCAGAGGAGCTGTCATTATATATAATTTTCCGCTATTGTAATTGCCGGAGATCAATACAGGATTATTATTTTCTGTGCTTAAAATTCTGTTATATGCAGAAGAACTGTATAGTGTATATTTATGGACAAGCCCCATTACAGGAAGATCTGTTTGTTTTTCTTGACGCTGAAATACATTACGGAAAAGCTCATGATTATATTCTATATTAAATATTCTGGTATTTGTATATTTTCCGGTTTCAAAACGCCCAACATTAAAAAGACCAAGAAAATCATTACATAAGTTGTGATTAATTTCTGCTGCAGGTATAAAAACCACCGAACCTCCGTTGTTAACAAAAGTCTGAAGATTAGAGGAAAGACCTGTTGAAATTTCGGAAAAATTATTTAAAATAATAACATTATAATTTTCCAGAACAGTAGATTGCTCATTACCAAGTTTTACCTGTGATAACCTGAAATTATCAGGGTCACTTTCAAAAAGAGCTGTTAAATAACGACTGTCATTTCCGGAATTTATTATAAGTATTTCGGTATGGTCTGAAATTTTATAATTAAAATATAAAAAATTATCGTAAGTTACAGGATAATCTGATATTTCAAGTCTGCCACGTATTTCTCCGTTCACTGTATTTACATATTCAAGATCGATTTCTTTGGATTGTTGTGATTCAATACTGAAACTGGCCATTACTTTTAACGTGTCATTTATATATAACTGAACAGGTATATCAAAAAAATCTTCATCAGAATTATTTACCATTTTTATTTTTAAAATTTCCTGTTGACCTAATTTATGTACAGGAGTTTCAAAATAACAGGAATCAATATATAAATTATTCACTTTTGAAGTTGTAAGAGGTATAAATACAGGGTCTATATTATCGTCTACATTTATATTGGAGTTATCCAGAAATGTTTTTTGCATATCTGAAATTATAAACAGATTTGCTCTTTCATTTTTTGGAATTATAGTATTTGCCTTTAGTATAACATCATTAATATTAATATGGTTTGAACTTATTGATGTTTTGTCTATTGAGCGTATAATTGCATCTCTGTCGGTTATTATCTGATTTTCAGGAAGCATATCGTTTGTAATATAGAGATATTTCATTCCTGCGGACGAATTGAATATGATTTCCTTTGCAACCTGTTTTGCCTGTTCAAATATTTGTCCTTTTATCCCTTCAGCTTCCATACTGAAAGAATTGTCTATGTAGATTGCACTTATTTGAGCGGGTTTAGTGTTGGATGTAATGTTTTTGTTCGGAATGAATGGACCTGCAAATGCAAAGACCAACATTGCTATAGTTAAAATACGCGCAATAAGTATTAAAAGATGTTTTATTTTTGTACGGGTTTGAGTTTCCTTTTTTATATTTTCCAGAAATGATGTATTACTGAAATATAAAGTCTTATGCCGTCTGAAATTTATCAGATGAATGATTATCGGGATTGAAACGGCAGACATTGCCCACAGGAACGCAGGATTTATGAAACTCATAAAATAAATTTTTACAAAGTTATGAAATTTTTACAAGTTTGAAAAAGTAATAATGTATGTAATTACCCGGAAAAGTAAAAAATACATATAAAAATACATAGCATGTACTCAGATAAACAGAAAATATGTAAATAATAAAAAACTTTGTAAACTACCTACATTCAAGATAAAATAAAAAACAAAATTCACCATAAAATTGTTATAATTTAAATAAACAAATAAATAATAATTTAGAAAAATTATGTCATATTGTCATAATTACAAAAGATAATTACGGTCAAAACTTCTTGAATGTTCGTGTGGCAAATAATTTGAAACCGTTAAATTAAATAAAAACAAATAATATGAATTTTAACGACTATACAGTAAAAGCACAATCCGTCATAGAAAAAGCGGTAATAAAAGCTAAAGAAAACGAGAATCAGGCTATAGAACCAGGACATTTACTAATTTCAATCCTTGAAGAAGGAGAGGGGATACTAAATTTTATACTTGCCAAACTTGAAATAGATAAAAGAACATTTGAGTCTACGGTTTTAAGCATTATCAGTTCCTATCCGAAAGTTCAGGGAGGAAACCCATATCTGTCGTCGGCATCAAATGATGTTTTGTTGGCAGCACAAAAATATAAAACAGGATTAGGCGATAAATTCGTATCAATTGAACATTTGATTCTGGCACTTGCAGATTCGAAGGATACTATTGGAAAGATGATGCGCGATGCCGGAATGAAAGATAACGAACTGAAAAAAACTATACAGGAATTAAGAAAAGGCAGTAATGTAAATTCACAAACAGCAGAAGAAACATATGATTCATTGAACCGTTATGCGATAAATCTTAACGAAAGAGCCCAGTCCGGAAAATTAGACCCTGTGATTGGAAGAGATGATGAAATCCGTAGGGTTTTACAGATACTGTCGAGAAGAACAAAAAACAATCCGATACTGATTGGAGAGCCCGGAGTAGGGAAAACAGCTATAGCCGAAGGTCTGGCTCACAGGATTATTAAAGGAGATGTTCCTGAGATTCTGAAAACAAAACAAATTTATTCTTTGGATATGGGATTGCTGATTGCAGGTGCAAAATATCAGGGAGAATTTGAAGAACGATTAAAATCGGTAGTAAAAGAAGTAGTTGAAAGTAATGGTGAAATAATTCTTTTTATAGATGAAATACATACTTTGGTAGGTGCAGGGCAATCGCAGGGTGCTATGGATGCGGCAAATATACTTAAACCTGCTTTGGCGAGAGGAGATTTGAGGGCTATAGGAGCCACGACTTTAAATGAATATCAGAAATATTTTGAGAAAGATAAAGCTCTTGAAAGACGTTTTCAGGTTGTTATGGTGGATGAACCCGATGATTTCAGTGCAATTTCGATTTTACGCGGACTAAAAGAACGTTATGAAAACCACCATAAAGTACGGATACTTGACGAAGCAATAGTTGCAGCAGTAGAATTATCGGACAGATATATTACCGACAGGTTTTTACCGGATAAGGCAATTGACCTTATTGATGAAGCAGCTTCAAAATTAAGGCTGGAAGTAAATTCTGTTCCTGAAATTATTGATGTTTTAGATAGAAAAATACAACAGTTCGAGATAGAAAAAGAAGCTCTGAAACGTGAAAAAAATAATAAAAAAGTAGAAGATATCCAGAAACAGGTCGCCAATCTTAATGAAGAACGTGATGAATTGATGGGACAATGGAAAGAAGAAAAAAATCTTATTGATAAGATACAAACGGAAAAACAAAATATAGAAAATTATAAATATGAAGCCGACCTTGCCGAACGTGGTGGAGATTACGGAAAAGTTGCAGAGTTCAGGTATGGAAAAATTAGCGAAAGCGAAAGGAATATTGAAGAATATAAAGTTAAACTAAAAGATATTCAGGGAGAACATCCACTTGTAAATGAGGTAGTCTCTGCTGAGGATATTGCCGAAATTGTAAGTAAATGGACAGGAATTCCTGTTAGTAAAATGGTCATGAGCGAAAGAGAAAAACTGCTTAATCTTGAAAAAGAACTTCATAAGAGAGTGATAGGACAGGATGATGCAATAAATGCTGTTGCTGATGCTGTTCGTCGTTCTCGTGCAGGTTTGCAGGATGAAGGAAAACCAATAGGATCATTTATTTTCCTGGGATCTACGGGAGTCGGTAAAACAGAATTAGCAAAAGCTTTAGCAGAGTTTTTATTCGACGATGAAAATATGATGACCCGTATAGATATGAGCGAATATCAGGAAAAACATACAGTTTCACGTTTGGTAGGAGCTCCTCCCGGATATGTCGGCTACGACGAAGGTGGTCAGCTGACCGAAGCAGTAAGGCGAAAACCATATTCTGTAGTTTTACTTGATGAAATAGAAAAAGCACATCCTGATGTATTTAATGTTCTGCTACAGGTTCTTGATGACGGAAGATTAACGGATAATAAAGGAAGGACAGTTAATTTTAAAAATACTATAATTATAATGACTTCTAATATTGGTTCACAATTTATTCAGGAGCAGATTGAAAGTAATAAATTTGATGATGAAGAAACTACACAACAAGTTATGAATGCATTGAAGGCATATGTACGTCCTGAATTTTTGAACAGAATTGATGAAATTATTATTTTCAAGCCTTTAACTAAAACACAGATAACTGAAATTGTAAAATTACAAATAGATAGTTTAAGCAAGAAAATTACCCAGGCAGGATATAATTTAAATATAAGTGATAAGGCAATTGATTTTATAGGCAATATAGCTTATGATCCGCAATATGGTGCTCGTCCTATCAAAAGATTCATCCAGAAAGAACTGGAGAACGAAATTGCTAAATTAATTATCGGAGAAATTGTTCATGAAGATTCTGTAATAAATGTCGATGTAAAAGAAAACGATTTGAAAATTTCAGTTTAAGATATAAAAACTATTCAAAAAATAAGGCTCCTGACTTCGATAAAATTTTTTAACTAAAATCAGAATGTGCTGTAATACAGTTAAATGTAAAATGCTTTTCAGTAATGTAGTAGCGTAACTAATTTTTCAAATTTGGCAATATTTCAAAAACTCATATATGGGGTACGGACTTTTCTGTTTTTTTATTTTCAAGTTTTTTTTTGGTGACGCATTGTCGAAGTCAGTAAAAATAAGTGGAGTGAAAAATTAAGAACGGCGAAACCTTCAAACCTGAGTTTTGGATAAGCTCCCGCATTTCACAATATCTTCTTATGCACACACATATTCTGCTCTCAGTCTTTCATGAAAGCACAGTAAATAAATTTAATAAAATCTCAGTTAATAAAACAGAGATAATTGTCCGTCAGAAAGTTGTCTTTCAAATTTTATAGAGGGTTTTTTATCGAAAAAACAATATGCCGTTAGTGCCGCCAACAAGTTCATTAAAAAATTAGCAGTACCTCTACGTCTGGAATGTTCAATCTGACAAATGTTTTTTAGCTCATCGTTTATAGTTTCAATCACAGACCGTTTTCTCAATAAAATTCTATCTCTAAAACTCATTAAGCGGTTTTTCATATTACTTTTTATTCCTGTTACTAAATGAATTCTGTCGTTAAAAAGACTTTCGGATAAAGTTGAAGAAATATATCCTTTATCGCCATAAAGCTTGCCAGATAAGTTTTTGCTTAATACTTTGAATACATCTGGATTTCGATCATCAACATTGGCTCTTGTCAAACAAAAATTTAAAAGTTCGCCTTTGTCATTACAGACTAAATGTAACTTAAATCCATAGAACCATCCCATACTGCTTTTTCCTATTTCTGCAAAATCCCTAAACACTTTATTTCGACTGATGCGTTTATTGTGACAAACGGCTATTTTGGTCGAGTCTACAAACGTTATACCTGTACACTCACCTAAACATACCAATTGAAGAAATAGCATAAAAGAAACTATTACTTTGTGTTCTATCTGAATAAAACGATTGTAAGAGAGCTGTTCTGGAAATTCTCCTTTCAAATGTTCACCAACATAATGTAAGTAATAATGTTTAAAGTTACGAAAACTGCTAAAATGAAAGTATATTAAAATTGTCATTATTTCACTATCTGACATTGTGCATTCTCGGTTGCGGCGTTTTTTTGTTGTCTTCTGAAGAAATTTGATATTTTTTTATTTCTATGTTAAATTCTTTGCAAAAATCATCGGCATCGAATGATATTTTATTAAGTGCTCAAAAGTTTAAAACAGAATTCGGAGATAAATTCGTTTCAATAGAACATTTAATCCTTGCACTTGCAAATTCCAAAGATACAGTCGGAAAAATGATGCGTGATACAGGAATGAAAATAGACGAACTTAAGAAAGCAATTCAGTAATTAAGAAAAGGGAGTAAGGTAAATTCTCAGACTGTTGACGAAACTTATAGGATTGCCTTTGATTATCTCGATATGAACCGTGTAATGCAAATCTTGAAAGACGATGCCGTTTCGATCAACGGTCAATTTTATGAGGAACGAAATAGCATCACGTTTACGATAAGACGCCGCGACGCCGACCGGCTTACTAATACCCTGCGAAAAATTCCGGGTTTGACGGTTGAGTTTATGCAATAAAAAAAGCTGCCTATCAGGCAGCTTTTTTATTGTAATCTTATATTATTATTTCACAACATTGAATTTTTTAGTGATCACACCGTCTTGGGTAACAGCGCGGAGTGTGTACATCCCTGCACCGAAATCACTTAAATTGATAATAGTTATATTAGTATCTTCTTGACCTTCATATACTAATTGTCCAAAATTATTATATATTTCAATTTGGCTGATACCGGAAGACGAAGAAACGTTCAAAACAGTATTGGCCGGGTTAGGATAAACAGCTAATTCAGCCAGGTTGTTTGATTCGATATTATTAGTTTCGTTCATTGTGATCCGGACATTATCCAGGAGTAAAAAATATTGATCAGCAGCGCTCGTTGCTTTAAATCCGATATAATAAACACCGGGAGAAGAAATGGTAAACGTGCTGCTGTTTTCCTGAAAATCTTCATTTATAATATTATCTATAGTAGCAATCGGTGTTGTCATAGCTGCTGCCGTTTGAGCAGTTCCAAGATAGGCCGCCATTGCTTCCGGATATCCCTCATTATAACATGCATAATTAAATTTCAACGTATAAACTCCCGGTGTAGCAAAATTAAGGCATGTAGAGAATAACCAGTCATTCGCTGCATTGGTCTCACTATACTCATAGTATGCCACCATATTCGTTTGAGCCTGATCATAATAGGTAAAACTCCACGTAGCTCCATCATTGTTGGCATCTAAGATATTCCAGCCAATAATATTATAGGTATCAAAATTATTAGTATATGGAATAGTTGAAGGGGCAACCAATCCTGTATAGGCCCAAGGAGTTGTATCATTAGCAGTATTGGCATCTCCGGTTAGTTCAATCCATGTTTGAACAGAATCAGGAAATGGAATGGTTAAATCAGCAGGTGTTGTGAAGGTATACGTATATTCATCTCCTGAAGCAAGATTAATACCGGTAACATTTTCTGAAACAGGCGTTCCTGCTATCCCGATTTTATATTTAGCTGTAAAAGCAGTAATTGCAGAAGCTCCTGTATTTTGAACTTTCATTTTTACCGTTTCGGCATTAGTCAATCCACAAGAAATTGCAGGGAGTATGGTTTGCTTAGCAGCCAAGTCAACTGCAGGAATTGTTTCTTCCGTTATAGTTGCCAGATCATGGTCTTCAGAAGCATCATAACTCATGGTAAATGTATAATGTTTATCTGCCTCAAAAACAAAGTCATCCCGTCGGCCATTATCTCCTCCGGCAATAAACATCACACCATAATCAGGAGAAGGGTTTACAATGCAAAAATCATACGTTCCTGCAGGAATGACAATAGTTACACTACCCGTAACTACTACATTAGACGTAGATAAACTATTATCAGCATTTACAGGAATTTTATTTGAAAATAAACTGTAGTTTGTTGTAGAAGTAAGATTCCCTGTTGCAGGAATAGTCGTTCCGTAGAGAGCATGTGTGTTGTCCAGCAACATTTGATAACCAGTCCCATCTCCCCAAACATTATTTGCTTCCAAGGTCACCATAGCGTTTTGCGCATTTGCAGCAACAATTGCAAAGCAAATTGCTAAAATCGTAAAAAGTTTTTTCATGATAAAATAATTTTAATGTTTATATTTTTCGAGGTGCAATAATACTATTTTTTTTCAAGATACGGAAAGATATACTATATTTTTTTTGTGAAAATTATTTTATCCGAAATTATCCTTAATTTTTATTCCTTTTTCCTCGTAACTGTATAAAATTTCACTTTGATAACAATTATTTTATATCTTTGTGGCAGTGAATGGGAACATTTGGAGCAAAGAACTTCTTTTCAACAAACCGGTAAAATACCGAAAAAGGACTTATTGAAAAGGTTATTAATTCTGTTGGATTATAATCGGAAAGAAATAAAATTGCTAAATTAATTATCAGAGAAATTGTTCATGAAGATTCTGTAATAAATGTCGATGTAAAAGAAAACGATTTGAAAATTTCAGTTTAAGAATATAAAAACTATTCAAAAATTGATTAAAAATCATCCCCCAATTTTGCACAGGAATCGTGACATTATCCCAAAAATTAAAAAAACACAAAGAACCCAAAGAATAATTATGAACAATTAACCTTTGGGTTCTTTGTGTTAATCTTTTCAAATCTTGAAGTTGCCATATATTTTTGAGACAACCTCTTTATTTATTGCTGGTTAATTATTATCCGGTGTTATTTGCACAGGTTGTAAGAGTTCATTTTCTCCTTGTTGAAGAACTTTTATATCAACTCTTCTATTGTATGTCCTGCCTTCAGGGTTATCTTCACCATCAGTAGTTTTATTTTGAGCTACAGGATTTTTTGCTCCTAAATTATCCACTTCTATACTCTTTGGATTAACTCCATTATTCACCAAATAGTTTTTAACTGACTGTGCCCGTTTTTCTGATAATTCCAGATTATATGCGTTAGTTCCGTGATCATCTGTATATCCGATAAGTTTAATTTTTGCACTCGGATTGTTTTTCATATATTCTGTAATTTTATCAAGATTTGTTTTATAAACAGATTTTATAGAATAATCATCAAAATCAAATAAAATGTTTTCTACAATAACTTCTTTATGTGATTCCTGGATCGGAGCAATTTCTTCTTCTGATTCTTTTATATTTAGAATAACTATCTTTTGTCCCGCATTTTCAGATTCGGGAAGTCCTCTGAAGATGTTTCCGGCAGGCACACCATTTGCCAATAACGTATTAGTTAAAGCATTTGCTCTGTTTTGGGTAATTTCAGATTTGTCATTATTATCATTTATGTAAAAAATAACATTATTATTCTCTGAAAGTGCCTTTTTAACGTCTTGTTTGAGCTCCGGCTCATTGGCAATTTCAGCTGTGTTTTTATAGAAAACAGCGTTTCTGGTATCAGGAGTAATACGTGCAATGCGTTCAAGCACAACAGCTTCAAATTCTAATGGAGCATTATTGTTTTTGAAAGCAATAAGTTCATTATCACTAGGAGTATATCTGATTTCTACATCATTAAAACCTGCTGCTTTATATAATAACAGATATTCTTTACCTGGCTGCAACGGGAAAATATAGTCCATGTTTTCATCAGCATTATAAATACCTTGTAACTCTCCATTTTTATTATCCTTTATAGTTATACTTGCTTTGGGATATTTGTCGCCGTCAACTAATACTGTACCTGCGTATACTAAAGAATTATTTTCATATATGCCTTGCGGAAAAAATTCATAAAGATCCAGATCTCCATAACCTTCATTTCTTATGGAAGATAAATACCCATGAGTTCCTTCATAGTTCAGAATAAATGATACATCGTCATCAGGAGTATTAATAGGATATCCCAGATTTACAGGATCAGAATATTTATTATCTCCAATAATTTTTGTCATAAATATGTCAAATCCGCCCATGGAGTTGTGGCCTTTGGAACTAAAATAAAGTGTTTCTCCGTCAGGGTGAAGGAATGGAGTTTCTTCATCAAACATAGTATTAATGTTTTCTGGAAGAATAACAGGATCACCCCATGAACCATTAGATAATTTTTTCATAACATAAATATCACTACCTCCAAAACCTTTTCCTTCGTTGCTGGTAAAGAAAACAAGATTTCCGTCGCTTGAAACCGACAAATGGGTTTCTCTTGTTTTTTTAGATAATTTGTTGGTGAAAATTTCGGGTTCCGACCAGTTTTTTTTGTCATTTGATCGCTCTGTCATATAAATAGCACCGTATTTATTTTTCTTGTCTGATGATCCGTCCCTGAAAAAATACAAACGGTTACCATCTGATGATAAGCTAACGGTTGCATCGTGTGATTTATCTGAATTAACAGGATTGCCTAAACGTTCAGGTGATTGCCATTGATAATTTTTTAATTCTGTAACGAAAATATCTTCATTAGTAATATCTTTATTGTTGTCTGGATTTTTTGGCCTTTTTGAAGTAAAATAAAGTATGGTCTCTTCTTTATTAAATACAGCTGAATGTTCTGAATATTCAGTATTTATTGAAGAACCCATATTCCGTACTTCAAAATTAGCAGGTTTATCCATGTTATGAATAGCATTTCTGGTGATTTTTTCTTCTCTGGCCAGAAAATCCTTTAGTTTATCATCTTTAATATTATTGGTTTCAATTATATTTTTAAGCTCATTGAATGCTTTCAGACTTTCTTCAAATTCATATCCGCCTTTAGCTTCATTATATGTAATTCTGTGAGATATTCCCAGGTAAACAAATGCATCTAAAGGTACTTTAGAATCTTTAGTAAATTTTCTTATATCTTCTACTGCTAATTCCAGATATGTTTTTGCTTCGGATTTAGACTTCCTTATATTTAAAAAAGTAACACCGGAATAATAATATATTTCAGGATCATTCTGTCTTTTATTTCTAAGCCTTTCCCACACTTCAGCGGCTTCGTCATAAGCACCTGCCTCCATGAAAAATAATGCTTTCTGCATATTTGTTCCTGACTTTTTTTTAGTTTTTTCTGTTTGAGCGAAAGAAAAATTACATATAAATAACCCAATTAATAAAAAATAAATAGTTCTCATTTTTCAGATTTTAAAAGATTTTGTTTAATATGTTTAGTATTTAAAAACCCAGTAAATATATAATTTGTTTTAATCTCAACAAAATTTTTCTGCAACCTTTTTTACTTTTTTAATTATACTTTCCGTATCATAGTTACAAAGAGCAATAAGTTCATCCTGTTTGGCATGTTCAATAAATCTGTCCGGAATTCCCATCCTGTCTACTTTTATTTTATAATCATTTTCAACCGCAAATTCCATAATTGCACTTCCCAATCCTCCAATAATAGTATTATCTTCAATAGTGATAATGTAATCATGTGACGAAAATACCTCATGCAACAAATCAAAATCTAAAGGTTTTAAGAATAACATATCATAAACAGAAATGTTCAAATTTTCTTCTTTTAAAATCTTTATAGCATTTAAAGCAATATTTCCTGCTGTTCCTATTGTTATTATTGCTATATTTTCACCTTTATGTAAACATTTTCCTTTTCCTATTTTCAGTTCATGAAACTCTATTTCTGATTTTGGATATAAAGAATTGCCTCTGGGATAACGAATAGCAAATGGAAAATTATTTTTTTCAAGTTGAGCAGTATACATTAAATCTCTAAGCTGAAATTCATCTCTCGGAGCAGAAATAACCATATTAGGGATGCATCTCATAAATGAAAGGTCAAATGCACCGTGATGTGTAGCTCCGTCATTCCCTACCAATCCGGCACGGTCAAAACAAAAAACAACATGTAATTTCTGCAATGCTACATCATGTATTATCTGATCATATGCCCTTTGTGCAAAAGAACTGTAAATATTACAAAACGGTATCATCCCCTGTTTTGCCAGACCTGCAGAAAAAGTAACAGCATGTTGTTCTGCAATCCCCACATCAAAACACCTGTCGGGAAATTCTTTTGACATTTTTACTAAAGAACTGCCGGTAAGCATAGCAGGAGTTATTGCTATGATTTTATTGTTTTTTTCAGCTAATTCAACTATTGCATCTCCAAAAATATCCTGAAATTTTTGAGGCTGTTCATTTTCATTATTTTCTGAACAAATAATCCTGCCTGTTTCAATATCAAACTTTCCTGGTGCAGCATGCCACAATGTCTGATTTTGTTCAGCCTGTTTAAATCCTTTTCCCTTTTTCGTAATAATATGCAATAACTTAGGTCCGGGAATATCTTTTATATCTTCAAAAAGCCTTGTCAATAGGATTACATCATGACCGTCAACAGGACCAAAATATCTTATGTCCAAAGATTCGAACAAATTACTGTTCCTCATTATTATTGATTTAATTGCATTATCAATTTTTTGAGTAAACCCTTGTACATCAACACCTAATTTGCTAAGCCTGCCCAGAAAATTCCAGACATCATCTTTTACTCTGTTATAAGTTTTAGATGTAGCGATATCTGTCAGATATTCTTTTAATGCTCCTGCATTTTCATCAATTGCAATTTTATTATCATTTAAAACTATAAGAACATTACTTCTGGTTGCAGCAGTATTGTTCAATCCTTCAAAAGCCATTCCTCCCGTAAGGGAGCCATCTCCTATTACAGCTATTGTTTGCCTTTTTTCATTGTTTAGTTTTGCTGCGACTGCCATTCCCAGAGCTGCAGAAATACTGGTTGAAGAATGTCCTACACCGAAACTGTCGTATTCACTTTCAAACGGAGACGGAAAACCACTTATTCCATTAAGATTCCTGTTAGTATGAAACACATCGCGTCTTCCTGTCAGTATTTTGTGCCCGTATGCCTGATGTCCGACATCCCATACCAGAAGATCATAAGGAGTATTAAATACATAGTGTAATGCTACAGTTAATTCGACAACTCCCAGACTGGCACCAAAATGAGCCGGATTCACAGAAGATGCCTCAATAATAAAATTACGCAATTCTTCAGCAACCTGCGGCAAATCTTTTAGATTAATTTCTTTTAAATCTGCAGGACTGTTGATTTTGCTTAAAAAATGATATTTATCTTCATTCTGCATTTCAGGCTACAAAAGTACATTATTAATTATTCATCTAAAAATAATTAACATTTAAATGTAAATAAAACTAATGACCCTACAGGATTTTATAAACCATCTTGTTTTATATTTGCTGATATTGTAAAAAAATATAATATGAAAAAACAAATTTTTATCAAATTAATGATAATGGCAATACTTTTGTCAACATTCTTTTCTTGTGTACCTTCCCGGCGGATGGAAGATGTAAAGGCTGAAAATGACAGATATTTGAATGAACGTAACAATCTGAAAAGAGAAAATGAAACATTAAGCAGTGAAAATAACGAGCTTAATTCAAATATTAAAAAACTTAGAGCAGCCCTGGATGCATTAATCGCAGATACAACAATGAAGGGAAAATCTTACCAGGCTTTGAATCTTCAATATGAAAAAATAAACGAGCTATATGAACAGCTGCTTGCAAATCAGGAAAAACTTCGCAAAGGAGCAGATGCTGATGCTGAAGAAGCATTATCCTTATTGCAGCAAACCCGTACGGAGCTTCAACGTAAAGAAGATGAACTAAGAGCTTTAGAATCCAGTCTAAACAAAGAAAGAGCCAATCTTGAAGATATGCGAATTCAAATTGGGTTGAAAGAAAAAGAAATTGCAGAAAAAAATGCAAAAGTCGCAGAATTACAAGCAATTTTGAATGCTCAGGATTCTATAATGAAGGCACTTAGGCAAAAAATTTCCGACGCATTGGTAGGATTTGAAGGTGAAGGATTAACCGTTTACATGAAAGATGGAAATGTATATGTTTCTCTTGATGAAAAACTTTTATTCCAATCAGGAAAATGGGATGTTGACCCTAAAGGGGTGCAGGCTTTAAAGAATTTGGCAAATGTTCTGGAAAACAATCCTGATATAAATATTTTAATTGAAGGGCACACTGATAATGTTCCTTATGGCGGTAGCGGAAATATACAGGATAATTGGGATTTAAGCGTTAAAAGAGCTACTGCAATTGTAAAAATATTATTATCAAATTCAAATATTGAGCCTTCAAGATTAACTGCTGCCGGCAGAGGACAATATATACCAATTGATAGTGCCAACACTACCGAAGCAAGGGCTAAAAACAGAAGAACAGAAATTATATTGACCCCCAAATTAAATACTCTTTACGATATAGTCAATCAGTAAGTTATGTGCATTGAGGGCAAAGACAAAAATACAGACTAAATATTGAAAGTAAAATAGAGAAAAGATAAACACAAATTAATGTCTCCAATAATAAGAAAAGTAAAAAAAGAAGATTTCGAATCACTAAAAGCTGTAATTGACTCTAACAATTTGTTCCCGTCCGAACTATTAGATGAAATGATTTCTGATTTTTTTACAAATGAAAACACAACAGACATTTGGTTGACAATGGAAATCGAAAAAGAAATAATAGCGGTGATATATTGTGTTCCTGAACGCATGACAGTTGGAACATTTAATTTGTATTTAATTGCTATTCATAAGAATTTTCAAGGGAGAGGTTTTGGTGCACAAATTATGACGTACTTGGAAGAACTTCTTCAAAAAAGCAATAACAGAATTCTAATAGCTGAAACTTCTGGGTTACCCGATTTTGAACAAACACGAAAATTCTATAAGAAGTTGAATTACCAACAAGAAGCTATAATTCGTGAATTTTATCAGAAAGGAGAAGATAAGGTTATATTCTGGAAAAAGTTGAACTAAAAAAAATAATAACAATGGAAACGGCACATAATGAGCTGCTCCCGTAACTACTATTTAGAATAAAAAAACGGCTTTTCTCAAAAGCCGTTTTTATTTAATTATAAAATCTTTCTTATTAAAAATAAATAATTTGAATATTGAAAAATAGATAAAATAATCTAATTTTAGATTATTTATTTGGTTTAATATTGTAGAGATAGCATTCGTAGCTTATAACATTCAGGATCTTAATAAAGTAATCTCCACAACATATAATAAAATTACCTAATATATTTTAAATTAATAATACATATATCGTATTTTGGTAAGGTGTTGATAATTAGTGATAAAATCATTTATAAACGACAGTAAACGAATAACAAACGAAACTAATTATTTAAAAACCGGCTTTGCTATTCTACGCATATAATCTTTGCATTCAGATTCACCAATAGTTTTCAGAAAAATAAAAACATATGAAAAATTTTATAGATCACATACAAGTTACAGGGCAATTAAAGGAAAAATCGGAAATTAAAAACTTTAAAAACGGGCATAAACTAATACGCATACAAATAATTGCACCCTTAATAATAAAAGAAAAAGGCAGGCTGATAAGTAAAAACAAGCGTTTAATAGCTGTAGCATGGGATAAAACAGCAGAAAAAATAGAAGAAAATATTTTAAAAGATACTGAAATAATATTAAATGGTTATTGGACAGCAAATGAAACTACTAACACAACGGATAATGTAAAAAAGATATCAGAAATATTAATTGAAAGTATATCGTACAGAAATATAAAACATTCAATAAAACGTAACAGTAAACAGAATATCAAAAACTAAACATATAATGTAAAACCTAAAAAATAATATTATGAATTTAAGAAATCGTGTACAATTAATCGGTAATCTGGGAAGTGTGCCGGTAATTAAAAATTTTGAGAGTGGAAATAAGCTGACTCGTTTCACATTAGCAACGTCAGATGTTTACAAAAAAGACAACAAATATGTTAAAGATACACAATGGCATATTATAGTAGCATGGGGTAAAATAGCAGAAATTGCAGAAAAGAATCTGACAACGGGTAGTGAAGTAGTAATTGACGGTCGTTTGACTCAACGCTCATATACTGACAAAAACGGAACGAAACAGTATATTACAGAGGTAGTGGCAAACACTATATTATGCAGGGGGAACTCATATATAACTGAGAGAACAATGAACAGCATAGAAAACAGAGCTTAAAAGAAGTTTAAATTAATAAAAGATAAAATTATGAATCTTAAGAATCACGTACAATTGATCGGGAATCTGGGTAATTCACCGGCAATATCAACACTGCAAAGCGGTAAAAAAATGGCAAGATTTTCAGTTGCAACAACTGAATACTCAAAAAATAATAATGAAACTAAAACTTACTGGCACAATATTGTAGCATGGGGTAAAACAGCCGAAATCATAAGCGAGAAATGTGAGAAAGGCTCAGAAGTTGTGATAAACGGCAAATTGGTTAACAGAAGCTATGAAGATAAAACAGGAATAAAAAAATATATTACTGAAGTTGTGGTTAATGAAATTATTTGCAGACCAAAAAAACTATAATTTAATTAGTTATCGAAATTTTAAAGGCCGGCATAAAGAGACCGGTCTTTTTTAGTTATAGTGTAAAATCAGGCAAAATCTTTATAAGTCAGTAGCATTTTTTCACATGACTTAACCCAATGAGGAATATTTATTCCATAGTTTTTAATAATCTTTTCTTTATTAAGTACACTATATTTAGGGCGGATTGCTACTGTCGGAAATTCATTACTTAAAACAGGAAAGATATCTATATTTATATTACAGGAATTCAATATTTTTACAGCAAAATCATACCACGAACATACTCCCTGATTTGAAAAATGATAAATACCCGGGATCCAGAAATTTTCATTAAAATATTTATATACAATACTTAAAACGGCTTCAGCTAAATCACCTGCATAAGTTGGTGTTCCGACCTGATCGTATACGACTTTAAGAAAATCTTTTTTCTTTCCCAATTCTATAATTGTTTTGGTAAAGTTTTTTCCATATTCGCTATAAAGCCATGAAGTTCTTATAATTATAGCATCCGGATTTTCTTTTATAGTATTTTGTTCTCCTTCCAGTTTTGTTTTTCCGTATACGGATGTCGGATTTGTTTTATCTTTTTCGGAGTAAGGCGTATTTTTTGTACCGTCAAATACATAATCAGTTGATATATGTATGATTTTTGCCTTTTGTATGTTTGTTGCCTTAGCTAATAATCCGGGAGCATAAGAATTTACTGAGTATGCGGCTTCCTGTTCGGACTCTGCAAGGTCGACAGCAGTGAATGCCGCACAGTTGATAACCAGATCAATACTAGTTCCTTCAAAAAACTTGTTAACTTCTTCGACCTTTGTAATATCAAATTCTTCTATATCGCAAAATATAAATTTAAGTTCCTTGTTATCAATCGTAAGGTCTCTTATTTTCTTTCCAAGTTGTCCGTTGGCTCCGGTCACTAAAATATATTTCATTATTAAAAATTTTTTTCAGCATCCAAAAAAATAGCATTATTTTTATCCTTATCCGATACTATTTCTTCGTTTTCAGGAATTTGCCAGTTTATATCAAGGAACTCATCATTATACTTTATACCTCTTTCCAGATCAGGATTATAAAAATTATCACATAAATAAGAAAATATTGCATTTTCTGATAACACCGAAAATCCGTGAGCAAAACCTTTAGGGATAAAAAATTGTTTTTTATTTTTTGACGATAGAATAATTGAATAATGTTTACCGAAAGTCGGGGAGTCTTTTCTTAAATCAACTGCAACATCCAACACTTCGCCCAGTACTACTTTAACTAATTTTGCCTGGGAAAAAGGATTTAACTGGTAATGAAGCCCGCGAATGACTCCATAACATGAACTCGATTCATTTTGCTGAACAGGAGTGAAATCAATCCCATTCTTACGAAATATTTCTTTATTCCAGGATTCTGAAAAATATCCGCGACTATCTCCAAAAACCTGTGATTCTATTACAAAAAGATCTTTTATACCTGTTTCTATAATTTTCATAAAGGTAAAGGAATATTTTCATTCAATATTTTCTTAAGATATTGACCATAATTACTTTTTTCTAAAGGTTTTATCAATTTCCCGAACTGGTCTTTGTTGATAAATCCTCTTCTGTATGCTATTTCTTCTATACATGAAGCCTTTAATCCCTGGCGGGTCTCTATTGTTTCAATGAAGTTAGCCGCTTGCAACAGACTTTCAGGAGTTCCTGTATCCAACCAGGCGAAACCTCTGCCTAACAATTTTATCTGCAACCGGTTTTCTTCAAGGAATAAATTATTCAGGTCTGTTATTTCAAGTTCTCCACGTTTTGATGGTTTTAAATTTTTAGCTTTTTTTACAACATCATTGCTGTAAAAATAAAGACCGGTAACAGCATAATTTGATTTAGGAGTAAATGGTTTTTCTTCTATTGAAATCACTTTACCATGTTTATCAAATTCTGCAACTCCATATCTTTGAGGATCATTTACATAATATCCGAAAATAATCGCTCCGTCTTCAAGTTTTGACGCTTCAAGTAAAATATGTCCAAAACCCTGACCATAAAAAATATTATCTCCCAGTACTAAACATACATTATCATTTCCGATAAATTCTTCTCCAAGAATAAATGCCTGTGCCAGACCATCAGGTGAAGGTTGTATCTTGTAGCTGATTTTCATTCCCAACTGGGAACCGTCTCCAAGCAACCTCTCGTACAATCCGATATCTTGTTGTGTTGATATTACCAGAACTTCTTTAATTCCGGCAAGCATCAGAGTTGATAAAGGATAATATATCATAGGTTTATCATAAACAGGGATTATTTGCTTTGATATGCTGATAGTCATAGGATGAAGTCTGGTTCCTGCTCCTCCTGCTAAAATTATTCCTTTCATTATAATATTTTTTTAAAATATTCTATAGTCTTAATTAATCCTTCTTCCAGTTGTATTTTTGGTTCCCAGTTGTGCAATATTTTTTTTGCCAGGCTTATATCGGGTTGACGTTGTACCGGATCATCATCAGGTAATTTAAAATATTCTATTTTACTTCCGGAACCGGTGACATCTATTATTTTTGTTGCAAGTTCCAGCATTGTAAATTCATTGGGATTTCCAATATTTACAGGTCCGATAATATCGTCAGCCGTAGACATCATCCTTATCATTCCCTCAACAAGATCGTCGATATATTGAAAACTTCGGGTCTGCAAACCATTACCATAAATAGTTAACGGTTTGTTATTAAGAGCCTGAACAATAAAATTTGATATAACACGCCCGTCATTTGGGTGCATATTTGGTCCATATGTATTAAAAATCCTGATAATCTTTATTCTGACATTATTTTGTTTGTGATAATTCATAAATAAAGATTCTGCACAGCGTTTTCCTTCATCATAACAGGAGCGCAAACCAATAGGATTTACATTTCCCCAATAATCTTCAACCTGCGGATGAACAATAGGATCTCCATAAATTTCGCTTGTAGATGCCTGTAAAATTTTTGCCTTGGTTCTTTTAGCCAGCCCCAACACATTAATTGCCCCCATTACCGAAGTCTTTATCGTTTTAATCGGATTATACTGATAATGAATCGGGGATGCAGGACAAGCAAGATTATATATTTCATCTGCTTCAATAAAAAAAGGTGTGGTAACATCGTGTCTTATAAGTTCAAAATAAGGATTATTCAAAAGATGTACAACATTCCTTTTGGTTCCCGTGAAGTAATTATCAAGACAAATAACTTCATTTCCTTCATTTAATAACCTTTCGCACAAGTGGGATCCGATAAATCCGGCACCTCCTGTTACCAGTATCTTCTTCATATGTTAAGAATAAATTTCACACTATCAGAGTGTAAAGTTATAAGTATTTTTCTTAATTAACAATTTTAAAATATTTTACTGATATCGTTTATATATTTTTAATATTATAGTTATGGTAAATGTTTAAAAATATACCTCTTATTTAAATTCTTATTCGTATATTAACGATATATGAATTTTTCAGTACGACGTATATAGTACTTTATTAATAAGAAAGATTATATTTAGTTGATTTTACAATGATAAACTCTAATTTTTGAATTATTTATTAAAGATAATGATAACCATATAATAAAATTGAGGCTATCCTTACTTTTGGACAGCCTCATTAATCAGATTATTTGAGCTTTATTTAGGGTTTTATAGATTTTGATATATTTTCTGAAAGTTTAATTCCCATATCAAAAACGTTTGAATCATTTGGTAGATAATTACTTTTGACACATTGTTTCAACCAATATAAGGCTTCTTCCGTACTAATTTTTGCTTTCTGGAGTTTTAAGTTAATATCATCAATCCTTATTGCAGTTTTTGCTTCAAACAAATAAGAATTTATCTTTATACCGGAATGCATAAGTTTTAATGCAATGGTTTTTTTCTTTTCCTGCTCAAGTATTTCGGAGTAATTTATAACTCTTGCCGTGAAATCAAGGCTTTCCTTTAATAAAGGATATGTATTTTGTGTTTCCATAGCATTAGTATTTATTAATAAGACTGAATTAATCAAAAAAAGTTGCCTGAGATTTATGTTTTTTATAAAGATTTTTGTAAAAAAACTTAAAATATTTAAGATTAGGATAATTCAGTTATTATAAAGTTTTTCTTATACTTCTGAAAATATATAATATGGTCATAATTTTATAACAAAAAAATACGATCTGAAAAGATCGTATTTTTTTGTTATAAAATTTATTAGATTTTCTACTTTAATACCGATAATATCTGTCCTTTAGAAATCACATCTCCTTTAGAAACAAATATTTTATCAACAATTCCATCCTTTTCAAAAAGTATCTGATTATTCATTTTCATAGCTTCAATAACCAGCATATTGTCTCCGGCTTTTACTTTATCGCCTTCTTTTACAAAAATATCAACAACAGTTCCCGGGATAATCGCAAGAATATTTCTTGAATCAGGCTTTTTCCATTTTTCCTTTTTTTCATAAGACGGAGTAGAAAAGGTTGTGTATTCACTATCATCTATTTTAATAATGATCTTTTTATTTTCATCCATAACTTATAATATTAAAATGGTGGAATTCCATGTTTCTTTTCTGTTTTTACCTCTGCTTTGTTTTCACATATTTTCAAAGAATGAATCAGCATGTTTCTGGTTTCGGAAGGTTCGATAACAGAATCTACATATCCTCTGGCTGCAGCAACATAAGGATTTGCAAAACGTTCCTTATATTCTTCAACTTTTTGTTTTCTCATTTCTTCAGGATTCTCAGCTTCCATTATTTCTTTCCTGAAAATAATATTTGCTGCTCCTTGAGGTCCCATTACTGCAATTTCTGCTGTAGGCCATGCATATACAAAATCAGCATTTAAATGGCGGGAACTCATTGCTATATATCCTCCTCCATAAGCTTTACGTAAAATAACGGTAATTTTAGGTACAGTAGCTTCGCTGTATGCATATAATATTTTTGCCCCGTGACGTATAACACCGGCATGTTCCTGGTCTACTCCGGGAAGATAGCCCGGTAAATCCACAAATGTTACTACCGGTATATTGAAAGCATCACAATAACGAATAAATCTGGCTGCTTTATCTGAAGAATCTACATCCAATACTCCGGCAAGATATAAAGGTTGGTTTGCAATGAACCCTACAGTTTTTCCATTAATTCTTCCATATCCTACAACTATGTTCTGTGCAAACTTTTCCTGAACTTCAACAAAGTCGGAATCATCTATTACAGATTTAATTACATCACGTACATCGTATGGTTTTGTCGGATCTTCAGGTACAATCTTATTTATATCCAGCTTTAAAGCAGGCATTTTAGTTTCCTTTTCTTCAGCTGCTTTCTTATTGTTGTGAGGTATAAAAGACAGAAGTTTTCTGATCTGTTTAAAACAATCATCCTCATTTTCTGCAAAAAAATGGGCATTACCTGTTATCTCACTATGCACTCTTGCACCTCCAAGATCTTCCATGGAAATTTCTTCTCCCAGTACGGTTTTTATTACTTCCGGACCTGTAATAAACATCTTGGAAACTTTATCAACCACAAAAACATAATCTGTTAGAGCCGGAGAATATACTGCTCCGCCGGCACAAGGACCGAGTATTACTGAAATTTGAGGAATCACTCCGCTGGCTTGTGTATTTCTGTAAAATATTTCACCATAACCGGCAAGTGCACTTACTCCTTCTTGTATTCTGGCTCCTCCCGAATCGTTTATTCCAATTAATGGAATGCGCATATTCAATGCAACATCCATTATTTTAGTGATTTTCTTTGCATGCATGAGTCCTAATGAACCTCCGGATACTGTAAAATCCTGAGCAAATACACATACGGGACTTCCGTTAACTGTACCTGTGCCAATAATAACTCCATCGCCATTAAGTACCTTGTCGCTCATTCCGAAATCTCTGCCTTCATGTTGGGCAAAGAGATCATATTCATTAAATGAACCTTTATCTAATAATAGATCTATACGTTCACGAGCGGTAAGTTTACCTGACTCTTTTTGTTTTTGAATCGCTTTTTCTCCACCACCAAGCATTGTTTCTTTTCGCTTTTGGTTTAAAGTTTCGATCTTTTTAATGTTACCCATATTATTAAAATTTGGTTATACTTATTTTATTTTATGAAAGATTAAAATTTTGATTATATATTTTATCTTTCATTAATTCCTTAATTTTTTTAATCTGGTGTTGTAAAGAATACAACAGTTGCTATTATTCCATAAATTATATTAGGTACCCAAACCGAAAATTCCGCGGAAAATACTCCGTTAAGAGCAAATACACTGGAAAATTTCATGAATAGGATATATGTAAAACTTAAAAGTAACCCTATACCTATATTCAAACCAAGCCCTCCGCTTCTGACCTTTTTTATTGACAGCGAAAAACCTATTACTGTTAAAATAAATGTAGAAAAAGGAGCAGCTATCCTGTTATATTTTTCAATTTCACTTGCAATTACTTCTGATGTCCCTGATAATCGTTGTTCGGCTATATAAGCATTTAACTCTTGCCTTGTCATTGATTCAACTATTCTCACTCTTTTTGTAAAATCGGATGGTAATACATTAAAACTGGTATCAATTGATGATCCCATTATTATTTCTTCTTTATCACCATCAATGTTCCTTATAAGATAGTTCTGAAATTTCCATTTCTGAACCACGGAATCCCAGATCATGATTTCTGCAGAAAGTTTGGATTTAAGTTCTTCTCCTTCAAATTTTTCCAGAGTAGGGCGTACACCTATGTTATTATGTGAAGTATAATTATATACATAAAAATATATGCCCGGATAAACCTGCCTGTGAAGTCCTGATGATCCTACTGTTGTCCCGGTACGACGTACATATGTATCTTCAAAATCAAGTCGTTTTTTATTTGAATTAGGTATTACATAATTACCAAGAACAAATGAAAACACAGCAATAATAAAAGCAGATATAAAATAAGGGATTAATAATCTGTTCAAACTTATACCACTACTGAACATAGCAATAAATTCAGATTTTGAAGCCATTCTGGATGTAAAGAATATTACAGCAATGAATACAAATAAATAACTGAACATATTGGCAAAGTAGGGGATAAAATTAAAATAGTAGTCAAAAACAATAGCTCTTAAAGGCGCTCCTCTATCCAGAAAATTATCCATTTTTTCGGAAAGGTCAAACACTATAGCAACACTAATTATCAGAGCTATAGCAAAGAAGAATGTGCCAAGAAATTTCTTTATAATATATATATCCAGCTTTTTCAATTATAACCTTTGATTTAGTTTCTCAACCATTTCTTTTTTCCAGCCGGGAAATGTTCCTGCTTTTATATGCTCTCTGGCTTGTCTCATAAGTTCGGTATAAAAGCCAAGATTATGAATACTGGCAATTTGTGCTCCCAAAATTTCTCCTGAAATTATAAGATGCCTTAAATATGCTTTTGTGTAAAATTTATCAACAAAAGTAGTTCCTGCTTCATCTACAGGAGAAAAATCGTCCTCCCATTTTTTATTTTTCATATTTATTGTCCCTTTGGAAGTGAAGAGCATTCCGTTTCTCGCATTTCGTGTAGGCATAACGCAATCGAACATATCTATTCCTCTCTCTATTCCTTCCAAAAGGTTTACAGGTGTTCCTACTCCCATAAGATAACGCGGTTTATCCTGCGGCAGGACTTCATTCACTACATCAATCATTTCATACATTTGTTCTGCGGGTTCTCCTACCGATAGTCCTCCGATTGCGTTACCATCAGCTCCCAGATCTGAAATAAATCTCGCAGCATCTTTACGTAAGTCTTTGTATACAGATCCCTGAACGATCGGGAAAAAGGTCTGAGGATAATTATATAAAGGTTCTGTTTGATTGAACTTTTTCCATCCTCTTAATAACCATTTTTGTGTAAGATCCAGCGATTTTGAAGCATATTTATAATCACACGGATATGGAGTACACTCGTCAAAAGCCATTATTATATCTGCACCGATATTTCTTTGTATTTCTACTACATTCTCTGGTGTGAATATATGTTTGGAACCATCAATATGACTACGGAACATTGCTCCGTCTTCCGTAAGTTTACGATTTTCCGCAAGCGAAAACACCTGGAACCCTCCGCTATCTGTTAAAATAGGTCCGTCCCAACCGTTAAATTTATGTAATCCTCCGGCTTTATGTATTATATCAATACCCGGACGTAAATACAAATGATAAGTATTACCTAAAATTATCTGGGCATTTATATCTTTTCTTAACTCAGGAATATGTACACCTTTTACAGTACCGGCTGTTCCTACGGGCATAAAAACAGGTGTTTCTATTTCCCCGTGTCCGGTACTTATAATACCAGTACGCGCAAATGTACTATTATCTTTATGTGTTATCCTAAATTTCATAACAAATAACTTGCAAAGATATAAATATTATTTGATGAATATCAAACAGGGAATATTAATTGATATTTTTCTTAATTACAGATATTTCATATATATAGCCCCTCATTAAATAATAGAATTTAAAAATAAAAAAGGTATATAAATCTATATGTAGAGAAGAATATTTTTAACCATGTATCAATTGCATTTTGGACAGTTGAAATAATTATAAGTCAAAAAATCTAAAGCATTACATTTCTTCATATGCATATTGAACTGCCATGTTAAGTAATCTGGAAAGTTCATAGGTTTTAGCAAAGTCATTTACAATTGTTTCTGATAAATCTTTACTTAATAAGTATTGGTTGGTAAAGTATTTTACAACATGGAAATCCTTTAATTTCAGATATTCTGCATATTTTTCATCTTCTGAATATCCTAATGGTATCCGTTTTAATTTATTGCTTTCTTCAAGCTTAAAATCAGTTGCTTTTTTTAATGCATTTTCATATTTTTCTCCGTTGTAACTTATATCTTCTCTTATGCTTTTTAATATTTTTGGGTCCGGCATATATATACCTGTTGAAATAAGATTTCCTCCGATAAAACCGTCCTGTTCCGGTTCTACATGAAAATAATATCCTGCATAACCAGATTTCTTACCTTTCGGACAAATGTAAGCTCCCATATGGGTTTTATATGGATCTTTATTCTTACTGAAGCGGACGTCACGATAAATACGATATGTACAGTCTTTTACCGTTAGTCCACATACTAAAGGGTCAAAATTTTCAATACCTCTTATTAGTTGTGCCGTAAAATAATTAAATTCCTCCTGTACTTGTTTATATCTGTTTTTGTTTGCTTCAAACCAATTACGGTTATTATTATACCTTAAATCTGATAAGAATTCTATTACATTTTTCATTTTTATTTCTTATTAAAATACAAAGGTATAAATTTATTTGTTTCATTTATTTATATGGTAAGCTGGTGTAAATTAATTTTATGTATTATTTAAATTATTCACTCTTCTCATTTCAGATTGATAACTTTTGTTGAGAAATAATCCATAATTTACATTAATTATAAAGTATGTTTAGTAATAGAATATTGCATAAAATTTTTAACCATTAAAATTCGGACTTAAAAATAACAGGTATCTTGTAATATTTCAGCTTTATTTAAATTTCATTACCGGGTTATATTTTTTCTGTTGCATGATACCCGCCGTTTTTATTTGCTCCTCTGTATTCAATAAGACCTATTTCTTTCATGTTTTTTATACTTCTTTCAATTGTTCTTTTAGGCTTATTTATTGCCATGAATATTTCTGAAAATTTACAATTTGGATGTTCTGATATATATGCTAAAATTTCATTTTCAAGAAGAGTTGGTTCCGATTTCCTCTTTTTTTCCTCTTTTTCTTCCGCCAAATCGACAGAATACGCCATTTTTCCTTCGCCGTTTCTGATTTTTTTTCCGCCATTCTTTCTTTTTGAGCCGCCACTGGTATTATGACTGTTTTTGTGCTTTTTCAATTTGGACAAAACATCTTCTTTGTATTTTGTAGAAATTTGTAAACTCACTTGTTTTTCATTTTCAATAAGGTTTAATGTTACTAAAGTACTATTATAGTCAATAACTTGAGAAAACATAATTATATTACTCTTATTTATCCGCAGGCATGTTTTTTGGGGAAAAAGTTCTTCAACTCTTTTTAAGGAAATATATTGAAAGTATTTCTTACCCGTAATCATATGAAAATAAGTATAATTTTTGTGGTGAGACAAATATACGATATCAGATATATTTATAATTTTAATTTCCTTATCTGATTCCATCACAGCCATAGTTTGGGTAGTGTTGGCAATTGCCTGACTTTCGGCAATATATTTTGAAGAAAGGTCCTGGTATAACTTAACTACAAAAAAGAAAAGGAAAAAACCGGTTATTCTTGTTAAATAGAGAAAGAACTGTACTCCCATAAACCTATTAAACTGTTCTCCGGAAAGATTACCGGAATAACATTTAGTAACTACCGATTTAAACAAAAAATATTCGCCGACAGTCACAGCAAAAATTGATAGAATGGCTAATCCCCAATATATTACCAACCTGCCTTTTTGTAAGAACTTTGGAATAAGAAACAGATAATTAAGGTAGACCATAACGATAATCAGTCCTACACAAAGATATTCTTTATATACCAATTCTTGGGAAGAAGGTCTTAAATATGAATAATTCACAAAAAAATACAAAATAACTATCCAAAAAAGGATATGTAATCCGATTCCTATAATATTAGTTTTAAATTTCATATTTTAATTTTTTTCTAAAGTAACTTTTTTTTCTTACACAACAATAGAATTTCGTCATAAGTTCATCATATTTTAATTTTTTTTCACTAATCTCTTTTTTTTATGGAATTTGTTGTACCTTAGTAAAAGCAATATGAAGGCTATTAATTATTAAATAATTTTATAATGTATAATGGTTATGAAAGGTAAATTTGTTTTTTTATTATTAATGTTATTTGTTCTTTTTTCTTGTACGAAAACAGAAAATAATTCTTTCGATGATTATAAACATCGAGCGGTTCCTATTGAAGTTGAAAACAACCTTAAAAATTTTACTACTTATGCCAGTGGTGGTTATTCACTGACAAGTTATTTCGGACATTCTGCATCAGGCTGTAGCGGTTGTATTACATTTGAGGGAAAACCTATACATATTGATTGTATGGGACCGGGTGGAGTATGTACAAAAGTTGTTGCTGTAATGGTATATTCAAGCGGTGCTTCTTCTTACAAAGCTGCTACTACTACTAAATATGACCTGACAGATGGAGATATTTTCTATATGCCTGATCGTTCTTTTTTCGTTCAGGAAAAGGAGAGTAAGCAACTTTGGCTTAATATTCCCGAACAATTATCTATTAGAGATACTTCAACAATGCAATTCACATTCGATGATGTATTCTTCTCAACTTACCAGGTTTATAATAATGATTAAAAAACTAATTCTCTCAATAAAATTCAAATTAAATTAAAAACTCAGACTGTCTTAAAAGTATAAAATGTTACAACTACAGAACATAAAAAGCTTTTCACAAATCTTACAAGTAATTGCTCGTGAAAAAATTATACATTTCATCATCAATCGTTCAACTAATCTGCTTTGGTATTAAAAACAATCGCCATCATACTTTAGTTCAACTTATTTCACTATATCTTCTGTAGCAAAACAACTTTTAAGACAGTCTTTTTTTAGAATCAATAAAAAATATTTTAGATAAATTAAATTTAAAGGACAATTAAAAATAAAAACCTGATAAAAACATATTTTTAACTTTTCCGGTCCTAAAGAATTCGTTCCATACATTCATTGATTACAAAATATATCGTTTTTGTAAATTCACCAGTAATTAATATTTAATATTGAAAATGTTTATATCCTGAATTTAAATTATATCAGGATTAAATCTTATATTAATTATATATAAAATAATAAAATTATTATTTTATTATTGTTATTCTACCATTAATTATAATTACAATTTATATTAATAGTAATTTATAAATTTTTATATTATCTTTAATATACTATTTTTTTAATATTTAATACATTTTTGAAATATATAAAATGTGAATTATTTTCGCAAATACTCTAATATTATTCACAATAAAACTTTGAATATATCATATATAAAATATATTTTTGTATAGTTATTCCTATTGTAACTAAAAAAACTGATCACATGGAAACAAGACCACATATCGGAAAACTTATAGAAAAAGAAGCAAAACGTTTACGCATCACACATACTGAGTTTGCAAGACAATTAAACAGGGACCGGACTATAATAAATCATATTTTTAATCAACCTTCAATAGATATGTACAGACTTTTGGATATAAGTGACATATTAAAATATGATTTTATAGGTAATTGTTTATGCAACAGTTGTGCATCAAGAGGAAAGATTGAAATTATAAAAACAATAGATCTGTCCCAGGAAAAGATAAATATAATAGAAGAGGACAAAAAAAGAATTCTTTTTGAAATAAAGCTATAATATTCATATAATCTTAATCCAATAATGCGAATGGCAGAGTTACATAATAAAAACTTGTCTGATAGTTCCAATAATGCTATTCATATAGCAGAAGCATATGCAAAAGAATCGTTCGGTAATTTTATTGAACCGGCTCATCTGTTAAAAGCTCTCCTGCATAAAGATACAGGCTTGGTGGATTTTATTGAAAAAGACCTGGATAAAGATTATTACTATTTATTGGACTGGGCAGATACAAGAATTAAATTACTCCCAAAATCATCGAAAAAAAATAATTCCTTATCGCTGTCAAATGAAGTTAATAATGTATTAAAAGAAGCGGAAAATTACAGTATTGAATATGGAATACCCGAAATAGAACCTGTTTATTTACTTGCTGCTGCAGTTACACCAGGAGTAGGATTTACTTTCGAGCAGTTAAAGTCTTTACCGTTGTCTCCAAACGAAATCTTATCAAAAGTTAAATCAACTCCTGTAAAACCATTAGAATCGCAAAAACAAATTTCCGGTAACCAGCCATTAAAAAACCTGTCGAAATATACAATAAATAAAAATACGGAACTTCAATCCGGTCGATCCTCTGTTATTATCGGATTTGAAAAGGAGCTACAGACAATATTTGATACACTCGGGAGAAAAAGCAAGTCAAGTATACTGCTTATAGGAGAATCCGGTATTGGAAAAACAGCCTTGATTAATGCATTTGTACAACGCATCAATAAAGATGAAGTTCCTGATTGCCTGAAAGAAGCTACTGTTTACGAACTTGACATATCTCTGGTATCTTCCGAAGCAAATTATAAAGGGGAAATAGAAGACAGGGTGAAGAAAGTATTGTCAGAGATATCAGGAATAAATAATTCTATACTGGTAATAGAAGGAATAGATAAAGTTTTTGAAAAACACAGCATTCTTTACGGAATATCTACATTATTAAAAAGAGAATTAAACAATAATACATTAAAACTTATTGCGACATCATCAGTCGAAGGTTTTACAAAAAACCTGGAAATTGATAAGGAATTTACAGGAAAAGTTGAAAAATTAACTATCGAAGAACCTGATTTTGAAATGTCGGTCCGTATTATAAAAGGGATTAAGGACAATTTTGAAACTCATTATAACCTGAAGATCTCGGAAGAAACCGTAAAAGAATCAATACGGCTGGCAAAACGTTACATGGGTGATCGAAGTTTGCCGGATTCAGCATTGGATCTTATCGACAGAGCATCATCCCACATCCATACAATGAATAATATTTCCGAAAGAGAAATAATACTATTAATTAATAGGTTAAATTCAATAAAAGAATCTTCAGCAGAAAAAGACATATACGAAATAGATTTCGAATTAAAATGGTTATACCACGAAATATTGAACCGCTTAAGTACGATCCTGACTTCGCAGGCAGATGAAAAGATAGATATTTCAAGCTTAGAAAACAATGAAAAGAAAATAGAATATTTAAATTCTCTGTTAACCGAACTGCAAAAATATTCGGAAAATAAACGTGAAAGTATTGATGTTCCTGACTTGTCATTGATAATCGCACAACAAACAGGAATTCCGATCGGTAAAGTACAGACAAAAGAAAAGGAAAAACTCCTTAATGCTGAATCTATTCTGAAAGAACGTGTTGTTGGACAGGATCATGCTATAAAAACCGTTCTTGAAGCAATTTATGAATCACGTTCCGGGCTTAATAAAAAAGGCCAGCCAATTGCATCCGTATTCTTTTTAGGTCCTACAGGTACAGGTAAGACCGAACTTACAAAAGCTCTTGCAGAATTTTTATTCCAGGATGAATCTTCCATTATAAGGTTTGATATGTCAGAATTTATGGAATCACATTCGGTTGCAACCATGACAGGAGCTCCTGCCGGTTATGTCGGTTACGAAGAAGGCGGTTTACTCGTAAATAAAATAAGGCAAAAACCATATTCAATAGTATTATTTGATGAAATAGAAAAAGCCCATCCCGATGTTTTCAATATTTTCCTTCAAATAATGGATGAAGGAAGAATCCATGACAAACTTAACAGGACAGGTGATTTTTCTAATGCTCTGGTAGTATTTACTTCCAATGTAGGAAGCGATTATGTTTTCAAGTCGTTCAAAGAAGGAAATATTCCTTCATCAAATGATCTGAAACAAATAATGATAGAACGAAAGTTCAAACCTGAATTTCTGGGACGTATCACGGAAATAATACCATTCTCACCTATTACAAAAGAAATAGTACTTATGATATTTGATATCCATCTTAAGAATTTGTACAAAACACTTAAAGATATGGATATTAACCTGAAAATATCTGATAAAGCAAAAGAACATCTGGCACTATCTGAATTTTCACCTGAACTTGGAGCAAGGCCGATAATCGGAGTTATCAGAAATGAAATAAGAAGACCATTGTCGAAGATGATCATTTCGGGAGAAGTAAAACCAGGTTCCAGTGTAATTTTAGATGTAAAAAAAGGAAAACTGGAATGGAAGTATTAAAAGTGCAAATTGTGAATAATAGAGTTATATATGTTGAAAATTATTATTAATACATTGAACTTAAATAACAATAATAAAACGATGAAAATCAAATGTTTAATAAAATAATAAGCATAATAAAAAGAAAAATAAACAAAAATAAATTAAAAACAGAATATATGAGTAAAGAAAATTTTTTATCAAGAGTAATAGATGAAGAGTCATCTGCAAGAATAGAAGGATTATCCCAAAATAAAACTCTTTATGTCGACCAGTTCACATCATCAGTTAGTTGTGATAATATGGGACTGGCTATGGAAGAAGTAGAAGAGAACGGTAATATAGTTGGAAAATATCCCCGTAACTTAAAAGAAGTCTTCGATTATTTTAAACCCGAAGTTAAAGTAGAATTTTCAGATGAAAATAAGGAAACCATATCAGAAACTCTAAAATTCAAAGAAATTAAAGATTTTGATATTGATAACGGAAATGGAAATTTAGTTACAAACAGTTCTTTCTTAGTTGATTTAAAAAATAAAAAAGAAGGTTGTGAAAAGGTAAAGAAAAGTATAGAAAAAAACGCAAAGTTAAGGGAAATTTTGAAGAACCCTGATACTAAAAATGAACTCAAAGAGCTTCTTGAGTCAATGCTCGAAGAATTAAATAATGCAAAATAATTAAGAAAATAATACAAAATAGTTATGACCGACAATAAATTACAACAAAATAAACAATTGCAAACAGAATCAGAAGACAAACAGCAGAAAAAACAATCTTCTGACCTATTAAAAGAATATGGCGGATTTAATGCAGTAATGGGAATTATTCCCGATGCAGCGGATATGAATCCCAGAGACAAAGCTGCAAAAACTATATTCTTAACAGAAGAGCAATATAAAAACAAAAGGAAACGCCTTGCCAATGAACTTGCAGGATGGCTAAATATCCTGAAAGAAGAAAAAAATTCTGTTACCGAATATGCAGATCTGTGCGATCAAAAGAAAGATGAATATCAGGAATTATTGAAAGAAAATATAAAAACTGCAACCGAAAAAATAAAAAGACTGGAAATCTCTTACCGTAACCTTGATGCTTTCTTTAAAAATGCAGGGATTGATAAAATTACCAATATCAGATTTTTTAATGCAGAAAAATTTGATGAAGAGAATAAAGACTCCAAAGAATTAGCCAGTTCGGATTCGGATAGTGTGAAAGAAATAAAAGATATAATACACAGAGCTTTTGACAGGCTTAGCCTTAAAGAGAACTACAGTATTCTGGTTATGCCCGGATTTATATTTAAGGACAAGCAAATCCGTGATCTTTGGGCTGAAATAGCATTTGAACACAGAATATTATTAGTAACCGATCATGCAGACTGTAATAAATATGAAGATATGTTCGAACAAACAGAAAATTACAAAGATACTGACATGAAATTACAAAATGTTATAGTTACGGCAAATTGGCTGGTTGGAAGAAATGCAGAAGCTCTGGCAGAAGAAAGGAATCCATTGTATATTCCGCCGTCAGGAGCCTTAGCAGGAAAATTATATAATCCGAATATCCCTATTTCACAAGGAGCAGCAGGTGAAAAATATGGCACTTTAAGTGAAATAAAAGGTGTTCATGTTGATATGTTGAAAACAGAAATAACATCTTTATGGGACAATAAAATAATCCCTATGGTTTTTTCAGAAGGTAGGGTTATGGCATTTAACAACACTAATTTATACAACGGAGATCTTACTGCAATGAGGGATTATCCTATTGTAAGGGTTTTCGACTGGGTTAAAAAGAATCTGGTTCATTATGTTCACAAAATTGCTATGGAAAACTGGGACCCATATAATTCTCCGGATAAACTTAAAGAAACCATACAAAGTTTTTTAAATGATTATAAAGGTTATGGAAAATTATTCGAGGATTACACAATAGGAGATCCTATCCAGGATGAAAAGACAAAAGAAATAAAAATAGATATTAATCTCAAGCCGTTTTTTGCTGCAAAAAACTTTACTATTCAACTATCATCAAAAAACAAGAAAACAGATCAAGTCAATTAAATTAAATATTAATTATTATTTATCAATTTTAAAATCATAGAATTATGGCAAAAACTCCAGTAACATTAAAAGTCGATGGTTTTTCCGACAGAGAAGTAGCAGAAGTTACTTATTCATTTAATCAGGCAACAGATGTAGAAGGTCAGACAACAGGAATTCCACGCGGTGGTAGAATTACTATTAAGGTAAAAGCTTTAAATGATGGTAATGTAGAACTGCTTAAATGGATGACAAGTAAGTCGCTTGCAAAAAAAGGGTCTATTGAATTTATGAATTCTTCAGACACCGACAAAAAAATGAAATCTGTGGATTTCGAAGGTGCATATTGTGTTGATTTCGTAGAACATTGGATGGATACACAGGCTAGTGGAGAAAATACATTAGCACATTGGGAAGAGATCACTCTTTCATGCAAGAAGATCACTAATGGGCCGGTAACTTATGAAAATGAATGGAAATAAGCATGATAATATCGGTTACTATATTTTATAGTAACCGGTATTTTTAAATTTTAAAAGAAAATAATTATGGCACTAGAAGCTAAATTAAAAATAGACGGAAAAGGGACTGAATACGACATATTGGAATGTGAATATGAATTTATTCAGCCCATGAACAACAATGGGCTTCCGGCAGGCAGACCCAGCGGAGGACTTATTCATTTTATCATTATCCATAATGATGATAACGATCTATTGTTTCATGAATGGATGATACACAAAACCGATTGCAAGAACGGGAAATTAATATTTCACTCGACAAAGAAAAACGGTAGTATTTCAAAGAAAACCGTAAGTTTTGAAAATGCTTATTGTGTCAGATTATACGAATATTTTAACAAGCATAATGATACGGAAATGTATATGAAAATAACTATCAGTGCAAATAAAATATTTTTTGGAGAAGAAGAAAGAGAAAATACAACATATAACAGTTTTTTATAAAAGACCAATTACCGGTAAGAATATTTTGTAAAACTATAATTAAAAAGTATGGCTATTCTGACAGAAATATCTAAAATTACAATAAACGGGAATTCGTATGACGAATATATTTTTTCTGATCTGACGCTGACTCAGGAAAATCAAAAACCTAACGAATTACGTTTTAAAATGCATAAAAACACATTGTTGGAAAATGAGAAAGATATTAGTTTTTCTTTATCAAATAGCCTGCTTGGAGCAAAAATAGAATGCACATTTGTAACAATACGTAGAGACAGGGACGGACAAATAAAAAATGAAGCATTGGAATTTACCGGAATAATTTTTAATGTGAATGCTTTAAGAAATTATATGAAAGCGGGATTAATAATAGAAATCACTGCTTATAGCCCTGATTATTTGCTTTATGATAGTCCGCACTGTTATTCCTATGAAAATCAAAATCTTGAAAGTATTGTTTCACATGTCACATCGCAGTATAAAATACCGATGTCAAATAAACCCTTACTTACTGACGAAATTCCATACATAGTACAATACAACGAAACTAATTATCAATTTATCAAACGTTTGGCTCAACGCTTTGGCGAATGGCTCTATTATGACGGCAAAGAAATAGTATTCGGAAAAATAAAAAAAGAAGATTGCCTTGAACTATATCCGGATATTGATATTTTACATTACCAGTATAATCTCGACATGGAACATCTGGACTTTTCACATAGCCGTCACGATTATCTGGAATATGAAAATGTAACAAATGATGCAATTTCTTATACTGAGAAAGTTAAAATGCACAATATGACCGACATTGCATACGAAAGGTCAAAAGAAATATATAATATAAAAACATCACAAAATCTGCATAGCAGTGTTTCGGAAGATAACTATGTTGACGAAACCGAACATTCTGCAAAAGTCGAAGGGCTTGGGAAAAAAGCCCGGATGATGTTATGCCACGGAATAACAAACAGAGCCGATCTACGTATCGGTAGTGTCATAAAGATCAAAGAGTTCTATGAAAAAGAGAACTTTGAAAGCGGCTTTTGTTTACATGATGAACTATTGATCTGTAAGATCACTCATTCCGTAGATATAAACGGTAACTATGAAAATAAATTTACAGCAATTCCTGCAACATGTGAATATCCGCCATATTCGTTCTGTGACCTTCATCCGCTGGCAGAAGCTCAAAGGGCTATAGTTAAAGACAATAAAGACCCTGAAGGACTGGGCCGTATCAGAGTACAATTTTTATGGCAGGAACTGGTCGAAGACGACACTTTATTGACTCCATGGATAAGAATTGTACAACCTCACGGTGGTGATAACAAAGGTTTTTATTTTATTCCCGAAATAGACGAAGAAGTAATGGTTGGATTTGAGAACGGAAATGCAGAAAAACCTTATGTTGTCGGAACCCTCTACCACGGCAAACAACGTCCCGGAGATAACTGGTACAACGATACCAATGACATAAAAGCTATCCGCACCCGCAACGGACATACCATAGAAATATACGATGAAGGAGAAGGCGGATATATAAAAATTTATGATAACGAAAAAGAGAATTATATACTAACATATTCGACGGATGAAAAACTGATAAAACTTGAATCAAAAGGTAATATTGAGCTTTATGCCGAAAATGATATTATTATGGAAGCAAAGAATAATATCAATATGAAAGCAGGTGTGGATATGAACAGGGAAGCAGGAGAAAATATAGCTGAAACAGCAGGAAATAACATTTCTGTAAGTGCCGGAGAAAATATTTCGGTTGATGCAGGTAATGATATGGATACAAGTATCGGAAACAATGATTCTCTATATGTAGGTAGTAACCAGACCATTGAGATTGGAAGCAATAAAGACGAAACTATATCGGAAAAATATCAATTGACAGCTGAAAATATACGTGAAGAAGCAAATCAGAAAATTCAGATCTACTCCCAAACACATGAACAAAAAGCAGATAAAGAAATGAAACTTGATGGTGGTGGGGATTTGGATCTGTATGGAAAGAAAGTGAAAATTAATTAGTAATTATGCCGGTAGAAATAACAGGAACGGGGGCAACAGAAGTTGTAAAAGTAAAAATGCCTAAAGTTATATCCTCAAAATGGATAGATGATAAAGGCATGGAAATAAAAAAAATAATGCCTAATAGTTCTGTGAAAATTAGTTTAAAAGTTTTAGATTTAAATGATGGAGATAGAGTAACTATTACTATTTTTGATGATACGGATGAAAATAAAAAAGAATTAATAGAAATTAGTGCAAAAGTAAACAACAAAGAAGCTATATCTGAAAATATACAAGTAAAAAAAGAATGGGATAAGAAAAAAATACAAATAAAAGTAAAAGATAATAACACATTTAAAGAAGTATTTACTGGTGCTAAATTAGAAATACTCAAAGAAAAAATAAAAATAAAAGCAAAACAAAATAGTTACACAGTTGTACTTGATAAAAATGGAAATTTATTTTCAGGTTATCCAAATTTAGAATTTGAGATTACAGATGGGAATCCAGGAGATTTTATTGATATACAAGTTGTAAAGAAAGATGATGCTTTATTGATAGACAATAAAGGTATAGTAAACAGTTGGGATAAGACAAAATTACCAAAAGATAGAGTTTCTGTAAAAACCTTTAGTAGTTGGACAAATGGAGATACTAATTTGCAAGTGGATGGAGTAGGAAAAGTAACATATACAATGCCTTTGGATTGGTGGAGAGACTTAGCTCGACAGCCCAAAAGTGATTTCTCATTAATGACATTATATTTCAAAGTTTTGGCATTTCCATCATCTACTGATATTACACCATCCGAATCAAGCTCGAAAAGCAATACCGAAATCCATAATAATTTAGTTGATTTTAAAATTAATGATTTTGGTTATATTAGTGGGGGAACAGTAAAATCAATGAGTATGGAATTTACTGTTAAAGAAGCAGGAACAACAGAAATGTACACATTTGTGCAATGGAAAATGGGTGGTCGGCAGAATTGGGATAATGCAAAAAATCTTACTCGACCTAATGTTCAAGATTATGGAATTAGACATATTTCGGATTATCCTCAATGGACAATAGACAGAGTAGGTACAAATCCAAGATATTGGGATGGTAATTATCAAATTTCGGCAGATGCAAAAAAAGCAACAGCAACTGATAAACCAAGTTCTGTAACTCCTAACATCCCACTAACACATACTTTCACTTTCATAGATTTTGAGACAAGAGTACATCTAAATGCCGATGTCCCTATGGTTGTTACAATTACAAGACAAGACGGTTCTCCTCCTGTATATGGAATTGTAATTGGTATTATACCTCCGCCAGAACCTTTAATATTAGATAATGACACTTGGAACAGTAGAATACTCCAAATTAGAAATACAACAACAGGAGCAATAACAATAACTCATCCTCTAACTTTTACAGGTCCGTAATTTTAAATTAATATGAAAAATTTAATAATTTTAATTTTTGTCTTTTTAAATTTAACGTCATGTTTTTCATGTAATAAAAAACTTATAAATATGCAAACAATAAATAACGACAATTTGTATCTGATAATTGGCAATACCAAAGAAGAATTATCTGTGCGAATTAAAGCCATACAAGATTTGGATTTAGCTAATGAAGAAAAAAATAGTATTATTCTCAATCTTAATAAATTATTGGAAAGAAACCGACCAACAACAAATGAAATATTGATAGATTGGGATCCAACAGCAGCAGAAAGAGTTGTTGATTTATATATTGTGAAAACTTTGAATATATTGGGAGATGACACTCAAAATCATCGGATTATATTGAGTATCACTCATGCCAATCGGTTTCTATCCGAACCAAATGAATTAGAAGTAGCTTCAAAAATCATTAAATCTATAAATGACAAAAAAACATATACTGATGTATTTGAATTGTTGAAAAGCAGTAATAACACTATTTCTGAAAATGCAGTAATTACCTTAGATAATTTACAATTGGAGAATGCTCCGTTGCGAGGAGAAAATATTAAATCTCTTTTATCATCTAAAGAATTGTCATTCAAATTCTCTAATCTAAGAGAAGAAATGGAATTATATGCTAAAATGTCTAATGGTGTTATTATTCTTTCTCAAGGAGTAAAAGAATTTATCAATGTAAACAATTATAGAAGATCTGATGAAGGAAAATTCATAAATTTTGAAAAATCGTTGAGTGATATTTTAGAAACTTATATTTCTGAACTTGGGTTTGACTATTACATTGAGGATAATCATATAGTAATCTGTACTTATAAGGAAGCCGCTAATCGATGGATACATTGGTTTGACGAAACAACGAATTCTCAGTAAAATTAAATTATTAAAACTATGCCTTATTATGTTTGTAAAGGAGCAAAGTTAAAATGCTCTATGGGTTCTGCCCAATCGGACTTGGGTGTTGTACATCCTGTAAAACCGGATTATTTGCATGGAGAAAATATGGCAAATATCATGGATCATAAACCTATGGTAAATATAAAACCTTTCGGGCAATGTAAATCTCTGGCAAATCCGACTGTTGCAGCTGCAACAGCAGCCAATATGGGACGTTTACAACCAATGCCATGTATTCCCAATACAGTTACTCCATGGATGAACGGAAAAACGGATGTATTGGTAAAAGAACAGCCTGCTTTATTAAATACATGCAAATTAACTTGTATGTGGTCAGGAGTGATTGAAATAACTGATGAAGGACAGGAATGTTAAAATTGTTAGATATGGGAGTATAAAAAACGGAGACGGTAAGAATAATACTATTGATATAAAGACATCGGATAAATATATAAAGAAGAGTTAATTATGGGTAAAAGATCAAACAAATTAGATAAACCTCCTTTGCCGGAAAATCAGCAAATCACTGTTGATGTATATTTTGGTGTTTTTTTCGATGGTACTTCGAACAATAAAGATCAAGCTAGTATTGGGGAAACATATAGAGAGTATTCTTTGCAATTGAATAAAAAAGAGTTAAAAGAAAAGGCGAAAGAAATAGGCTATACCGGCAATAGAATGCAGAAAAAAGATAAATCAAATGTGGCATTGCTATTTCCATATATTGATGAAGTAAGCAAAGAATATATATGTAAACCCATATATATAGAAGGCATTGGAACTGGTGACGATGGAGATTCTTCTATTCGGGGAGAGTTAATCGGAACAGGTGATTTAGGGGTAGAAGCAAAGGTTGAGAAAGCAATAAAAAGACTACCACAACGTATTAAAAAGTCATTAGCTAAATGTTCGGGTGCTAATTTAAATTTGTTTTTTGAAATTTTCGGATTTAGTAGAGGTTCAGCAGCTGCCAGAAATTTTGTATGGAAAGTACAAAAAGGAGAAAATGCTTTAAAGGAAAAATTAAAGAAAAACAATTTCAATCTAATGCCTCCAATTAAATTCAATTATGTAGGATTATTTGATACAGTTTCTCAGTATGGGATTCTTGGAGCATCGGATGAAAAATTGAATTTAGATGCTATTAAACACCCTAATGTTAACAAAGTGTTTCACATTTGCGCCGGGAATGAATTTAGATTTATAATGCCACTTACAAATATTATATCTGCAACAAATGCTGGGCATGGTGAAGAGATTTTTATACCTGGTAACCATTCAGATATTGGCGGTGGGCATGCAGGAGGGAAGTACTCATTTATTAGCATGGGATTAATGCACAAAAATGCAAATTCTGAAAGAAACAAAATGTTTATATCTCTTAAAACTGAACATTCTATACCTGACGAGTTAAAAAATGTTTATGCGGATATCAATAGTAAATCTGCATTAAGTGTTTCACTGGAAACTTGTCAAATTTTATTTAGTGACCATTACGACGATATAAAAAAATGGTCGAATTGTGAAAAGTCTGGAACGAGAACCATTCATAATGGATAAAAACATCAAAAAAATAGTGTTCTTTTTTTTAATCATATTAGTAGGATGTAAAATGAATATAGAAAACAAACAAGAAGACCAAAAATATGAATGGTATGCAAGTGGTAATGCGCCATCATTATATCCTACCGAATTATTTTTCGGAGATTTCATTTTTACCAATGGAGAAAGGCTGTATATTCCTGAATCAATTCCTTTTGCCAGTACATGGGGTAGTGAAGGCAAAACACATCTTTTAAACAATAATAATATATTCCCAGCACCAAACTCAATTGATATTATTTGGCTTTCATTAGCAGAAAACCAATTTTATTCGCTTGAAGCCACATTGCCTAAAAAATTAATAGACAATTTGTTAGCAGAGATAGATGAAAATACTAATGATCCAAAATATGATGGTATTGTGGTTGGAATGGCTCCATACGGAGGTTTAGCTGTATGGCTTTCAGGAATTGGAATTACAACAGAAGTCGTATGGCTACAAGCTGAAGCAACAGATGTAGTAATGAAAGATTTTTCCCCAGATAGTAGACTATCCCAAAATGAATATGTAGAATTTCTTTTGAAAGAATGTGATAAAGCATACGAAAACTTCCAAAAAAACGGCTTACCTGATAGAATGCTTTTCGAACGGTATATGCAAAAATTCAATTATAATATCACGACTAAGTTTGAAGAAGAAAATGCAAATTTTGAAGCAATAGAACTATTTTATTATAATGGTGAACTTAACACGACAAATTCAGGAGAACACGAATTATTAACCATGCGTGCAAAACCATCTAAAATAGTAATTCACTGGAATATTGGGAAAACGAAATACAGTGGATATTTCTGGACTGATGAAAATAAAATAATAAAAACATTTTCAGATTTTTATGAAAATAACATGCAAAAAGAAGGAAGTTTTGTAATAGAAATAGAAGAATCCAATAAAAATTTCAAATTCTCAATGCAAAATGATACAGTAATTACAGAAATTCCTATTGGAGAAATACAATTTATAATTTTTAAAAACAAATTTGAATTCTATCGTAGTCCAAATTATGATAAACCTCAAGGAGGTTGGAGAAATTAAAATACGATTATTCCAATATTCAATAAATATATTAAGTAAAACAATGACCCGCAACAAACCCAAAACATATCGCAATAAAGAATTAATATATCGCAGTGCTTTTGCAGCTTGTCGCAATAGGTACGTAATGCATCGCACTGAACATGAAACCTGTCGCACTGAATATGCAGCACATCGCACTCAATATGTAACCTGTCGCACTGAATATGTTACGTGTCGGGCTCAAGATGTTACATATCGCAACGAACCTGCGGAATGTCGCAATAAATATGCAGAGTGTCGCACTCTTTATGCGGACAGGTATAATTAAAAAATAACCCAATTAAAAAATAATACTATGCAAACAAAAAAATCACTGACCGACTCAATGGCTGCAATATCAAAAGCTATAAACGGAGTATTAAGTAATTCCGAAATATTGGAAGTAATGGCCGGATACGGATATGCCGAAGAACGTATACGCAATGAAGGATTAGCCATGTATAACGAAACACAGCAACTAATATTAAACCAGAAAAAAGAATACGGAGAACAATATACCGCCAGTAAACAGGTAAATGAACTATGGCAGGAAGCCTACGAAGTATATATATCAATACTTAGGCTAAGCCGTATTGCCCTGAAAAATAAAACCGGAGCATTACACAGTATAGGAGCAACAGGTACCCGAAAACGCTCGCTTACAGGATTTATTGATAATGCACGTATGTTGTATAGTAACTTATTATCACAGCCGGAAATGCTGCATACAGTGGAAACTTTCGGTATTACTTCAGAGAAATTACAAAACGGATTAACACAGATAGAAGAACTTGAAACATCCTATCTTATGTTTTTCAAAGAAAAAGGAGAAGCACAAAACAGTACATTGGAACGCGATAAAATATTTGATGCCTTGTATGACTGGTATAGCGATTTTCGTGCTACGGCACGGGTAGCATTATCCGGTAATCCGCAACTGCTTGAAAAACTGGGAATAGTCGTAAAACGTTAAACATTACGCTATAATAAAACATATCATATAGTTTTAATAAAACCATAAAATTTAATAAGAATATTAAAATAACAATTATGAAAAAAATACTTTTTACAACCCTATTCCTTGTTGCAGGTATTATTACAGTCATGGCACAATGCAATGCACTTTCACAGGGTACTCCTCCGACACAATCGGTTTGTTATAACAGCTCTGCAACAATAAATTTAGCAGCAGCTACAGGAGGAGACTCCGGTAACACATATTTATGGGAACAAAGTACAAGCGGTAGTTCCGGATGGACTAATGCATCAGGTATAAATAACACGCAAAATTACAGAACTCCGAACTTAACTTCCAATATGTATTACAGAAGAAAAGTTACCAGTGGTTGCGATGGAACTGTTAATACCGGTAATGCAGCTTTAATTTCTGTTTACCCGCAGTTACAGATAACATCACAATCCGTTCAGCAGACAATTTGTTATAGTACTGCTCCTGAAGAAGCATTGTCAATTACAGCAACAGGAGGGGCAAGTTTGACATACCAATGGCAGCAAAGTTCTACAGGAACCTCCGGCTGGACAAATGTAAGCAACGGAACAGGAGTTACTTATAGACCTGCTACTTTAATTGCCACAACATATTACCGCTGTCGTGTTACATCAGGCAATAGCTGCGGAACTGCAATAAGCGGTAATATAGCAGTTAATGTACTTCCGGATTTTAGCACAGGTACTATTGCAGGTGAAGGTGAAACAATTTGCTACAACACTCCTGCAACCACAATAATAAGCACTCAGAATGCATCAGGCGGAGATGGTAATATAACCTATAAGTGGTTGAGAAACGGAATGACTATTCCTGATTATAGTTCCCCTGATTTTTCAACTTTCACTCCAACCGAAGCGGGTACATATACACGTTTGGCAAAAGACGGAAGGTGTTCAACAACTTTGGCTCCTTCATCCGGTTCATGGACATTAACTGTACGTGATGGATTTAATGCAGGTTCCATAACATCAGGCAGAGATACAATATGTTTAAATACTCAGCCGGATCAAATATTAAACTCAGCCAATGCTTCAGGCGGAGACAATGACATAACTTACCGGTGGAAAGTAAATGGAAATGATATAACCGGAACTGACAATGCAGGCTATACGCCACCGGTACAGACGGTTGCAGGAATTTATAATTATACCCGAGAAGCTAAGGATAATATCTGTACAAACGGAAATTATATTCAGTCCGGAGGAATATTTACATTAACAGTTCTTCCTGGCTTTACGGTTGGAAGTATTGCAACAACAGGTGAAACTATATGCCATAATACTCCTGCAACTACAATAACAAGCATTCAGAACGCAGAAGGCGGAAGTGGAAATATTATCTACGAATGGAGAAAGAACGGAACAATTGTCTCAGGCAGTAACTCTCCCAATTTTACCCCAACTGAGGCAGGACTATATACACGCTGGGTAAAAGACAGTAAATGTACGGCAGATTTCGCACAATCAACAGGCTCATGGACATTAACCATACGCGATGAATTTAATGCCGGTTCCATATCAACAACGGGTGAAACAATATGTAACGGAGGTCAGCCTGTTCAAATAAGCAGCGCTGTTGAGGCTTCCGGAGGAAATGCCCCCGTAGCCTATCGCTGGAAAGTAAATGATGAAGTGATTAGTAATTCGGATTTATCTGCTTATACTCCGCCTGTTCGGACTGAAGCAGGAATTTATAACTATACCCGCGAAGTTAAGGATGCAACCTGTAATAACTGGACAGCCTCATCAGGCAACTGGATGCTGGTGGTTGACCCGTTACCCGGAACTCCGCAGGCACCAACAGGAAGTAACTTTGTTTGCCAGCTGACCGAAAAAAATAATTATGAAATTCAGGGAAACTCCGATACCGACAATTATGATTGGGATCTATCTCCCGCTTATGCCGGAACTGTTGCAGGAAACGGCAGTAAAATATCTGTTTATTGGAATCCCGAATTCTCAGGAACTGCAAATTTAAAAGTAAAAGGAATAAACGCCTGCAGCGAAAGCTCTTACAGTCAACCTCTACCTATCAGAGTAAAAGAAACACCGGAAGTACAGTTTACACAAGTCTCAAATCCTGTATGCAGCAATTCCAAAGAACTTATTTATTCTGTCGGACACCTTACCAATGTAACATATAATTGGCAGATAGAACAAGGACAAATAATTTCAGATAATACCGGAAATTCGGTTATTGTGAACTGGAACAAGGATATCGCCGGCAGTACAGGAAAACTATTTGTAAACGTAACAGATAACGATGGTTGCGAATACAATGCGGAATATAATGTATCAATGTCTTCAGGCAGCGCTCCCGATTTAAATGATATAGCCTTTAAAACCGGTAAAAACGGTGATCCTTATATACTTTTATATCCAAATCCTTCGGGTGAATACATGTATCAGTGGTATAAAAACGAATTACCTGTAAAAGGTGCAACAAAACAATTCTTTTATCCGCCTGATTTTGGTGAAACCCTTGAAAAAGATGCCGTATACAAAGTATATGTTTCGGAAATACACGATTCTTTATGCGGAAACTTTACCAATACCTATGAACATTCGCCGGCACAGACCAAAAATGTAAAAATATTCCCTAACCCGTCTGTCGGAGACTTCACAATTTATTTCAACGACCTTATTGCCGGCAGCGATGTAAAAACAGCAGAATTAAAAATATATTCGGTTACAGGAACTTTAATATTTCAATCCGAAATAAATACTGAAAATAACTATATACATAACTCAAAATTAAACCCGGGAGTTTATATCATCAGCATAAAAACCGGAAATTACGTAATAATAACGGAAAAACTTATAGTTAAATAAATACTTCGCCAACCTTGCCTGCCTCGCCTGCCGGATTTTAAATCCGGCAGGCGAGGCAGGCAAGGTCAGACAAAACAGGATAAAGCAAAATAAAATAACCTATAACATTTTAATAAAAAATAACAGATATGGAAAATCAACAAGAAAACCAACAGGGGAATCAGGAATTTAAAATTACAGTAACCTATCAAAGTAAATCCGTAGCAGTAAAAGTTGTGAACCCTAAACACGACATTAAGGAAACTGTAAGGAATATTAAAAAGCTGGCACAGGATAAACCCGACAAATACTGGCCTCTCTCCGAAATGAACAGTGGCGGGCAAAGAATAACATACCTTTTGGGTCGTATAAACCTTGAAAACGGGAAAAAAGAAGTATTTCACGAAAAAAATACCGATGGCGAAATACAAACACTTTTTGATTACGGAGTAAAACCTGGAGATAATCTTATCCTTATAAATAAAGTAATAGCAGGTTAAAAAATACCGGTAATAAAATGCAAAGAGAAATAGAACAATATAATGAAAAGGACTTCTCAGGCAGAAATCTAAGGTTATTCAAAGAATGGAAGCAAATCGATCAAAGATGTCAGGATGATAAAAGGATCGGTTATTCCGTACTTAAACGAAATAATGTAAACCTGCCTGTTGCTTATGAAATAATTTTTAATATAAAATCTATTACAGGAGTAGGGGAAAAAGACGAACAAGGATTGCAAAAACCGATTTTCGGCGACAAACATATCCTTCATATCAATCTTCCGAACGGATTTCCTGCTGTTAGCGGATTTCCCGAATTTATGTTTAAAACAAAAATCTGGCATCCTAATATCAGGTACTTCGGGGATTTTCAGGGAAGAGTCTGCCTGAACCTTACAGACCATGGCGTATATACCCCTCTTGCAGATTATCTTGATCGTATTGTGGATTATCTGCAGTACGATGATTATTATGCATCAAACGAATATCCCTATCCCGAAGACCTTAGAGTTGCCGAATGGGTAATAACACAGGCAGAACCTAATAACTGGCTGGAATTTTAATTTGAAAACGAAAACATTTAATAAAATAAAATTTATGAGTGGAATAGATAGTTATGATGAAAAAAATCTTTCGGGAAGAAGTTACAGGCTATTTAAAGAATGGAAGGCAATAGATAAAAGGTTTAAAAATGACGACAAAGTTGAATATATCATACGTAAACCTAATGGGGACAATCTTCCTGTAGAGTATGACATATTTTTTCATATAAAATCAATTACCGGTGTCAGGGAAAAAAATGCAAATGGATTACAGGAACCCATATTCGGCAATGAACATGTAATGCGTATCAAACTGCCGAACAGTTTTCCTGCCGGAAGACCCGAGTTTAAGTTTAAAACAGATGTGTGGCATCCAAATATAAGATATTTTGGAGATTTTAAAGGAAACGTATGTCTTAATATTACAGACCATGGCACATTTGTAAGCCTTGCCGATTACATCGACCGTGTTATTGAATACCTGAAATACGAAGATTATTTTGCAATAAACGAATATCCCTACCCCGAAGACCTTGAAGTTGCCGAATGGGTAATAAAACAGGCAGAACCTAACAACTGGCTTAAATTTAAACAAGATCAATAATGAAAGTCAAAATAAATATAATATTAATTACATTTTTGCTGTTTGCCCTAAAAACCATTACTGCACAGGAAAAAGTTACCTTGTCGGCAGGCGGGCAGAAACAGCAGAGAATCACGGTTGACCTGTCGGGCAGTGAGGATAATAAACTATTGCTAAAATTACCAATAACATTTCAAATCACCGATAAAAATATCTTAATAATGATACTCGGGGATGGCAACACATTTACAGGTAAAAGATCCGTCTGGTTATTTTCATCGGAAATGCCATTTGAAACATTACAAAAAAACAATCTTAATGTGAATGCAGACAAACACTACAAAAATAAATATAAAAAATTCAGAACATTCTTCAATTCAAGCGAAAAAATAAAGCTATACAAAAAATTTGACAATGACTATGAAATAATAACGGCAAACCCTAAACCCGTGTTCTTTCAATTAGCCGAAAACTCAAAATCAATAGAATTAAACATGGAATTCTATATATCGCAACCCGGCAAAAAATACCCTCACTGGTTCATAGCAAAATCACGCCAGGTTACAATAAAAATAAATATTAACTAAAAACTGATATTTTATGAAAAAAACGATAATAACAATTAGTTTAATTTTTATCACCCTGTTTTCCATATCTCAGGAACAAAAATATGATATAACGCTAACATATGATAATCCACAGGCAAAAGATCTGTCAGTCACCCTGAAACCTCTTGCAAAATATAACTCTGAAACAAAAATCTCATTTCCGGTACAATTAAACTGGGATCAGGAAGAAAATAATATAATTCTTACCATGGACGGAGCAAATACCGAAAATGTAGGTTTTGTCTGCTTTATTAGCGGAACGCATAATTTCCCGGAATTTAAAAAAGAAGAAACAAAAGTATGGTATAACCGCAAAATGAAACGCCTGAAAAGAAAGAACAAAGATAATCCGGATTACAGCAAAATAATAAAATCTGATGGGGTCAATAAAAACCTGAAACTAGTGACTGGAAATGAAGATGGATCATGTAGTTATCTGGAATTGAGAGCAGCCGGTTCGGAATCCAGGTTAACTTATAATATTGAAGATAAAAATGAAAACTATTGCGAAATAAAACTGCACCTTTATTATGCCATCGACAAAGTAAAGTCTTTTTCTCTCAAAAGAAGAAACCACAATTTCCTGTTCTTAGCAGAACCGGTTATCTTTAAAATAACACTTGAACCATATAAACCATGCGAAGATCCAAAGTTAAATAATACTATAACAGAAATACGACAAAATACGAGTGTCCTTGATAGTTATTACAGCGAAATCATAAGTTTAAATAAGCCGAATACCTGTAAAGAAGCAAAATCAAAAAAAGATGAAGCTATGCAAAAAAAGAGGCAGACTAACCCTTATGAAACAAATACTGATTTTAAAAATTGTACAAAATTAGTTGAAGCAATTAAAACAAATGAAATGGCATACAAAAAAATTCAGGATATAGATATTAATTGTATTGTAGTAACAACTACACAATGTTCCAACACAAAAAAAATATTGACAGATGCCAGCGAACAATTATTCAGCCTTAGAAAAGAAGTAGATGTTGCAAGAGTAAAAGAAGAAGATCTGGGTAAATTTAAAACACGTCTTATTGAAATAACAAAAAAACTGGATAACAACAGCACTGAAAGTTGCAGGAATAAATTTCCACAGGAATACAAAGAATACAAAAAAAGATACAATGATATAAATAATCTGATAAAATAATAATAATTATGATAAAACACATATTTTACCTTATGTCATTTATGTTTATAATGTCCGGCACTGCAGCAAACGGCATTGCTCATGAGCTGACAACTTACGGAACAGGATCCGATGAGGAAATAACAATAACAAAAAAGGAAATTATCAGGCCCTACAGCGATGAATACATATCGGAAGAAGACTCTTTGCAACATATAATAGATAACCATAGCAGATTTATTACGGACCGTAATTATGAAATTTTAAAACTACTTGAAGGAATAAAAAAAGAAAATCCTGATGAAATAACGGAAGAAAAGATCAATAAATACAAAAAAATAGCTGAACAATATAATGAAAAGATCATAAGAAGGGAAAAAGATGCAGATTTTAACAAAATCATAATTACCAACTCAGATCTGGAGGAAAAACTTGACGAATATAAAACAAATTACGATCAGGTTATTACTAAACTTAACGAACTGGAAAAAAGTAAACATACAGATGAACCAAAACCACCAATAGAGTGGTTTAAAATACTTGGAATAGCTTTCCTTGCTTTAATGGCAATATTTCCGATAATAATGCAGATAAGAGCAAAAATCATGGTAAAAAGACAACAGGAAACATTACGAAAAGAACAGGAACTCCAGCAAAAGCAACAACAATTAAATGATGCATTAGAAAATACGGATATTGACGAAATAGGTAACAAATACTAATAAAAAACCATAAGTTATGAATAACTGCAGATACAAAAATTTTAACAGACTACTTATTTATTGCATAATATGTTTTGCTTTTGTGTGTACAAATAATAAAGTTTATACACAGGGAGTGACGGCGGTTTATGACTATAAAGGAGAAAATAAAACACTAATCATAACTAATGATAGCGGAAATGATATAATTATATTTAGTAAAAAAACTAAAAAGATCTTTACCAATACACAAATATTTAAAGATAATTATGAAAAACCTTTTGAAAAAAAGAATTTGGATGTAATTGGATATTGCGAAAATATTGATGATATAATTATTCGTTCAAAAAATAGTTTGATAATAGAAGATGTTAAGTGCGATGCTAATATATTACCATTTTACAAAATTACAGAAAAATCACAATTTGTTTCATTATCACAAAAGAATGATATAACAATTGGAGAAAGGGTAAAAGAAGAAAAAAAAGTAGAAACAAAAGACTATAATCATTATAAAATCTCCATTGACAGTTTAACCATTGTTATAGAAAAATCTCGTGAAGTTACTACATTACAGAATAGTATAGGGAAAATTGAAACCTTCATAAGTCAGTTGGAGAATGATTACAAAAATGAAAATGTTGATGAACAAAAAAAACAGCTTTTAGAATATAAAAAATCTTTAGAAGGATTAAAAGATCGTTCAAATGAAAAAATAAAATCTTTAAAAGAAGAACAAGCTAATGATAATACAAAAATAAATACGACGGATATACAAAATACTGGTAAAGGGAAAAAAACAAATACAGATAATAAGCCACAAGAAAGTAAACCTAAATCTTTAAACCTTTCAGAATATGATAAAAAAATCTCTAAATGTGAAAAGAATTTTGGAGGATTAAGTGGAAAAGATTCATTACTTCTAAAGTCATTATTAAAAGAATGTGAAATTTTGCTTAATGAAATAGATAATGAGGTAAAAAATCAAAAATTGAATGATAAACAAAAACAGGAAATAGATAAATTTAAAGATAGGCTGAATAATCTGATATTTGGAATAATTAAAATGTCGGTGACATTAAACAAACAGGAAATGTCAGATATTGAAACCAGATATCGTAACGAGGTCTTATTTAATATAGACACAGTTAAAGATAAAAAACTATTTGAGAAAATAAAAAATAAAACCGAAGAATCAAGTTTTACAAAATGGATCGGCAAAAATATTATTATTCTGGATTTAGATACATTAAAAAATAATTTTTCCATAATAGAAAAAAGAAGCACTGATTTTATCAAAATAGAAGTTGATAATTATACTGCTGAAGCTGATAGATATTTTGTACAAAACCTAAAAAGAGAGATTCCTAAATTTTATGATGACCTGGATTATTATGAGAGCAAGCTTGAAGAAATTGAAATCCCATGGTTAATGCTTATAATAACCGGAGTTGTATTATTATTAGTTATAATTGGCATTGTGTTTTACATCAAACAAATTATCAGAAGAAAAAACAACAAACGAATCGAAGATGAAAATACAGGTATTGTAGATTTTGACGACGATGATGATGAAAATGACATGCTTTCCGAAATCGACAAAATGCCGGAATATATGGTAGGCCTGGATTATCTTAAAAACAAAACAGGAAGTGAGTATTATGAAATAGACATGCGTACCATATTTGACGATACTGCAATCCGTTACGTATATTTCAGCAGGCAGGCAATTATAAAGATACACCAGTTCTTTTCGGATTTTCTGGCTTCGGAGAAAAAAATCCCTGAAACAGGATGCTTTTTAGTAGGAAACTGGGAATACAACGATATTACGAAGAAAACATATAATATTAGTATAGAATTTGTCATAGAACCTGGCGATGATGCCGAATTTGGAGAATACAGAGTTAGTTTTGGAGACGAGATACAATTGAAATTATATGCAGAGATTGAAAACCTGAGGAAAAAAACCGGAAGAGAATACCTCTGTACTGCATGGATGCACTCTCATCCCGAATTAGGATTATTTCTGTCGAACTTTGACATAGGAGCCCAGTCGCAATTAGTTTATTACGAGCATCCGAACAGAATGCTTGCTATTGTTATTGATCCCCGGACATCTGATTTCAGGACGGCATTTTTCTCGCCTAAACTCGACGGTTCCATGAACAATAATGATATGGGTGATAAATACAATAAAAATAATCCTAAAAAATTCATATCTTTTGATGAACTTCAGGCATGGGCGACAAAACCTGCAGATATTAAGGAAGAAATACCGAATTATTACCCTGTAAATCTACCGGCAAAAGGTATAAACTATTTATTCAGCCCGTCTTCAATAATAAGCATAAGTAAAGCTATTGTCAACCACAAAGCCGGGCTTAACGGATATTTTTACGGCGACATCCCGTATGGAAGTCAGACGTACCGGAAAAATATAATAATAGAAGAATTTTCTGATACTGAAAATCCCGGTAACTATGGAAATCCTTCTCCCATTGGTTGTTTGCTTATAGCTTATGATGTTATTGATAACAAAATACTTAATGAATACATTCCGGATGCCGGCAAAATTGATTTTTGTGCATTATACCAGCCTGACAGTGATAAAATGGATATTGTGCCGAAAAATGCAGATAACATATTTGATTTTACAGAAGAGAACCGGCATTCAACATATTTTAAAGATATGGTAACATGGTTGAGAACAAGAAAATATGAATAACAATAATAAAAAATACATTAAACTAAAAAATATGAATATTATAATCAGATTATTTCTTGCAGCTACACTTATAATCAGTTTTTCCGCATGTAATCAGGAAAAAACACACAGCGGTGATATTTATTCAGGGGAAAATTTTAAGTATAAAATAAAAATAATGGACAGAGATTACCGTCCTTCCAATAAAGCAGATACTCTTATTTTTCCATTCAGTATTTATACAGAAAACGACAAAAAAATATTTGTAGAAGATTTTCTTAACTTAAAAAGAACTGATATTAAAATTCAGGAGTTTCCTTTTAAAGATAGCAAATTCCCTGAATTTATTGAAATAAAAGACATAAGAGGAGAAAGAAGAATAACAGGTAATATAATATTTTCATTTCTTATCGACAGAAGCAGCACTATTCAGGACGCAGATATGCTGACAATGAAAAATACAATAGAAGACCTTGTAAACACTTTGCCCGATAGTGTTGTTAATATTTCCTTTTTTGATAATGAATCAAGCAGTAAAGGTATTATTACAGGTAAAACTTTTGATCAGTTTGAAAATGAATTTTATGTAAGCAAAGCAAAAAATAAAATATTCTACAAAGCCATTGAAAATAATTTTTCGGACCTTATAAATTCGGATCCTTTAAACGATTCCATACAAAGATTTTTAATAGTTTTTACCGATGGAAAAGTAAAAGATCTGAATACCGTATACGACGAATACAACAGTTTTTTTGAAAAAGTGTCGCAGACAGACCGGTCTTTCAATCAAAATGCAAAGATATATACATTTAGCTACGGAAGCGACCTAAAGAATGATAAAGATCTGGAACAGCTATGTGTTGGAATACGTCAGGACGATTTTAAAGGAGGATTTTTCAGACTTACCGAAGCCCCGAAAATATTACCGGAGTTCATTAATACGATAGTTGACCCGTTAAAAGCAGATTATGAATTGGTATTAAGAAATCCTTCCGAAAAAAAATATACAGGACAACCACTGACATTAACCGTCAAAATTGAAAAAGACGAAAAAGAAAAAGCAATAGGCTCGTATAATTACAAAATAGGAAGCCCGAATAATCCTATAGAAACAGGAGCCGACAATACCCTGTTGTATGTAATATTCGGACTTGTCCTGATATTTATAGTATTCTTCATACTACAGGTTGTTGTTCCATATTTCATTTATAAATACGATAATTTTGAGAAAAAACATGTAATATCGTACACCCCTTCCGATGATTCATCCGAAGAATGTTATATGTGTCAGGAGCGGTTTATGCCGGGCGACAGGGTAGTTGTAAAATGCCATCATAAAACACATTGGTTGCCGTGCTGGCAGGAGAATGGCCACAAATGCCTTGAGTACGGACAGAATTGCGATAAAGGGATTCAACATTTTTTTGATAAAACCAAACCTTTCGATACTAAAAAAAGTCCTTATTATTTAAAATGGGTTTTGACAGGTTTATTTGGTGGACTTTTGGCATGGGTATTATACCGGATCTTCGATGCTGCAGGTATTTTAACTTTTGAATCACTTACCATGTCGCTGGTTGAAACTTTTTACACTAAAGATAAGGCGACCAACGAGATAATTGTTGATTTTACAAATAAAATAAGAGGCTTTCTTGTAACAGGAATAACTTTAGGATTTATACTTACATTTTTGTTCACATGGGTCAACGAATTCAGACAGAAAACAAGCGAAGTTTTACTGTTCATATTTTTACGTACAATAATAGGTGCAATAATAGGTTTCATAACATTCCTGCTGGGATCAGTAATATGTATTTACCTTGATGCGCCGTATAACAATCCGTATGTTGACTGGATCCCATGGTTACTATTCGGGGCAGGAATAGGATTATGTATATCGGTAAAAACCACTATAAAATGGATGCATGCTCTTAGCGGAGGACTTATTGCCGGAATATTAAGTTTTCTTGTTTTACTGTTGACTACCGGCAATCTTGGAAGTTTCGGAGTAATGATGAGTTATATGCTTTGCAGTGCAATAATTGGTTTATCTATCATAACTGTACATCATTCGGCACAAAAATATTTCCTGAGGTACAAGGACGGAAAAAAAGAAGGAGAAATAGCTATACACAAATGGATGAGTGTTGTGGGTGGAAGCAATCCGGTTACTATAGGAAAGGCAAATGATTGCATTATACAGATGAACTGGGATAAAAATGAAAACATAAGCGACAAACAGGCTAAACTCTATATTGATAAAAAAAGAAATATTCCTGTTCTGAAAGTTCTGGAAAACGGAATGTTCTTTGACAACAGGGAAACCAAAAAAGACAACGAATATTTATTGAAAGACGGTGTAAAATTCCAGATTGGAAGTACCGAATTTCAATATGTAGAAAAAATGTAATAATAAACCATCAAAATAATAAAAAATGAAAAAAATAATTCTGATTTTAATTTGCTTATACACAGTATCAGCTTATGCGCAAAAAAATTCAACATTTTTTGAAGTTCCGGAAAAATCACTTGTATTCGATTTTGGATACGGAATCCCATTTTTTCAGAACAACCTGTTAAAATCTGACTTCTGGAATAAGAAAAATAATTTTACAATTCAGCCTAATGTAAGTTTTCGAAAACAATTAAGTAAAGTTGATTATTATGCAAATAATGAAGCAACACCATCAATATTAGCAATAGGCGGAGGTTTAGGCATAAGCTTTTTAAAAAAAACAGTTTTTTTCGACAATTATTCCGAAACTATTACAGATATTTACGATGCTGATAATAAGCTTTTTACTGCAAATTTATTGTATAATAATATTGAAGAATCTGTTTTCTTAACATATCTGGATATTCCGTTATATCTGGAATTTGGCAGACCCAACAAGAAAAAAATCAGTGGATGGTTTCAAATAGGATTAAAAACATCAATACTGTTGACAAAAAAAATCTCCGGTTCAGGATTCTATACTTCAAAAGGATATTATCCGGATTGGGATATCGAATTATATAATATTCCGGAATTAGGATTTTATACTGGCGGAGATAGTTATACAGAACCCGAATACAAATTATCGACTGTTGTTTTATGGGGAACAGCTTCCGGAGGAATTATTTTTCCATTTTCCAACTGGGTTGATAATTTTATAAGACATACAATGTTGCGTATTGGTGCGGGACTGGATTATTCATTGACTAAAATATCAAAAAGCACTTCAGATCCTTTTTTCAACGGTGCATCATACCGGATAAACCAAAGTAACATTTTGGGCGGTAACGGCAGCAGAATTCTGTCACTTAAACTTGAAATAGGATTAATTTATTCTTTATAACAAAATAGCTATGGAAAATACAGAAAACAGAAAAAAATGGGGCGAAGATGTCTTTTCTTTGCTTTCGTGGTTTAAAATGGATAAAGTTAAGAATGCCAAAGTTCTTGTAGCTGGTGCAGGTGCGTTAGGAAACGAAGCATTAAAGAATCTTGCTTTGTTCGGTGTCGGTAATATTATTGTTGTCGATTTCGATAAAATAGAATATAGTAATCTTACCCGTTCAGTATTGTTTCGCCCCGAAGATGCCGACAAAGGTTTATACAAAGCAGATATTGCAGCAAAAAGACTCATGGAAATAAACCCTACGATTAATGTTATTCCTGTTTGCGGAAATCTTGCAACAGATGTAGGACTTGGCGTATATCGCAGGGTGGATGTGGTTTTGGGTTGTCTTGACAGCCTTACTGCCAGAACATATTTAAACAGGCTTAGTTTCCGTGCCGGAAAAGTATGGATAGACGGAGGTATCGGTAATCTCGAAGGTCAGGTAAGCGGCTACGAAATGAATGAAAGTTGTTACGAGTGCAGCCTCATGGAAGAAGAAGTTGCTGATATGGAAAACAGGATAATGTCCTGCCCTGCAATCGGACAGGAAAACGAAGAAGCCGGCAGAGTACCTACCACTCCGGTAATTACTTCCATTATTGCTGCAATACAGGTACAGGAAGCAATGAAAATCATTCATAAAGAAGATCTTGACAAGGGAGTATTTACTACTCTTATCGGAACAATGTTTAATTATGAAGGGATGCATCCTGATGCCGGAATTTTTGATTTTAAATCGTACAGAAAAGATTGTGTGTCACATGAATACTGGGAAGATATTGTAGAAATACCTCAATTAAGCGCAGATACAAAAATTTCTGAAGCGTTAGATATTATTAAAAAAACTATGGGAGTTGAAAATGTAGAAATAAATTTGAGAAATGATATATTCACAGAAAGCCTTGTTGTTAAATCGGATAATAGAAAATTTAAAACAATGTTTCCTAAATCAAAGATATCCGATCATATAAAATCATCAAAGGAATTAAGAGATATTTCATTTCTGGAAGGAGGATTATATATAAACGAATATGAAAATATTGACCAGGAATTTCCATTTATGGATTTAACATTAAAACAGATAGGGATTCCTTATCTTGATGTGATTCAAATTACCACAGAGAAAGGATATGCTTACGTGGAATTAACCGCAGATAAGAAATACTATGAATTTTTGTTTTAATAAGCATGGATTTTTTTGATGAATATATAAATGCCGAAGAAATTAAAGCTGAAACAATAATTTCATTATTAGGACACTTTAATTTTATTGTGGATATGGCGGGTATTTTTTACCGGAATTATTCAGGTGACCTTGTAAGTGTAAGTAATTCGGATAATTATGTTTACCTGAAATTAGCCAGAGACAGTTTGTTTGAAATCCTTCCTGAAAGTTTGTTTTTTGAAGAAGATACAATTTCAAGTAAAAAAATTGATTATAAAAAATTTAAAGAAGAAAAAGAAAAAATAAGATCATTATTCCAGCCTTTTGATACCAAATATTTTAATCTCAGTCTCAGCCTTGAAAAAAAACTAAATGAAATTGCAGAAACCGAAACTGATATTTTAACAGGATTTTTATTTGACAAATCTGCTATAACGAATTCTGGTAACAGATATTTGAAAAGACTAGATCCACTACTTCCTGCTGTAAGTGAAATAAGAGGAAACAAAAGACTTATAAAAGACATACTTGAAAGCATATTTGAGGCTAAAGTTGATATAAATATCATCAACAAAAAAGAACAATATAATGATGACAGTGATTGTATTATTATGATTTTCATAATTCACATACAAGGCTTGTCTTCCGACGAATATAAAATTGCAAATAATGAAGCCGGTGAATTTTTTGAGTTTTTTCATCAGTATTTCCTTCCCTTCGAAACAGAATATCAATTCAAACTGAGAGATTACAACCAAAACTTTATTTTAGGCGAACAGCTTACTTTAGACTATAACACAAAACTATAAAATGAATAACAGACATAATAAAATAAACTGGGAATCAGGATTATTCATAACATCCGAAATTTTGAATGCAAATGATAATTTTTTTCTGCATTATTTAAATGTTCTGGGACATTTAAATATTCTAAAATCTTATGGTGTTTTTCCTTCTGAAAGCGGCAGATATAATTATCATGCAGAATCTAAAATCGAAAACAGTAAAATAATTATAACACAATTGTCTTGTGTTGCCATAACTAAAAATGGACATATCATTAATTTCAATAATGATATGGAATTTCCATATATACTGAATCTGGATGAATTTAATAATTACAGTGATATACATGTAATCTTAAAAATAAATCCATACAAATATATAAAACTTACCGATTCTGATTATTCAATTCCGGAATATGAGCTAAGCCTGAAACAAATAAACAGGTTAACAGATTATGAAATTCCGGTATTAAAAATAAAAAATATCGGACATTATCACTGGGAAATAGACGAAGACTATATTTTACCTTCAGTATCATTATCAAGCGATCCGAAAATATATGCCAAATTCAAGTTGATATTAGAAAAAATCGAACAAATAACAAGCCTTGAAATTAAAAATGATAATTTGTTAATGCAACTATACTTGTTTCAAACCGAACTTAAAAACTATTCTTTATCGGAATATCCTTTTGATTTAATATTATTATTAAAAAAAATATGTGAAGTTTTTACTAAATATTCAGAAAATGATTTGATTAAATGCAAAGAATTAGCAGATTGCAGATACGACCACCTGCAAATCGACAAAATGTTGAATTTAGGTGTCGAATGTCTTGATGAAATAATCCAGAATTTCGAAATCAAAAAAGCAGAAGAAAAACCAGTAAAAGTAGAAGAAGATGATACTGATTCAATATAGTTAAATATTCAATTAATTAAATGATATATATATACTATTAAAATACTTCATATATAATTTATGAGTGGATTTAAAATACCTTTAAAAATTTCAACTGATAATATTTATCAGGGGAGCCTGAGCAATGATGTAGAGCAGGCAATAACCGATTTTATAAAATTACTTATAAGTTCTTCAAATAAATCATTTAAGCCTGACCGTGGATTTGGGTTTTCATTAAAAAACTGCCGTTTCGAAAATAGTGATAAAAATTCAAAAATCAGTAATAAAAAACTTAACGAAAAAAGTTTTAATGATAATTGTTTTGCCCGTGACTTAAAAGATGCTCTGGAAAAATATGAGTCGCGTCTGAAAAATCCTGTTGTGGAAATGGTATTTAATAATGAAAATCAAGAAGTATCAATAATTATATCTGGTAATTTCAAAACAAAAACACAAAACAAAAACCCGTATAAACAAGAATTTAAATTTCATATCTGGTAAAAATATGGATACAAACAAAGAATATATAAATCATTACGAAATAATAAAAGAAGAAGCTGTAAAACAGTGGGAAACTGAAAAAAACGAAGTATTTAACGGCATAGAGGATGATCCTGTAATAAAACTTTTATTACAGGCTCTGGCTTATCAATCCTACAGTATAGAAAACAATATTAAGGAATATAAGGAAAATATTATCACCGAACTTCGCGATAGATTGATACCGTATCATTTAATAAAGGCAACTCCTTCTTTTTCGATAATAGAAACAAAACTAAAAAAAGAGTATGAAGAAAGTAGTATTATTATTGATGAAAACAGCTTTTTTGAATTGGCAAAATCCAAGAAAAAATATAAATTCTTTCCATTGTTTAAAACTAAAATAATCAACGCACATATATCTAATAAGCAAATAAATTCTTATGATAATATTTTAATTGAATTGACTTCTGATACTGGGATTAGCGACTTGTCCGGAGTGTCTTTTTATGTTGACAGTGCAGTTCCTGTTGATATATCAGTAAAATATATGGGACAAGAGTTAAAAATAATAAAACCTGATCAATACCATGATTTCCCGTTTTCACAATGGTTTAATAATGACCATCTTTTATTAAAAAATAATCAGCATCTGTTCGGGAATTATAATTACTGGCAGGAAATTTTTGCTATTAATAATGTACAAATGTTTTATATTGACAGATATGATGCAAATGAAATAAGAATTGAAAATGAAACTCAGATAGAGCTTGAGATTACATTTTATTCTGAAGATAATTTTTTTGAACCTGAAAACTGTGATATATACATAAATTGCATTCCGGTTGTAAACGTGGAAAAGAAAGAAATAAAACTAAGTCATAATAATCCGGTAATGCCACTGGTTTCGGAATCCGAATATTTTTTACATTTATTATGCAATAAAAATATTGAAGATCCGGAAGAATTTATAAATTCTTTTGTAATAAGGCATCACGATGTTGAACGTTATAATCAAAGCAAACTATTGACTCAGTTGAGAGATTTGCTTAACAGGTATCGGCACGATTATTATGCATTTAAGGATATCCCCGGATTGAAAAACAGCGACAGACTTGACGAACTAAGAGAAAATTTTGAAGAAATATCCGGAATAATAAATGATTCAAACGAGTCCGATTATAAAAAACCATATGTTATATTAAAACTTAACGAAGATATATCAATAAAGAATACAGCACTGAATTTAGAATATTTATGTACATCGGGTGAATTGGCAAACGATATTGAAAACACACAAACAAAAAAAGAGATATATTTTGTGCCTGCAAATCTGGATAAAGCCAATACCAGACTATTGTTAAAAACCAGCGGGGGGAAATCTGCTGTTAAAACCGACGAAGAAAAAAACGACATTGCAAAATATTATTTTTTAACTAAAGATAGGCTTGTTACATTATCCGATCTAAAAAACTATTGTTATAAAGAACTAGGAAATAATATTAAAAATATTGATTTAAAAAGAGAAAACAATCAATTATTGATAAGTATATTATTAGATAAATCCTGCAGAATAAAAGATGATGAAAATGAACTGAAATTACAGGCCTGTATTTTAAGAAAAAAAATTGAATTGCGGTCATCAAATATTATTCCCATAAAAATTGAAATACAGAAAGAAAGGATATAAGGATTTAATAATGAAAAGATTAACTATTGTACATATTTGTTTGTTTTTAATTTTATCTGCCTATTCCCAGAATAAAACGGATATTGTAGATTTAACTATTGAAAGTTACAACCTATATTATGAATTGAGTTATGATAAAAAAGAGGATATCTTTATACCTGCCTGTATTCCTGAACCTGTTGATTTTAAGATATTTTTTGATCAGAAATTTATTAAAGCCGGAACTATACTGGAAGAATGTATTTTTTCAAAATTCACGGATAGTTTATGTTCTCCGTTACAGCAGGCTTTAGTTGTTAATTCTGTGTTTGGACTAAGAAAAATAAAGAGAAAAGCAGAGATGCATTGTGGAGTGGATTTCGATCTTAGGGAAGGAGATACGGTATATAGCGTTTTTTGCGGTAAAGTATTCAAAACTGGTTTTGATAAAACTGGTTATGGTGAATATGTTATAATAAAAAATTATAATATGACAGAAACAATATATGCTCATTTAAGTAAAAAATTAGTGGAAGAAGGTGAAATTATTGAGGTTGGAATGCCAATAGGTTTGGGTGGGAATACCGGAAGATCTTTCGGAGATCATCTTCATTTTGAACTTCGCTATTATGACAGGAATGAGGGTTATAAAATTTGCCTGGTAAATCCTATTTTTGAAAACGGATTATTTTTAGGTAAATTAAGTGTAAAGTAATAAAATATTATATTATGATAAATTATTCGATAGATGATCCCAGACGAAAGTTTTATGATTCTAAAAGACTTTTACCGCAAAATATAGGAACTGTAACAGAGCTTAGATATTTGTATCAGTATTGTTCCATGGAAGCATTGGGAAAAATAGAAAAGTCTAAAGCAATAAAAAGTACTGCGTATGTAGATTTAACCGGTAGAAGTGCCAAAGATCAGGAAGTTTTAAAGGGAGCGCTGAGAGAAATTTATTTAACCGATAACGGAGATTTGTCAACAGAAGGTTCAAGAATTAGTAATGCCTTACCTTCTAACGCGTACCCGACATGTGTTATTAAACTGGATTACCGTGCTATGCTGAATGAAGGATTGTGTTATGATATTAAACGTAATGTGACAGGGAATCTTCAAAATTTAAAATTTAAACAAACATATACAGAAAAAGATGAAAAGACAGGTTTGAATATCGAAAAAGAAAGATACCCAAATCTTACAGGCATAGGTGGAGGAACAGAATATTTATTTGACGGAAATACAAAAAGCATTCCTATAAGGTTCTTTGTCAGTTCAAAAGATATTGAAAGCGGAAATATAAAATATTATTCCGGAAGATTTAATAAAGAACAAAGTATCGACAATAATAAGAATAAATTTTATGATTCAAATTCATGGTTTGGACAAGAAATTGTACAGGAATCTAATGTTTTTGAATCAAATAATTACAATATTTATGATTTTACGATGGAAATATTAGATTCAACAGGGGTTTACCGAGGAGCATATTATTTCTATAAAAACTATTATGATATGAAAGAAGCAAATACTATAAATGCTGATAAATATTTTCATTGTAAAGCAAATTTTGAAACTTCACGATCGGGATTATTCGGAAGGTATTGGGCTACATTATTTAGTCATATCAGAGAAGAGTCTGATAAAATATTTAATAAATTAAGGAATAATCTTAATGATTCGGCTGAAGATCACGAAGCAAATGTATTTGGCCGCCAGCAGGCTTTAGATAAATCAATTCGTACTTCCAGAGATGGATGTAGCAAAAAAAGACCAAGAGGGTTGAATGAAAAATATTAGATATAAAGAATATTTAGGCTTGATCGATTAAGAAAATATCTGTAGAAAAAACGCATTTTGGGGAACAATACCTAAAAAAATACAGATTAATGTTTAATGGTTGTAGCAGCGTGAAGTTTGAAGAAAATGATGAAAAAAGAAATTATGATTTTATTTTTCATTTCTTTTTTCAAAGAATTTACTTCATTCAGTTTTCTAAAGAGCTATTATGTAAATTGTCCTTTTATAGTTTTATATCCGTCATTTAATAATCATTGTTTAACAAATTGTTGAATAAAAGTTCCTTTTCCGGTAATAACATGTAGTATGTAAAACCCATCAGGTAGACCGATAATTGAAATTTCCGATACGTTATCTTGTATTAGCTTTAGAAGTTGTCCTTGTGTATTAAAAATTTTGATCTGGTCAATTGTTTCCGGACATTGAATAAATAGTTGTTCTGAAACGGGATTTGGATATATAAAAAATGTATCCGGTTTTTTTTCAGCAATATTTGAGTGTGCTGTTATATTCATCATATAAACAGCTTTTGAGTCAAATTGTCCATTATCATACAGGATTGTATTTCCACTCTGGTCGACTACACTAAAATTTCCGGAACCATAGAGTCCATTGATACCGTTCGATCCGGAATCATAAACAATTAATGCATAACATCCTGAAAATGATGCTTCTAATGAGTATTCATATGAATTAATACCAAAAGCAAAAGGTCCGCCCTGATTAATTATTTCTCCGTCAGGATCGAGGAATTTCCAGGTAATTTCACTACCCAAATAGTCTGTAGTTATTTTAAATGTCATATTATCTACTCCGGTAACAATATTTTTCTTTACTGTAATATTATTGGAAATTGAAGATACATCGTTTCCATTAATTTTTGTAATTTGAATATCTATGACCTGTTCTTCATTAATAGCTACAGTTATAGGATATATATGAATACTATCTGATTTTAAAGCCGGTATTTCTCTGGCGTCCCATAAAAAAGTAACCGGGGTTTCACCGTTAATAGAATAATTAGCTTCAATTGATCTTATTGTATCTCCACCTGCTTTTAACTCAAAATAAATCTCTGTTTCGGAGTTACAAGCCAAAATATTCTTTTCCCTGACTGTTGTTATTCTGGTAGGATAATTATGTATATTAACATATTCGATTTCAGCCTTATTGGCTGTAATAATATTACTTTTATCTTCGGCAACCCATACTAAGAACTCAAGATCTTCCAGAACGACAGGGATATTCTTTATGTTATCCGGGATCACGTAGGTATATGTTTTGGTATAGAAAGATTCTGTAGTGGTAGATGTTACAGTATCGCCCCAGGTAGGAGAAATAATATCCCTTAACATATGCATATGCTTATAATTATAACTATTTACGGCATCTTCTACATATTGGTTCTGATTTGAAGACGCATTCGCCTGAGGTCCAATGATATTATTTTGCACCATAGCAACCGTAACAAAATTTGAAGGTACGGAACTTTCTGATGTGTAATATAACTCGACAGTTAAAGTTAATGTCCGTGTTTCAAAATCAAGTATCCCTTCTGCAGCTATATTTGCATAAGATAATTGATTTAAAGCTGTATTTGTATTATAAAACCAAAAACTTCTGCTAAGAATTCCTCCGCGATTAATCATTCCGGAAGGATAGCCTTCTGTTGAAATAAAATGGTCATGAATAATTTCTCCGTCGGTTGTACGATAATTTGCAGGATTGGTCAAGGCATTACTTCCTGCATGTATGTTTATTTCCCAAAAACGACCAGGATTACTGTTTGCAATAATATTTGAATATATATGACCATCAGGACAATAACTACAGCCTGTTCCAGTAAACTCTTCAAGGATTACATTTTTGTTAGCAGGTATTGTAGATACAAAAGTCGGAGCTTGGGCAAATGTTATATTTACAAACAATACAAAAATAAATACGGTAAAAATACTTTTCATTATTGTGGTTTTTAATTAAAAAAATAACAGTATATACCAAAGATACTATTTTTTTCTGTTGGAAGGAATAGAATTGGTAAAAAATTATTATTTTTTATTGAAAACCAATGTTGAAAATTTTAAACAACCCACCTGCTTCATGAGTTTTATTTTATTCATTAAAGCCGGTTATTTTATTATTTTCGTTTATTAAAGTTATATAGATAATTGAATTATCTGTTATTTTTTCTTAAAAGCTTGAACATATTACGCTTATAATCTTCTACTCCGGGCTGGTCAAAAGGATTAATGTTTAACATATAACCACTTATCCCGCAGGATATTTCAAAAAAGTATAATAAAAATCCAAGATTATATTCATCTAAATTATCTATTTCAATACGTATATTTGGAACTCCGCCTTCAAGATGGGCTATTAAAGTTCCTTCCGCAGCTTTTGTATTGACATATTCCATGTTTTTACCTGCAAGGTAATTAAGATTATCATTGTCGTCGGCATTTACAGGAATAAATGTAGTGTCATTTTCCTGATTGTTCACAAAAATAACTGTTTCAAAAATAGTTCTTTCGCCTTGTTGTATATATTGTCCGAGAGAATGTAAGTCTGTAGTAAAAGATGCAGAAGCGGGGAATATGCCTTTATTCTCTTTTCCTTCACTTTCGCCAAAAAGCTGTTTCCACCATTCGGTAAAGAAATTCAGGCGTAGATTATAATTAACAAGTAATTCTGTTTTTTTCCCTGAATCATACATCAGATTTCTGAAAGCTGCATATTTCACAGCAGGATTTTCAGTTGAATATTCAAGACAAATATTTTGTGCTATTGATGAGCCATGAAGTAAAGATTCAATATCAAAACCGGCAACTGCAACAGGAAGTAATCCTACCGGAGTTAGAACGGAATATCTGCCGCCTACATTATCAGGGATAATAAAAGTTTTAAAGCCTTCTTTGTCTGCAAGTTCTTTTAGTGCTCCTTTTTCGGCATCGGTAATAGCTATAACCCTTTTCCTTATTTCTTCGGCTGAAAAATTGTTTTTCATTTCGTGTAACAATAACCGAAACGCTATTGCCGGTTCTGTTGTTGTTCCTGATTTTGAAATAACAATAAGTCCGTATTTTTTACCTGTTAGGTAATCGATAAGTTCAGAATGATAATTACCACATAAATTATGTCCTGCAAAAATAATTTCAGGAGAAGTTTTTTCAAACTGAGGCTTCAAAGCTTCAATGATGGCTTTAGCACCAAGATATGAACCTCCTATGCCTATTATAACAATAATGTCTAATTCACGTAAATTACCGGCAGTTTCTATAATATCTTTTATTTCATCATCATCGTATGACTGTGGTAAATTTATCCATCCTAGAAAATCATTACCGCTTCCTTTACCGGAATTTAATATTTCAAGTCTTTCCAAAGCTTTTTCGCAATAGTCGGAAAAAGTTCCCTTACCGGAATTTCCTGTTATCTGGAAAAAATCTATTTTCATAATCTTTTTTTACAAAAATATAAAAACTATTCAGTCATAATGATATATTAACAATTTTTGGCAAGTATAATTTGAGTTTTCCATGAAATATTTTACAATAAAGGAGAATATGACTCAGCCCGTAATGAAAAAATTATATATATTATTCTGCCTTACATTATTTACTCTTCTTTCGGAGATTTATTAAGGTCTATACACATGATTTCCCTGTTGTTTGTACAATATAGATATCCCGTATTTTGGTCAATAGTAACACCTCCTGAAATTTTATTAAAAGGCCCTTTATCCTGCCAAATAAAATCACCGTTCTCAGCAGAGAGGCAATACAGGTAAAATTCCACATTATCACCCCATGCAGCCAGATATAATTTTTCGTCATAAATATCCATTCTTCCGTCAGGAGCAGGAATGTAATCTTCACCGGTTTTCCATATTACGGCTCCGGTTTGTGCATTAAGGCAGGTTGTTATTCCACTTATACATCTGATATAAATTTTTTCATTATTATATAATAATTGAGCCGATGAATAGTTCTCAATTGGTGCCGGAACATATTGCCATATCAATTCACCGGTATCTATATCAAAACAATGAAGAGATCTTAATGCCTGAAAAACGACTCTATTGTTACTTACAATAGTAGGCGTCAGAAATCCTGTATCACCTCCATTTGTAAAATCCCTTTTTTCCCATTCCATTCTTTTTTGTGTAATATTATAACAATATGTTTTCATCTTTCCATGTACCAGCCTAAAATTCCAGCTACCAGAAAGGAACATTATCAGGGTATCTCCAACATTATTAATCGTCCATGCCGGAGGGGTAAGCAGGAATTCATAATTATCTTCTATCCATGTTTCTACAAGGTCTGTTTTTTCTCCTGTCTCAGGATCACATTTTGCTATACGGCACCAGGAGGTGGACAGGCCTCCTGAAGGTGCGCTATATACCTGTAAAGGAATATTTCCCAGCATTGAAAATTTATGAATGCCAGCATTGGGATAATGCTTATGTTTCCATAACCTTTGTCCGGTATTAAGATCTATTGCATATAAGCACAGGGCATCTCCTGTAAACAAGATATTATTATCGGGACCTCCAATATGAATACATTCCATATAATTTCCCTGATCCACAATTCCTCCGGGTTCATGCGCCCATACTGGATGGTCTTCGCCGGTAAGTTTATTTAGAACTCTTATTCCTTGTTGTTTTGTGTAATGGCTGCCATGACTGCTTGATATTACAACATGATCATTCCAGAATATGGGATCCAGAAATAGTTCACCTCCAATTTTATCTGAATGGAAATATCGTGTCCATACTACTTCAAGTTTGGTTTTATATGTTGCAATAGGTTCTTCCGGTGGAACAGATTTTTTATCGCAGGCGGTATTAGTTATGCTGCAAAATAAAATTAAGAATATAATAAAGGTACTTGTTTTCATGATCTTACTCATCAAATCGTTTTGTATAAAAAAAATGTCCATAATCACCATTTAACGCCTTATTCAAATGTTCTTTAATTCCCTCATCATTTCTTATCTGCATATGAGATGATCCTTTGTCGATCACATCTTCAAACTCACGGGGATATACCCTTATTGGCCTTTCAGTAGCATACGGCAACTCGCTTGCCGAAGGTCTTGTAACTACCCCGTCATTTTCCAAAAGTTCGGGATGGTATATTACAGAAACCGCAGGTTCTATATTCTGGCATTCAAAATCCAGGCATGTCCTGTAATCCTGGGTAAAGCCAACATTGAACTTTACATAGGGGGTTGTAGGAACTTTTATGGGATCAGACTGTTCGCCAGGGTAATACCTGCAGCTGGTACAGTTATATCCTGATACTGTTTCTGCCCTGTAGGATTTTGCTCCTATTATAACTTCCCATTCATTATTGACCTCGGTAAACCAGTTCAGTGCCTTTTCGCCGCTGTCAACTGCCTCGATGGCATCCTGAAGTGCACTATGATAAGCAGAAATTGACAGGACCCCGAATTCTATTTGTAAAACAGCTAAAGCTGCAGCGGAACTGAGACCGCCGGAAATAATGAATGGCCAGAAATATTGAAGCCTCCTTAGTTTATTCTTGTCCCTTTCAAGTTTACTGTGGTAATGATTGTAAATATTTGTTATTGTACCTTCGTAGAAGCTAAGGTCTGAGTTTGCTTCAAAATGAGGTTTTGTATTTGGGTCTTTTACCATCCATTCCAGTGTCCTCCAGAAGAT
>JAISPG010000037.1 GCA_031275085.1 Bacteroidales bacterium | reverse complement strand
CTGCAAAAACAGCCCTCTTTTAATTTTTACTGTTAATTTTTTTTCACTTTCTTAAAATCTTTTTACCTTTGCAAAAATAAAAATTAAAGAAAATGAAAAAACTGATTTACTTAATTGCTGCCGTAATGCTGATTTCTTGCAGTAAAGACAATGATTTTACAAACAATCCTAATGACATTATAGGGACTTGGAAATTGGAATGCTTTTACAGAGATGAACGTATTGATGACTCCAATCAGCAGATAGACATAGATAATGCAGAACAATATACTAAAATCGATGCGCCGTATTTAATTACTTTTATTTTTGCAGATTTAAACGAATGTGGACTAATAGAAAAATATGCCGATACCGATTATAGTGTTCATACTTATAAAATCAATGGCGATAATATTAATATTTCTGAGATTTGTGAAAAAAATATTTCAACGGGTGTCTTTACTTATCATTCAGTATTAGGTTATCCAATTAAATATAAATTTAAAAATGGGAAATTAATATTAGGCAGTTTGATTAATGTGTACGATGGACACATGTATAATGTCGCTATTTATGCCATTTACAAGCGCAAATAATAAAACCAAAGGGCTGTTTTTGCAGCCCTTTTTTAATTTTACTTATAAATCTTATTCGGTAGCCTCTTGTGTAGTATTTCCTGAATGTTATCGGGCGTGTCAGGATGCGCTATACATTTAACTGTTTGCACACTGTCGTTTGTTGAGCCTTCAACTTCCAACGGAAAGCCTTTTAATTCCAAATTATTATATCTGAATTTAAAATAACCTGCGGGGTTTTGTCCTAAAATTTCAGGCAAATTATGCCTTATTATACAGTCAAATTCAAATATTATCGGTTTAAAAAACGGAACGGCATTTGAAACGTCCAAATCTGCTTTCTCTACAACATGCCCAAGTTCTGTGTCCGTATATTCGAGCGCACTCATGGTTTCGGTACTCGAAGTATAACGCAAAATCTTTGCGTGCTTATCGAGTATCGAACTGAAAAAGCGGGCATGGTTCATTAGCATTGTTTTTGGAGACAGCAGTATATTGAAATAACCGCCGCCGTCTAATCCATCAATAGCTGTTATGCGGTCGCCTGCTATTGCCTGCCATTCGTCTGTGGTTATTTTTATAACTGCTATTATGGTATCGGCAGTTATAGTTTGCCCTACTGATATATTTACTTCGGTTACCACTCCTACTGTTCCTGCTATAATGATAACACCAAAACTTGAACCATCGTCAATATGGCATATTTCTTGATACGGATTGGTTATAACCTGCCCTACTGATACATTAATATCTGTTATCCGCCCTGGTACTCCTGTAACATTCTTGAAATTTGTTATTTGTTTTTTAAATGCTAAAATCCAAAATATGTCATTATCGCTTTTGCTGTCCTTTTTATCTGAATTTACATAGTCAAAATGCAATAAATGCACTCCCGTATAATCGGCTCTGAATTTGCTTACAAGTTCCATTTTTTGGTTTAATATATCAATATCGTTATTCAGTTCCAATGTATTGGCAAATTCCTGTCGCCCAAGCGGATAGTCGTATTCCTGCTTTTCGTAACCAACTTGAATGTTGTTTGCAAACCATTCTTCATCGGGTAATATAGTCTGCATTTTTGTAACTTCGCCCAAATCAAGTATTTCGGTATTTGCAAATATTTCGGTTTTTGGTTTTAAAGTATAAACTCCGTTATCTGTATTATCTACCTGCATCCCAAAATCATACAGACATGAAATATTTTTTATAAACTCTGCAAGATTGGTTTTAATCAACGCACCCTGCGGCTGGTCGTCTGTTGGTTTAATTCCTCTTATAGCATCTGCCGAAGTAATAAACAGTTGCATGTTTTCGTTTGTTTCCATTGCTTGCAAAAAGGGAATTTCAAAAGTCGCATTAGGATATATTTTATCTAACAACTTTTGCCCGAATACTTCTGCTTTATAGGCTGGGAAGTTGAATGTGCCGGAGTTGGCTGTGCTCCAAAAATCAAAAGAGATATTTCCCTCGACATCAAACGTAACGTCTTTTCCCGTATAGGGAGTGTCTACTGCTATCCCATTCCCTGTCCCAAACATAATCGCATATTTTTTAATATCATTGGTAATCGTAAAAAGGATGGATGCCGATATGTTAAAATCGCCAACAAAAAAACCATCTATTATAGTCAAGTCGGAAAATTTAAATATTTTAAAATCATAATAGCGCCATATCTGATTATTATTTGTAACATCAAAAATTGATAAAGAAATATCTGTATTACTATTTAGATGTTTGCTTTTTATTTTTAACTTTAATTTTAAAGGAATAGTAATATCAACCTCTTGGTTTGCTTGCATGGTTGTCAAAAAAGGCACTAATGTAGTTTGAGCCGCTTGCCCTCCTATAAAACCCGATTGAGTATTAAATCTTAAAATAGGTGTTAAAATATTAGAATTAGCATCATCTAAATTCAAATTAATTGTAAAAGTACCAACAAACCAATTATTGGGACCATTTGATAAATATAATTCACTTGTATTTTCCGCTGAATACTTTACATTTTCTTTTAATTGCATACCCACCGGCACATGAATATCGACAGCATCTTCATCAAAAGGAATATCGAAGTTAGTTTTGTTATCTTTTTCCAATGCCCTTTTAAAGCCGCCCTCGTAAACATCAACTTCTATAAAATCTACTTCGTTGGTATATCCCTTGCTTATATCTATCTGTCCGGTGAAGAAATCATCGTACGCCCACCGCTGATTGCGCCTTTGTATGATTATATCTATTTCAGCAGATATGCCGTACAAATCCAAACAATGCCTTATAAAGTCGGCATCTTCTTTTACAAATCTCAATGTGTCAATCGTAGTTTTACGGCTGTAACCGAAGCCGTCAAAATCGAAGCTCCATCCTGTGGCGTGTTCACGCCATCCAATAGGCAACAGTTTACAAATGTGCTGTTCGCCGTTACATTTTAATATTACCCTTACCGGGTCTGGTTGTATTGTTCCCATTTTTTTATATTTATAATTAATTTATTTCCAAACTCTTTTATTAATATGTTTAACTTTTACATTCTTATTTCTTATTATGTACCATATTCCGCGACTGTCAAGGTTCATCCCTAAATTCATTTCAGATTTGTTCTCTTTAATCGCCGTGATAATCCTTTCTGAAAACTCCTCAAAATTTGCTGTGGAATTAGCGGCAAAATTTGCGGCAGGTTTGTAGTCTGGTATAGGATTGATATAATCCCTCATTGTG
>JAISPG010000002.1 GCA_031275085.1 Bacteroidales bacterium | reverse complement strand
TATTTTCAAATTCGTTGCTTATGATTTCAGTTATAATGACATTTTGGCATTCTGAAATATCAGTACAATCGTTTTGAGTGATTTCAACAGCATAGTCTCCGCTTTGAACAGGGGAAAATATTCTGTCGGTTGCACCTTCAATTTCAGAATAATCATTATTGCAATCTAGCCATTGATATTGTGCATTTTCCGCAACTGCAGACAATGCATTACCTTCTAATGTATAAAATGTTACAGAAACATCAACACTATTAACCGTTAATGTAAATACTATCACACTGTCACAACCTTCCACACTTTGTAATGTATGACGATAAGTGTTCGCTTCTGTTAATTCGGTTCCGAAAAAGTCATATGTGTCACCTTCGCAGATTGCTGCAGACTCTGGTGTTTCATATACAGGATTAACTGTTAATGTTAAAACTATTACACTGTCGCAACCATAAATATTTTGCAGAGTATGCCGGTAAATATTTTCTTCACTTAATTCTTGTCCAAAGAAACCATATGGTTCTGTTTCGCAAATCGCTTCATAAATATATGTTTCTTCCGACATATAATTTAAAAAATGTACATTATATTCTTTCGATTTATCGCCGGATGTTACTGTAATTATTGCAACAGGATTATTCTCAGTAGCCTGAACTACGTCTACATTTGCATTCGGAGATACAGCTACTGCAGATATTAAATTACTCAAGTAATTACAATCAGCATCATAATAATAATCTGTTACATCAGGATCAAAATTTTCAATACCTGTTCCATCTGCAAAAATATTCTGTAAATTAACATTATACACCAATTCAACATCATCAATAAATAGGTTATCGTTTACTGACCCTTCACCCGGAACAACATTAGTAGTAAAAGATATTAAAATATATTCAGGAGTTGTCGCTGTATAACCATTATAATCGAAAGGAACAGAATATCTGATCCAATCCTGGCTCCCACGTGCAAAATTACATGTTGCCTGCCCTACTATATGGCTTGATGCACTTGCATCAGATGTTGAAGGATCCCTGAAATCGTAACTATCGTGGATCACAACATTTATTCTTGCTTCTTGTGTTGCACTGGGGCATACAAGCTTTGCCCAGAAAACAATAGAGTCAGGTTTTGCATTAATAGCCTGATTAAAATTACTATCTCCTGTTCTTGTAATATTATAGTTACCGGAATTACTTGGTGTTGTACTTCCTATTCTTATCTGACCTGTTGTTATATTGCCGTTAGCAATAATACTTCCAAAAGAAGTTGCAAATATTTTGCAGGAATAAGTCCCTGATGAACCGGGTCTTATGTCTGTTGTTTTTTGATGTCTCTTTGTTTTTGCAGTTGAACAGCCTAATGCAGCTAACCCAGATAAGTCACATGCTCCGGAAGGAAATCCATTCCAGTAAGTAGGCTCATCATTAGTACCTCCGTCCCACAATTCAAAACCTCCGTTAGGTAACTGATAAACCTGTGCTTTTAACTCTGTTTGTAGTAAAAGTAAAAGAATACTACAAAAAATCAAAAAAGTAAATTTCTTCATAATGTGTTTTTAATTAAAGTTTATATTTTTTATTGTATTTAATGCGCTATCCATCCTATGATACATGATTATATCGTTATCGACAAATTCAACATTTTTTCTGAATTTTTCAAGAAATTTCTGTAATGCTACCGATGTTTTTAACGGTTCTCTTAAATACAGAGCCTGACTTGCTGCAAAACATTCAATGGCAATTACTCTTTCTACATTCGATACAACCCTCAACAGTTTTGTTGCGGCATTTGCCCCCATACTCACATGGTCTTCCTGTTCGTTTGAAGACGATAATGAGTCCACACTTGAAGGAGTACATAATTGCTTATTCTGGCTTACAATAGAAGCAGCTGTATATTGAGGGATCATAAATCCACTGTTTAATCCTGGATTTGCTACTAAAAACGGAGGCAAACCTCTTTCTCCGCTGATTAATCTATATACCCGTCTTTCAGAGATACTTCCGATTTCTGCTGTTGCAATAGCAAGAAAATCCAAAACCAGTGCCAACGGCTGTCCATGAAAATTTCCTCCACTCAAAATAAGGTCTTCATCAGGAAAAACAGTAGGATTGTCGGTAACAGAATTCATTTCAGTTTCAATCACAGATTCCACATACCTCAAAGCGTCTTTTGAAGCACCGTGTACCTGAGGAACACACCTGAAAGAATAAGGATCCTGAACCCATTTTTTCTCCTGTGCCATAATTTCAGAACCTTCAAGTAACTCTCTTATAGCTTTTGATGTTTCGATCTGTCCTTTATGCGGACGAATAATATGAAGATTATTATTAAACGGATCAATTCTACCAAAATATGCATCAATCGATAAAGCAGCAGCCGTATCTGCCATTTTAAATAATTTTCTACATCTTAACGCAGCATCTACTGCATGTGAAAGCATAAACTGTGTTCCGTTAAGTAATGCAAGTCCTTCTTTGGATTTTAATTTCAATGGCTCCAAATTTAACTCTTTCAAGACTTCGGAAGAATTCCTCTTTTCTCCTTTATAATAAACTTCTCCCAAACCCAGCATAGGCAATACCATATGAGCCAACGGAGATAAATCTCCAGAAGCTCCCAGCGAACCTAATTGGTAAACAACAGGAATTACATCTGAATTATAAAAATCGACAAGACGTTGTACTGTTTCTTCACAAACTCCTGAATTTCCATATGATAATCCTTGTACTTTCAACAACATCATTAATTTTACAATACGGCTTTCCACTTCATCGCCCATACCACACGCATGTGATTTTACAAGATTTTCCTGAAGCTGTCCCAATTCATTTGATGATATTGAGGTATTACACAATGATCCGAATCCTGTAGTTATCCCATAAATAGGTTTATCTGCCGATTCTATTTTTTTATCAAGAAATGCCCTGCAATTATTTATTTTTTTCCTGGCATCATCTGATAAGCCTATTTTATACGATTTTTCTATTATTTCTTCGATTTTATTTAAATCTATCCTGTTACTGTTTATATAGTGTATTTCCATTTTTTGTTCGGTTTTAATTATTTTTAAATTATACTATGCAATGATAAGCAGAGTTTATGTGAAAAGAGATGTTTTATTAACTGATATAAGGTATCCAATGATCCATTCCATATCTTACATTTTTTTACAAAAATAATAAAATTTTATAATCTCAGATGGAATTAGATATTAAAGTAAAAAACACAAATTTGTCCTGTCAAAGGCAGTATAATTAACTACTTATCAATTGTATAAATATTATCAATCTTCTAAATAATTACTTAATTATTAATAGGTAAATTATTTCATATTTCTAACTTACTAATTATAAGCGTATTATATTTTTGGTATAATATTTGTTTTTAAATAAAAATAACAAAATAAGAAGATTCTTTTAGTGAAAAAATATAAACATAAATGAATTTATCTCAAAAATAAGATTAAAATTATCGTTCATTGGGCCAGGATATAAAATCAAAGAGCCCTATCTGGGAAATAGGGCTCTTCAAAAATTAAGCATTGTTATTTAAAGGAGAGTATTATTTTTACTACAAATTTTGTGCCAATCATCTTTTCTATTTAACTTAATTACCATTTTTTTTAAACAAAAAAAGCAATTTTTATTTTCCTAATTACAAAGAAACGAAGTTATATTTTAGATTATTGTTTAAATAAAGTTAAACTACGTTAAAGAAAAGTTAACAATAAAAAATGATGAAAAAAGTATATTTATCTTTGTAATATGAAAAAAAAGCGACTGGTAACAGGTATAATTGTATTGATGTCCTTATCACTTACTTTTATCATTGTTCTTCAATATGTTCATATCATAAATTCTTATAACAGATCGAAAGAAATGATCGAAAGATCTGTAAGTGAAGCTATTGCACAAACGATATTTACATTAAGAAAACATGATGCCTTACGTTATGCATATGACAAGATAAGTAGTAACGGTCAGAATTTAAACTTCAACAAAATACCTATAGATCCACAATTACTCCAGTTAAGTATAACTCCTTTGCAACAAATAACAGACTTAAATAATAAGCCAAATTCTTATTATGATAAAAACATTAATGGAATTCCCGGCAGTATTGTTTCAACACTAAAAACAGATGATCTGGAACAGATAGAAAAATTTGTCCATCAACTGCTCAATGAACGCCAGCTAAGGTTTGAACAATTAATGATGCAAATCGAAGCTGAGTTTATGCAAAATGCAATTCCAATAGAGAATCGTTTTGATGTTACTACTATATCAAATATCCTTCAAAAGTCGTTATTATCATATGGACTCGATTTAGATTTTGAGTTTGCAATAACAGATGATGATTATAATATAAAATTACGTTCTGAGAACTTTGACATTTCAAGGAAAAAAGAATTTTACAAATACAATATGGCTCCGGAGAACATTTTTTCAAATCCTAATTTGTTTCTTGTTGATTTTCCGAACAAAAATATGTATGCAATTGAATCTATACACGGACAAGTAATAACTTCCATTCTTTTTACATTATTATTCATAGCAACATTCGGTATAAGCTTATATGCTCTTATAAGACAAAAAAATCTTTCTGAAATAAAGAATGATTTTATTAATAATATGACTCATGAATTTAAAACTCCAATAGCAACAATAAAACTGGCAACAGCCTCTTTGAAAAGCACAAAATATTCCGACAATCCGAAAGTATTATCAAATATGCTTGACATAATAGCACAAGAGACAAGCCGCATGAATCATCATATAGAACAAGTCCTGCAAATGGCAGTTTTGGATAAAAAAAACCTGGAAGTAAAAAAACATAAAGAAAATATAAATGAAATAGTACAGGATGTAATAAACAATACGGAACTTGTTGTTTCTGAAAAAGGAGGCACAATCACATTTATCAGTATTGACGACAATGTTTTCCTTAATGTTGACAGGGACCTGCTTACCAACGCATTTAACAACCTTCTGGATAATGCACTAAAGTATTCCAAAGATACTCCAGAAATAAAAATAACAACTTTTATTGAAAGAGATAAATTTCATATAGCATTTAAAGATAATGGAATAGGTATGTCAAAAGAAGCACAGGCTAAAATATTCGACAGGTTCTACAGGGCTCCTACAGGCAATGTGCATAATATTAAAGGTTTTGGATTAGGATTAAATTACGTAAAAGAAATAATAATCGCTCATAAAGGAACTATTAACGTACGTAGCTGTCCCGGAAAAGGAAGCACTTTTACTGTAATATTACCACTTAAATAAAATATATTTATAATATGGATAAAGAAAAATTATTATTGGTTGAAGATGATGTAAATTTCGGATTTGTCTTGAAGTCTTACCTTGAAATGAATGAATTTGATGTTACTCTTGTGAGTGATGGTAAAGATGCATTTCCTACATTTACTAAAGGTGATTTTGATTTATGTGTTTTGGATGTAATGCTTCCCAATGTTGACGGTTTTACTATTGCTAAAGAAATACGTCAGTCCAATAAAAAAATGCCGATAATTTTTTTAAGTGCCAAATCTTTAAAAGAAGACGTTCTGGAAGGCTTTAAAGTCGGAGCAGATGATTATCTGACCAAACCATTTGATTCTGATGTCCTTTTATTAAAAATCAGAGCCATATTGCGCCGTAAAAATTCTAAAGTTACTATTGAAGACAAAATCAAAATAGGTAAATATATTTTCGATACCAAACTAAGAACATTGACTTCCGATGAAGAATCTCACAGGTTAACGCCAAGGGAATCTGATTTATTAAAAGAACTTATTTTAAATAAAAATAATGTTCTAGACAGAAATGAGGCTTTGAAGAAAATATGGGGAGACGACAATTATTTCAATGCAAGAAGTATGGATGTTTATATTACCAAATTACGGAAATACTTCAAAGACGATCCTCTTATTCAGATAAATAATATACATGGAAGCGGATTTATATTAATTATGTAAAAAATATCAGTAATATAAAAATAAAAAGCGTTGGTTTTCAACGCTTTTTATTTTAGTGCCCAGAACAAGACTCGAACTTGCACACCCGTACGGGCACCAGCCCCTCAAGCTGGCGTGTCTACCGATTTCACCATCTGGGCATATTGAATTGCAAAAATAATAAAATTTGTCAAATAAAATATTTTTGTAATTGTATTTTTAATAAATTATATTAGAACTTATCCAACATTTTTATAATTTTACCTGCAAAATATTTTATTATGTCATTATTATATATAATTTGGGATGTTAATCCGGTAATGTTCTCCATAGGGGATTTCAGTATAAGATGGTACGGATTATTTCTTGCTTTGGGTTTTTTATTCTCCTACTTTATTTTAGGCCATATAATGAGGAAAGAAGGCTTCAAACAGGAAAGGGTTGATATTTTATCAATATATGTTATAGTAGGTACTGTAATCGGATTACGTTTAGGTCATGTGTTATTCTACAATCCGTCATATTATTTTTCTAATCCGGTGGAAATATTAAAAGTATGGGAAGGCGGATTAGCAAGTCACGGAGGTGCAGCAGGGATACTATTGGCTGTATGGTTATTCTCAAGGAAATATAAAATCTCATATTTGGGATTATTAGATAAGATTGTGGTGGTGGTCCCTCTTGCAGGAGGAATGGTAAGACTTGGAAATTTAATGAATTCCGAAATTGTCGGAATTCCTACTGATGTTCCATGGGCTTTTATCTTTAAACGTCTTGGAGATGTTCCGTTACATCCTACACAATTATATGAAGCTATTTTTTATTTTATAATGTTTGGTGTATTTTTCTTTATATATAATAAATTCCATTCAAAATGGAAGGATGGAACATTTCTTGGCTGGTTCCTGGTAGTACTTTTCGGGTTCAGGTTCATCATAGAATATACAAAAATGGATCAGGTGGAATTTGATGGCTGGACAAGCGTAATAAGGATGGGACAATTATTAAGTATTCCTTTTATATTACTGGGATTCTTCTTTATTGCCAGAGGATATGGATGGTTTAACAAACGCGTAAATAAGAATGAGGAATTAAAAATTAAAAATTGATATTTTGGAATATAATTGAAAAAATATAAAAAAATAAGAGTCTTTTGGACTCTTATTTTTTTATAATAAATTGTAATACTTTATTTAAACTAATTTTGCAACTAACTCCACTACCCTGTTTGAATATCCCCATTCATTATCATACCAGGCCATTACTTTTAGCAGTCTTCCGTTAAGCATAGTACAGCCTGCATCAAAAATAGCAGAATGAGGATTATGTATGATATCTACAGAAACAATAGGATCTTCTGTATATTCCATAATTCCTTTCATTGGACCTTCCGCTGCATCTTTCATGGCTTTATTTACCTGTTCGATAGTAACATCGGTTTTTAAATTCACCACTAAATCTACAATTGAACCTGTAGGAGTAGGAACACGAATAGCTATACCGTCAAGTTTTCCGTTAAGTTCAGGAAGTACTTTACCTACAGCTTTTGCTGCACCTGTTGTTGTCGGGATTTGAGAGACAGCACATGATCTGGCTCTTCTTAAGTCTGAATGAGGTCCGTCAAGTATTATCTGATCATTAGTATATGAATGAATAGTTGTCATTGTTCCGCTTTCTATACCAAAATTATCATGTAATACTTTTGCTACGGGAGCCAGACAATTTGTTGTACATGACGCATTTGAAACACATTTAAGATCAGGAGTTATCATAGCATCGTTCACTCCCAATACTATCATAGCATCTATCTGATCTTTCGACGGAACTGTCAATATTACTTTTTTTGCTCCATTTTTAAGGTGATCCCCATAACCTCCTTTAGGACTTTCTCTTAAAGTAAAAACTCCTGTAGATTCAACAACAACATCAGGTTTTTCTGCCCATGGAATTTGTGCCGGATTACGTTCTGCACTAACTTTTATCGCTTTTCCATCAACAATGATCGAATTTTCATCATGTGAAACATTTCTATCAAATTTACCCTGAGTGGAATCGTATTTTAATAAATGTGCTAAAGTTTTGGTATTAGTTAAATCATTAATACCAATTATTTCCATATCATTACGGTCGAATGCAATTTTAAAAACATTTCTTCCTATCCGACCAAAACCGTTAATCGCAACTTTTATCTTTGCCATAGTTAAAATATTTTAATTTATTATTATAGTTTTTTCAAAAAAGCAAATTTATAATAAACGAGTTGATAAAACTAAATCTTTTATCAACAAATAAGATGTTATTTAACAATATAAGATACACGTTATATTATAATATAAAGTCCGTATTTAAAAAATTTGATTTTTCATCTTTTAAAATTTCTCTGATAATTTTTTTATTTGTATCGGTTTCTTTGGCAGCAACTAAAGTTCTTATTGAGAATACCCTTAATGCATCAGAAACCGACAATGTTGCTTCTGCAGAATCTTTTCTTCCTGTAAATGGAAAATCATCAGGTCCTCTCTGGCACTGTGAATTAATATTTACACGACAGACCTGGTTGACAAGAGTATCAATAAGTTCCGAAATTTCATCTGAGTCCTTTCCGAAAATACTGGCCTGTTGACCGTAGTTTGATTCAATAACATAGTCAAGCGGCTCTTTGATATTCTTATATTTAATTACCGGGATAACTTGCCCGAACTGTTCTTCATAATATATACGCATTTTATTATTAACATTATATAAAATTGCCGGGAAAAACAACGATTTATATTGTTCTCCGCCATTAGGATTAACTACTTTTGCCCCATAAACAACAGCATCCTCAATTAATTCAGTAAGATATGCAGGTTTTGAAGGTTCAGGCAAAGGTGTGATATTTACACCGTCATCCCACGGCATCCCTATTTTAAGGTTTTCGACTGCTTTACTGAATTTATTTAAGAATTTGTCAGCAATATCTTCGTGTACAAAAATTATCTTCAGCGCCGTGCATCTTTGCCCGTTATATGATAATGTTCCTAAAACACATTCTTTTACAGTTTCATCCAGATCAGCATCTTTAAGTATAATTGCAGGATTTTTTGCTTCCAGTCCCAGAACACATTTTAGCCTGTTAAGCTTAGGATGATGCATTTTCAATGTGTTTGCAACCTTACTGGTTCCTATAAATGCCAAAACATTTATTTTTCCCGATTCCATTATTGGTGTTATAATATTTTCACCTTTACCATAAACGGTATTAACAACACCTTTCGGAAAAGATTTCTGGAATGCTTTCAACAGAGGATAATGTAACAATACACCTAATTTTGGAGGTTTAAAAATTATGGAATTACCCATAATTAATGCTGGTATAAGAGTTGTAAAAGTCTCATTTAAAGGATAATTATAAGGTCCCATACATAAAGTAACACCAAACGGAGCCCTTCTTATCTGTGCTATTATTCCCTGCGAAATTGTAAATCGTGAAGAAACCCTGTCCAGATTTTTTAATGCTTCTATGGTATCATTAATATATTCAACAGTCCTGTCAAACTCTTTTATCGAATCAGAGAGTGTTTTTCCTATTTCCCACATTAAAAGATTAACAATAGTTTCTTTTTGTTCTTTCATCAGAACAATAAACTTTCTGATACACTCTATCCTTTTCTCCACAGTCATTTTAGGCCATTCCCCGTTTCCATTGTCAAAAGCTTTCTCAGCAGCGTCCAACGCCTCCATTGCTTCTTTTTCTCCCATCATAGGATATGCACCAAGATAATTCGTATAGTTATTTTTATTTTTAATATAGACAGGCGAATAAACTTCACGAAAATCTCCATGCCATTTTTTGATTTTCCCATTTACCAAATATTCTGACTGGATAATAGGAAAATCCATCATAAATTTTTCAGGCACTTGTTTCAAAGTCGGAAAAATCTGATCTAAAGTTTTCATATATATAATATTTTACTTTTATGAATTTTAATTAAACCTGTTTAAAAATAAATTTGTTCACAACAAAACATGTTATATGCAAATTTATTATTTTTATAACGAAAACGATTAATCCGTTTACAGGTTTATATAAATATTAACATTTATGGAGTTTGATATATATTCATATGTTTTATTACCTTTGATGATCTTCTGTGCCAGGATCTGCGACGTTACATTAGGAACATTAAGAATAATACTAGTTTCGCGCGGACATAAAAAAGTTGCTCCCTTATTAGGTTTTGTTGAAGTTTTTATCTGGATAGTTGCTATAAGCCGAATTATGGAAAATGTCAATAATTGGACATATTACCTGTTTTATGCTGCCGGATTTGCTACAGGAAATTATATAGGTATGGTAATTGAAGAAAAAATTGCATTAGGAATTGTTGGTTTAAGACTTGTAACGGCAAAACCTGCAACAGAATTAATCTGTGAACTTAAGGAAAAAAATTACGGTTTTACATTTATGAATGCAAATGGGGCAAAAGGTACTGTAAATGTATTATACATAACTATTGCAAGAAAAAGGTTAAAATCATTAATTGAACTGGTTAACAAATACAATCCGGGAGCATTTTATACAATAGAAGATATCAGGTTTGTAAACAAAGGAGTTTTTGAACAGGTAAATAAAACAAAAAAGAACTTATTATTACGAAAATAAAATTACAAGCTGCGAAGTATAATAAAATTGATTATCTTTGTAATAATTACCATATTTTGCAGTTAATCAATTGAATCTATTTTTTTGTGAGTGAATTCAGATCCATATTACTTAGATATTGGGGATATAACAAATTTCGCGAACTGCAGGAGGAAATAATCGAATCAGTTGCATCAGGAAAGGATACACTTGGCTTAATGCCCACAGGAGGCGGTAAATCCATAACGTTTCAGGTTTATAGTCTTGCTAATCCGGGAGTTTGTATAGTCATAACTCCTCTTATTGCATTAATGAAGGATCAGGTAGAAAATCTGCAAAAACGTAAAATAAAAGCTGTTGCCATATATTCAGGAATGACAAAAAGTGAAATTGAAATGGCGCTTAACAATGTCATAAATGGCGGTTATAAATTCTTATATATATCTCCCGAAAGATTAAAGAACTTTTATTTTCAGGAGAGGTTAAAACATATGAACGTAAACCTGCTCACTGTTGATGAAGCTCATTGCATTTCACAATGGGGATATGATTTCCGTCCCTCCTACCTTGAAATAGCAGAAATAAGAAAACAGTTGCCCGGAGTACCGGTTTTAGCTCTCACAGCAACTGCTACTCCTGAAGTAGTCGACGATATTCAGAACAAACTTGAATTTAAAGAACATAATGTACTTCAAAAAAGTTTTGAAAGAAAAAATCTTGCATATTTTGTTATCAACACTGAAGACAAAATAAGACAACTATTCAAACTGGTCACAAAAATTGACGGAAGTGCTGTTGTTTATGTAAGGAACAGACGAAAGACAAAAGAATATGCTTTGCTTTTACAAAAATACCGTATTTCTGCCGATTATTACCATGCTGGCCTGGATGCAAAAACACGTGCAGAAAAACAAAACGCATGGCAAAAAGGACAAATAAGGATTATGGTGTGTACAAATGCTTTCGGAATGGGTATTGACAAACCAGATGTTAGGCTGGTAGTACACATGGATCTCCCTGATTCCCTGGAAGCTTATTTTCAGGAAGCAGGAAGAGCAGGAAGGGACGAAAAAAATGCATGGGCATTTCTGGTTACAAATAATGCGGACAAAGCACAACTAAAGAAAAATATTACAACATCTTTTCCTGAACTATCAAAAGTTCTCGAAGTTTACAATTCCATATGTAACTATTTGGAAATTCCTTACGGAGCAGCACAGGACATAGATTATCCTTTTGATATATACGATTTTGCAAAAAAGTTTAAAATAGATGTACTCACAACATATAATTCTTTAAAAATACTTGAATCAACAGGATTAGTAACATATTCAGAAGATCCTTATTCAACATCAAGGATAATTTTTCAATGTAACCGCGAAGACCTGTATAAATTTCAGGTCGAAAACGCAAACCTTGATGAATTCGTAAAACTAATACTTAGGACATACACAGGAGTTTTTAACGATTATATCAATATAAGCGAAGATTATCTTGCAAAAAAAGCAAATGTAAATACGGAAACTATAATCAATTTACTAAAAGTTTTACAACAATATCATATTATAAAATACATTCCGCGAATAAATAAACCTATTATCCACTTTATTTCAGAAAGACTTGAGGATAAAGCCATATTATTCAATAAAAAAAATATAGACGAACAAAAAAGCAGAACTATTGAAAGATTGGATTCAATGCTGAATTATGCAACAAGTTCAAATAAATGCAGAAGTCAGATACTTTTGGCATACTTCGGACAGAATGACACTTACAGGTGTGGGGTCTGCGACGTATGTACCAGAAGAAATGAACTTGGATTAAGTAAATATGAGTTCGACATTATACTGGATAAAATAAAAAATTCTTTAAATTTGGAACCATATTTATTAAATGATCTGGTGGATAAGATAAATTTTGATGATCCCAAAATAATAAAAGTGATACAATGGCTGTTTGATAATAATAAGGTCAAATATAATGAAGAACAAAAACTTGAATGGATAAAACAAAATAAAGATTAATATATGAAAATAAGAAATTTTATAATTATAACTGCAATTACTTTAGTTTCATTAACTTTTAATGGTTGCGGAAAAACAGATACAGACAAAGAATGGGAAGAAACATTAATCGGTTACTGGATACCGCAGGATGAAAGCGGTAACAAATGGGACCCCTGTTATCTTTTTAAAGAAGGACACAGAGGAGAATCATTTATAAGAAAACATCCTGATAACCGCGATGAGTTCGGATGGGAAATAAAAAGAAAGCAATTAAAAACTTTTTACGATAAAGCACCTTCATATCTTATTGGGTATGATAAATATAACAGACAAGGAGTGTATAAAATCAAATCCGTAGAACAAGATAAAATAAAAGTTATACAGATGACTTCTGACGGACTACAAAGGGAATATTTTCTGGTAAGGGGAAATATCAATGATATTGAAGACAATGAAGATAATTAATTGTAGTCAGGGTTTATTGGAAAATTTTTCCACAATTGATACCTCTCTCCAAACAGGTTAAGTGCATTTTCCCACATTTTTTCTGCCTGGGAAAATGCAAAATTAACAGGCATATTACTGACCAGCCATGAATTAAACGCAATTTCGTCATTTAGCTGTCCTGGCGACCAGCCAGAACTACCAATAAAGAACTTAATGTTATTATTATTTGCAAATCCTGAATTTACCAGCTTTTTGATTTCTTCAATATCTCCGTTTAAAAATAATTCATCATTTATTTTATGAGCATTTTTTATAAAGTCAAATGTATGCAGATAAAACAACGCATCAGTATCTACAGGACCTCCAAGAAATAAAGGAATATTTTCTTTATTAAAACCATCTACATAATCATTTAAAAACTTATCTGATTTTAAATTCAATATAAAGCCCATAAAAGAATTGTTAAATTCATCGGCAAGTAATACCGTACTCCTTTTAAAATAGTAATCATCAAGCAAGGGTTCGGATATTAACATTTTTCCGGCAGCAGGTTTTATGTTGTTGGAAACTATTCTTAATATATCAAAATCCAATAGCATAAAACAAATTTACGAAAAATTTCATTACAAATAACATGAATATATAAATATTAAGAAAAATGTTTATTAATATAATAAAATAAGTATTATTATTTATTTTTTCTTTTCTTTCCTTTAGTTAAAGTAAAATTGATTGGAATTACATAAGTTACCGGAACTGCCTTTCCTCTTTGTATTCCTGGTGTCCAATCAGGCATATTTGATACAACTCTTAATGCTTCTGCATCCAGATAAGAGTTTACTCCTCCAATGACTTTAGTTTCAGTAACTTTACCACTTGTATCAATCAAAAAACTAATAATAACTTTACCCTCTATTCCTATTTCTCTTGCTTCTTTAGGGTATTTTATATTTTCTTTGAGGTATTTTACAATTCCTTCATCTCCTCCGGGGAATGTTGGTTTTACTTCTACATATTCATGATTTTCTGAATTAGTATTATTTTCTTGTGAGAATGAAATATTTATTGACAAAAACAGAATAAAGAATAAACAAATGTTTTTCATAGTTTTATTTAGTTATGATAATTCGCAATTTACTTACCAGAAGTCAGAAATACACTATTATCAATTGAAGCATTTAATTTTTTATTTATAAGCTCATAAACAATATAGCTTTCATCGGGTTCAATTGTTTTTAAAGTACAAAGAGAAAAATCTTTTTTATCATAAAATAAAACAACCTTACTTATATTGCTTTTATTCGACTTTGTGTTTATTTTCGCAGTTACAACATAAAAATATGGTTCTTCCGTACACGTAATTTTTTCGGCTCCCATATTGTATAAATCCCCTTGTAAGCATGAAGAAAGAATAGCCTTCATTCCCCTCATTTTTGCACTTGCCTTAGATGTCGTTTCCGAGCGTTTCCCTCCCGATACCATAACAAATTTATCGCCGTTTATAAGCATAAGGTCTCCTGATGGGTCTTTATATTCCATTGCCAGAAGATCTGTTTTCTTATAATAAAATTTGCCTGAAGAAAGAATATCTTCTCCTAAAAACGATAAATGCTTCACTTGTTTGAAGTCACTACTGATAGTATTATATTTAGCGTTTTCTGCCTTTATCTTATCAATAATTTTCCTGTCGGAATCATTTATTTCCTGAGCATTCATTACATATACTGCAAATAAAGCAGTTATTATTACAAATATTTTTTTCATACATTATAATTTTATATATAATTTCTTATACAAAGATATCAAATTATTTATTTAATTCCTTTAAAAGTTCTCCAGTCCCGATAATTCTTGCACAAGTAACAATTGATGTCATTGATACTCCAAGGATTCCATGCAAACTAAGATTTTGTCCGGTCAATAATAAATTAGGAATTTGCATTTGAGGTGACAACATCGTTTGCATCAATCTACCGTAATCTTTTTGAATACCATATGCAGATCCGTTCCATGTACCTGTATAATCACGATAAGTCAATGGAGTACTTGTGTAAACTTTTTCAATATTATTTTTCAGACCTGGTATTCTCTCTGCAGCCAGTTTTATACATTCGTCAGCTTTTTTCAATTTAAATTCTTCATAATCTTTTCCCCTTTTCCCTATAGTTGTTTCCGACCATTTTTCTACTTCCTGCCAATGCATTGGGGTGAGAATATCTATATTATCAGTATATTTATTTTCACTATCCGGGACCTGATAACTTATCAACACTTCAGAAACTTTTTCTCCGGCACTGTAATTACAATATTCCCATGGATCCTGCTTTTTATACAGGAATATATTTCTGTTAAGATATTCTGTAGTATCTTTTTTTAATTTCAGGTGTGTTGTAAACATTCCACAGGTATTTTGCAGATTATAAATACGAGTTTTATAAATACGCCGTATATGCTCACTTTCAGGAATTAAAGATAATGTTAATGCCGGATGCAGGTTTGATATCACATACTTACCTCTGATATACTCTTCATTGTTATATACAACTGCATCAATCTTACCGTTCTTTTCTATTATTTCCGTCACACAGGCCTTTGTAAGAATAGTTCCTCCCATTTTACGTATTTCTTCTGCAAGTTTTTCTGCAACTAAAGATCCACCTCCTTTTAGCCGCCATGCACTTTGAATAAAAGAACTATTGATCTGGGAGAAAACATATAATGGAAGTTTCTCTTTGCTTAATTCCATTGTTAATGAAGCTCCGGAAAGAACATTCCTTAACAAAGGATCGGTAATCGTTTCATTTAAAAAGCTGTATGCAGAAGTTGTAAATAATGAAGAATTTATAAATTTTTCTTCTTCTTTCGGGTTAAAACTATCCCAAATATTATTTCCTACATTTTTTAAAAAATCACTATAATTTTCTATTTCTTTCCTTTTTTCCGGGAAGTCTTTAGATAAAATATCTGAGAATCTTTCATAGCCGGAAGCAAAAAAATAGGATTTATCATTTAATATTACTTCTGCAAATGCAGATTCATCCATTTTTTGCCATGGTAAATCCAGCAAACTGAAATAACGGAATAAACTATGCAAGGATTGTCCTTCTTCAAGTCCGCCAACATAATGAAAGCCCGTATCAAAAATAGTTCCACTACGTTTAAATGTCTGTAAACAACCTCCTATCTGATTGTTCTTTTCTAATATACATACATTATATCCTTTTTTAGATAAAATGTAGCCACATTCAAGCCCGCCCAGTCCACTTCCAAGTATAACTATGTCATATTCCATTACAGTTTTTCTTAAATTCGTGAATAGCTGACAAAAGTATCATCTGATACAAATTCCTTATAACCTGATGTTTTAAGGTAACTAAGATATTTTTCCTCACAAGCTTTCCTGAAAACTACTGTTTTCGCCTGTCGAATCAGGTTTATTATATATTCTTCATTTATTTCATCAATTTTTTCTACAACAACCACATCAAATTCATTTTCAGAAAAATTAACTTCGGTTGTGAAAAACATTTTTTCTGTTTTTTCATAACAATTTGATGCTATTTGTATAGAATGTTCATCTTTATCAAATCCTGTAATTTTCATATCAGGATTTTTAAAAGATACCCAATAAGGAATGTAACCATTACCACATCCGATATCAACCAAAGACTTCATGTCTGTAACTATTTGATCTATTACAAAATAATCATTAGTTTCTTTTAGTTCTTTCTTCAACGAAGATTCAATCTTATTCCCTTTATATGAATAGTTATTTTTTATTCTGTTTTTTGGTAATGAAGCTTTCTTAAAATTGAACAAATACTCAATAGTAACAGGAGGTTTTCTTTTTTCAGCTCTATTGCTTATAAGTACAGAAAATAAAAATGGTTGTAACGAATAAGAAATTATTATTGTTGATCCCATTCCAATAAGAGTGGCAACACCAATTGATGATATTGCCGGATGTACTGCAAACAATAAAGAAGATATAACAATTATCAAAATAACAGCAGAAAAGAATATTGCAGCCTTATGGTATACAAGTAATGGTTCTTTTGTCCTGTATTTTCTAATTATGCCGTCCATAATAAAAATACTGTAATCAACTCCTATGCCAAAAATAAATGAAGATATAACAATATTTATAAGATTAAATTCTATCCCGAACATTGCCATAACTCCCAGCACTATATACCAGCTCAAAGCCATAGGCATAAATGCAAGTAATGCAAGGATAATACTTTTAAATGAAATCAAAAGTACTATAAGCACAAATACCGAAGATATTCCCAATGTTAAATTAAAATCGTCATGGATCATCCTTACCATATCATTTGTGTAGTACATCGGATCAATTACAACAAAGTTGGGACTAGCGCTTACAACACTTTCACCTACTTCCATCAGGTATTTCCTGTTCATTTGAACAGGAATAAACACCATGTATTTATCGTCTGTAAACTCAATAATATTTTCCATGATTTCTTCGGGTATTATCCCGGAATCATATAAAGATACAGGTTCATAATCTGCCTCCAGCATATTAAAGAAATTTGTGAATGCCTGTGGCGAGAATTTAAATTCAGCTCCGGCTTTTTCAACTTTTTCTTTTACATCTTTTATCTTTTCCTCGGTCCAGTAATTATTCCAATAGCCTATCCGTTTTTGCTGTTCATTTTCAGTAATAAATAAAGACAAAGGTGCAGAATATCCTTTAATATATTCTTTTTCGATAAGCTTATCCAATACCTTTGCAAGATCTTTACTGTATATTAAAGCCGAATCCAGATCAGTAGAAACTGCCGAAAAATAAACAGTAGCAAAATTGTCATTTGTTTTTGAAGATAATAGCTTTTGCGAGTGAACTACTTTTTTATCATGATAACCGATATTTTGCAAATTTGAATCAAATTTCACAGAATCTGATACGAAAAAGCATACTACGCTGACAATGATAATTAATATAATCAACCATTTTTGTTTTTCATAAGGAAAAGAATTTATTTTCTCAATTACAGCAAATGCTTTATCCGATTTTTTGTTTTTTTCCGGATTAAAGAACTGAGGTAAAAAGATCAAACAAAAAACTGTATTTGCAAACAATCCAAGTGAAGCAAACAACCCAAAATCACGTAATAATTCAGATTCTGTAAGCAATAATCCCATAAATGCTCCTATTGTTGTAAGCATACCTAAAAAAACAGGTGTAGTTTGATCTCTAAGAACAATTTCCGGATCGTTTACATATTTATAATGTGTTATAACATGCAGGCAATAACTAAATGCAACTCCCATCACAATAGCTCCTATACCCAAAGCCATAAGAGACATACTTCCCTTTATCAGATAAATCACAGCAAGAGAAAACAATACTCCGTAAATTACAGGTATAATCAAATATAGTAATGTAGATTTATTCCTGAAGCATACCAGTAATATTATAAATATCAATGCTAAAGAAATAGAAATAGTTAACAATAAGTCCTGCTTTATCCTTCTTGAGTTATATACACTTTGGACGGGAGATCCATGATAAAGTATCTCAATATCAGGATTCTGCAACCGGAAAGTTTCGATTTCTTTTTCTATCATTTCTATAAGCTCGGTCCCCTGTTTTGAATCAAAAGATTTAAAATTAGGAGACATAAAAGCTATAACAGTCGAAGTATCAGACGAGAATATATGATTATTATAAAACGTATAATTTCCTCCAAGCCCATTTCCCATGTTACTCATACCTGATAAAAAAACATTTCTCAATGCAACAGGGTCCTGTAATATCATATCTTTAAAAGCAGATCCAGCAGGAGACCTCAATGTGGAATAATTTTCTTCCATTTGCCTGAGGATGTTTTTTTCTTCCAATAAAACATCAAGATTCCTATACTGAGATGTGTCTAAAAAAACCGGAACATTTTCATAAAGAAAACTTATTGCATTATAAAACAGATCTTCGTCAATGTTATATAAAATATTATTAATTGCATGGTTTGTACTGTCTTTTTCAAATAATGACCATACAAATCCGTCACAAATTTCGATTAATTCATCCGGTGTAACTTCTTCATTTACAGGATTGAATAAGATGAATATTTTATCTTTTACTTTAAGGTTTGAAAAGACAACTTTTTCAGCGCCGCCATCTTCCGTGGAAGGAAGTAATGTTGTTATATCTTCTTCAAAAGTAACTTTTGAAGCAAAAAATGCAAATGTAAAGGTTGTTATTAATAATATCAGATAAAAAACTATTTTATGGCTTTTAAAATATCTGAATATTGAAATAGTAAATTTTGCCACTTTATTTACAGAATTAAAAGTTTTTAAAGTTAGTATATTTAAAAGTAATCATTAAGCTTATTATACCTGCCACCTGTCTTTCCATTCCTGGTAAAAATCCGGCGTATAATATTCAATTTCACCCGATCTGTTAAGAAACATTTGGATCGATTCTGCTTCGGCAATAACCGACATATCGGATTTTTTATATATAGTGTATTCAAATATTAGTTTTGAAGATTTAGTGGGGACATATCTTGTTTCAATAATAGCCGTATCTTCATAAACGAGCATGCCTTTATATCTTACATGCAGATCAACTATTGGAGTTACATAACCGCTGTTATATATGTCCATATAGCCTATCCCGTATTTTTTTCCAAAAGCTTCTCTCCCGTTTTCCAGGTATTTTAAATAGTTTCCATGCCAGACGATATTTACAGAATCTACATCATAAAAATGAATATCTATTTCTGTTTTTTCCGACAATATTTTCTTTTCCATAATAATTTTAAATACAAAATAAAAAAGGATAAGACACAAAAATGAGCCTTATCCTTTTTTATTTATATAAATCAAGCGTTAGCATCTATTTTTTCCTGAATAAAATCGTAAAGGCTCTCAAAAGTATTAATAGAAGTTATTTTCTGGTCTTTAATTTTTACTCCAAAAGTTTCTTCGATTAAAACAACCATATCTACCAAACCTAAGCTATCCAGGTCTAAAGTTTCTTTAATATTAGCGTCAGGAGTAATTTCCGATATTTCTATTTCAAATTCTTCAGCTAAAGCTTCATTAACCTTGTTAATTAATTCTTGTCTTTCCATAATATTTTAATTAATTGATTTACTTATTTTATATTTTTAACTATCAATGTTGAATTAGTTCCTCCAAAACCAAATGAATTTGAGAGAAACATGTCAAACTGCTTTTCGATACGTGTTGCCGGAATATTTAATTTTGCAGAATCTTCATCCGGATTTTCAAAATTCAGATTAGGTGCAATAAAATTGTTTTTCATCATCAGCATCGAATATATTATTTCACTGGCTCCCGCCATCCACATTTCGTGCCCTGTCATTGACTTTGTAGAAGTAACTTCGGGTTTATAATCTCCAAATACGTTAGCGATAGCTTTTGCTTCATTTTTATCGCCAACCGGAGTTGATGTAGCGTGAGCATTTACATAACCAATATCCTTAATATCAACACCTGCTTCTTTTAAAGCCATTAATAACGAACGACTGGGACCGTCAACATTAGGAACCGAAATATGGTCACCATTTGATGAAAATCCATAGCCGCATATTTCAGCTAATATTGGAGCACCACGTTTTACGGCAGATTCATAACTTTCAATTATAACTGTTGCCGCTCCTCCTCCAGGTACAAGTCCATCCCTGTCTCTGTCAAAAGGACGGGAAGCCTTTGTCGGTTCGTTTTCGCGAATTGAAAAAGCACTTATACCATCAAAACTACATATTGAAAAAGGATTAACCTCCTGAGCTCCTCCACAAATTATACAATCCTGTAATCCCCATTGGATCAAAAGGCTGCCGAGTCCGATAGCATGCGAACCGCTGGCACAAGCTCCGGAAACAGTAAGATTAATTCCTTTAAGTTTAAAAATACAGGATAAATTCATTGATACAGTAGAGTTCATCGATTGAAAAATAGATCCCGAACCTATTAAAGTAGAATCTTTTTTCTCTCTTAAAGCATCAACACTTTTTACAACCGGATCTGCACTACTGTCATTCCCATATAATATTCCAACTTCATGAGAATCCAGATAATCCTGTTCCAATCCGGCATTTCTCAATGCTTCTGTTGTAGCAGCATATGCATAGTTTGCCTGTTCCGGCATATATACTCTTTGGTTACGGCTCAATACGCCTTTTAAACTAGGTACTTCCAGATGTGCTGTCAAACCAGAGCGAAATCCTAATTCTTTACGGGACGGATCAAATATAATACCCGATTTTCCATTATAAAGAGAATTTGTTACCTCTTCGAGATCTTTTCCTAAACATGAATAAATCCCCATTCCTGTAATTACAACTCTTCTTTTCATAATATAATATTTTCTTTTATTTCAATAATTTATCTAAAGATTCATAGATTTTGGTTCTCAACTTTACAAGTTCATTTAACTTACCGGCTTTTAATAATTTTTTATATCTAAGCTGTGATCTCCAGCTTTTCCATGCTTTATTATAATTCCATGCAAATATTCCCAAAAACGGCAAACAAATAAGATATATTAATGCATAAATAAATGAACCTTTAAGTATCCACACCAAAGCAAAGATTAATAAATACAAAATCGGCATTGTACACAAAAGGCTCATAATAAACACAATAGTATTGTGCATCATCCTGTCTTCTATCTTAGAATTTATGACCTTAGGAGCATAGACCACCAATATGTTGGGAATTAACGAAAATACAAATAATGGAAAAAATACAATAAATAATAATCCTTCAACAAAAACTTTAAAAAATGAACTTATTTTTCCAAAATTTTCATCTTTAATATTAAGTTCCCTGGTTTTTTCATCGAAAATGTTCACATCATTATATATCGAGTGTATTACATTTTCATCTTTTTCCTTTATATCTTCCAGTTTCCTGCAAAATTCCTTGTCCGAAATTAATTTCTCAGGAAGCACATTGGGATTATATCCATTATCTTTTGCATATTTTATTCCATAAGTTTCTCTTAAATAATCAATTGAAGTATAATTATCCAAGTCATTAATATTCAGCATCAATTGCTCCATTTGGTTTCTAACCAAAGCATTAACTTTACGTTGTGCAGTCCTTGGTTTTGTTTTGTATAACTCATAATATGGAGCTAAGGATATCGGGTTTCCGAATTTTATAAGCAAATCTTCCTGTATTCCAAAATAATTGGAATAGTGGTTACAAGATGGTAATACAAATAATTCCTTTTCAAAATTACTTTTTTCGGCAGCTTTAAATAAGATACGAAGGTATCCGTATGAAAAATCTCCCAACCAACGCTTATTCTGATGTTTACCTTCCGGAAATATAATAACGGTTCCGTCATTAAGCAATTCGTTTTCAACTTCTTCAAAAGTTTCATTATTGTGAACAAGATTTTCTGCACCATCCTGTTCCAGTCTAAAAATAGGAATTAATCCCAAATATCTTAATATACGGCTAACTATAGAATTACTAAAAATATTTGCCCGAGTAATCACTTTTGTTTTTACATTTTGTCTCGCACGCATCGACATAAGTAATCCTAAAGGATCGCACATGCAATTCTGATGATTGGATACAACCATCAGCGGACAATTTTCCGGAATATTTTCAGTATTTATATAATAAACTTTCCGATAATATATTTTATCATGAAAAAAACGAGTATATGCTTTTACTGCTTTATATCCCATTTCAGGTTTTGAAGCCTGAATAGTTTTATCAGTTTTGCTTTTATCATTTTCGGTTATAAAAATATCGAATATCATATCCTAAATTCATTATATGTTTAGCTAAAACCTTTTAATCTGAAATTATGTTCGTAGTCTTTAATTTTTATTAAAATATTTCTATTTCATTTCAATCAGCGACCATAATTACCTGTATCTAACCTTTTTACCACACACAGGACATAATTCTTTAAATATATGAACAATATTTCAGTTTACAAAATTGAAAATAATTTACGAAATAAAACAATAAATTTTTCCCAAAAAATGTACTAAAAGTAGCTTTTATCATCAGGCAAATATATAAAACATTATAAATCAAATTTAAAATATACTTAGAAATTTGATCTTTTTTTACATAAGTCACTGATTATATGACACGTTTTTTTTAATTTTTTTTAACCATATCACATAATATTTATTTTGTTTTTTGTATCTTTGTGAAAATTTAATTCAAAAAAATAATTCATATGGACGACGGACCGTATAATAAGCAAAACAGAACAGAAGTATTAACCACTCTGTAAGGGACCTTCGTATCTCCTTACAGAGGTAAATTTGTAAGGAGGAAGTATGATGACTAAAATCAGAAATCAATTCAAGTATCTTATTGACGAAAAAAACTGGAAAATTCTTAAAGAAGAATTGAATAATTTTTCGCCACAACAAATTGCTGAAATTATTGAGGGCATGTCTAAAAGTGATGGTATTATTATTTTTAGACTTTTGTCCCGGAAGTATGCAAAAGAAACATTTGAATATCTTTCACACGACGAGCAGGAAGATATTATAGAGGGGCTGGCATCATCAAGCCATAAAATTGCAGGACTGCTCAATGATCTTGACCCTGATGACCGTACTGCTTTTTTTGAAGAACTTCCGGGTGAAGTAAGTAATCGTTTACTTCTTATGCTTTCAGATGATGAAAGAGAAATTGCAATAAAATTATTAGGATATCCTGAAGATAGTATAGGGCGTTTAATGACCACAGAATATGTTGCCGTAAAGCCTTACTATACAATTAATCAGGCTCTGGAACATATCCGTAAACATGGGCATGATTCTGAAACACTAAATGTTATCTATATTGTTGACAACCACTGGAAATTGATTGACGATATAAGGATTAAAGAAATAATATTAGCAGACCCTTTACAAAAAATTTCAGATATTGCAGATAACAGGTTTATTTCCCTGAACGCATATGACGATCAGGAAATTGCTGTAAAAGTATTTCAGGACCAGGACAGAGTTGCATTGCCTGTTACTGACACAAACGGAATTTTGTTGGGAATTGTAACATTTGACGATGTTATGGACGTTGTTGAAGAAGAAACTACGGAAGATTTTCACAAATTCGGTTCTGTACAGGAAGGTGTTGTTAATCCGCTAAAAGCTAAGATAACATATTTATACAAAAAACGTATTGCATGGCTTATTGCACTGGTATTTATGAACGTTTTTTCCGGAGCGGCAATAGCCAGCTTTGAGGAAGTAATACAATCTGTGGTATCTTTAGTCTTTTTTCTTCCTCTGCTTATTGACAGCGGAGGGAATGCAGGCTCACAATCTGCTACACTGATAATACGCTCACTGGCTGTAGGAGATGTGCAAATGAAAGACTGGTTTAAACTTTTAGGTAAAGAATTGTTTGTTTCTTTATTACTTGGAATTACCATGGCTCTAGGCGTTTCTTTAATAGCGAGTTTCAGAGCACCTGATGTTGTGGTTGTAGTTGCCTTAACTATGATATTTACCGTAATAACCGGAAGTATGATAGGTATGCTTCTTCCGTTTATTTTTACAAAGCTGAAAATAGATCCGGCAACAGCAAGTGCACCTCTTATTACATCTATATCCGACATAGCAGGTGTATTAATATATTTTTCAATTGCAACGTGGTATTTCGGATTTTAAAATTCTGATTCGACTCCACTCCTTTTGATTTGTAAATTTAAAAGGAATGGAGTTGATACCACGTTTAAAGCTATTAACGAACTTTGGGTATATGTGTGGAATATTATTTTCACAACAAAGGAGAAAATAACCTCATGATTGATTGGATAATCTTTTTCCACCATGGACGTTTAAGCCATTCTTCAAGTTTCACTTCACGGCATTTCTCAAGATCTCTCATAAATATATCATAATTATGTTTTGCGATTACAGGATCGTACATATAAGAATTTATCTCAAAACTAAGTTCCAGACTTCTTAAATCCATATTTGATGTCCCGATCACAGAAACATAATCATCAACTACCATTGTTTTTGCATGTATAAAAGTATCCAAATATTCATAAATTTTTATTCCTGCCAATAAAGATTCTTCATAATAAGAGTGTATTGCCGGATCCATAAAGAAGATATCAGCCTTGCGCGATACCATTATACGCACATCAATACCGCTTAACGCAGCCGATTTCAATGCCTGCAATAATGAATCAGAAGGCATGTAATATGGTGTTTGTATATATATATAATTTACCGCGCTAATTACTATATTCACAGAAGCAAGTAACATATAGGGCCACGGGGAATTAGGAGCTTCCGGAACAACCTGCATTAAATTTTCAGAATATATCTTATATTCAGGAAAATATGGTTCAAGGTCTTCCGGCAATTTACCGGCAGATTCATACCATACATGAAAAAAATTATATTGTAAGCCAAAAACTCCTTCTCCTCTTATTCTTAAATGCGTATCACGCCAGTCAAATGCATATTCATCACCAATATTCATCCCTCCTGTATATCCTATTTTCCCGTCAATTACAACAATTTTACGATGATCACGGTAATTAAGGCTTCTCCTAATTAAGGATAACGACGATTTACTGAATGGCAAAACTTCAACTCCTGCTTTTTTCATTTTGTAATAAAATCTGGGATTTATATCAATATTTGCAATATTTTCATAAACAAACCTTACTTTAACTCCTTCCGAAGCTTTACGCATAAGGATTTCCCTGATCTTTTTACCGGTTTTATCCTTTCTGAAATAAAAATATTCAAAATGAATATGATGTGATGCATTCTCAAGATCTTCTATCAATGCCTCAAATTTTCTCTGTCCTGTAGTAATAATCTCTATTTCACTGCCATAAAATACCCGTGAGTCATTACTATGTTCAAGCAATTCTACAAGATTATTAAAATTTGGATTTATCTTGTTTTTATGAATATTTTGAATTAACTTTATTTCTTCAGGCATTTTATTAAAAAGTTCATCCTTATATATATCATATTCGGTCGGTTTTTTTTGCGGTCTGCGCGGATCATAACCAAAAATATAATATAACACTAATCCTATACCGGGAAGGATGAAAAGCAGTAACAACCATGCCAAAGTTTTTGAAGGATTTTTAGTATCTGTAAGAACTAAATAAAATGTAATAATAATCAGTACTATATAACCCACTGAAAATACCCATGCAATAACTGAAGCTGTTGTCATTTCTTTAAATTTTCTTTCTTTGCGGCAAACTTATATAAAATATTAAAAAATAAAAATCACAATATAAAAGCGGTACTTACATTAAATTACACTATATTAACACGGTTCATATGGTTAAAGTTTCAATATACAAGAAAAATTCTTTAATTATCTCAGGTCAATCTTCCAGAATAAAATATGACTGTTTACCAAGATACAAATTAAAAGTGAAAAGTATCCGGCTTTTAGTTTACCCTCACAATTCAGATCAAAATTATCTGAAATAAACATTTCATAAGAAACTTAGTTATAGTTTAATACTATTTATACTTTTTAATATTAAAAAGATATGCCAAGAATATCAAATGCTGCCATTATTCATCAAATAGAACAGCCAATACTATCAGTAAGAAGCAAAATTAATGAAAATGAACTTGTAAATTTTATTACAGCTAATTTTGAAAAAATATCAGATTATATAAAAGAGCTTGATGAATTCATAACAAGTATACCATTAGCCATATACCATAATTATCAAAACATGATTCTTAATGAAATTGATATTGAGATCGCGTTTCCTGTAACAAAAATATTGCCTGAGAAAGATAATATAAAATCATCTCTTTTACCGGAAAATAAATTAGTTTTCAGTCTATATCAAGGCAATCCTAATGATATGAAACAATTTTACAAAGACCTGGAAAGATGGATTGAATTAAACAGTTTTGAAATAATTGGCCCATGTTATGAATATTATTATAACGGCGATGAATACGGAATGAATAACCTGATAATCAAAACTGCAATCCCTATAAAAGAAAAATAAACCGGACTTATTTATAGAAATTCATTTCAAGTATATATTTGTATACCTTTTCCGGTAAAAAAAAGCGAACATCTTTATTATCTTTTATTGCACTACGAATAAAACTTGAAGATATTTCAATCTGAGGGGCATCTAGAATTTCAATATTTGAATTTTCAAACTCACGGACCTTACTGCCAAAACGTTTATAAACATAAATTTTATGATTCCTGAGTATAATTTCATAATTTTTCCATTTATGAAAAGTTGCAAGATTATCTCCTCCTATCAATAAGCTAAATTTTTTTGTAGGAAATCTTTCCTTTAAATATGTTAATGTATTTATTGTATAATTTGGCTTAGGCAGATAAAATTCAATATCCGAAACCTTGAACTTTGGATATTGGTCAATCGCCAGTTCTACCATATACTGACGATCGCGATCTTTCAAAAGATTTCCTGTTTCTTTTAGTGGATTATGCGGAGTAACAACAAACCATAATTCATGAATATTTTTAAATTCGGTAATATAATTTGCTATTATTAAATGACCTGCATGAATCGGATTAAAAGAGCCGAAAAACAATAATATTTCATTATTAACCTGCATCTATCAATTTAACTTCAAAAATTAAAGTACTGAACGGTGGTATTATACCATGTCTTGTTTCTCCATATGCCAACCTGAAAGGAATGATAAAAATAGAATGATCTCCTATGTTCATTGTTTTTACTCCTTCTTCCAGGCCCTCAATTACTTCATTTTTTCCGACAACAAAACGAAACGGAGAATTTCTTTCAATAGTCGAGTCAAATACAGAACCATCAATAAATGAAGCAGTATAATCAACAGTGACAAGATCTCCATCTTTAACTTTTCTACCGTCTCCTTTACTTACTGATATAATATTTAATCCCGACTTCTGAATCGAACGGGGATAATTTATTTCAAGGACAAGTCTTTCAATAAGGCTTTTTTCCTGTTCGATATAATAAGTGAAAATTTCGGAATTTTGTTTAATAAATTCGGAATTTTCCACAATTTTATTCATTTTTATATTAAAAATAAACTTATCTCCTTTTTTTACATAAGCTGGTAAATATGTTTTCCCTTGTGTAAAAATCAAGAAATTTGCCGCATCAATTTTAAATATGGCGCTATCTCCTTCTCTCAACATTGAAAAAGCTTCTTCGATCGTTCCTCCTTCATGAGATGGAGGCATAAGCCTCATTTTAAAGTCTTTATCTATTTCCCGGCTATCAAATAACATCGAATCATTTTGAGTTCTGTATGTCATTGTAACATGAATAACATCACTAATTTTGGGAAATTTTCTGTTTTTACCGGTAGTAATATATTTATATTCAAGTCCTGACTTTGTTTTCTGAAAGATATTTCCGGGCTTATCAATAATATATTCACTTTCTCCATCCGGACGGATCACTAAAACAGCAACTTCGTCCGAAACACTGTCTACAGTATAAGAAAAAGAATTAATATCAGCAACAGATACCGTATCCGGTTGAATATTATCGCTAATGTTTGATTTTTTGCTTCCTGAATGTTTACATGACAAAACAAAAACAGAAAACAACAATATAAATAATATGATTAATTTAATTTTATTCATATTTATTTATTGTATTCTTATTAATTCGATATCGAAAACAAGTGTCGAATATGGAAGAATTTTATTATTTCCTTCCGATCCATAAGCTAACCTGGAAGGAACTATTAATGTTGCCTTTCCGCCTTCATGCATATATCCTATTCCTTCATCCCACCCTTTTATGAATTGGCTCGTTCCGTATGTATATTTTAATGGCTCCTGTCCTAAAGTAGTTTCAATCAAGTTACCATCTATATATTTCACAGTATAATGTACATGAAGTAAATCATTTTCCTGTACTGATCTTCCGTTTCCTTTTTCAGTTTCAATATAATAAAGTCCCGATTCTGTAGGTTTGACCTTAATATTTGCATTATCAAGATATTTTTCCAATATATTCATTTCAGTATCTTCACTGGAATGGTATCTTTCAGAAAGTAAATATTCATATTCATCTTTGTCTACAACATCAATTACTCTTAATTTAACTATTATATTATCATCATATTTAACATCCTTAGGAAGTTTCTTGAACCCTTCCGTATATATAAGAAAATTTTCCGCATTAATTTTAAAAACAGCAGAATCTCCTTCCGAGAGAAGCAGTAATCCGTCTTCAAAGCTACCTCCGCTATGAGTCGGGGCTAAAACCGATCTTAAATATTTCCTGTCCGAACTTTCCGAATTAAATAATATTAGTCCTTTTTCTGTCTCATAACTCATATTAAGCATTACGAGATTTCCTAACTGGAGCTTTTTTCCATCGGTTTTATCTCCTTTAATAATCCGATATTCCAGTCCGCTTTCATGTACATTCAGATTACCATATTTTTTACAAGAATAAAATAAGGTCATCAATAAGGTCACATAAAATAAGGTTAAATATAATTTTCTCATTTGTTCAACTTTTTATATTACGTTTATAGTTTTTAAAAATTAAATAAATCATAATTTTCCTCGTCAGGGCTAATAACAGAAATTACTTCAATCTCATAAACCAAAATTGAATATATAGGAACCTTATAACCATCTCCCGTAACTCCAAAAGCTAAATGCGGAGGTAATATAAGCCTTGCCTTTTCTCCTGTATGCATCATTTTCAAACCTTCATTCAAACCTGCCTCTTCCTGATTACTATCTATTTTCATAAACCGATTACCGGTTTCATCTGAAGTATATAATACATCTCCATTAAGCAAATATGTTTTATATGAAAATTCTACAATATCCTTACTTAAAACAGGACGATCTTCATTTTCTTTATAAATCTGCCAGTATAATCCTGTTTCGGTCATTTCCATATCCCATTTTCTACGTTCAATAAATTTATTTATTACATCATGGTCTATTTCTACAACTTTTTTATTCCAATCCATAAGTTCTTCCTTATGAAGATTTTTTAACTGTGAATAAGGAACCGGATCATTATTGTTTGCAGGTTTATCTTTACATGAACTTATAAAGAAACAAGCTAAAACCAACAATAACAATATTTTCAACTGAATATAAAACTTTCTTTTTTTCATTTTTAAAAAGAATAATTTATCAACTCATCTTTATATTCCTGTAATATATCAACGAATTTTTTTGTAGTTTCTTGTAAAGAGGTATGACTTTCTCCTCCGGCAGCATTTATATGTCCTCCGCCGTTAAAATATTTCTGGCTGAAGTCATTAACAGAGAAAGATCCTTTAGATCGAAAACTTATTTTTATAAAATTATCTCTTTCAATAAAGATTGCTGAAAAAATAATACCTTTTATCGCTAAAGGCATATTAACAAAATTCTCGGTATCTCCGAACTGTTCCTTAAAATCTTTACGGTCTTTAGCTGTTATATAAATATAAGCTGTTTTCATCTCAGGTATAACTATCATCCTGTTCAAAAGGACATGCCCCATGAATCTCATTCTGTTAACCGAAAAGCTATTATATACTTCATCGAAAATTTTATCTTTATTAATACCTAATTCTAAAAGTTTTGCAACAACAAGGTATGTGTTCGGATTGGATGAATTAAAGTTAAATGAGCCTGTATCAGTCATAATTCCTGTATAAAGACATGTTGCCACATTTTTATCAAGAAATTCTTTTAAAAACGAATTGGAAATAATTTCATACACAAATTCTGCAGTTGATGAATATGATGTATCGGAAAATATTATATCCGTAAAATTTTCAGGATCGGGATGGTGATCTATTAAAATTTTATATGCATTAGATTCCGAAAACCTTACAGCAACGTTTGATATCCTGTTCAAAGCATTAAAATCAACTCCGATAAGCAGATCTGCATCTGTAAAAACATTAGGATCTGATTTTGTCTTTTCTCCCAAAGCCCTGATTTTCTTTGCACCTGGCATCCATTTCAAAAAATCAGGGAAATGGGTAGGACTCACAACACTAACGTTCTTACCATAATTAATTAATATATTATATAACCCCAAAGCCGATCCTATTGCATCTCCGTCAGGATTATAATGAGGAAGTATTATAATATTCTCAGCTTTTTTTATTTTTTCTTCAAAAATCTTTATTTTACTGATAAGATCTTTATTCACGACATCAAAATTTAATGAGATAAAAATATAGTAAAAAGTTATAACCGACAAATTTCAGTATTTAACTTTTATATGTCAGATACCATTAAGGGAATTAAGTATTGTTTCTATTTTTCCCGAAGGACGATCAGCATTTGCATTAATTATATTGCCTTCCATATCTATCAGAATAAAACGAGGTATTCCCGTTATTTCGTAAAAATCACATAAAGGATTATTCCATCCGCCAGCGTATAACTGTATTCCGTCAAGTTTTTGTGACCTAATCATATTTTCCCATTTTTCTTTTTCTTCATCTACAGATATACCAATAACAGCAAGATTCTTTGTTTTAAACTTTTCTTTTAATGCTTTTAGGTGTGGAAACTCTGCTCTACAGGGGCCGCACCATGACGCCCATACATCTATATAAACATATTTTCCACGAAAATCACTCAACCTATACACCTTCCCGTTTATATCAGGAAAACTAAAATCCACAGATGGATTTCCCGGATCTAATTTCGTATTTTCAAAAAATATACTTTCCAGGTAAGCCAGACGTTCTTCATTTTCCGATATTTCTTTATATTTTTGATATGCGTCTTTAACACTCTCAATACCATAATAGCTTAAAAACTCATTTATATAAATATAATATAAATTCTCTTTTATTTCATTTGATTTATATAGTTCGTCGATAGTAATAAAATAAGCATTTGCATATTCGTCAATAGACTCATACTCAGGAGAATTTTTATCAAATTTTTTGTATAATTTATACATAACATAAGGCTGTGCAAAACTGATAAATTCCTGAAGTCCGTAAACGTCAGGATTGTCAATTTCAATATTTTTTACAGAATTATCAATTTCATTTTCTATTCTTTCGTCTATTGTATTTGCATTAATCTGAGGAATATAAAAACTAAGTATCAGATATGATTTTATTACATTCAGTCTTTGGTTTTCAATATTAATGAAATCTGCATATTTTCCTTTGGTTTTTGCAGCAAATTCATCCAATCTGTTATTTAATCCGTTCATTAAATTATTAAGCGAATTATCAAATATTTCATAAGCAGGGGCCCGCAAAAACTTATCCGAAGCTATTTCCGAATTGTCCATTAATTGGGATTGTTCTCTCAAATAAACATTAATATCTCCATCCGTTCCCGAAAACTTTAAAGTTTCGTTAAGTTTCTTTGAATCGAATTTAATATTTGTTTTGGATTTTGGTGATAAATACACACTTGTTGAATTGTTTCCGTTTTTTAACAATACGTATACAGGCTTAGATAATTCTGTAATATATGTAAACCTGCCTTTTTTATCTAAAACAACTGTATCCGTAACACCCTCATAAGTGATAAAAACATTTTTGATACGGGAATTTTTAATTTCGCCGTTCAAAACGGTATCATTTTCATTGTATTTTTTAGTTCCACACGATACAAATAAAATAACAGTTAAAATTACAACAAGATTTTTTTTCATATATTCAGTTCATTTTTTTAATTAAAATATTTATATCTTTTTTACCCTATAGTTTTTATTTTGCAGAAAATCGTATATTTTATCCCTGAATTCTCCCTGAACAATAATCTCGCCATCTTTAGCGGATCCTCCTGCACCACATTTGGTTTTTAATTCTTTTGCAAGAGAATTCAGATCATCATCCGTACCAATAAAACCCGCAATAATAGTAACAATTTTTCCTTTTCGCTTTTTATTGTCGGTAAAAACTTTTAAATTCTGCTTTTCTGGTATCAAAGTTTCCTTTTCATCAGGTAAATCATAATCATATTCAAAGTCCTGATTTGTAGAATAAACAATTCCTTCTCTATTTTTCCAGTTAGTTTTCATAAAATATATAAATAAAAGCAGGCATATAAGCCGGATTCTGTACTTTTCCACAGAAAAGCTTCTACCATTTATCTAATGCGACCTACCCCTCGGCTTAGGCGGGCAACCTTTCTGTGTAAAACACAACGCCGATATACATGGTCTTGCAACCTGCAGGACGAACGGCTAACGATGTCGCCACCATTACCGGTGGGCTCTTACCCCACCTTCTCACCATTACCCTGTTGCCAAGGCTGTTATTTTCTTCTCCGTTACCATACCCTCACGGATATCTTCTGTTTCAGAAGCGCAGTGCCCTGTGTTGTCCGGACTTTCCTCCCCGTAAAACGAAGCGATAGAACTGCCTGCTTATTCCTGCAAAGATAAGTATAAATAATCATTTTTCTACTTATTTTTTGACGATCCGAAACTTATTTGTACTAGAAATATAAAATCTACAGGATTTCTAAAAATTCTATTCTTTATCACAATATATTCTTATTTTTCTTATTTTTGCGTAAACTTTACAAGTATAAAATGCTCAAAAACTTTAAATATAAATATGGATTTAAAAAACTTCAGGCTGAATTTTGCAGTAGTGTAGGGAAAACAATTGTAACAAATCTTTCAAATGCAAAAAGTATAGGAATTATTTACGACGCAACTACAACAGACAATTTTGAAAAAATAAAAGTTTTTGTCAACGAATTAAGGTCAAATATTCCGGAAATTATTGCCATTGGATATGTAAATCAAAAAGAACTTGACGACAATCACATAAAACCTCAAGGATTTGAATTTTTCTGCCAGAAGGACACTAATTGGTTTCACAAACCTTTGGAACAAAACGTTATTGATTTCACAAACAAACCTTTTGATATTCTTATTGATTTTGATTTTAACAATAACTTAGCTATAAAATTTGTTGTTGTTGAATCAAAGTCAACTTTTAAAGTCGGAAAATTTGAAAGTTCACAAAATGACTTCTATGATCTTACCCTTAATATTAACAAAGATCAGGAAGATCCGCTTTCATACTTTATTGAGCAGGTAAAAGTTTATTTAAATATGATTAAAACAAGCTAGTATATGAAAACCATTTTTACGGGAACAGGAGTTGCTATGATCACTCCTTTTGACCAAAACAACAATATTGATTTTGTTTCTCTGAAAAAAACAATAAATTTTATAATTGAAAATGGTGTTGACTATATATTATTGATGGGAACTACTTCGGAAGCTGCCTGTATGACGGATACCGAAAAAAAACAAGTAGTTGAAACAGCAATAAAGGAAATCAGAGGTAAAGTTCCCGTAATGTACGGTTTGGGAGGAAATAATACGGCAGAAGTACTTTCAAGAATAAAATCAACTGATTTTAACGGAATTGACGGAATACTGACCGTATCTCCATATTATAATAAACCTAATCAGGAAGGGTTATACAGACACTTTGCGGAAATAGCAAAAATAAGTCCTGTGCCGGTTATTCTATATAATGTACCGGGAAGAACATCTGTCAATATCACACCTGAAACAACCCTCAGGCTTGCCCATGATTTTAAAAATATTGTTGCAACAAAAGAAGCATCAGGATCAATGGACGGAATAATGAAAATCATAAAAGATAAGCCAAATGGTTTTACCGTAATTTCAGGTGATGACGGACTTACGGTCCCATTAATTTCAGTAGGCGCAGAAGGTATTATTTCAGTCGCAGCAAATGCATTTCCAAAAGAATGTTCCGATATGGTCAGATTTGCTATGAATGGAGATTTTACAAATGCTTCAAAAATACATTACAAACTTCTTGATGCTGTAAATCTGATGTTTGCAGAAGGAAATCCTACCGGAGTAAAAGCTTTTATGTCGGAATTGGGGATCATTCAAAATTATTTAAGACTACCTCTAGTTCCGGCAAGTAAAGATTTAGTAGCTAAAATTAAAAGCTTAAATAGTGGGTCTTAGAAAAATCCAATAATTGTGCTCGGCTTGGTTCGGCTACTCTAACCATCCAATGCTAAGTAACCGCGTTTTTCGCATCAGTCATTTATATAAGTAAACTACTGACACTCAAATCATTATTTTTAATTATTATCCTTTTTTATAACTAATCACTAATCCTTAATTTCAAATTAAAAACTCCCCCTCTGCCCTTCCGAACAAAGGGGAAAGTTTTAATAATCAGAAAAAGCTTATTGCTTTAGTAGTTTAATATATTGAATATTATTGTCGACCGTACGGACAGAAACAATATAGTTTCCGGGAGTAAGCCCGGCAACAGAGAATTCAACATCTTTATGCCTGCTTATTTCTTTTCCGTGCATATCGAAAATAATGATCTCCGACAGATTGTTACAATCAAGGTTTACAGTACAAATATCCGTAGCCGGATTAGGATAGAGTACGATATCAACAGGAATTAAATTTTTACTGTCTTCACCGTTATCGTTAATCATCTGTATATTTGTTGATTTTAACCAGGATCTGCATATATCAAGCCTGCATATTTTTCCGTAAACATCTGTAAGATATGCAACGATACAAATATCATCTAAATAGCCATCCGGAACAGTAAGTAATCCTCTTACAGAATTATTTCCGTAATGATAAGAATAATTGACAATATCGATCACATTTTGATATCCGTCCATTACATATATTTCGGCATCAATTATATCACCATTAAAAATATCAATAATAAAATCAATATATTCATAATCACTATTTGTAAGCGACCAATTTGTTTCCCAATGTGATCTATAATCTGTATCACATTCTCCTATACAATTTTTTATTGTTCCCTTAACAGGTATTTTAAATTGTCTGTAGCAATAATTACCATCCTGAACAAATGATAAGAACAGATGTGAAAGATTTGCTTCAGGATTTTCTACTTTAAATATTACATTAAAATATTGATAATTCCCGTTGCTTAGTATATATGGTATTGAAGGTTCGATCGAAACAAGTTCCATGTGCGAAGCCATTATAGATTCAAACAGATACGGCAGTGATGAATAATTTGCTACATGCATATCAATGATCTCAATATATAATTCTCCGTCAACAATAAAACATCTCAGCCCCTTATGATCAAGTTTGATATCACATTCATCTATATTAAGATCACAACATTTTTTAACTCTGTAGAATTTTCCGTCTTTCAGCAGATATGCAGTAAAACATACTTTTCCTTCTCCGTAAATAAGGATATTTTCAATATCTTCCGCACTCAGATAAGTTCCTACTGTGATAATTCCGGTTTGAGGATCATATGTCGAACTAACAATTTCAACTTCAGAAGAATAAACTTCTATTAATTCAGCATCAGTCATAGTACCAAGGTCAAATTCCACATAAATATGTTCATCATCAGAAAATTCGGGCATTACGTATGATCCAAAGCATTCGAGCTTATCATTAAATATACAGTCTTCAATAACCTCCTGAAGATTTATGGTTTCATAAAATACGCACATTCCGTCATCTGTTTCGAATATGAATAAATTATTGATATACCCGGCTTCAAGATTTGCAGGATAGAAATAGAAAATTGCCTGACCAAAACCGCCGGGAGCTATTCCAGACATATCATTATATATATAGAATATATTTCCTTCCGATATGTTGATACCGGTCAGGCTTATCGTAGAATTTCCGGTATTTTGCACAATAAATACAACCCGTACATATAATCCGGTCGAATCAACATGACAATCGGTAACATATTTGACAATCTCAATCTTACAACCTATATCCGGAATTTCTATGCAGGTATTAGCAGTACATATATAATCAGGAAAGCACAACTCTACTTCAAAGCAAATATACCATCCTACCATCGTAGTATATTCATCTACTGTTAACCTTACAACCCCGGTCAGGTATCCTGTTTCAGGATTATAGAACTGGGAAGTTACATTACCATAAGAACTTGTTGCCGATGCGTTTATGGCGCCAGCGTTTGTTTTTATAACAAAATTAAAATACAAGTAGTCTGAATTACTTAGGTTTGGATTCGGCGATATGCTTTCTACTATTGCATCACATTCTTCATTAACACATCTAAGCATAATATCTGCAACCGGGACCGTTAAATCATCCTGACAATATACACCGTTTTCATCAGTAAAATATAATATCAATTCTGACTGAAACAGATCAGGATCTGCTGATACCGTAAAATATAATGTATTTTCTCCATTGGCAGATATATACATTGGCAAATATTCTATTTCCAGTATCTGGAATCCATCGGTAGGGCTATATATATTCATAAGGCTTAAGTCTGAACCACCTAAGTTCTGTACATATATACCATATCTTACATATACACCACAATCATCAATAAAACAGTTTGCATTTTTTAATTCTACTTTCGTCTTGCATTTATCAAATTCAGGTACAAAGCATACATCTCTTATGCAAATAAATTCACCGTATCTATTTTCGTCGCAAGATTTTACTTTAAAACATATTGTTTCTCTATTCATTACTATTTCACGCATACGTGCAGGCGATACTGCAAATGACCCATGTATTATACCATTATTACCATCATAATATTCGGGATACAGGCTTGTAACAACACCATTAGTAAGACTCTGTACTTCTATCTCCATTCTATCGTATCCGATATAAATCTCGTAGTGATAATACAACATATCCTCACTTGAAAGAAGATGATCTGGACTATAGCTTATAAACTCAACCTCGCAATCGTCAGTTGAACATAACTCCCGAACTAATTCAAGATCAATTAATAGAGTATCGGTGCATATTTGATTGCCCTGAATAAATTCTACCATAAGAGTAATATAATTACCTAACATTAAATCCAGGTCAATTGCTATCGTAGCGGTAATGTGATCTTCAGGATTAATTATTTCTCCCAGATAATTTTGCAAATAGTATGGATTAACTTCTCCGTCAGGAGTCCACATATTTAAGATCTCAACCGTAGATATTGAAGATTCGTTATAAATATTAAAATCAATTAGTATACGTGGAATACAGTTTTTTGCTCCAACACATGATACATTTATTAATTCCATATCAGTTTCGCAATAACAATCTTCGGGTTCAATAACCAGATCAGGAGAAACTGCACGGCAAGCGCCGGCATATTTAATTTCCAGATTATAAATCCCGAACCTATCGACCATCAACATTCCTATGCTGCCATCGCCTGAATCTATTTCCACATCATTATGATACCAATACCAATGGTCAAAACGTCCGGAAGGTGCAATAAGATATTTCGGCAGATTTCTCTCACACATTTTAAAACAACCTGTAAGTAACTCGTCAAAATCAGGATTTTTTTCTACATACTGGTATGCATAATCAGATTTACAACCGTTTGCATCAAGGTAATATGCCGAATGATATCCGTATACATAAGCTTCGGTACGTGTGCCGTAGGTTCCGGTACTCCAGTACAACATTAAATTATCGATACTGATAATATCTACAGGCGGTTCATGCAAACATACATTATCACCAAGCTCAATGCGTGGAGCTGTTGACAAAGGATGTATAACTATCACTTTTTCGGTAGAATCGCTGCAGTTTTCATTCGTAACAACCAGTCTCAAACTGTATGTTCCGGCATTTAAACTTCCGGATGGCAGATCAAGATTAGGAGTAGTTGCGAGTATGGTACCATTTGTAAGGTTATACCAAATATATTCGTAGTCGCCGGTATTACCGAATAGTTTTATATTATCATCATAACAGAACACATCGTTACCCGAAATAATTGCAGTAGGTTTATTCTCAAATTTCAGGTTTACATATGCACTCTGATACTGACAACCCGTTGTAGACTGGGTTAAAAATACATAGTACGAACCCGTTCTTGTAAATGTATTTGCAGGCAGGCTTGTAGTTTCTTCAACAGGTTGCCAGTAGTAGCTTATTAGATTTGATTCCATAAACGGATTTGTAAATTCATAACTAACGGGCCATTCCTCTCCCGAACAATAGGTTCCGGTAGCCAGAATTGAACCTGCTAACCTGTTAACAGCAATATTTAGTGATTGTTGTGTTGTGGAATAACAACCTAAATGGTCCTGTATCTGTAGAGAAACACTAACGTACCCTGAATTTTGGAAAGTCTGCTTAGGATTCTGGCTTAAGTTATATATATTTGGACCAAAAGACCATCTCCACGAAACAGGAGTAGCCGAGTTATCGGTAAACTGTATGGGAGTACCTTCGCAGTATACAGTAGGATTTGTACTGAATGTCACATTAGACCTTACATGGTTAAATGTTTCCTCAATATGGCAGGTTTCAGTAACACCATTGTAAGTATATGTAATACTAAGCTTTACAGTATTTATTGCCGCAGGAACGGTAACATACCCGTTTACATCGGGATATACTATAGTGTTGTTAACACGCCATACTAAACTCATATTTAACCCTGCAATATAGTCACTGGCATTTTGCAGGTTCAGCCTAATATTATTGTTACCACCAGGGCATTCGTGTGTAACAGCCATCCTTGGAATAAGTGGTACAGCAAAAAAACTGTCGGTAACATATTCACATCCGTTATATATTTCAGCAACAACGATCCTGTATGTTCCGGCATTTCTGAATGTTGCGGAAGCTTCGTTATTATTAACGGGATTCACTACGGGATTAGGAGCTGCCGAATTAAAATCTATATCCCAGTATTTATTTGTAGTACCTACAGATGCACTGCTGTATAAAAATGTTGCCGAACCACAATTCACATTAACACCTATATCTCTGTTGAGAGGTGGACACGGACCTCCGGAGCTATCAATAACTGTCGATACATTATCCATAAATATACAATTGTAAGAATTTGTTATCGTACAATAATAAACAGGATCAAAAGGAGCACTAACCGTTATGGGACTTCCCGTCTGTCCGGTACTCCATGAGTATGTATTCCCTCCCTGCTGGTCGGAAACAGATAATGTTCCTGTACTGCCGTTAGGTAAGAAACTTAAACTTACATCGGGAGAAGGTACCACATTAACAGAAACAACAGTTTCATAAGTATTTACACATCCGTTGCCTCTGAAGCTCAATCTTACTGCTACCGTTCCGGTATTCTGGAATGTGTAGTTTCTGCTTGTCTGTGTTGCATTATTGGTAGTATATGTATTACCTTCTATTGTCCAGGTCCATGTTCCTGCAATAGTATTTCCGGTATTTGCAGATCTTAGGAGATAACTTGTTCCCTGACATATGGTTGCAGGATAATCTATTTCGGGTATAATTCCCGGTATAACAGTAACAGGAATAGTATCATCAACATAAGTATCACAATAAGTACGTCTTAATCTAAGGTTTGCAATACCGTCTGCATTATTTGCCTGTATTCCTACCCTGTTGGAATAGCGATCAACCCCTATAGAAAGCATGTCGGCCGATAAAGAAAACCATTCGTACAGAACATTATTTTCTTCAGGAACCTGTATATAATCGAAAGCATTTGCACATATTTCCGGATTTCCAAGGTTTATACTTTGTGGTACAAATTCTTCAAGTTCAAAAATAAACGGTTCTGACATACACCCTGTAATAGGATCAACATTCATTAAATAAATATCGCATATATTATTGAAACTCACATTATATTCATTTGCATCAAACATTTCCGGGTCCCCGCAAGATTCCCAATGCAAGAAATAAGGAGGCTCATTCTGGGTTTCATATACATAACCCTTTCCAATACATATTTTTGAGTCCCAACCGGTAACATCCGGCTCAGGTGCAGGCGGAAGTTCTAATATTTCAATAGCTTTTCTTGATACGGCACAAAACAGATCGTTGTATGCCGTTATTGTATAATTGCCCGGAGTGAGGAACATATAGTTTAGTTCACTTCCTATATATTCAAATATTAATAACATATTATTATCATAAACTTTCCATAGGAATTCCAGATTTCCTCCCGAACCTGCATCGGTGCCAAATATAACTTCGCTTCCTGCACAAGCTTGTTCGTCAGAAAGTATTTTGAAAGGTTTTTTTACGATAACAGTTTTTTCACGGGCTGTCCCGGTACACTCTAAAAAGTCATTTTCGTAATCAAGACTTATTGTATAGGTGCCCGGAGAATTAAACATCAGAGGGTATTTATTCCGGGTAGTGCCAAAAAATACTGAAACATCCTGACTACTATAAGGATCTATATACCAACGATAAGAAGTAGAACCCCACAAAGGAGCTTCAAATATAACAACTTCGCCAACACATACTGTATCGGGTCCGGATATATTTACAGAGTCAACAATTATAGGAATAGGTAAATATGTATGGTACGGACATCCTTCGGGATCGCACAACCTGTTGTCGACGGCCAAATATCCGTACCCATTGTCATCAACATCGTTCCAATGTATCTGGATCGTATTTGTTGACTGTCCCGATATTATTTCTCCCCCGTATACCGACCATAAATAGTTTTCACATTCGTTACCCTCTACAGCTGCGTAAATAACGGTTTTATCTTCACATGTAGTTCCGTAACAATCAACTTTTAATCTGGGATTTTTAGATATATGCACTACATAAAGTACTTCATCGTAGCAGCCGCATTCATTAATTACTTTATGAATCAGATGTAATTCTTCGCCATACAAATTATATGAAGCAACTATGTTTATACCTTCTGTCGACCAGGTATTATATCCGTCTGCCCAATAATATCCTACAATAGGGGCATCGGCAGATCCTGTAGAATTACTTACAAAATCTATACTCTGACCATCACATACATATAGATGTTGTACAGAATTTATAATTTCGGTTTCCATAGGATTTGAAATAATCCCTGCTGTAGGCTTCTCTATAATTTCAATGCAAATTTCAGTAAAACATACAGAATTATCCGAACATGTTACCTGTAAAGCTATGTTTCCGAAAACAGCTTCGTCAGGCCACAATACCGTAACAAAATTTCCATTACCGCCTACATAAAAATTCTGCGCTCCTGTTATTGTCCATTCTGCCACCGAACTGGAAGGAAGGTTTTCTGCATAATAAATAACCTCGGAACCGGAGCATGCCAATATACATGGTGTCTGTTCATGTTCTATATTGGGTCTCTCATCTTTGCCCACCAAAGTGGTTATACACTCGGAGTCAAAGCCACTCCTTATAAATATATCACATTGCACCGGCGATTGTGCAACAAGTTTTACCGTTGCCAACAACAATAAAGTCATAAAAACTATAAAAAACTTTTTCATATTCGTAAAAAATTTTGATAGTAATAAAATTATTTATCTCTTTTTTGGTTTTATGCCCGACTTATATGTAAAGACAAGTATTTAATGTATTTCAAGCCGGGCTTTTTGCAATTCTTTTTCTAACTCTCATTATTCCTTAATTTTTAATTTAACTACTGTCATTTAAATATTTAGTAATTCAACTACATGTTAAGACCTTTATTGGAAGCATATAAATCCTACACGATCAACATTAAACAGCCGAACGTGATTTTATGCGCTATAAAATCCATTAATCTCTATACGTAATAAACAATGCAAAATTTATTTAAACTCATGTTGCTGATTGAGTTTAAACAACTTTTATACTCCGTTACTTACACGTTTATATTCCTTTTTGGAAAGATAAAACCTAAAATCAACTATTTTTCTCATCTCTTTTGTTTTTTATTCCTTAGATTAAATCTATTTACATTAATGCCCAATCGCCAACAATCTTCAATTGATCTTCAATTTTCCATATGCAACTCTATCATTTGCAAACTTAACTCTGGCAATATAAATACCTTCTGCTAATCCTGCAACGGAAAATTCTGCCGATTTCGGTTTTAATATTTCACGTCCGTAAATATCTATTATTGTTATTTCCGAAAGTTTCGCACCGTCTATATCAATACGGCAAATATCCGTAACAGGATTAGGACATATTGATATTTGTGGTAATAATATCTCTTTTGTGTCAGTACAAATTTCTGCAGTTACTTCAATTTCGTCAATTCCGTAGCAGACTCCGTCAGTAATGCTTACATAGATTGTATAATTACCAGCCTGATCGAACTGTAAAGTCTCGGTGTTGGTCTGCGAACCGCTGCTCCACGAGTATGAACTGTATCCACTGTCTGCTGTTAATGTAAAGCTATCGCCTGTGCAGACTGTGGTGTCCCTTATGTCTGTAAGCAATTGTGGATGTACTGTTGCATGCAGGGTATGAACACTATCTATACCGGAAATTGATGATTCGTATATAAATGTATAATCCCCGCTATAAGTCAATGTTGTTCCATCGTAAACATCTCCATAACAGAAAATTCCGCTCGACTCGCCCTGAACGGCACAAGGGAAACCGTATTTGGCTATGAACATATATCTCGGGGCGCCGCCCGTGCTTATTGCATGTTCACCAAAACCAAGAGTATTATCAAAATTACCCGCTACTACAATCTCGCCTCTGTTGTTGATGCTGAGCTCCTGTGGATACATATTTAGATTTATAGAACTGGTAATATTTGTAGAAAGATTAAGGGCATTGCCATCCACATCCCAAGAACATAAAGATAAACCTACTGTTCCTATTGCATAATTATATGTAGAATCTTCATGTTGTAGTATTCCTCCGTCCCATTTTACCAAAGCGTGTATTTTATTATCATAAAGACAGGCACGGCTTACATAGCTTCCTACCGTAACAGGTGTTATTACTCCTTTATAATTACCATCCATATCATAATTAGCTATAATACCTGAATAACCTTGCGAACTTGCAAAATGTCCTTTTATGGTATCCGAATCTCCTAATATTGTACCGATTATAAGCCCGCCATTTCTATATAGTTCTGTATCTTGCTGTGCATAGCCACTTACAAAGATATCATTGCTTTCTTCGTATACGCTTATGGTTTCAAAAGTACTAACACTACCGCCATTGGGATCGCTATTAAATCCTCTTGACTGCCGGCTCCATAATATATTTCCGGTACTGTTCATTTTCAAAATATAACCAACCTTATTTTCACTATGATCTATAGTAATACTTTGTTCATTATTAAAATAAATATCAAGAGGAAATATATCGGAATTATAATTTAAATAATCGACATAACCTGTCATAAAAATATTATTATCCGCACTGCAATACATATCGGAAATATTAAAACCGACCCCTCCTACTCTGGTGTCGCTGACTGCAGAGAAAAATGGTTTATACCATAAAAAATTAAAATCAGAATCAAATTTTAATAAATAAGGAATATATGTATCTGATTCTCCAATAATATCTAATTCTACAGGATCTATTATCGCAACATTATCACAATATAGTATATTTGAATATTGTGTGGAAAATCTTGCAGGAACATAATAATTACCTTCATTATCTATCATAAATGCACGTTTTTCCGTCCAATCCATCCATAAGGAATTATTTTTACTAAGACTTGTTCTTTCAAGATGTAATAAATGATAATCAACAATACTGCCTTCCTGCGTATCCATCTTAATTATATAAGTATAACTTGTAGGTTGCCAGGGGTATGTATATGGCCGGCTCAGCTGACTGCCGTATATGGTTGTATCCATAAACCAGGTTTTATAATAACTGTCGATATGTGTAGTTCCCATAAGGTATAAATAACCGTTTTTTAATATCATATGCGAGCCCTGATCACTATATTGTTCGGCATTGGAAATTGCCTTGAACCAATCTACACCGCCTGAACAGTTGTATTTTACTATAAAACTTCCCCGGGTGCCGTCGGAAAAGAATTTTAATGTGCTGTCATTAAAACTGGTATGTGGGCCATAGGTGCCGAATACATATGCATTGCCGTAATCGTCGGTTATCAGGTTATAGGCTTTGTTGAACGGAGAAAGGTCGCTTCCGTAACTTCCTCCGAATGCATGGGCATACTGCCAGTCCATTTCCTGTGATTGTAAAATGCCTGCAATAAACAGCAGAATAAAAATCAATATTGTTGTAATTCTCTTTTTCATGTTCTTTCTTTTTTATATTTATAACTTATAACAGTTAGTATTTGATGATTTTGACACATGCTCTAAACTTTTTTCCAATTTTATGAACTAGTAATTGAATTATCAGTTCATAATTTCCTAAATCAAAACAATTTACTTATGTACTATTATTTCAACACAGTAAATCTGATATTACCACTAAAATAAATATTATCACAATCCTATCCCTTATCCCAACATCTGTTCTAAACTCAAAGCCAATAAAAAACTACAGAGTATATAAGTTTACAGTGAATTAATGTTGAACTGCACGTATTATAAAATATAATATTTTGAATAACAATTTATAAATTTTATAAAAATTATATAACTCTGTAGTTGTCATTTTCATACTTTCTTAACTGCTTTTTTATGTTAGAAAATATTATTTTAATTCTGAACACTCAGTATTCAAATCTTTAATCATTATCAAACACCTGATAATTTGAAAAATACAAATTATAAAATGTAAACTGCATAGTTGCTGTATCTCTTATGGATAATTGTTCAGGGATGTTAAGCCAAAGCTGATTGTCTTCTTTATCTACAACAAGGAAAGAACGGTCAGGCATAAGAAAAAAATCTTCATCTGTAAATCCATATTTCCCAGTGGTAACAGCATTATAATAGCCTGCTGAGGCGCTATAAACAGAAACAGCAGAAGAAGATCCGCAAGCATTTCCATGTCCGGAACAGTCTCTGTGTACAGATTTTCCTCCAAACATTATACATCCTCCACAACCTTCTGCCGGATGACCAAAAGCCCCTGCCAACAAATATGAACCGCTGGAATAGCCAGAACTTTTCAAGGTATTTTCAATAGGAACTGCACGATGTACGTAATCAATATCCAACTGCTTAGTCTCTGTTTTTACACAAGATAAAACAGAAAATAATACTAAAAACAAAAATACCACAATGTACATTTTTTTCATATCGCTAAAATTTAAATTATTTTACATACTCTTCACTAATTATTAACAAATTACAATAATTTTTCAGGAAAAATAGCTTTTTTTAAAAAAAACTTGGACATGATAAAATATGACGAGACCATGACGAAAATATGGTTGATTTTTATTGTTTAATAAAAAAGATTTTCTACTTTAGTAAAAAACTATCAAATGAAATCAAAAATTAACATATTACTAAATATAGGATGGCAAATCCTTTTCTGGGCAGCAGTTCTCTACTTTTTTGTAAATTATTCTTTCTTAAGACCTTCGTCAGGAGATTTAATATATAAAGAATATATTTACTTGGCAATGATCATTTTTATGGTATATTTCAATTATTTATTTCTTATTCCAAAATATTTTCAAAAGGGGAAATTAGCAATATATTGGATTATTACAGTTTTATCAATCCTTTTAGTATCAGTAGGAGAATATTTATTATTTAAACCCATCACCATTAATTGTTATCCTAAAGATCTGAAAAAAGAAATACTAAGCCATTACTTGCAAGTTCAGTTTTTTCTTTGTACAATAAAAAATATATGTTTCTTTCTTTTCTTTTTTGTTGTTAGACTTTATCAAGATATGTCTTCAAAATATATTGCAGAAAGCCGTGCAATAGCGAATACTGCCCACACCATAGCTGTTATGAAGTCCGATAAAGATATTGAAATCATAAAAACATCCGATATCGTATATATGTCTCATAATAGAAACTATACTTATTTTCATATGATAGACGGGAAAAAATACTTTCAGTATATCCCTCTTAAAATGGTAGGAAAATTATTGCCTCAAAAAACATTTTTACGGATCAGTAAAAGTAATATAATTATGCTTTCTAAAGTTGTTGGTTATGACGATTTTTATGTTATTTTAGATTTCTTTGAAAATGACAAAAGAATAAAATTACAAATTTCTGCAAACTACAAAGAAGAGGTTTTACCTGTATTAGAAAAACATAAAATTAATTTTCCTAATGACATTGACAATATTGGCACAATAAAAGAAAATATAAAACCTATAAAAACCAAAAATGGCGCAATAAAAACTAACAATTTTCAGAATCTGGCACCAAAAAACAATAAATTAAATTCAAATTTTAAACTAAATCTTCTTGAAAATGAAATTTTTACATATATATCTGAACATCCGAACTGTAAATTTTATGAAATATCCGAAGCAACAAATAAACCCAAAAGGACACTTCAGAGAAGTATAAAAAATCTGAAAGAACTGGAATTAATTGAGTATCGCGGTGCGAAAAAAAACGGAGGATATTATATTATTAAGAAAAAAGGAAGAAACTCCAACAAATATCATAAATAGCGCTTCTATTTAATATTAAACAAATACTTACTCAGATAAAAAACTGACTATAATCTTCTCATCAATTCCCCTATATCCGAATTTTTCAACTATTTTACCATCTTCTACAAGTAAAATTAAAGGCATTTTACCTTCCGTTATTTTGAAGAAATCCATCATAGGAATAAAAGTTTGTTGATAGCTTATTGAATTATCCGAATAAAACTGATCTAACTCTTCTGGGTTTCCCCAGAAAATATTTACAAAGCTATCAACAGCCAAATCATTACGCACTATCATAGATGAGGTTTTCTTTTCAGAGAGCCTGCAAAACCGACAAGAAGGGCTATAAAAACATACTACTCTTTTACCTTTTGTAAGATCTATAGGAAAATCCTCATTATTGAAAATAATCGTTTCAAAACCATCTTCATTAACAACAGCCATTTCCGCATATTTTTCAGAAAATAAAAAATCAGGAGGGGAAACGATCATAGGTATACTAAAACCTATCAAAAAAACAATTACTGTAACCGGAATCTTATATTTAAAATTATACCCGCTTTCTTTTCTTAAAGGAAGAAACAAAGCCAACAGAATAATATTTTTTATTATTGATTCCAGCGGTGTCATTCTTAAGATCTCTCCGAAACAATGACAATTATCCGTATTACCACTTATTGCAACAATAGCTAAATATATAGTAAAAATAAATAACGTTATAACAGAAATATACCAAATTTGCTTTGAGTATATATTGATTATCAACATAAGACCTATAAAAAATTCAAATCCGATAACAAGCCTGGCAGCAACAATAGAAAGATTTAAACTTAAAATATTATGACTGTAAATGTACAATTCAAATTCATCTGCAGAAATTAATTTAAAACATGCAGAACATAAAAAAACAAATCCAAGTAATATTCTTATTATTGTAATAAATATTTTCATATTTTTGGTCTTAGGTATTAATATATAAAACAAAAGTCCACATTAAAAATGTGGACTTTTGTTTTATATTTTCAGATTATTTTTCTGAACAAGCTAATTTAAATTCATAAGTTAAAACTGGAGTTGTTGTGTTCATATCATCACAATTTTTGATATCTTTTCCGTCAATAGTAATATCATAAGAACCATAAACAGATTCATATTCTGCAGGCATTTCAATAATTTCACCATCAACATAAACATCATATTTACAATTACAATCTTTTTCTTTATTACAAGAAGCAGCAAAGATTAAACCACAAGCAGCAAATAATAAAAATAATTTTTTCATAAACACATTAATTTAAATAAAATAACACCTACTCTTTTGGAGATTTTCGGTTTCCTCTCTATATTTTTTACCTATTTTTTAACAATAATTTAACTATACTCTATAATGCAAAGTTCGGAAAAAAAATTATATAATTCAAATTTTTTAATACATTTTTTTACAATCCAATTCCTAAATATTTAAAATACAGTAATTTATAGTATTATATTTTTGATATTTTATTTAACTTGTCAGCACCTTCAAGTTGAGCTATTTTTGAATATGCTCTTATCATTTTTCCGGTAATTTCTTTTACTTCATCGTCATATTCAAGCAGATATTCGTCAAATTCTTCTCTTTTATCTGATCCTTCATTATATTTCTGAACAATTGATTCTATTTCGTCAAACATATTTAAGATAACTGTTATTTCATCATCATCAAGTATTCCATCCTCAGCAGCATTATTCAGAATATCAGTAAATTCAGTCATTTTTTCCAACATCTTTTTAACGTCTTTTTTGGGGCTGTTACACGAAAAAAAAGAAAATAGTAAGATTGTGATCAAAGTCAAAATAATAGTCTTTTTCATATATTCTTATTTGATTTATATTTAAAACAACCAATTCATTCCTATATAAACTCTTAATTTACCATCCTCTTTTTTCACCGGCATACCAATATCTGCTGCTATTACAAAATTCTCATTCATTGCAACATGTAGCCCGCAACCATATGTGATATGAACAGTTTCTGCATTTGTATCAAAATAATCTGAAATATTGACCGTTTCTGGAACTCCTGAAAGGTCAAGTTTTGTTTTTTGAACTGTAATTCCTGCATCTGAAAAAGGATTCAATGCTGCATACCAGTTTTGTTTTATAAATCTGAAATGAACAAATTTATAACGGAATTCCAGATTTGCAAAAGCGACACCATCCGCTACCACCCTGTTACGAATAATACCTCTAACTGATTTGTTACCACCTAACCCGTCTAAAGTTGATGACGGCATATATGAGTAAACCATGTAAGGCAACATATAAAAAGGAGCTTTTCCGTAAACAATTCCCTGATAACCTATACGGTATACAAAAGACAAAGTTTCGGGAACTATTGTAAAATACTGGCGATGAGTTACAGCCAATTTCCCAAATATATAATTTTCGCTAAAACTGTTAAGAAGTACTATCTCCGACCAAATTCCCTTCATTGGATTCGGTTCGTTATCACGAGTGTCATATACTAGTCCGGCTTTCAGATTATTACTAATCCCGCCTTTTGCTTCATCCTGAGATATAATTCCCCACTCAACATATTTATCATATAAGCCCGGAACATCAGGAAGCATATCTTCAGCATTTTTTCCTTTATTAAGCTTATTAATAGGAACAGAACCTGTTTTTATATCCATAAATCTGTATCCGGCTACCCAGGTTAAATTTTTTAAACCGGTTCCACCTCTGAGATCTATTTTAGCCCTAAGCAAATTTCTTGAATGTTTATAAAATACTCTGGATATGTATTCCGGTGATTTTTCATCTGTGAAATCCGGATTGTATACTGCATTATACCCGTTAAATCCATAAAAATCAAGAGCTTGTTCAGGCAAATAAACAAAATCTGCTGTAAAACGTATTCCAGGAATAAGGTATTCCGAATCATAAAAAAAACGATATATGCCCGATCCTTTTGTGTAACGGCTTACTTCTGCATAAAAAGAATGACGGTATTTTGGAAAAGTTGAACCGTCTCCATAATTATATAAGTTTATTAATGCTCCATATTGAAATCCAAGATCTGAATTATATGATATTGCAGGTAATACTCCAAAGTTCCATCCTTTTTTTATTTTTTTACCGGATCCTTCATCCTGAGCTATAGAAAAAACATATAAGAAAGCAAAAAGTAAAATAATTACTGTTTTTTTCATTTAATAAAAACTTAATACTTTAATATTTAACAAATATAGTAAATTAAGTTGATATTTACAAGTTAAAGGGATTTGTCACTTTTAAATTATTTAAAACTAAGGTTCAACGTAAAGTTAGGTGTAGTGAAAAAAATGTTTAGATAAAAAACGAATTTCAACTTATAAATCACTTACCACCGAAAAGCTCCTTGACATTTTATTTCCTTTATTATCCATAAGATTAAGTATATATTTACCGGATGGCAACTTAAATTCCTTTTCATGAAAATCTTTAGTTGTACCAATATAGTTATCATCAATATACCAATATATCAGAGCATCATTATCTCTGTGTGCAACATGAAAAACAGCCGGTAACGTATCAGAGTTTATGTCCACAGGAATATAAACACGTGATAATTTGTTTGGATATATAATATCCATAATTTCTTTTGATGAATTTACGGAAAAATCATTGCATCCTTCCATTACTGAAGGTAAAGTCTGATACCATGGTTTTTTTACTTTATAATAATATTCCATTGCAGGAGGTAAAACAAACCATGACTTTCTTATTATTTTTTCGAAAGGATAACAATTTGAGTTTACAATAAACGTTTCTGTTTCATCAAGGTTTATTTTGCGGTGGTACGGGCAAATATTTGAGTTAGCTCCTGTTCTGGGCATCCACAAAGAATCAATAAGGTCGCAATCCTGCCCGGCAAGATATCCGCTTTTCCTGCAAACAGGTAACAGCATCAACTCATCAAAAGGAAAGTCAAACCATCTGTCATAGTCTGGGAGAACATTTAAGACTTCAAACAGAACAGGGGCTGCTACATTTAAACCTACAATTCCGGATTTTCCCTCTCCTGTTGCATTTCCGACCCAAATCCCGACCACATATTTTGGTGTTACGGCAACCGACCAGGCATCCTTAAAACCAAAACTAGTACCGGTTTTCCATGATATTTTTTGTCGCGACGAAAATTGTTCCCACTGCTTTTCCTGCCCCGGTCTGTTAAGAGATGCCATTGCTTCAAATGTATACCATATTGATGCAGCCGATAAAAAACTATTTTCCCTGAGTTTATTTTTATTTTCTTTTTCTACATAATTTTTTACATAACCGGCTTTACGGTAATCCTGCAAAAAATATCTGGAATCGTTAGCTGTAAAATTCTTCAGGCTTCTCGACATTGATGCATATGCCGAACACATATCCCAAAGGCTTGATTCGCCCCCTCCGAGCACAAGTGATAATCCATAATGTTCCGAACTTTTATTAATAGTCTTTAAACCAAGAGATTGAAGTATATGTAAAAATTTCAAGACTCCATATTCTTTCAACATATATACAAAAGGAATATTAAGCGATCTTGCCAAAGCTTCGTCAGCAAATACCGCACCTTCATACTTCCTGTCAAAGTTTTCAGGAGAAAAGCCACCCATTCTTGTTGGTATATCCTTTTGAAGAGATTTTGGTAAAATACCCCCGGAACTTAACATTGCAGCATATAAAAAAGGTTTTAACAGACTTCCGGTACTTCTAACTGCAGCAACCATATCCACATCTTTTTCCGGAACATCAGAATTAAAACCGGCATTTCCTATATATATAACAGTATTCCCGGTTTCTACTTCCAAAACAAGGCAAGCAATATTATTAATTCCACTTTGTAAATATTGATCATTATATCTTTTTATTATATCATTGGTCTGTTTTTGCAGTTTTATATCAACAGTTGTTTCTATTTTATTTATTGTTCCTGCGTGTTCCTTTGCTGCTCTGTTTACAAGATGATATGCATACATAGGGTATGACTGCGGATGTTCCGGTATTTCCTCTTCAATAGCCAGTTCCAGTTCTGTTAATGTTAAATATTCTTCTTTATATAACTTATGCAAAAGCCTGTCCCTTTTTAGCTTCAACATATCTCTGTTGCGTGCGGTATGTATCATGGAAGGAGCATTCGGCAAAACTGCCAGCATAGCATTTTCTGCCCAGGACAATTGAGCCGGTACACGACCAAAATAACGCCATGCAGCAGCTTCAATCCCGACAACATTACCACCAAAAGGAGCATGTGATGCATACAGGTTTAAAATTTCATTTTTCGAATATTTTAATTCTAGCCTTACAGCCATTAAAGCCTCTATTGTTTTCTCGCCGAATGTCCTCTCTTTTCCTTTTCTGAATAAACGAACTGTTTGCATAGTTATAGTTGAACCTCCGCTTACAACACGCGAATTGGAATAATTTTGTTCAATTGCCCTAACTACAGCAATAGGATCTACTCCAAAATGATAAAAAAATCTTTTATCCTCATAAGTAGTAATACATATTTTAAATTTGTGTGATATACTATCTGTTTCAGGAAACCGCCACTGCCCGTCATTTGAAATCTTTACACCTAAAAGTTCTTTATTTTTATCCAGCACAACAACAGAATACGGGTCTTCAAATAAAGGAGCAGGCAAACAGAACAAAAACCATATCTGAAATATCGAAAAAAACGTGATCAACACGAGTAATATTATTTTTTTCCAAAGTATCATTTTCCGATATCAAATGTAAATAAAATAAAGATCATTATTCTTATTTATTTTAAACAAATTCTTAACCCAATTATTATATATATAAAATTATGAAAAATAAATATTATACAGATACAAATAAGAAAATGAGATATACTGAAAAAATCTTATTTACTTATTATTGTGATTTATATTTGTTTTAACTATCCTCTCCCCGCTTCCACTCAGTTTTTGAAGCAGATCGGGAAATAATGTCTTCACCGAATTTATCCTTTATATCATCAAGGCTTTTATATAAACTCAACATTTCCTGAGTATCTTCAAACAAATTAAGCTGAGGTTCTCCATGCACCAGGTTTGTAAATTTTACACCGATCAACCTTATTAAGTTATTTTTACGATAAGATTTTTCGAAAATATCTTTTACTGCCGGAGTAAGAATATGGTCAAATGCTGTATACGGAACCTGTTTCTGAAATGTTGCCGTTTCAAAATCGGAATATCTTATTTTAACTGCCACACAAGATGTAAGAAATTTATTTTTTCTCAGCCTGTAGGCTAACTTTTCGACCATACCGGATAATAAAGAATTTATTTTTCCAATATCATCAATATCATATTCAAATGTTATTTCAGTACTTATGGATTTTCTTTCATGATTTGACAGAACAGGTGTTTCATCAATACCATTAGCCTTTTCCCACAATATCCTGCCATTTTTTCCCAGCATTTTTTCAAGAAAAGCAACATGAGTAAGACGTAAAGTTTTTATATCATATATTCCTTTAGAATTTAAAAGTTCACATGTGTGTTTGCCAAGCATTGGTATTTTCTTTACAGGCATGGGATCCAAAAACTCATTTACCCTGCCGGCTTCTATGTATAGCTCTCCCGAAGGCTTTATTTCATTAGTGGCTATTTTAGCTACTGTTTTATTAACCGATAATCCGAAAGAGATCGGCAAACCTGTATTTTTAATAATAAACTCTTTAAGTTCTTTTGTCCATTTAAAGTTTCCATAAAACTTATCAAGTCCTGTAATATCAATATAATGTTCATCAATACTTGCTTTTTCCCAAAGAGGAGCTTTTTCTGCTATTATGTCGGTAACCATGTGAGAATAATGTGAATATATATTCATATCTCCACGAACGATTATAGCTTTTGGGCATAACTGTTTAGCCTTTTTTACAGGCATTGCAGATCTTACTCCAAATGCTCTGGCTTCATAGCTACAGGAAGCAACTACACCTCTCTCGGAATCCCACCCTATAATAACAGGTATGCCAACAAGTTTTGAATTCCTGAGCCGCTCTACAGAAACATAAAAACTATCCAGATCCAAATGTGCAACGGAACGAACACTCATTACTCAGCTAATTTACAGAAAAAATTGAAAAAAATTACAAATAATCAGATTTTATTTATATTTACATTATTAAAACGAAACAACATGAAAAAAATTACAGAAAAAATTTTTTATGATGTACACTGTCATATACTTGATCTGACACAACCAAATTTTTTTGTTTATGTTAACGAATTTAAAGACAAACTGGGAAATGAAGCCGTAAAGTTCTTATTGTCCCCCGATTATATAATTGACTCAAACAACAAACATGCTATAGAAAAACTGGCGAACCTGTTAAATGTAATGTCACATTCCCAATCAGAAATAATTGATCTCGTAGAAAATGACTTAAATGGCTTTTTCCTTAAATCAGCCAAAGAAAAACCTTTTATAAAAGAGGGTGAGTTCAGGATAAGGGAAATGAATTTTGACAAATATTGTATGACTCCCCTGGTAATGGATTTTAACGTAGCATATCAAAATTATGAAAATTTATATTATAATATAAAACAGAATAAGGATGTTGAATACTTTGCCGAATCATTCTACAGCAGTGTAAATGAATTTTACAAAAAAAATCCTGATTCAAAATTAGAATTATATCCTTTTTTAGGAATCAATACTCCTTCTTATGAGTTGAAACAAATTGAAAAATTCCTTCACCGATACCTGCGAAGATATGAACCGGTAAAACGTTCTACAAGCATGGCATCCAGATCTGCCCTTTTTGCCGGTATCAAATTATATCCGCCTTTGGGATTTGACCCATGGCCATCAGACAAAAAGGAAAGAGAAAAAGTTGAATTAATATATAATTTTGCCGTTGAAAAAAATATCCCGGTAACAACACATTGCGATGATGGTGGTTATAGAATAATTGCACCCGAAGAAGCGTGGAAATATACTTCACCTGACAGATATTCGGAAATCTTAAAAAAATATCCTGGACTAAAAATTAATTTTGCTCACTTAGGACAACAATATTACAGAAGTTATGGAATTTTTAAACAAAATGACTGGCGGATAAAAATATTTAAACTTATGCTTGAATATCCTAATGTGTATTCTGATTTTTCTTTCAGTATAATCGCTAAAAATTACTTTAAAACCATTATGGAAGAAATCAAAGAATTTGAAAAAGATGAGCAGAAAATCATCATGGACCGCATAATGTTCGGTTCCGATTTCAACATTAATCTTAATAAAGTTAATTCATATACCGAATATTTAAGAATATTTGAAGACTCCATACTGCCCGATGATCTTATAATGAAATTCTGTAATAAAAATCCTGAGAAATTTTTATTCTCATAATATTTTTATTCTCCGGTACCGGATTCATTCCAATCTGCAGAGAAACAATTATTATATTAACTTCAATAATTAATTACACAAACTCTTATTAGTTCCTTGTTTGGTTTCTGAAAATGAGAAAACATTTTCCAGAAAGCTATCTTTCTGTCCCTTAATGACTCCATAAATCGGTTATGTGTT